>CBIHOQ010000001.1:0-319140 GCA_966212065.1 uncultured Burkholderiaceae bacterium
GCGCAACGGTCACGTTGCGCCGGAATCAGCGGTCACGTTCACCGGAATACGCAGCGACGTGTCTTGATTACTACCGCGAGGCGCCTCTTTGCCCCGAAGAGAGTCCCCGGCACGTACGAACTACGTTTTATGAGTTCGCGCGTCGCATGGGAAATGAATACAGCGTCAAAGCGCACAGGGCCATACGGGCGAGCCTTCTCCGCCTGAGCTTCGCCCAGATGCGGCTGCGTTACAACCGCATGAACATCGAAGTGCCAAAGCTGCTGTCCGTGACGTTCGAAGATGGAGAGTCGGGTGCCGATTTCAAAGGCAGTGACGCATTACTTTTGCGCGTGACGACCTCGGTAGCGGAACTCTTCGGGCCGGGTGCGTGGACAGCCGTCGACAACAAATCGGTTCGATATGACGGGCTGAGGGGTTGGGTCGCGAGCTTCTATGCGGGGCATGCTCGTCCCATGTGGCTGCCCATCGAACGCTTGTATCAACTATCCGGTTACGAGTCGCATATGCGTAATTTCAAAGCGAGTCTCGTCCGCGCCCTGGAAAAGCTCATGGACCCGCGGACGCCCGGATGCACCCGGGTGGCGCGCTACGATTTGTCGGGAGACGGCACGAAGATTCGAGTTGTTCGCGCTGAATGGAACGCTGTTTGCGTCAACTAAAGGACTGCCGCGCAGCGATGTATCGATTCGTTTCAAAGGAATCTGGCGAGAATTGGATGCGAGTTATTGGCGCTTCAACCTGATGCCTGACCAAGTGCCACACCGTATGGCTAATCAGGGTCCTTCGCGCCAAGCTTCGCCATAATCAATGGTTTCACATGCTTGCGCTCAGACTTCGACAGCCGACCCCACGCGAGTACCACATCGGCGAGGTCGTCGTCGTCGCAATAAAAGTAGGCGGTAGGCACGCGTAGCGTCTGAGCCAACTTCACGACGATGAGAAACGGAGGTTCATGAACCCCCGTCTCATAGCGACTCATCCGAACGCTGGCCGTTGCTTCATCGAGTCCAATCTTCACGCCGAGCCTGTCTTGAGGGATGTCCGCACGTAGCCGCGCTGCTCGCAAGCGACGTCCCAAGACGGTAGTTGGCTCCTTTTTGACCATCCTACGAATATCGTAAGAATTCGTTGTAATTTCTCTACGAAATTCGTAAGATGGCGCGGATTCATGCTCCTCCATGAATGCATGTGTTCAAGTGCCGTCCACTGCTGCGTGCACAGTGCTTTCCAAGGTAGGGGCTACGGGGTTAGTTTGAGGCCTACATAAAATGTCTAAGACGTTCAAATCGTCGGTTTGGATTTCTGCTTTGTTTATCTTTTCGGCACCCGCCCTTGCGTTCACATCGATATCGGCAGTTCCTGGCGAGAATTCCACGTTGTATAGAGCGAGCAACTATGAGACGCAGGCAGCGGCGGATAACTCAGCCTTAACGGGCTGCCGGACGGCAGCGCGGAATAGCGGTCACGCCGAAACCGCTAAAAAGTGCGCCGTCTTGGACCGCAGTCGGGGACCTGGGTATGGCGCGCTAGTTTGCGGCGACGAGGGATGTGCGTGGAGAACCGGCTACGAATCTGCGCAAGCGGCCGCGGATGCCGCGTACGACGTATGCAGCGCAAATGACAAGAACTGCCAACAGACGAATATCGAATCGTGGCGGAGACACTGTCGGCTTTCCGCCTGAGGTCGCCGCACAACCCCAGATACTGCACCCCCGTCGATGAGCGATATCTACCGAGCCCGGTGGTGCACTAGACAGAATCTTCCTCCGTCGCAGTGCGGTCAATAATTAGGGCGGCCTAACCGCCCATTGCGAAAACTGAACCATGTTCGACATCATTTTCGGAGCGGCACACGCCATCTACATCGCGGGCGCACTGGTCGGGAGCGTCATCCTATGGCCGGACCACACCTACTCACTTCACAAGGCCCCCGAGGAACGCGAGATGGTCACCGTCGTCGGTTTCCATCCGCAGTGGTATAAGGCGGACTCGAAATGCCACTACACTGGCCTCATCGTCCCGTACGTGCGCGACTGGCCTGAAACGGTGCGTCGCGGCCAGGAGGAAGAGGTCCTTCCGCCCGACCTCGAGCATACGGCCGGACATGCTGTCATCTTGGACAAGAAAACCTGCCCGGGCAAAGAGGACGAGAAGGTTTTCTTGGTCGATGCGGTTGAGCGCAATTTCGGCTTCCTGGGCGGCGGCACGGACTTCCACTTCGATGACCCCGACACTATCAAGCCCGAGTACAAACCGAAGTGGCTGCCGCAAGTAATGCAACGCGTCGAGCGCATAGCTGAGCACGACGGCAACGCCAACGAGCTTCTCGAGACAATCACCGCGCTCGAGCATGACCGTGCGACGAAGGCACAGGCTACAGTAGCGGCCGCATCTAGCGCTATCGTCGCTGGCGCTGGCGCAGGGACACCGGCAAGTGCGTCATTGTCAGCGAGCGAGCCACTCACCTCAAGCGCTGAGACACACTGAATGGCCTCGACGCAGGAGGTTCTAAAACACGGTCGCACGAGAGAGCGATGTCACATCGCGGCCTGGTTCGCGACGGCGGCTGCATTGAAAGCGGCCGCCGTTGACGGGACGCCGCCGCCGCGGTGAAAGTGCACACGGCTTGTCGGTCGCGTTCCCTGACGAATTCCGCGGATGACAGACAGGCACTTCAGGCAACTATGGCCACGCGACGGAACCGTAACGCGAGCTTCAGCTGGGTTCGTGGCCGCGCACCGCACGACATCGTTCCAACTCCTTCTTGAGCGAGTCTATTTCGGCTTGCATGCCGGCTGCTCGCCGCAGGAGCTGACCAATTTCGTACCAGTATGCGTATCCCAAATCGCCGTCCGCCAACGCGAGTTCGTGAAGCTTTTGAAGCGCAATCTCGAGGTCCAGATTATTTTCCGAAAGCATATGTCCCTCTTCCGTGGTGTCGGGCAATGCCGACAGTAAGGCAGCCGGGCGTCGGCGGTTGGCCTGCCTGACCACAAAGGCATTTCGGGAACCCATCGATGCCCATGTGGTTCCCGGCATAGTTCATCGACGCAGCAACATGACAATGACTGCGACGGCGAGCACCGACGCAAGAATGGAAACGGACCCACCGAGCTACATTGCGACGCGGTCGATGTTCTTCTGCCATGAAGCGAAGTGGAGTAGCCATCCGGCAAAAGGGTTGAGCCTCTTCACGTCTTACCTCCTTGTGGTCCGGACGACGGTCGGCTAGCTGAACCATGGCTCCACGCTGGCGTTCGCCTTGACCGCTTGGCGTCACAAAGCGGTGAAGCCACGTGATGGCGCCAGAGCCAGATAGCGGCAGTGGCGGTGTCCTGTGCCAGGAGTCATTAGGCCGGAGGTCGCCGGAGCGCCTAGGACCCCAGCGGCTCGTTGTTCTTGGTCTGCGCATCCAGCCAGGTTCGCCGCGCAGCGTCCATCCTCGCCCGGTACGCCTGCACCGAAGCCACTTCGATTTCGACCTCGCCGAACTGGTTTCCCGGCAAAACCTCGAGCAGCTTCCCGACGCGAGAAGAGCGCGGATATGAGAGCGGCTGACGAAAAGATATTTCGCCGCTTCTTCAACGGTCATGATGAACGCCTCCGCCGCTGGTCGCCGCCGACAGTAACTCACGCGTGCGCTTTATCACCCACGTTATCTCGGCAGGAGAAAAATCCCACTGGCCGGTGCCGACCTTCCCTGTCAGACCTTTCTCGACCCGCCCCAGTGCGTCGTCCAGCGACAGGCCAGACGCAGACATTTTTCGTGACGCGTACTGTGCGAGTTGACCGGCAAGGTCCTCGCACCCGTCGTAACGTGCCCACAGCTCTTCGCCTGTAAGGCCGGTGTGATACCGCCCGTCCTTCTCATGCACTAGAAGCTTGGGCTGCGCACCGGGCACAAGCCCAGGCGCCGGTTCTCTCGGGAAATCGTCAGGAACCGGATGCCGGCTGGTCATCATCTTCTCCTTGATTGCCGCTCTCGTCAGCACCGCCCCGGCCGATGGTGCCTCTTTGACATTCTGGGGCTGCTGTCGAGGTCGCCCGCCGGGGCTTAGGTGCCGCCCAGATTTCGGGTAACGCTGCGGCCGACACATCGAGGTCGATATCGAGCGGATAGTGCCTGAGCAGGCCCAGCGCGACCGTCTGCACAAGGCCGCGGACGGTTATCTCATGGGCAGAGGCGAGTGTTCGCAACAGCTCTCGCGTATCAGTAACGGCCTTCGTGCGCTCATGTGGGGTCGTCATCATCAGCTCCGTTAAGCAGACGTTCGGTCACGTCGGTGTACGAGGTGACCTCGTACAGTTCGCACCACCGTATCCACACGTAGTCGACCGTCAGTGACGAGCCTTTCCTGCCGAACAATTCGTAAATACGTCCAGTCTCAGTCGTGCCCTCCATAGCGACCGGGTCGAACGCCACTATTGGGGAGCTGACGCGCCCCGACGAATCAAACATATCGACGCCGACGAAATGTCGGCTGCCGTCCTCCGTCTCGAATATGCGCCATCGAGACAACGGAATCCTCGGCAGTTCGGAAGCGGGGCGTGGTCTCCAGATAGGCATCGCAGTCTCCTGGTGGTGGAGGGTCATACCTTTCGGTTCTTTCCTGAGACTCGCGGCACTATGTGCGAGCCTAACCGTGTTTCGACCTGCGCATGCCTTGCCGGTCGAGACACGCAGATGTTTGACGTATCGCTCGCCCGTTCATGGCGTCAACGATGCGGGTACAAAAAGGTCGTGCCCGGCTCTCGCACCGATGACCGCGAGCCGGCCAAGGTCGGCAATGCGAATTAGCGCGCCCCGCACGGCGCCATCAGGAAGCTGTTTCGCACCAACGAGCTCGACGCGGGGCAGCAAGCGGGCCAAGGCCGACGACCTCGTATCCATGGCACGGGCCAGGTCGGCCAGCGGCACATAGGCTTGCCGGAACGCCAGCAACTGGTGCGGCAGCACGACGCGACACGGCTGGCCGCGTCGCTGAATACGTTCCGACGCGAGCAGCCCTTCGTCCACCCAGTTCTGGATGGACTCCCATTTCCACCCGGTCGCTTTGGCGAGTTGCTGAATCGACATGCCGGCCTCGAGCAGCGGCGTGCCGAAATACTGCGACACGTCCGTCCTCAGGAATGACATTTCGCCCAGTGTCCGACCACGCGTGACGGCTTTCACCTTGTCGCTTGCAATCGCCTGCATCAGCGACTCGATAGCCTTTCGGTCACCCATACGCCGGCTGGTCAGCTCCGCCCATGTGAGCGTCGATTCATCCGCCACCATGGCGTGTTGCACCGACAGCTCCACACGCTCATGTAAATCGACGATGGAATGACGCTCGACCGGACCGCCCTTCATGAGGTCTTCGCGCCAGCGGACATCTGACTGGATTACGCCAGCCGCCTTCATGCGTTCGAGCACGGTGGGTGTAACGCCCGCGAGTTCGCAGGCAACGACGTCGGAAATCCAACCGGCGCGTTGTCGCTGGATGCGCTCAACCTCGGCGCATGGGATTTCAAACAACTGGCCTCGCGTGCCGGTACGACGCGAACGGTGTTCGCACTCGCCTGCGGCAATGGAATCATGCAGGCGCGAGACGCTGACGCCGATGGCCTTTGCAGCGTCGGGCGCCCGCATGTAGCCGGTCGCATCCTCGGCCACGTCTTTTGCCGAATCCAGGCCGAGCACACAGTCAGACTTCCGGGCGGCGACGTCGATGATGATTTGAAGCACGGGCTCGAGCGTGGTGCCATGGCAAAGCTTGCGCAAACCGATGTACCAGTCGCCGAGCAACGTGTTCAGCGTACGGGCATCCTTGCGACCGGCGGCGATACGTTGCTCGACGTGATTCCGAAAACCCGTTGGCCAGTCGGCCAGCAAGGCTTCGAGCGGCGAGAGAAAGTCGACCGCCTCGGTGACGAATTTCGGCAATACCGCGCCGCGCGGCAGCCCGGGGCGCGTCGGGTCCGCATATTGGCAGAGCGTGCGGATGACCTTCATCAGCACATTGATGTCCACGCCGTGCACAGCGGGCTTCATGTTGCCCGACTGCTGCCCGTTGCTCGCAATCAGCGTCGACAACCACTGCTGCGCGCGGGTCGCCGGTACATGCGGCAGGCTGCTTAAGTCGTGGCCGCACGAGCACAATCCAATGTAGAGCCGCTCCTGCGAGAGGTGTTTTCCGCACGCGTTGCACTGGTCGACCAACTGGATTCGATGTTGTGGACATGCTGTCACATAGACGTGTTCCCAGTGGTGTCGCAGGTAAGGCGATTCGGCAAGACAGGCCGGACAAACAGCGTCCGATTGAGCACGGTGCAGACGTCCCCAATCCCCGCAGAGGTTTTCCTGCTGTCGGGTAAATTCGGTCCATGCGGGTTCAAGGCCGAGGTTACGGGCCACGTCGTCCGTGCGCGCAAGCAAGGCACGGCGTTTTCGCTCGACACCTGCGGCACTCGCGAGGTCGCGCCAGTTGAAGAGCGCATTGTCTGCGGCCAGGCGTCGGTAGTAGCCCATCCCGGACTCGTCGTCCCTGGGCGCATATGTGAGAACGAGGCTCATTGTTTAACTCCTGATTTTTTGCGAACTGGTACGGAAGCCGTATTGCTCTGCAGGACATGAACGTATGCTTGCTTCAGTGCCGCTGGCTCTACGTCCACGTCGCCGATGCCAGAGTCTTGAAATGCCAGTCGGTTCGGTGACCCGGCATGAGTGACGGATTTAATCGCCTTCTGGCAGTCTGCGTATGTAATGGCCCGCGGAGCTTCGCTTTTCATTGCACGGGCCAATTCACGCATGAAATCAGCGAGCACTCCAATCAGGCCGCCAGTAAGGAGATAGCATTGCTGCGTCAGCACGGGGGCGGGCACGTCAATCGGATAACCAGCCGCCGAGAACAAGCGCGCATAGTTCACAACGCACCAGACGTAGGCTGTCATCTCGGCAGCATTGCTTGCGTCGTACGGCCAGAAATCGAGCGAAGGACACCCGCGGCCACGCAGTTGTTCATTTGCCGAAAAAAGCCGCTCCAAGCGCGGAATACCGAAGAGAAACAGCGTCATGCCAAGTTTGTCAGAAAGTGTCTTGAGCCAGTCGCCGGCGGCGCGCGGAGGCACCCGTGAGCCATCATCGACGAGGTGCGATGCCTCGTCGAAAATTACGACGCGTGTTCCGGCCAAGCGAAGCTGCTCCGCCATCGGCTCGAACATCGTGTCCGCCGTCATGCTGCGACGAACCTGGAAGCCCAACGCACCCAGCACACTTTTGGGAAGCACTTTGGTCGTGGCGGACGGGGGCACCTTAACAACCAGTACAGGCACATGGCGCCTACCGTCGATGCGATTAGCGGGATAGCGGCGAGACAGGCTCGCTATGAGCGAGGATTTGCCGGCGCGACTCGGACCAGGAACGCGAATGATTTTCTGTTCAAAGCCAGCGAGGGCATCGTCGATGCGGGACTCGAGCTCAGTAAGGTGCTCCACAAACATGGGATGTGGAAGCTCGCAAGTTTCGATGTCTTTGCGCAGTTGTTGGGCTGGCGTCACAGCAGTTTTTCTCCAGTATTTCTGTTTACGATGTTCATTAACGGCACGTCGTCGTATGAAATGACGTCGTGCTGAAAGTCGTCCGTCGGTAACGATGGGTTAGTCGTGGGTGCAGGGCCGAACGGCGCTACCGCTGATAGCGGCCGGGCAATGGCCCGTTCTATGGCTGAATTGTTTTTGGCGCGGCGCACGGTTTCCTTGTTTTCTTCGCGCTTGCTACGAGTCCTGGGCTTACTGGCTTTCCCATTGCTGGTGACCGCATCGTCCATGTCTCGCTCGAACTGGACCTTCTCGTCCGGCGCCGTCCAGTCATCCATTCCCGCAGCGAATCGAGCTTTGGCGTCTGCAAAGGTCCACGCCGGCGTGTCCGGGCGAACGTGCTCGTGCTTGAGCGCGACGAGCGGAAGGTCATCCCCCTCGAAGACGTACACCTGCCGGAAATCGTCGGGGTTGTAGACCACATGAAGTTCCTTGCGGTCACCGTACTTGGCCAGCAGATACGATATGGCTTCGCCCTTGTATCGGAACCCTTCAACGGCAAAGCCTGTCCTGGCGTTCAGCGCGCACATCTTGCTTTCGAAGAGTGCGGTCATCCATTTTTGGCGCGGCGGCGGCAAAGTGATGGGTTGCCCCAGTTCTTCTGTCTGGTAGACCAAGCGCTCAAGTGGAGTCTTTCCCTTCACCGAATCGACCAGAAGTTCGTCCCAACGCAGCCGGTCCAGCGGGTTGTTGGCCCAGACCTCATAGAGCCACCTGACAATCCACTTTTCGAGCGCGTCGACGGTCATCAACTCGTCACCCAGCGCCACCGGGTCACGCATGCCATCCTTTCCTTCGAAGCGCGTGCAGCCAGGAAGAAGTTCCAACGCCACTTTCAGCGACTTGTTTAGACGCTCGATGAATGGCTTGCCTTGCGCTTCCTTTGCTTTGCAGTGCTTAACATCCATTCCGAGTCGCTCAAGGCGGACGATTCGTCCGCCTTTGGTCTCCGAGCCATTATCGAAAATCACCTGTGCTGGCGTGCCATAGATGTTCATCGCATGAGCAATGCCGAACTCGGCGAAGCGGGCCGCTTTCGCGGGCGTCAGATACATCTCGAGGCACAACAGCGAATCCATTTCCCGCGGCGCGCCGATAACGAGATGCCAGCCCACCGGATATCCGGTACAGACATCAATCGCGAGGACCAGATAGATGGTGCTGGCTTTGCCATGGGGTGTTTCTACAACGAACGGCAGGTGCAGCGCATCCTGCTCAATCCGGGCGAATGGGAACGCTGCTCGGATGCGTTTCTTCGCGAACGATTTGCCGGCGACCCGGTTAAGCGGGTCCATCCGGTCGTATTCGGCATCGACCGTCGCGTCATGAATTTTGGCGCACACGAACTTGCGGCTGATATCGTGCTTGGCCACGTGCAAAGCGCGAAGACGAGCCTCACGATTGATGTAGTCTGTCAGCTTGAGTACGGTCCACTTGGATTCGGTAACGAGGAATTTGGTCTGGATGACCTCTTCAACGAATTCGACAATGTCGGTCGAATACCGGCTCCTCGCGTTGCCCTTATTCTTGTCGCCGTTGAGGACCGGCAGGCCGAGCCGCTGCTTCTTGTGAGCCCGGTAAAGGGTTGCTCGCGATGGGAACTTGCAGGCAAGAGGCTTGCCCTCGTTCTCCTTCGCGTAGGCTTCGCGCACGAAAGGTATCGCAGCATCAAACGACAAACCCCGTTGCTCCCGGATGACATCGACGCGCCGCAGCGTTTCGTTCAACAGCCGGACCCTACTGTGCAATTCCGGATTGTCGTACTGCGCAGCAATGCTCACGCGCGGCGTTCCCTTTCGATGCAGGACCAAGCTTCCATCTGCAACGCTGGCCCGAATACGCGCTTCATCGATAAAACAGTCGTCGCATTTTTCAGCATCGAAGAGATGGACGGCGCCACCATGCAGCCGGCCATCCAGCACCTCGTAGAAACTCTCCGGCTTGCCGGGCAGCGTCAGCTTGTCTCCGACGCGTAGGTCGGATGTCATGGCTGCAACTCCTCAATCAGGCAGAGGTGGCTCAGGTCACCATATGCAGCTGACAGCACGAGCGTGGCGCAGATATGGTGATGCGCTAGGTCTGCCTGCAGCACACCGATAGCGAGCAATGGGGGAATCAGGCCCGTCGGAAGCTCGAGGTCGGCGCACAGCGCGCGCTGCAGCACCGAGCCCGATTCGCAATAGCCTTCGACGCGCTCGACGATGTCCGGCGTCACGTATTCGTCGGCACGCGCTTTCGCCGGCTTCAACAGTTGTGCGTTGACGACGACAGGGTGCCGCTCATTTGCGGGCACCAACACTGTCGATAGCGGATAGCAGTACGCCGCCATGATTTCGCGGGCCCGCTCGACCTTCGCCCAGTATCGGTCGTCGCCCTCGAAGCCCTCGAGCTTCACCTCGTATGCACGCTGCAGGCCGTCGGCCTGAACGGTGGCAAAGTCGGGTGTATATTCCGCCTCCCCGGCGCGGCCACCACGCCTTTTGCGCGCTTCTGAAAGTTCCTCACGCGTGAACAGCAACCGTTCACCGACCAGGTCGACGGTGAACGGTTGCTGCCTGAAAGAACGCACGCGCGGGTCAACGCACAGCATGTGAGCTATGAGGCGTTCTGCGTCGGATTCGACGGTGATGTGGCCGGCGGCCTTATCGGCATACATGCCGATGCGGGCCCTGCCATACGTCCGTGCCGTTAGTCGGACGCCGGCGTTCGCAGCACTCCGGCGGCTACGGACGCCATAGGACGGTGCGCTTCTCATTTCGCACCCCCGGATGGCATGCCGGTCTGGCCGGTCGTTGACGACGCAGTCGGGACCCGGTGGGCGGATACGGTGGTCTGTAAAGATTTTGTTGGCATTCTGTCCTCGCAAAATTGGCTTGCTGAGAACGTGTAGCGCTGCCGCTTTGTCGCCAGTCGTATACGACCGAAAATTCCCATGAGAGAATCTCGGCACCAGAAAGTCTGAGGCCCGAGCCAGGTCGAGGGAAAACGATGGAAGAACTGCGGCGCAACCGTGGCCGGCTGCTGGCCGAGCCCTATGGGCAGTGGGAAGAAACAGCGAAGGGGCTGATAGAGGAAAAGATGACGGGCGAGCGCATCGGCTACAAACAGCTTTCGCGAATGTTGGAGCAACTGGGCATCTACGAGTCGCCCGACCAGCTCAACCGCAAGGTCAATCGCAAGCGGTTCTCGGCGGCCTTTCTGATTGCCTGTCTGCGCGCAATGGGCATGGAGAGCATCACTCTCGTGCAACCCAAACAGGAAAAGAAGCTTGAGGGGTAGCCGACCGGCCGCCGGCGTCGCCGAATTTGCCCGCAGCCAGACCGATTTCATCACCTGCCCCCCGTCATACCCTCTCATAAATAAGGGGGCAGACCGCATGGGCGGTCGACAGACGGTTGCAGGCTCATTCCTGGTACTACATGCCGGCGTTGCACCGGCATAGGTCTACCAACCTAGGCAATTGTTGGGGGATTTTCAAGCTGATTGGACTCGCGAGCCGACGGTGATACAAATTAACCCGTGTCAGGCAGCGGCTATTGCTCGTCCGCACGTGTCGCCGATTTCGAGATAGGCCCGGTATCATCTCGACTTCGCTCCGTTCTTCGGCATCACATGAACCAAGACCTGAAAAAAACGCTGTGGGCCGCAGCCGATAAGCTTCGCGCTTCCATGGACGCGGCGGAGTACAAGCACCTTGTCCTCGGCCTGATTTTCCTCAAATACATTTCGGATGCATTCGACGAGCGGCGTGCGCAACTCTCTGCTGCATTTGCCAGCGCAAGTGACGACCTATATCTGCCCGACGCCGCGGACCATGCCGAGGCGCTAGAGGAGCGCGACTATTACACGATGGCAAACGTCTTCTGGGTGCCCGCGGAGGCACGCTGGGAAACGCTCCGCGCACAGGCAAAGCAGGGTGACATTGGCGTACGGATTGATGCCGCGCTAGAAGCCATCGAGGCCGACAACCCGCGCCTGAAAGGCATTCTCGACAAACGGTTCGGTCGCACGCAACTCGAACCGGGCAAGCTCGGCGAATTGGTCGATTTGATTTCGAAGATTGGCTTTGGCGAAGGTCACCATGCTAAAGACCTGCTCGGCGAGGTGTACGAATACTTCCTAGGGCAGTTCGCCACCGCGGAAGGCAAGAAAGGTGGGCAGTTCTACACGCCCGCCTCAGTGGTGCGCGTCCTCGTCGAGGTGCTGGCACCGCACCAGGGGCGCGTCTACGACCCGTGCTGCGGTTCAGGCGGCATGTTCGTGCAGAGCGAGAAATTCATCGAATCCCACGGCGGGCGGGCGGACGACATTAGCATTTACGGTCAGGAAGCCAATCCGACCACGTGGCGCCTGGTAGCAATGAACCTGGCAATTCGTGGCTTCGCGGCAGACCTGGGCAAAGAACCCGCCGACACCTTCCACCGCGACCAGCATCCGGACTTACGTGCCGACTATGTGCTGGCGAACCCGCCATTCAATATCAGCGATTGGGGCGGCGAGCGCCTCGCAGATGACCGGCGCTGGATGTATGGCACGCCTCCGGCAGGTAACGCCAACTACGCTTGGCTCCAACACATCCTGCACCACCTGAGTCCGCGCGGCCAGGCCGGCGTGGTGCTAGCCAACGGCAGCATGAGCAGCAACCAAAACAGCGAAGGCAACATTCGACGTGCCATGGTCGAAGCCGATGTTGTCGATGTGATGGTTGCCCTGCCGCCGCAACTATTCCTGAACACGCAGATTCCCGCATGTCTTTGGTTTCTCGCCAAAGACAAGAGCGGCGCGCCGATTGCCGGCGCCAGACAGGGGCGTGACCGGCGCGGCGAGGTGCTCTTCATCGACGCACGCAAGCTCGGGCGTATGGAATCCCGTGTGGTGCGTGTATTCGATGATGAGGACATCGCGAAGATTGCCGCGACGGTCCATCGCTGGCGCGCCGATGGCGAGGATGGCGTCGATGAGCCGTACGCGGACGTGCTGGGCTTCTGCCGGTCGGTGAAGCTGGCCGAGATTGCCGAACATGGACACGCACTCACGCCGGGCCGCTACGTTGGCTCAGAAGAAACCGAGGATGACGACGAGGCGTTCAACGAGAAGATGGACCGCCTAACGGCGCAGCTTGCCGAGCAGATGGCGAAAGGAGCGGAGCTGGACGCATTAATTCGGGAAAAGCTCGGAGGGCTCGGGTATGCCGTCTGAATGGCGAGATTGCAAATTGGGCGAGTTTGTTCGCCTTCAGCGGGGCCATGACTTGACCGCCGACGAACAGCGCCCCGGGAACGCGCCTGTCATGGGGTCTGCCGGCCAAAATGGCTCGCACGCCGAGTGGAAAGCACGTGGACCAGGCGTCGTCATTGGGCGAAGTGGGGCATCGATAGGGCGTGTTCATTATTCCCCCGTAGATTATTGGCCGCATAACACTTGCCTCTACGTTACGGATTTTCTCGGAAACCATCCGCGTTTTGCGTATTACCTGCTTCAGACGCTTGACCTAGCGGGATACAACTCTGGCAGTGCGCAACCATCCTTGAACCGTAATTACATCTACGGAATGCAGCTTCACGTCCCGGGTCGGTTAGAGCAGGAATGTATTGTCGAAGCACTTCAAGCATTCGACGACCGCATCAAACTACTGCGCCAGACCAACGCCACGCTGGAATCAATCGCCCAAGTTCTGTTCAGAAGCTGGTTCATCGACTTCGACCCGGTGCGTGCGAAGGCCGAAGGCCGCGAGCCGGAAGGCATAGATATTGAAACGGCTGCCCTGTTTCCGGACTCATTCGAAGATTCAGCGCTAGGGTGGATTCCGAAGCGATGGACGATACGCTCCCTTGACTCCTTCGCCACCTACCTTAACGGTTTGGCATTGCAGAAGTTTCCGCCCGAGAGTGAAATCGAATATTTGCCGGTTATCAAAATCGCACAACTGCGTGCCGGAAGTACGGCTGGCTCCGACCGTGCTAGTGCACATCTCAAGCCAGAATACGTGGTCCATGATGGAGACGTTTTATTTTCGTGGTCTGGGTCGCTTGAAGTCGAGTTCTGGTGCGGCGGTGACGGTGCGCTCAATCAACACCTGTTTAAAGTAAATTCCAGCGAGCTGCCGAAGTGGTTTTATTATCTTGCCACACGTCACTTTTTGCCGGGTTTTCGAGAAATCGCTGCGCATAAAGCGACGACAATGGGTCACATCCAAAGAAAGCATTTGACAGAGGCTCGCCTCGCGATACCACCAGTCGAATTAATTAACAAATTGGGTCGATTCGTCGCCCCTATAATTGAGCGCCGCATTACCAATTCACTGCAAGCGCGGGAACTAGCATCGATTCGTGATGCACTTCTCCCCCGCCTAATCTCCGGCAAACTCCGCGTCCCTGAGGCGGAGGCCCAACTGAATGAGGTGTTTGCATGAGCGGCATTACCGAGGACGCAGTCGAACAGGCAATGCTCAAATGGCTGACCGCCCTCGGCTGGCAAACCGCCCATGGCCCGGACATCTCTCCCCCCGACGCAAAGACACCCGGCACCGAGCGCGATACCTATCGCGATGTGGCACTGCGCCATCGGCTAGCTGCCGCCATCGCTAAGCTCAACCCGCATATTCCGGCTGTCGCTCGCGGCGATGCGCTGCGCCATGTCTTGAATCCGAACGTGCCCGGACTCGCCAACGCGAATCGCCAACTCTACCGCTGGCTTGTGGACGGTGTGCCGGTTCAGTTTCAGAAAGACGGCGAAACCCGCGGTGACCGCGTGCGCCTAGTTGATTTCAGTGACCTGACTGCGAACGACTGGCTCGCTGTCAACCAGCTCGCAATCCAAGGGCCGAAGCAGCTCCGCCGCCCCGATGTCGTGCTGTATCTCAACGGCCTGCCAATTGTGGTGGTCGAGCTGAAGAATCCCGGTGACGAGAACGCCGACATCTGGGCCGCCTGGAACCAACTCCAGACCTACCACCAAGATATCCCGGACTTGTTCAACGCCAACGCGCTTGAAGTCATCTCGGACGGCACCACCGCGCGCATGGGCTCGTTCACGTCGAACAAGGAACGCTTCCTGGCCTGGCGTACCATCGACGGCGATGAAACCGACCCGCTCGGCGCGATGCACGAGCTGGAAACCCTGACGCGGGGCCTGTTCCGGCGCGACTACCTCCTCGAATACCTGCACCACTTCATCCTGTTCGAGGACGACGGCCAACTTCTCAAGAAGGTTGCCGCATACCATCAGTTTCACGCCGTGCGCGCGGTCGTGCACAGCGTACTACAAGCCTCAGCCCCTGGCGGTTCGCGCAAAGGCGGCGTGGTCTGGCATACGCAGGGCGCGGGCAAAAGTATCGAGATGACCTGCCTGGCCGGCGCGCTGATGGCTCACGAAGACATGGGGAACCCAACGCTCGTGGTCGTGACGGACCGCAACGACCTCGACAACCAGCTATTCGGCGTGTTTGCGGGTGCGAAAGAGCTACTGCGAGAAACCCCGGTGCAGGCCGACACCCGGCCGGAACTGCGCCACCTACTGGCAAATCGCCCGTCCGGCGGCATCATCTTCACGACCATTCAGAAATTCACGCCCGGCGCTGACGAAGACACGTTCCCCGTGCTGTCCAGCCGCCGCAATGTCGTGGTTATCTGCGACGAGGCCCATCGCAGCCAGTACGGTTTCGACGCCCGCCTGCCAAATGCGGACAGCAAGGGGGAAAGCGCGGCCGTCCGCTACGGTTACGCGCAGTATCTGCGCGATGCGCTTCCCGAAGCCACTTTCGTTGCGTTCACCGGCACGCCGGTATCGCTCGACGACCGTGACACGCGCGCTGTGTTCGGCGACTACGTCCATATCTACGACATTGAGCAGGCGGTAAAGGATGGTGCTACGGTGCCCATCTATTACGAAAGCCGCCTCGCCAGCCTCGAGCTGAAAGAGGGAGACGCTGATGCGCTCGATGACGAGGTCGACGGGCTGACCGAGGACGAGGAAAGCGACGAGGCCAAGGTCGCGACGCTGCGCCGGTGGGCCGCGCTGGAAAAAATCGTTGGTGCCCCGCCACGTATTCAAAAAATCGCCGCAGACATCGTCAGCCACTTCGAGAATCGCCAGTCGGTCATGGACGGCAAAGCAATGATTGTCGCGATGAGCCGCGAAATTTGCGTACACCTCTATAACGCGATTACCCAGCTTCGCCCGGAGTGGCACAGCGACGACCCAACGCACGGGGTCATCAAGATAGTGATGACCGGCTCGGCGTCCGACAAGACGATGCTCAAGCCGCACATCTACCCGAAGAAGGTTCGCGACGACCTCGAAAAGCGTTTCAAAGACTCGGAGGACACGTTCAGGCTCGTCATCGTTCGTGATATGTGGCTGACCGGCTTCGATGCGCCATGTATGCACACGATGTATGTCGACAAGCCGATGCGCGGTCATAATCTTATGCAGGCCATCGCGCGCGTGAATCGGGTTTTCAAAGACAAACCTGGCGGCCTGGTGGTCGATTACATCGGCATCGCCAACGAGCTGAAAACGGCACTTGCCACCTACACCCAGGCCCAAGGGCGCGGCAGACCGACCATTGACGCGCACGAAGCCTTGGCCATCTTGGCCGAAAAGATGGATGTTCTGCACGACATGCTGCATGACGTCGATTACGCGGCGTTCCGCACCCAAGCATGGCAACTGCTGCCCGCCGTGGCCAACCATGTACTCGGTCAGGACGACGGCAAAAAGCGCTTTGCCGACACCGTGCTTGCCGCGAGCAAAGCGTTCGCTTTGTGCTGCACGCTCGAGGAGGCGCTTACCTATCGCGACGAGTTGGCGTTCCTGCAAGCTGTGAAGGCCGCACTAATTAAGCACGACGGCGCTGACAAAGCATTAGCAGACGAGCAAAAGGAACACGCGCTACGGCAAATCATCAGCCGGGCCGTGGTCAGTGACCAGGTCATCGACATATTCTCCGCGGCGGGCCTGAAGCGGCCGGACATTAGCGTGCTCTCCGATGGCTTTCTCGAGGATGTACGCCAAATGCAGCAACGCAACCTAGCCGTCGAGCTGCTGGAGCGCCTGCTAAAAGACCAAATCAAGTCGCGTTTCAAGACCAATGTCGTGCAGAGTGCGAAGTTCTCGGAGTTACTGCGACAGAGCCTGACGCGTTACCGCAACCGTGCCGTGGAGACCGCACAGGTCATCGAGGAACTCATTGCGATGGCGAAGAAGTTCCAAGCTGAGGCTCAGCGGGGTATGGAGCTGGGCCTCAGCCCCGATGAAATGGCGTTCTACGACGCGCTGGCGACTAACGAAGCCGCCGTTCGGGAGTTGGGCGATGACACGCTCAAGAAAATCGCAGTTGAGCTGGTCGTGAAGCTGCGGGCCTCGGTAACGGTCG
The DNA here is from genome assembly GCA_966212065.1 of uncultured Burkholderiaceae bacterium. Lineage (GTDB taxonomy): Bacteria > Pseudomonadota > Gammaproteobacteria > Burkholderiales > Burkholderiaceae > Trinickia. The sequence goes on from CBIHOQ010000001.1 coordinate 16,958, forward strand.
ATTGGTCGAAACGGGAGACCGTGCGCGCGAAGCTTCGTGTGATGGTCAAAACCCTGCTCAAACGCTACAAATACCCGCCGGACCGGCAAGAGGAAGCGACGGACACCGTGCTGTCGCAGGCGGAATCACTTTCGTCAGCTTGGGTTGGAGCGTAGGAGCAAATGCGGACCACTACAAGTTCTCTATCGCGGCCTTCGCATCGCGTGTCACCTCCTATACTGCATTGTTGCTAAAATTCGAGCTTGAGGTGTGCCTCGGGGTTCTCGGGCCGATGGCTTGGAGCCCCCAGAGGTTCGCGCAATCCATAAAGACGATGGCGCTCGTCATGTGAGCGTTACGTAGGCTGGCCCGCTTCTCGGCCGCCGGCATAGTCCATACGATGCCCATAAAACTGGCGTTCCAAGACGAGAAGCTCCGAACCGTGTGCGAGAGTCCGGTTTCGGCGAAGCGGAAGTACGGGGAGGTCGCGGGGCGGGCGATTCATAGCCGGCTGGCGGACTTGCGTGCGGCGGACTCTCCCCTCAAGTATGTTGAGTGGGGCTTCGGCATATTCGACGAGACAGCGGATGACCGAATTGTTACCCCCCTTAACGACGGGTACCGTATGGTTGCAGTGGCCAACAATCGTCCCGCTCCTGGCGAACCGGGAGCGCTGGACTGGGCGCAGGTGACGCGCGTGAAAATCTTATCTATCGAGCGTGCCAATGAGAGCTGAATCCGAATTCGCGCCCATGTGGGCGATTCCGCCAGGCCGGACCATCAACGATTTGATGAACTCGCGGGGTATCGCCTCGACGCAATTGGCGCATTCGGTCGACATGTCTGAGGATGACTTCGATAGTCTGCTGCAGGGTGAGTGCGCTCTAACGGCGCCCATCGCCGCTCGTCTTGAGGCTGAGCTTGGCGCCTCTGCCGGCTTCTGGTTACGCCGCGAGGAGCAGTATCGGGAACAACTGGCCGAACTTACCAATGGCGTCGACCCAGACAACGACGAGTATCAGGCTTGGCTCAAAAGCCTTCCGCTCAAGCAGATGCAAGAGCTCGGCTGGCTCGAGCCGACCAGGGATAAGCGAGAAAAGCTCCGCCGGTGCCTTGCATTCTTCGATGTGCCGAACTTAGATGTGTGGCGTCGGACGTATTCCGATGTGAAGGGCGCGGCCGCATTTCGAACAAGGAACACGTTCGCCGAGGATGCTGTAGCAACTGCAGCATGGCTCAGACGGGGCGAACTGCAAGCAGAGAAGATTGAGTGCAAGAAATGGAATCCTGCTCTATTTGCTGAGCAGCTTTGGAAAATCCGAGCATTGACGAATATACCTCTCCCATCGGATTTTCTACCGAAGCTTCAGCTGTTGTGTGCCGAGGCTGGCGTAGCGGTCGTCGTCGTGAAGGCCCCGAAGGGATGCCGCGCGAGCGGCGCCACCTTCTTTTGCGGCCCGGATAAGGCGGTGTTGCTTCTGTCGGTCCGGTATTTGACCGATGACCAGTTTTGGTTTTCTTTCTTCCATGAAGCAGGGCACTTAGTCCTGCATTGGGATGCTGATTTACTGATTCTCGAGACGTCGGACGGTCCCATGTCTCCGCAAGAGGACGAGGCAAATGAGTTCGCGACGGGGCAACTTATTCCGCCCAACCTTGAGGCCCGGTTACCCGCGGCTTCAAAGTCGCTCAAGGGCATCATGAGGCTCGCTCGCGAAGCCGGGGTATCGTATGGCATCGTCGTTGGACAGATGCAGTTTCGTGGGCTGGTCAGTCAACGAAGCTACAACGCCCTGAAAAACCGGTACAGCTGGAACCAGGGCTAACCGCGGAACGGCAGATAGTTCACCGGCGACTTTTGCCAGTTGCAGAGCGAGTCTTCAATGACCTGCATGCCAACACCCAGGGTTGTCTCCAAGTCGACTGACAGCTTCTCGAGCATCTGTTTCGAAAGGGCATAGTTGTCGACCGCTCCACTGAACAGCAGGCGGGCGCCGCGAACTGGACCTGTTGCATGCACCATGTACGCGACAGGCGGCTCAATGTCCACCAAGCCAATCTTCCCGAGCATCGTCAGATAGTCGAACTTGGCGGTTCTGCCGAAACGATGCACGGCATCCATGTCTTTGTAGAGGTGGTCGAACAACAACTTGGGGTCATTTCCAACCTTCGCTTTGGCCGCATCGATGAACCGCCGATGTGAGCTATTCGATGCAATCCATCCAGCGTAGCTCGCCAGGACGGCATCAAGCTGTCCGATGCTCTCATACTTCCGGTGGTTGCCGAACGGGAACTCTCTTCGCCGTTGTAAGACGGTGTCCATGTGCTGACCCAGCCAAAGCGAGAAGTCACCGGGGTCTTGCGTAAATCGCTTCCACGTCCAGAGGAAATCATCGTCGAGCGCGCCATAGACCATGCGGAGCAAACCATAGCCCCTTGTGAGGTGCTTCCCGCAGTGCACGAACAGGAAGACCAACCAGAACGCCTCGTCCTCGTTACCATCGCGCGTGTGCTGGATGGCTGCCCGCAGCGGGTCGAACATCTTGGCTTCCTTCGGGTCGAGTCGCCTCGGCGAGACGGGGCGCTTTACTATTGCTTTCACATAGTCGATGCGCGCGACACTGTCCACCATCTGTGCAACCAAAGCTTCGCGCTCGGCCGTAGACGCGATACCGGGAAGCGCGTTGCCGTTAAAGCGATAGGCTTTGAGCTTTTCGTCCAGCTCCTTTGCGAGCACCGGATTCGCGAGCAGAGGGTTCTTCGTCATGTTCGGCCTTCGTTAGTCGGAATACACGTGCTTACCGCTGGTTCGAGTCACCGCTGCCCGGTTGTTGGGCATCTAGCTCAGCGGTGTCGAACAGCAATTGTTCTTCCGTTGGTGCTGCCACCGGAGCGCGGAGTTGGCGCTTCAGGATGTGTGCATCGTAGACGTCGGTGGTCATTTGCTCCTTGATGCCGTCGACCATGCTCCGCTGCTTTTGGCGCGCCCCGGTGCGAGAATAGCGATACACCTGCAACAGCCTCACAAGGTCCGCCCAATAGCAATCGAGGTTCCCCGTTGCTGGCTGTTTTCCTCGCCTAACGGCGCTCTCAGCCTTCAGCAGCCTAGTGACTGCAGGCCATGGGTCGCCCGCTGGCATCGGCGGCATCGAAACGCTCTCCTGGAAGCCTTCGGCAAGGTAGTCATGGACTACCTGAGTGTTGCAGGTGTAAAGGTGAAGACTACCGACCGCATGCTTGTATTGTCCGACCTCGACGCCCAATGAACGAGCGATTAGCTCTTGCAACATGGTGAACGCAAAAATGTCGTGCGGCAGCCCCATGAAGGCATCGTTCGACCGCATCATCACCATCGCATGTAGTTGATGGTTGCGGATGGTGAATTGGAGCGTGCATGTACAGGGTAGGTCTTCGCGCCGTTTTACGAGGTTCGCGGCGAGGTCATCGCCGTGGAAAAGTTGGATGACGGCCCGGCGCGAAGACTCGCTCTTGCGGAGCGTCCTTATCACGTTCTGGACTTGGTCGGTGCCTCCCGTTGGGCCGAAGAGGCGCGGGCCATACGCCCCGAATACTGTGTCGCCGTCGTCGGAAAAATCCTCGTACCGACTTATATAGTATTGGATGAAATCTAACTTATCGCTACCGGCGAGATACCAGAGAAATTCGCCCAGGCAACTGAACAGAGTGTTTTTCCGCTCGCTTTGGCTGAGCCGGGCGCGAGGATTCTTTAGGAGAAGCAGCGCGCCATTAATCTCGGTCGCGGGACCCTTAGTCGGGTTGATTTCGCCCGAGCCGCGCTTTCGCAGCAGACGACCGTAGACTTTTCGGAGCAGGTCGTCGATTGTTTCTGCGGTCAGGTACATAGCAAGAGCGGCTCGCCAAGCGTGGTCTATCGCCGGCGGAACCGCGAAAGTTGGGACGACGCGAAACCCGAAGCTCAATCAAACAGCCTCAGCTGAGAGTCTGCTCTTGCGAGCGATTCTAGAAGTTCGAGTTTCAATTGGCGACCCAGCAAAACGAGCGTGCGTCGGTCGGCCTGCATTGCGCCTCGACTCAGTGCTACGTCTCTAACTTCCACCGTGACGTCGTAATGCGGTAACGACGCTCGAGCCTGGAACCAGCCGCGCTTCAGTCCTATGGACTTCGCAAACCCGTGCAGTTCATCAAGCGAATCGGCAACCAAATGGCACCACCGGCGGCCACGCCAAGCTAACCGAGCGTTGTCTACATAGACCGCCAAGGTCTCTCCCTCGCAGAAAGTCTTTTACTTTTACCCTACTACCTCGCGAATGATACTCGAAATCATTGCCACGATGCCCCTTCATCGTGGCTATAGTTCGTGCAGCTCTGACGTCAGCCAGGTGCCGTCACCTGAGCTATCAGAACGCACCCACCAATAAATATCTCAGTGGTTGCCTCCCAAAATCTCAGCTTATGGCTCCTGCTACACCCACGCCTAAACATCAATATTCCCCGCCCGCAACGCATTACTTTCAATAAACGCCCGCCGAGGCTCAACCTCATCCCCCATTAGCGTCGTAAAGATCCCATCCGCCGCAATCGCATCCTCGATCTGCACCCGCAGCAACCGTCGCACATTCGGATCCATCGTCGTCTCCCACAGCTGCCCGGGGTTCATCTCCCCCAAGCCCTTATACCGCTGCTTCGACACATTGCGCTCGGCATCGGCAATCAGCCACCGCATCGCACTCTTGAAGTCCGACACAGCCATGCTCCGTTCACCGCGCTTGATCAACGCTCCCGCGCCGATCAACCCCTTGAACGTATTCGCCGTATTCAAAAGCTGCTGATAATCGGCCGTCAACAGAAAATCGGCATCGATCACGGACACCTTCACATTCCCGTGATGGCGCCGCTCCACCCTTAGCGAACGCATTTCGCGCACACCGTCATACGCCGCATACACGCTAACTTCGGGCTTGAGCGGATCGCTACGCAGCGCCGTTTGAAGCGTCTTCACCGAAGCCTCGGTCGCCGCTTCGCTCGACAGATCGATCGCGATGCCATCCATGAGCGCCTCGAGCGCCGCCGCGTCGAAGAGCCGACGGCTCAACCGATCAACCACGCCCTGCGCCAACAAATACGACCGAGCAAGCTCGCCTAACGCGTCCCCGGCAATCGGCTGCGCGCCTTCCGCCGGCACAAGCTCCGAACCCTGCAACGCCAGCCGCAGCATATGCGCATTGAGCTCCGCGCCATCCTTCAAATACCGCTCGTCCTTGCCCGCCTTCACCTTGTAAAGCGGCGGCTGAGCGATATAGATGTACCCGCGCTCGATCATGTCCGGCATCTGCCGATAGAAGAACGTCAACAACAGCGTCCGAATGTGGGCACCATCGACGTCCGCGTCGGTCATGATGATGATCCGGTGATAGCGCAGCTTGTCGAGGTTGTAATCTTCCTTGCCGATCCCGCACCCCAGCGCCGTGATCAGCGTCACGATCTGCTCCGACGAAAGCAGCTTGTCGTAGCGCGCCTTCTCTACGTTCAGCACCTTGCCGCGCAGCGGCAAGATCGCTTGGAACTTGCGGTCACGCCCTTGCTTCGCCGAGCCGCCAGCCGAATCGCCCTCGACGATGTAGATCTCCGATTTCGCCGGATCCTTCTCCTGGCAATCGGCCAACTTGCCCGGCAAGCCCACGCCGTCAAGCACGCCCTTGCGTCGCGTCATTTCGCGCGCCTTGCGCGCCGCATCGCGCGCACGCGCCGCATCAACGATCTTGCCGCAGATAATCTTTGCGTCGATCGGCGTCTCGAGCAGAAACGATTCGAGCGCCTTCGCCACGACGTCTTCCACCGGCGCACGCACTTCCGACGATACGAGCTTATCCTTCGTCTGCGAGCTGAACTTCGGCTCCGGCACCTTCACCGACAGCACGCACGACAACCCTTCACGCATGTCGTCGCCCGACGTTTCGACCTTCGCCTTCTTCGCGATCTCCTGATCGACGATGTACTTGTTGATCACGCGCGTCATCGCCGCGCGCAAGCCCGTCATGTGCGTACCGCCGTCACGCTGCGGAATGTTGTTCGTGAAGCACAGGACGTTCTCGTTGTAGCTGTCGTTCCACTGCATCGCGACTTCCACGCCCACACTGTCCTTCTCGCCGGACACGTAGAAAATCGTCGGATGCAGCACTTGCTTGTTCTTGTTGATGTACTCGACGAAGCCTTTCACGCCGCCCGCAAACGCAAAATCGTCCTCCTTACCCGTGCGCTGATCGGTCAAACGAATGCGCACACCGTTGTTGAGGAACGAAAGCTCCCGCATCCGCTTGGCCAAAATATCGTAGTGATATTCGATGGAACCGAAGATGGATACGTCGGCCATGAAGTGCACTTCGGTACCGCGGTTCTCGGTCTCGCCAAGGTACTGCATGGGCGACACACGTTCGCCGTTCACTTCCTCGATCACACGGTTTTGCAGCACGCCGCCGTGAAACTCCATGAAGTGCTTCTTGCCATCGCGACGCACCGTCAAGCGCAGCCAGCTCGACAGCGCGTTCACGCACGAGACGCCCACACCGTGCAAGCCGCCCGACACCTTGTAGCTGTTCTGGTCGAATTTGCCGCCGGCATGCAGCTCGGTCATCACGATCTCGCCGGCGCTGCGTTTCGGATCGTGCTTGTCGTCGCGCTTGATGCCGGTCGGAATGCCGCGGCCGTTGTCGGTCACAGAGATAGAATTGTCCGCGTGAATGATCACGTGGATGTCGTTGCAGTAACCCGCGAGGGCTTCGTCGATCGAATTGTCGAGGACCTCGAAAACGAGGTGATGCAAACCGGTGCCGTCCGACGTGTCGCCGATGTACATCCCGGGGCGCTTGCGCACCGCCTCCAGACCCTCGAGGATCTGAATCGACGAGGCACCGTAGCTAGTGTCGGGTTGCGTGTCGGATTGCGTAATGTGCTGTTCACTCATGGATATCTTCCGGTTCTGCATTCACTGCGGTTGTGCCGCGCGACACTTCAAAAGCCCCTAAAAAAACCAGGCAGCGGCTCCGGTTTTTACGCCCCGCAAGCGGGGCCGGCGGCAGGCGGCGGGTTTCGCGCGCCCTTCAAGAAACGCCAAAGGGGCACTGCGCCCCTTGGTTTGATCTCGGTATGGGTCCGGGCTCAGATACGCATCGGCATGACGACGTACTTGAATTCCTCGTTCTCGGGAATCGTGATCAGCGCGCTCGAGCTTGCGTCGCCAACGCTCACCTGCAGCAGGTCAACCTTCACATTCGCAAGCACGTCAAGCAGATACGTGACGTTAAAGCCCATGTCGATCACGTCGCCCTGGTAGGCAATCTCGAGCTCTTCCTGCGCTTCTTCCTGATCGGCGTTCGTCGACATGATCTTGAGCTGGCCCGGCTCGATCACGCAGCGCACACCCTTGAACTTGTCCGACGTCAGAATGGCCGCGCGCTGCAGCGAGCGCTGCAATTCGTCGCGGCCGATCGCGAACGTGTTCTTGTGCGCCTTCGGAATCACACGCTGGAAATCGGGGAACTTGCCCTCGACGAGCTTCGAGACCAGTTCGACCTGCCCGAACGTGAACTTCACTTGCGTGGAAGCGATGTCGATCGTCAGCGTGTCGTCGATGTCTTCGAGCAAGCGCTGCAATTCGAGAATCGTCTTGCGCGGGATGATCACTTCCTGACGCGGGAAGTCGCCGTCGATCTTCATCGACGAGAACGCCAAGCGATGGCCGTCCGTGGCCACGGCCATCAACTGGCCGCCGTCGACGACGAGCAGCATCCCGTTCAAGTAATAACGAATGTCCTGCTGCGCCATGGCGAAATACACCATGCCGAGCAACTGGCGGAACGTCTTTTGCGGCACGGTCAAGCTCGCGCCGTAATCCTTCGCTTGGGCGACGGTGGGGAATTCGTCGGCCGCGAGCGTCTGCAAAGCGAAACGGCTCTTACCCGATTGCACGGTCAAACGCTTATCCGCGAGCGACAAGCTCACTTGGCCATCGGGCATCGCGCGCAAAATGTCGAGCAGCTTGCGCGCCGCCACCGTGGTCGCGACCGATTCGCCGCCGACGCCGAAATCGGCGCGCGTCGTGATCTGCAATTCCAAGTCAGTCGACAGGAACGACACGTCGGGGCCGTTCTTGGTGATCAGCAAGTTTGCGAGGATCGGCAACGTGTGGCGGCGTTCGACGATGCCGCTCACGGTTTGCAGCGGCCTTAAGAGGTTATCTCGTTCGGTCTTGACCAGTTGCATAGGGTTCCTTCGTTGATATGACGGCAAACTGCTTCACACCCGGCAGTTAATTCGACAAAAGCGTCGCTACCCCGCATTTCCTTGCGCACTTTGTCGCTCTGCCTGCGCGCTTGTCCCGCGCTTGCATCCCCCGCCTTCGCCCTGCTTTCGCCGGGTACGCAGGCATGAGGGGCTAAACCTATATTGTGCCTGAAAATATCTCACTCCCGCCAAAACGGGGCCTCGGCGCCCCCCCTTATGAGGCTCGACGATCAACGATCAAGCAGCTAGGGGTTGTGCAGACGCAGGTCGCAAGCGGGACGTAGCGGATATCTTTACGCCCGCTCGATCGGCGTTTCTTCGTCGGACAATTGCCCCTGCGACTGCGGGCGGGGGCGAAGGAGGGCGGCAATCCGCCGCGCGAGCGCTCAACCCTTCAGCGTTTGCTCGAGCACGTGCAGTTCGTGGTTCAACTGCGGGTCCTTGCTGCGCTCGTCGGCGATCTTGCGCACTGCGTGCAGGACCGTCGTATGATCGCGCCCGCCGAACAGCTCGCCGATCTCGGGCAAGCTCTTTTGCGTGAGTTCTTTTGCGAGATACATCGCAATCTGGCGCGGCCGCGCGATATTCGCCGGACGCTTCTTCGAATACATGTCGGCGACTTTGATGTTGTAAAAATCGGCGGCCGTTTTCTGAATGTTCTCGACGGAGATTTGACGGTTTTGCACCGTCAGCAAATCTTTGAGCGCTTCCTTCGTCAGTTCGATGGTGATCTCTCGCCCATGGAACTTGGAGTACGCGAGGATCTTACGCAGCGCGCCTTCGAGCTCGCGCACGTTCGAGCGCAAATGCTTGGCGACGAAGAAGGCGACGTCTTCCGACAGGTTCACGCCTTCCGATTGCGCCTTGCGCATGAGGATGGCGACGCGCATTTCGAGCTCGGGCGGTTCGATCGCCACCGTGAGGCCCGAATCGAAGCGCGAGATCAGCCGGTCATCGATGCCCGAAATTTCCTTCGGGTACGTATCGCTCGTGATGATGACCTGCGCCTTGTTCGCAACAAGCGCCTCGAACGCATAGAAGAATTCTTCCTGCGTCCGCGATTTGCCCGAGAAGAACTGGATGTCGTCGATGAGCAGCAGATCGAGCGAGTGGTAGTAGCGCTTGAAGTCGTCGAACGCCTTGCGCTGGTACGCCTTCACGACATCGGACACGTATTGCTCCGCATGGATGTAGCGGATGCGCGCGCCGGCCTTGTCCTGCAAAAGCTGATTGCCGATCGCGTGAATCAAGTGCGTCTTGCCAAGGCCCACGCCGCCGTACAGGAACAGTGGGTTGTAGGAAATGCCCGGATTGTCGGCCACTTGGATCGCCGCGGCCCGCGCGAGCTGGTTCGCCTTGCCGGTGACGAAGTTGTCGAACGTCAGTACGGGATTCAACTTCGAGCGCTCGAACATCGATTCCGGTTCCGCCCTGCCCGACCCGGCGCTCGAACCGGGACGCCACGTGCGGCGTGCCGCTGCAGCTTCGTGCGCATCGACGCTCGGCAGGTCTAGATCGGCGGCGTCATCATGCGCGCCGTTCGGGGGGTTCGTGCCCGTCATTGTCATTGCGCCGGCGGTTTTCGGCATGGGCGCGGCCGTGCCATTGCCCGCCGCGGCAGCGGGGCCACCGCCTTCGAGCGGCATACCGGCGGCGCTCATCGCGGCAGCAGCCGACGCGGGTACCCGCGGCAGCGGGACCGAGGACAGCCCAACCGGCCCGCGCATGCCCGCCTTCGGATCGAGGACGAATTGCACATCGATGGGAGCCTGCCAAAAATCGCGGGCGAGATCGGCGATGCGGCCCGAAAACTGGCTCTTGACCCAATCGAGCTTGAAGCGGTTCGGCGCGGCGATGGACAGCCTGTTCGCGCTGGCGTCGAAGGCGACGGGGGCCAACGGTTTGATCCACGTCACGTACTGCTGGGGCGTCAACTCGCGCTCCAGCAGTGCGGAACAGTGTTGCCAGAATTCGTTCATCAAGGCGATATCTTTTTAAGGCACGGCGACTCGCGGCCGCCCTTCCCCGCGCGCCGCGCGACGAAGGACCCGGTCCGGCAAAGCGAGCGAGCCCCGCAGCCCGTCGCCGCAAAGGCTTGCGGCGGGCCGGCTGGTACAGAGCGGCGTGCTGGTTTCTTGAGGTAAGGCGAGATTCTACCGCCAAACGTGGAGGGCAAGGGAGTTATCCACAGGGCCGCATCGTGCACCCGGCGCGCGTGGGAGCTCGGCCCCGCGCGGCGCGCGCGAGCCGCCGGCGCGCAGCTAAAGTATTGACGGCCAAGACAAAAGCGGTTTAAATAGCGGGTTCCCGCGAAAGCGGACGCCCTTTTTTCGACCCCGGCCGTTGCCTAGCTAGTGTTCTCTAGTGCCGATGCGCGCGCGGTCCATTCTCAAGTGAGATCGACATGAAACGTACTTACCAACCGTCCGTTACTCGCCGCAAGCGCACCCACGGCTTTCGCGTCCGTATGAAGACCGTCGGCGGCCGCAAGGTGATCAACGCTCGCCGTGCCAAGGGCCGCAAGCGTCTGGCCATCTAAGCCTGTCGAAGGCGACGCGCGTCGTGACCGGCGCCCGCGGCAACGCGGGGGTGGTCAGCACTTACTTGCCTATCTTCATCGGCCCAGTTCCGTTGCGAGCGCTAGCCGCCTTCCCCAAAGCCGCGAGGCTTCTCAAAACGGATGAGTTTTCATCCGTTTTTCGTTTACGCCCGTGGCGCCGCTCGGCGCATTTCGTCGTTTACGCGAAGCCCACCGGCCAAGCTGCGCGTCTCGGGGTCGTCGTCGGCAAGAAGTTTGCGCCGCGCGCCGCCTCGCGCAATCTCGTGAAACGGATCGCCCGCGAAAGCTTCCGTGTGCGCCGCGAGCAGTTCGACGGCTGGGACGTGCTGCTGCGCTTGTCCACGCGCTTCGATAAAGCGACCTGGCCGAGCGCCGTCTCCGAACCGTTGCGCGCGCTGTGCCGCACCGAAATCGAGATGCTGTTGGGGAAAGTCGCGCGCGAGATCGAACGGCGTCAGGCGCATGTGCCGCCCCCCCCGCCGCCCTCGGAATCGGCGAAGGATTAGGAAGCCGAAGACAGGCGAGGACGCGTGTGTACGGGCCCGGCCCGCACACGTTTCGCGTGCTTCGCTGCTCGATAGGAGTTGCGCTCCCGAATGCTATGCAAACGGTACTGATCGCGCTGTTGCGTCTGTATAAGGTTGCCGTAAGCCCGCTGCTCGGCAGCCGCTGCCGCTTTTATCCTTCCTGTTCGGATTACGCGCGCGAAGCAATCCAGTATCATGGCGCCGCGCGCGGGAGTTACCTCGCGGTGAAGCGCTTATGCCGCTGCCATCCGTTTTCCGCGGGCGGGATCGACCTCGTTCCGCCCGCACCCCCGAAAAAGCGCTGAAACGCCGCGCCATCGACTCTGAGACCACGCATGGATATCAAACGCACCATCCTCTGGGCGATCTTCTTCGTGTCAGCGATCATGCTGTTCGACAACTGGCAACGCGATCACGGACGCTCGTCGATGTTCTTCCCGAACCCGACGCAAACTCATACGCAGACGAGCAGCGGCTCGTCCCCGGGCGCCGCGGGCACGCCGGGTTCCGAAGCGGCCGCGTCGTCGAACGCCGCGGCTCCCGCTGCCGGCACCGCACCGAGCCAGCCGCAGGCCGCCGCCCAGCTGATTCGCTTCAGCACCGACGTGTATGACGGCGACATCGATACGCGCGGCGGGACACTCGACAAGCTCGTTCTGACGAAGAATGCCGACCCGAAGGGTGCGCCGCTGAACGTTACGTTGTTCGATCGCACCGCGACTCACACGTATCTGGCGCGCACGGGGCTGATCGGGGGCGACTTCCCGAACCACAACGACGTCTATACGCCCGTTGCCGGTCCGCGCACGCTCAGCGACGATCAAAAGACGCTGCGGGTGTCGCTGGAATCGCCGGTTAAAGGCGGCGTGAAGGTCGTCAAGACGTACACGTTTACGCGCGGCAGCTATGTGATCGGCGTCGACACCAAGGTCGAGAACGTCGGCACGGTGCCCGTGAAGCCAAGCCTTTACATGGAACTCGTGCGCGATAGCGAATCCGTCGAGACGCCGCGTTTCTCGCACACGTTCATCGGCCCGGCCGTCTACACAGATCAGCATCACTTCCAGAAGGTCACGTTCAGCGATATCGACAAGAACAAGCAAGATGTCGCGACGTCGGCCAACAACGGCTGGATCGCGATGGTTCAGCATTACTTCGCGACGGCGTGGATTCCGCAGCAAGGCGCCGAGCGCAAGATCTACGTCGAGAAGATCGATCCGACGCTTTATCGCGTCGGCGTGCAACAGCCGCTGTCGACCATCGCGCCTGGACAGTCCACCGACGTGTCGGCGCGCTTGTTCGCCGGTCCCGAGGAAGAGCGCGCGCTCGAAGGCATCGCGCCGGGTTTGGAACTCGTGAAGGATTACGGCTACGTGACGATCATCGCGAAGCCGTTGTTCTGGCTGCTCGAGAAGATCCACGGTGTGGTGGGCAACTGGGGCTGGGCCATCGTGCTACTTACGGTGCTGATCAAGGCTGTGTTCTTCCCGTTATCGGCGGCAAGCTACAAGTCGATGGCGCGGATGAAGGCCATCACGCCGCGTATGCAAGCGCTGCGCGAGCGGTTCAAGGGCGAACCGCAGAAGATGAATGCCGCGCTCATGGAGCTTTACAAGACCGAGAAGGTCAACCCGTTCGGCGGCTGCCTGCCGATCGTCATCCAGATCCCGGTTTTCATTTCGCTGTACTGGGTGCTGCTCTCGTCGGTCGAAATGCGTGGGGCGCCGTGGATTCTGTGGATTCACGATCTGTCGCAGCAGGATCCGTTCTTCATCCTGCCCGTGCTGATGGCCGTGTCGATGTTCCTGCAAACGCGCTTGAACCCGACGCCGCCCGATCCCGTGCAAGCGAAGATGATGATGTTCATGCCGATCGCCTTTTCGGTCATGTTCTTCTTCTTCCCGGCCGGCCTCGTGCTCTACTACGTCGTCAATAACGTGCTGTCGATCGCGCAGCAGTACTACATCACGCGCATGATGGGTGCCGACAAGAAAAAGCCCGCCTAACAGCGGCCGGCGCGCGGCCTAGGCCGCGCCTGCCGGTATGCGTCGGTATGCAAATGAAAATTGCCCGGTGCAAGCGCTACCCGTACCACAAAGGTGTTGGTAAATGGGCGGACCTGGTGATTACTGCGAGCCTCTTCGGAGGCTCGCTTTTTTATGGGCATTGACCCTACCGCTCGGGGCTGTCGCCGTAGAACTGCGCGATCAATTCCTGCACGAGATATCGGTGATGCGGCGAAAGCGATTCGATCTTCGACGCCAGTTCGATCGTCTCGGGCGTCAGCGGATATTTTTCGTCGCGCGGAAGGGGCTTGGGCCTCTTACGCGCAGCGGCGTTCGGCGCGGGCCCGTAGTGAAGCCAGTGCAAATCGACGCGCAGCCACTGTGCGAGCGTCGTGAGCTTGTCGGCCGTGGGGATCGTGCGTCCCGTCAGCCATTTGTGGGCCGTTTGCGGGGAGATGGGCTGGTCGCCGTGATGGCGCAAGTTGAACTGCAACGCGAGCTGCGTCCCGCCCATCACTTTTTCGGGGCTGCGCTGCAAAGCGAATTTTAGGCGCTCGGAGAACGCCGCTTTTTCTTCGACGGTTGGCATCGCGAAATTGTGCAATTCAGCCCGGTCGAGGAAGACAACCGGTCGGGCCAGCTTTAACTCGATCGGGCACGAATTCAATGGCTTCGGCACGCGAATTGAGGCGGATTGTCATCGTCTCGTCATGAACTCATCCGCCGCAAAGCCCCACCGCAGCGAGCGTAGGCAGGCGCCACCGAATTCACGGGCTTCACTCCGTCCTAATTTTAGACTATCCCGCCTAAGATAAATCTTAACTATGGCAACCGTCCTAGCCGACGCGATTCCGAACGGAGTGAGCGCGGACATCGGCACGCTACAATGCCGGAGCATTTCCACCGCTCCCGCTTGATCATGCTTGCTCTAGATTCCGATCCCATCGTCGCTATCGCCACCGCTCCCGGCCGCGGGGGGATAGGCGTCGTGCGCGTCTCGTGCGGGCGGGCGGCGGACGCAGCGGCGCTCACGCTGATGAACGCGCTCTGCGGCAAGACGCTTGCTGCGCGTCATGCGAGCTATGTCCCGTTCGTCGATGCGGGCGGTAACGTGCTGGACCGTGGCATTGCGCTTTACTTTCCGGCGCCTCACTCGTACACGGGCGAGCACGTCGTCGAACTGCAAGGTCACGGCGGCCCGGTTGTTCTGCAGCTCGTGTTGCAGCGTTGTCTCGAAGCGGGGCAATCGTTTGGTCTTCGGCTTGCCGAGCCCGGCGAGTTCACGCGGCGGGCGTTTTTGAACGATAAGCTCGACCTGGCGCAAGCCGAGGCTGTCGCCGATCTGATCGAAGCAAGCACGGAAGCCGCGGCGCGCTCGGCCGGGCGTTCGCTGGATGGGGCGTTTTCGCGCGACATTCATGCGCTCGTCGACGAGGTGATTGCGCTGCGTATGCTCGTTGAGGCAACGCTCGATTTTCCCGAGGAAGAAATCGACTTCCTGGAAGCGGCCGATGCGCGCGGCAAGCTTGCACACATTGGCGCCCGGCTCGAGCATGTGCTGGGCGAAGCGCGCCAGGGGGCGCTGTTGCGCGAGGGGTTGTCGGTCGTGCTCGCCGGGCAGCCGAATGTCGGCAAATCGTCGCTGCTCAATGCGTTGGCGGGGGCCGAACTCGCGATCGTGACGCCGGTTGCCGGGACGACGCGCGACAAGGTCACGCAGACGATCCAGATCGAAGGCATTCCGTTGCACGTCATCGATACGGCTGGTTTGCGCGATACCGAGGATGAGGTCGAGCGCATTGGTATTGCGCGGACGTGGAGCGAGATCGAGCGGGCGGATGTCGTCTTGCATTTGCTCGATGCGCGATTGGGGGTGACTGCGGAGGACATCGTCATCGCTCGGCGTTTTCCGTCGGGTGTACCTGTCGTGCGTGTGCTGAATAAAACCGATTTGACCGACGTCGGGCCTTCGGTGAACCGGCTTGCGGCGATCGATGACGAGGCCGAGGTTTGCGAGGTTCGGCTATCGGCGAAGAAGAGCGAAGGCATCGATTTGCTGCGTGCTCAGTTGCTGCGCATCGCGGGATGGCAGGCGGGAACGGAGAGCGTCTATCTCGCGCGCGAACGGCATTTGATTGCGCTGCGTGCAGCACGGGAGCATGTTGCGCTGGCTACCGCGCATGCGCTTGAACGCGCGCAGTCGCTGGATTTATTCGCGGAAGAATTGCGGCTGGCGCAGGAAGAACTGAACTCGATTACGGGCGAGTTCACGTCCGATGACTTGCTGGGGGTGATTTTTAGTCGGTTTTGTATTGGGAAGTGACTGATTGTCCGATGTTGTCCAAAAGTGCTTTTGCGCGAACGTCATCGGGCAGCGGCGCGCAGCCGAACGAATCGGATCTAACCTCGCATCGGCATTACGTGAATCACGATGGCGAGGAGGGGCACTCACCGGCGAAGACGAAGGCCGGGAACGTGCCCGCCGGAGCATCGGCAAAATGCGCCGACGGCAGTTATAGCTTCAGCCGGCATCACGCCGGCACCTGCTCCCGGCACGGCGGTGTGCGGGAGTGGGAATGAGGGTCCCCTCCACGGGGACTGTGTCTAGAAAATGGCGGGCGCATCGATCGCTGATCGAGTTCGTTAAAATCGAGGATTCATCGGTACCGGGATCGCTCGGGCCGAAAAAATGGCCGCTCGGCCTACCCGCCCTTCCTCGAAAAGCCGCGCCCTCGCCCCCGCATCCTGTCGTCAAAATTACGGTGCTGCGCTTCGATCAAAAACCGACCCGCCGCATCACATCGGTCGAGCCGGTCAATCGGCATCCAAGCTGAGCATCAGTGCAATTGCCGCTTCAAATCGGACAATTCGGAATGCATCGTCGATACGGCGCGCTTCAGATCGCCGTCGACGTTGCTCGCATGGTTGCATGCGCGCTCGGCTTGATCGCCGATTTCTTCCATCTTATCGATGCATTCGCGCATGCGCTCTTCGTCCTGCGATTTCATCACCGATTGCGCCGATTGGCATTGCTTGTCGAGTTCCTCGACGCAGTTCTTCAAGTCCTTTGGTACCGACGACTTCGCGCTCTGGCAGCTGCGAGTCGCTTCGCCGATCGTTTGCTGGATATGTGAAAACCGCTTTTGAATTTCGCTATTTTGCAGCATGGTCAACTCCTTCACGATCCGGTCCTAGATGAGCCTTGGCAGCCGAAGCCACCGGCTACCCCCAGTCGTCACCCGCTCACGTCGATCGGCCGAGCCGGCGCCGCCGGACGTCGAACGCGACGACGCGGCGAATGGCGATTTCAGTCTAGGCGATACAAGCCTCGGCAGACCCGCATCGAGGTAGTTTTTCTCGCCGACGCATCGGTATGTCGAGCCCCAATATGCGGAATGGTTGCATCGCCTGACGCGATCGGCGGCGCGCGGGCTCATCAATAACCGGCGCCGTCGCTGAAACGTGTCGATAGACGCGCAAAATATAGGCCGCGCAGATGCCGCCCGCTCGCCGCTACTTGCGCAAAAGCCGCAGCCCGTTCGCTACCACGATCAGGCTCGCGCCCGCATCGGCAAATACGGCCATCCACATGGTCCCGAGCCCGACCAACGTCAGGGCCAGAAATACGGCCTTGATCGCCAACGCGAAAGCGATGTTCTGAACGAGCACGGCATACGTCGCCCGCGATAAGCGTACGAAAGCCGGAATCTTGCGCAGGTCGTCGTCCATCAACGCGACGTCGGCCGTCTCGATCGCCGCATCGCTCCCCATAGCGCCCATCGCGAAGCCGATCCGCGCACGCGCCAGCGCCGGTGCATCGTTGATGCCGTCGCCCACCATGCCCACGGCACTGCCGTCTGCCGAGAGCGCCTCGATCGCACGCAGCTTGTCCTCCGGCAGTTGATCACCACGGACGTCGTCGATGCCTACTCGAGCCGCGATCGCACAGGCCGTATGCGCGTTGTCGCCGGTGAGCATCGCCGTACGAATACCAAGCGCATGTAATTGCGCGAGGGCAGCGCGGCTCGTCTCCTTGACGGTATCGGCCACGGCGAACAGCGCGAGCACGCGCGCTTCATCCATGAGCAGGACGACCGATCGGCCTAGCCGCTCGAGTTCGTCGGCGCGCGCCTCGACCTCGGGCACTGACAGGCCTCGCTCGCGCGCGAGCCGCGGGCTGCCGAGCCAATGGCGCACGCCATCGACGAGACCCGTTACGCCGCGGCCGGCCAACGCTTCGAAGCCGACGACGGTGGATGCGCCCGCCGCATCGGCATCGGCATCGGCATCGGCATCGGCATCGGCATTGACGGCGACGCCCCCGCCCCCGCCCGCCTGAGCGGCCGCATTGGCGATCGCACGCGACACCGGGTGATCGGAGCGCCCCGCGAGCGCAGCGGCAATGCGTCGACAGTCATTGGTCGACGCATCCGCCTGCGGCTCGAACTCGGTTTGCGTGGGCACGCCCTTCGTAACCGTGCCGGTTTTGTCGAGCGCGAGCCACGCGAGTTTGCGGCCCTCTTCCAAATAGACACCGCCCTTGATGAGGATGCCGCGCCGCGCGGCCGCCGCCAGTCCGCTCACGATCGTTACGGGCGTCGAAATGACGAGGGCGCATGGGCACGCGATCACGAGCATGACGAGCGCGCGGTAAATCCATTCGCGCCACGCGCCGCCCGCAGCGAGCGGCGGCACGGCGGCAACGAGCAGCGCGCACGCAAACACGATCGGTGTGTACACGCGCGCGAAGCGATCGACGAAGCGCTGCGTGGGCGCACGCTTGCCCTGCGCCTGCTCGACGGCGTGGATGATACGCGCGAGGGTCGTATGGTCGGCCGGCGAACTAACACGGTATTCGAACGAGCCTGCCTCGTTGATCGTGCCCGCGAAAACAGCGTCGCCGCACCGCTTGTCGACGGGCAAGCTCTCGCCCGTGATCGGCGCTTGATTCACGGTCGATTCGCCGTCGACGATCTCGCCGTCGAGCGCAATGCGCTCCCCAGGCCCCACGCGCACACGCGCACCCACGCTTACCGTCTTCGCCGCCACGCTGGTCCAACTGCCGTTACTTTGCTGCACCGTCGCCGTGTCGGGCGCGAGCCGCATAAGTGAGCGAATCGCGTCGCGCGCGCGATCGAGGGACATAGCTTCGATCCGTTCGGCGAGCGCGAACAGCACCATCACCATCGCTGCCTCGGGCCATTGGCGCAACGCCATGGCGCCCGTCACCGCAATGCTCATCAACGCGTTGATATTGAGATTGCCATGACGGATTGCGATCCATCCCTTACGGTAGGTGCCGAGGCCACTCAGTGCGAGCGCGAAGCCGGCGCTCGCACCGGCGACCCACACGGGCGCCCCGGCCCAAGTCGATGCCTCCGATATGACAGCCGCCGCCGCGGCCAACGCGAGCGGCCACCACGGGCGTGTAGGTTCGACGACCGCCGGTTCGCCCGACGCCGCATCGGGCAGTTCGGGGACGAAGCCAAGCGTGCGGATGGCGTCGAGGATCGTCCGCTCTGCATCCGGCGCGTGGACGACGGTCAGCGTGCGCTGCATCAGGTTGAACGTGAGACTTGTCACGGTGGCCATGCCGCCCAGCTTGCCGCGGATCAGCGCTTCTTCCGTCGGGCAGTCCATCTGCATGATGCGGATCGTCGTCTCGATGCCGTCCGTGCGTGCCGACGCGGCCGGCAGCGGCACCAGCATCGGCGCTGCGCCTGCGCAACAAGCGTCGTCATGGCCGTGAGGGTGAGGGTGAGCGTGGGCATGCTGACGCTCGCCTGCGCAAAGCTCATGCTGATGTGCGCGATCAGATCGCGTCATGGAGAACCCTCGAGAAACCGTTGGAGTACAGTAAACACCTTATAGCCACTCCAAGGTCAACCAACGACCTCCGCGAGGTCCTATGAAAATCGGCGAACTGGCCAAAGCGGCCCACTGCACGACCGAAACGATCCGCTTCTACGAGAAAGAGGGGCTGATCTCCGATGCGCGGCGCACGGAAGCGAACTACCGCAGCTACGGCGCCGAGCATATCGAGCGTCTGCGGTTTATCCGCAACTGCCGCGCGCTCGACATGACCCATGACGAAATTCGCAGGCTCCTTCGCCTGATGGATCGCCATTCAGACCGCTGCGAATCGATCGATGCGCTGCTCGACGCGCACATCGGCCACGTCGATACGCGACTGGCCGAGCTCGAGCAACTGAAAACGCAATTAATCGCGCTGCGCGACCAATGCAAGGGTGAAGGAACCGTCGATGCCTGCGGCATCGTGCACGGCCTGACCACGATGGAAACCGTGCCGTCGCCGGCCAAACGGACGCACGTCGGCTAACGAGCGTGCCCGTTCAACGCCGACGAAGCCCAAAGCGGGGAAGCGCAAAAAACGAAGCCCCGCAGGACGTTTATCCGCGGGGCTTTGGCGCGCCAAGCCATTTACGCGTCGGCGCTTAGCGAAGCGCGATCAAACCGTCACGCCATCGCTCGTTCGATTGATCGATCTATCGATCAATCGATTACTTCAGCGGGACCCACTTGCCGCCCTCGGCCTTATAGACCGTGATGCCGCCGTTCTTGAGATCGCCCTTGTCGTCGTACTGCAGATGCGGGGTCGTCACAGCCGGCATATCGGTCTTCGCGAGGACCGGCAGATACTTCGCCGGATCGGTCGAGTTAGCCTTCTTCATTGCCGCGAGCAGCGCCATCGTGCCGTCGTAAGCGTACGGCGAGTACGTCCCAACTTCCGTGCCGAACGCCTTCTTGTACTTCTCGACGTATTGCTTGCCGCCCGGCATCTGCTCGAGCGGGACGCCGGCCAGCGTCGAGTACGAACCGTCGGCTGCATCGCCGGCGATTTTCAGGAAGTCGGGCGTATGGACCATTTCGCCGCCCATCAGCGCCGCCTTGATGCCAAGCGTCTTCATTTGCTTGAGCATCGGCGCGGCTTGCGAATCGGCGCCGCCAAAGTAGATCAGATCCGGTTGCGTCGCCTTCAGATTCGTCAGGATCGACTTGAAGTCGGTAGCCTTGTCGTTCGTGAATTCACGCTTGACGATCGTTGCGCCCGCAGCCTTGGCCGCCTTTTGGAACTGATCGGCAAGACCCTGGCCGTAAGCCGTGCGGTCATCGACGATCGCAATCTTCTTCATGCCGAGGTTCTTGACCGCGTACGCGCCGGCCACCGACCCTTGCTGCGTGTCGGAGGTCATCATACGGAACGTCGTCTTGAACCCTTGCTGCGTGTATTCAGGCGCCGTCGCCATCGCCACTTCCGGGATACCCGCATTCGCGTAGATGCGCGAGGCCGGGATCGTCGTACCGGAATTAAAGTGGCCGACCATGCCCTTGATGCCGTCGTCGACGAGCTTTTGTGCGACGGTCGTACCCGTGCGCGGGTCGGCTTGGTCGTCAGCCGAATCGAGCACGAACTCGACTTGCTTGCCGTCAATCACGGGCTTCGTCGCATTCATATCGGCGATCGCGAGCTTCACGCCGTTTTGGAAGTCGACGCCGTAATGGGCTTGCGCGCCCGTCATCGGGCCGGCAAAACCAATCTTCACTTGCTCTGCTTGCTGTGCCTGTGCGGTCCCCACCAGCGACATTGCTGCAACGAGCGTCGCGCCTGCCAGCGTTTTCATTTTGTGCTGCATAGCTTCTCCTAGATACCAAGGTAGATGGAAACGACGATCGGGGTCGCCGCGCCGCTTCCGTTTTTGAATCCATCGGCAAGGATTGCTCAGCCGATCGTCATCAAATTCGCATTGCCGCCCGCTGCCGCCGTGTTCACGCTCACCGAGCGTTCTGTCAGCAGCCGTTCGAGCGCGTAATCCTCGTCGCCATTTTCGAGCGCATGGGTCGAGACGCCCTGCACCGAAACGATCGGCCCCGGGCGCTTCGCCACTTCCTTCACGAGCGCAAGTAATTCATCGCTGTCGCCCTCGAAGAGCACCGCGTCGAACGGTGCATCGGCATGCTTGCTCACCTGCGCAAACGGCTTGAACTGCGCCGGCAGCGACGCGACGAGCGCCTCGCCGGCCGCGCCCGAAAGCGCGGCCCGGTTACCCGTGGCGAGCACGGCCGCGAACTGCGCACGCGCGCCGCTCTCCGTCGAAGGCACGCAGAATACCGTGCCGCGCGCGCCGAGCGTATAGGTGTTGCGTTCGCCTGTCGGGCCAGGCAAGACGGCCGTCGCACCGGCCGGCATAGTTGCGAGATAGCCGTCGCAGCGTGCGGCCAGCGCGGGCTGGCGCTCGGCGATCAGCCAGTCGCGCAGCGCAGTCAGCGCCGCGCGCGGGCTCAAGCCCTCGCCACGCTTGTCCTGCGCTGCGCCGGCGGCCGCGCCGTCTCCAACGAGCGAACCCGCGAGCGATTTCGGCAAGCCCGACGGACGCTTGGCCAGCAGGCGCTGCAGGTAGAGCGCGCCGCCCGCCTTCGGCCCCGTGCCCGACAGCCCTTCTCCGCCGAACGGCTGCACCCCGACCACTGCGCCGATCACATTGCGGTTGACGTAGATGTTGCCGACGTGAGCCCGCGAGATGACATGCGCGATCGTTTCGTCGATCCGCGTATGGATCCCGAGTGTGAGGCCGTAGCCCGTGGCTTTGATCTGTTCGAGCAGCTTGTCGAGGCCGCTGCGGCGATAGCGGATCACGTGCAGCACGGGACCGAACACTTCGCGCTTGAGTTCGTCGATGCTGTCGAGTTCAACCAGCGTCGGCGGCACGAACGTGCCTTGCGCGCAGCCGTCGGGCAGCGGCATCTGCGTGACTGGCCGGTCCTTCTCGCGCAGCAAGGCGATGTGCGCGTCGATCGTGCGTTTCGCCTCGACATCGATGACGGGGCCGACGTCGGTCGACAAACGATCGGGGTTGCCGATCGTCAGCGCCTGCATGGCGCCCTTGAGCATCGTCAGCGTGCGATCGGCCACGTCGTCCTGCAAGCACAGCACGCGCAGCGCCGAACAGCGTTGGCCGGCCGAATCGAACGCCGATTGCATGACGTCGGCGACGACTTGTTCCGCGAGCGCCGAAGAATCGACGATCATCGCATTCTGCCCGCCTGTCTCCGCGATCAGCGGAATCGGCTTGCCGTCCGGATCGAGGCGTTCGGCAAGCGTCTTGTTGATGAGACGCGCGACTTCGGTCGATCCCGTGAACATGACGGCGCGCGTTCGCGCATCGGCAACCAGCGCGGCGCCGACGGTCTCGCCGTCGCCGGGCAGCAGTTGCACGGCGCCCGCGGGCACGCCGGCTTCACGCAGCAGACGCACGGCTTGCGCTGCGATCAGCGGCGTTTGCTCGGCGGGCTTGGCGAGTACGGTGTTGCCGGCCGCGAGCGCGGCGGCGACTTGGCCCATGAAGATCGCGAGCGGGAAATTCCATGGGCTGATGCACACCACGGGACCGAGCGGCCGATGCGTATCGTTCGAGAACTCCCCGCGAATCTGCGCCGCGTAGTAGCGCAGGAAATCGACTGCCTCGCGGATCTCGGCAATCGCATTGGGCAGCGACTTGCCGGCTTCACGCACAATGAGGCCCATCAGCGTGTGCATCTGCGCTTCGAGCAAGTCGGCCGCGCGGGCGAGGCAATCGGCGCGCGCATCGACCGGTGTCGCTTGCCAGATCGGCGCAGCCGCGACGGCAAGCGCAAGCGCCGTGGTCACGTCCTCGCGCGTGGCTTCGACAACCGTGCCCACTACGTCGCGATGGTCGGCCGGATTACGTACCGCGCGCTCTATGCGTCCCACGGCGGTTGCCGCGGGCAGTGCGCCGTTTTCCAACATCGGCGCAGCGCGCCACGGATGATGCGCACTGGCGAGCAGCGCCGAGGACAGCGAGGCGAGGCGATGCTCGTTCGACAGATCGAGACCCATCGAATTGGAGCGCTCGCTGCCGTATAGATCGCGCGGCAGCGGGATCTTCGCATGGGGCGCGCCGAGCGGCACGATGTTCGCGGCTTCCTCGACCGGATCGGCGACGAGGGCCGAAACGGGCACGGTCTCGTCAGCGATGCGGTTGACGAACGACGTGTTCGCACCGTTCTCGAGCAGGCGACGCACAAGGTAAGCGAGCAGCGTTTCGTGCGTGCCGACGGGCGCATAGATGCGGCACGGGCGATTGAACTTCTCCCGGCTCGTGACTTCCTCGTAGAGCGGCTCGCCCATGCCGTGCAGACATTGGAACTCGTACTGGCCCGGGTAGTAGTTCTGGCCGGCCAGATGATAGATCGCCGATACCGTATAGGCGTTGTGCGTCGCGAATTGCGGGTAGACGGCGTCGGGCACGCCGAGCAGCTTCTTCGCGCAGGCGAGATAGGAAACGTCGGTGTAGACCTTGCGCGTGTAGACGGGATAGCCCTCGAGCCCGTCGACTTGAGCGCGCTTGATCTCGGTGTCCCAATACGCGCCTTTCACGAGGCGCACCATGATGCGGTGACGACTGCGGCGCGCGAGATCAACGACGTAATCGATGACGAACGGGCAGCGCTTTTGATAGGCCTGGATGACGAAGCCGATGCCGTTCCATCCAGTCAATTCGGGATCGAAGCACAGTGCTTCGAGCAGATCGAGCGAAATTTCGAGGCGGTCGGCTTCTTCGGCGTCGATATTCAGGCCAATATCGTAGCGACGTGCGAGCACGGCGAGCGCGCGCACACGCGGCAGCAGCTCGTTCATCGCCCGTTCTTGTTGAGCGCGCGAGTAACGCGGGTGCAGCGCCGAGAGCTTGATCGAGATGCCGGGACCTTCGTAGATGCCGCGCCCGCCGGCGGCCTTGCCGATCGCGTGGATCGCTTGCTCGTACGATGCGTAGTAACGCTGCGCGTCTTCCTCGGTCGTGGCCGCTTCGCCGAGCATGTCGTACGAATAGCGAAAACCGCGCGCCTCGTATTTGCGGCTGTTCGCGAGCGCTTCCGAAATCGTCTCGCCCGTCACGAACTGCTCGCCCATCAGGCGCATGGCCATGTCGACGCCCTTGCGGATCAGCGGCTCGCCGCCCTTTCCGATCAAGCGCGTGAGCGCCGACGACAAGCCCGCTTCGCTGTTCGTCGTCACGAGCTTGCCCGTGATCATGAGGCCCCACGTGGCCGCGTTGACGAACATCGACGGCGCATGACCCATGTGCGACTTCCAGTCGCCCTTGCTGATCTTGTCGCGAATCAGCGCGTCGCGCGTCGCCCGATCGGGAATGCGCAGCAGCGCCTCGGCGAGGCACATCAGCGCGACGCCCTCTTGGCTCGACAGCGAAAACTCGTGAATGAGGCCTTCCACGCCGCCGCCGGTGCGCTTGGCGCGCAGCGTCTCGACGAGCTTGGCCGCCATCTTGCCGACATCGGCCGAGAGCTGCGCAGGCAGACGCGCCTCGCCAATCAGGAACGGCACGCACTCGGGTTCGGGGCGGCGGTACGCGGCCGTGATCGCCGCGCGCAGCACCGATTGCGGTTGGACGTTCTGCGCGAAATCGAGAAACGGATGGGGCGCCCCATCTTCCTCGTGTTCAGGCCCCGAAGCGTCGCCGAACTCGGTCATGCCCGTTGCGCCCGAGAGCTCAGGGGGCAGCTGCCCATGTTCGATTTTTTCCAGATAGGCGAAGATGGCCTGCTTGATGAGCCAATGCGGCGTGCGCTCGAGGCGCGAGGCCGCTTCTTTGAGGCGGGAGCGGAGCAGGTCGTCGACTTTGACGCCTAAGGTAGTACTGGCCATAGTTCGTTCGGTTGCCGGCGGCGGCCGGCCGATTCACAGAAAAGTTGGCCGAATCGTACGCCTCCCAATAAAAAGGTGCAACCTAAATGCTAGCGCGGTTGCACCCCGCCAAAATCCTTTATCCATAAGGGTTGCCGCAAAAGCGTAGCCGGTGGCGCGCCGCCGGTTGCGCTCCGTATTTTCCCTGATGTGAAATCGTTGTCGCCGCCCTACGGGCGCGCCGCGCAATGCCGTTAACGCAGGAAAGGGTTCAAGCGCACGGTAAGCGCCGGGAAAGGAGAGCGAAATGGAAAAGTGGGTCGTAGTCGGCGGAGTCTGGACGTTGGCGGTGGTATGTCTGACGCTTTTCATGCGCGGCGCATCGCCGGCACACCAGCGCGCCGTGACACTCGCGCGCGTGCGCCAAGCTCGGCTCAGAGCCGAAGCGGCGGCCAACGACGCGCGGGGCTCCGAGCAGCGCGGCTAAACGGCTCACCGCGAGGCATGTCATGAATTGTTCCAACGAAAGCCGTTCAAGCGCACGTCATCGCCCCCACGGGCGGCGGCAACGCTCCCTCTTCGCGGCGTGCGCGCGGCCGCTCACGTCGCCCGTGCCCAGCTATTCGAACCGTGTCCGCACGCACGCTCGCGGCGCACGCAGCCGCCTGCGAGACTGCTGAAGCGCTCAAATATCGAGGGGATCGACCTCGACACTCCAACGCATGACGCCTTTGAGCGTGCGCAACATCGGTTGCCAGGCGCGCAGCGTCGCGAGCAGCGACGCGCGCGATGCGCTTTCGAGCAGCAGTTGGGCGCGGTGAACGTTCGCCACTTTAACGATCGTCATCGGCACCGCGTCGTAGACCGTGACGCGCTCGGCGGCAGGCAACTGAGCCAGCGCCCCGCCCGCTTGACCGAGAAAGGCCAGCGCCGCGTCCAATGTTCTAGCTTCCGCGCGCAGCAGCGCTTGATAGACGAACGGCGGCAACTGCGCGTCGCGCCGCTCGGCCAGCGTCGAATTGGCGAAGCCGATGTAATCGTGGCGCGCGAGCGCGTGATAAAGCGCGTGCCGCGGATAACGGGTCTGCACGAGGACTTCCCCTGGCAGTTGAGCTCGTCCCGCTCGCCCGCTCACCTGCATGAGCTGTGCGAACAGCCGCTCGCCCGCGCGAAAATCGTGTGAAAACAAGGCGGAATCGGCGTTGAGCACGCCCACCAGCGACACACGCCGGAAGTCGTGGCCTTTCGCGATCATCTGCGTGCCCACGAGAATGTCGACTTCGCCCGCGTGCACATTCGAGAACAGCGTCTGGGCGCTCCCCTTGCGGCGCGTGCTGTCCGCGTCGATGCGCAGCACGCGCGCCCCGGGTACGAGCGCTGCCAGCGTTT
The DNA here is from genome assembly GCA_966212065.1 of uncultured Burkholderiaceae bacterium. Classification (GTDB taxonomy): domain Bacteria; phylum Pseudomonadota; class Gammaproteobacteria; order Burkholderiales; family Burkholderiaceae; genus Trinickia. The sequence continues at coordinate 43,364 of CBIHOQ010000001.1, forward strand.
CCTCGACGCGCTGCGTGCCGCGGCCGAGCGGCGCAATGTCGACGTTGCCGCACTCCGGGCAGCCGCGCGGCACGCGCGCTTCCCAGCCGCAGTGGTGGCAGCGCAGCGCGTGTTCGCTCTTGTGCAGCACGACATAGGCGCTACAGCGCGGACAGCCGGCCACCCATCCGCAAGCGTCGCAGGCGAGCGCCGGCGCGTAGCCGCGGCGATTCAGAAAGACGAGGCTTTGCTCCCCGCGCTCGAGCCGCGCCTTGAGCGCGGCGACGAGCGGCCCTGAGATGCCGTCGACACTGCCGCGCCCACGGCGGCGCTCCTCTTCGAGGTCGATCAGCTTGACGGTCGGTAGCGCGGCGTCGGCCACGGCACGGCGCGCGAGCGAAAGCCGACGGTAGCGCCCCTGCTCCGCTTGCCACCAACTTTCGAGCGAGGGCGTGGCCGATCCGAGCACGACCGGCACGCCGCGCTGCTTCGCGCGCCAGATCGCCAGGTCGCGCGCGGAATAGCGCAGGCCCTCCTGCTGCTTGTAGGCCGGCTCGTGCTCTTCATCCACGACGATCAGCGCAAGCTCAGGCAGCGAGGCGAGCACGGCCAGCCGCGTGCCCAGCACGATCCGCGCGCGTCCCGTATGCGCGGCGAGCCAACTGCGCACGCGCTCCCCGTCGGCCATGGCGCTATGCAGCGTGACAATCGATTCGTCGCCGGGCAACGACGCGAAACGGCCGCGGAATGCGGCCTCGAACTGCGGCGTCAGATTGATCTCGGGCACGAGCACGAGCGCCTGCGCATTCGGCCGCGCCGCAAACAACGCTTCGAGCGAGCGCAGATAGATTTCGGTTTTTCCGCTGCCCGTCACGCCGTGTAGAAGAAAAGGCGAAAAGCCCTGCGCGGCGGCAATCGATTCGACGGCTTGCACTTGCTCGTCGGTCAACACCGGACGAAGGACGCCGTCGGCCAGATCAACGGCCCCCCCCGCACGGGCATCGCCTGCTACCCCGCTGCACGCGACAACGCCTTGACTGGCATCCTGCTCGACGGCGATCCAGCCTTGTGCCTCCCAGATCGCAAGCGTTGCAGCCGCCTTGGGATGCAGTACACGGGCCTCCGACACGTCGAGCGCGCCATCATCGGCGAGCGCAGCCGCAAGCCGTCGCAGCGCTGCCGCGCGCGCCGGCAGCGCATCGGGCAGCGCGGCCTGTCCGGCCGCGGTCAAACGGAAGCGCGGCTGAGCGGCGAAGAGCCGCGGCCACCGCGCAGCGTCGCGAAGCGCCTGCGGCAAGGCGGGCAATGCGACTTCGCCCAGCGAGCGCTGGTAGTAGTCGGCCGCGAAGGCCACGAGCGCGAGCCACTCCCCAGACAGCGGCGGGCAAGCAGCGCATACCGCCTCCACGTTCCGCACCCGCTCGGCCGAGACGTCGCTGTGAGCGCTCACCTCGACAACGAGCCCCACCAGGCTGCGCTTGCCAAAGGGCACCGAGACAAGCGTCCCGGGGCCGGGCGGCGGCGACGCCTCGCAGAGGTAGTCGAACAGCGTCGGCAACGGGTGATCGAGCGCCACACGGACAAATGGACCGGTCATGCCTCACGGCTCCGGGATGTCTCGTCGCAACGCCAGGCCTTTCGCAAAAATAGGGAGCGGCGACGGAACGATCCAAACTTAAAGTGAAACATGAGATTCGCCGCTAACTTATGGATCTCGCTGGACTTTACCGTCTCTCGGCGGTGACCTGTGGATAACTTTGTTGAAAAGTACGGCGCCGGAACCCAAGGAACGGCGCGGCGCTGGCGTTGTGTGGGAAACCGCACATTAGCCGATTCGGGCGCAAACCCTTGTACGGCAAGGCCAAGAAGCTCCAAATACATGGTTTGCCGAGCCGAGTCAACCACTCTTCGCTCTACTGCGGCGCAGCGAGAAGAATGTGTATAAGTCAAGACTTGACAAGCAGAAGATCGCCCGGCGGTGCCCTTTTTCGGCTCGTTCGCGTCCTAGACCGAGAGCCCACTTCGGTGCGCCGCAGCAATCTGCGGCCTATTGGGGGCCGGATTGAACGCGCATCGTCCGGCTGTACCGATGCACCTCGTCGACCAATTCGGCGACATGCTCGGGAGGCGCGAATTGCGAGATGCCGTGGCCGAGATTGAAGACGTGCCCCGGATGATTCCCGTAGCGCTCGAGCACAGCCCGCGCTTGCTCGCGAACCGTCGCGGGCGGCGCGAACAGCACCGAAGGATCGACGTTGCCCTGCAGGGCAACGCGCCCCCCGACACGTTCGCGCGCGCGCCCAAGGTTGACCGTCCAATCGAGCCCGACCGCGTCGACGCCGCAGGCGGCAATCTCGTCGAGCCAGAGGCCGCCGCCCTTCGTGAACGTGATGACGGGCACGCGCGCCCCCTCGTGCTCGCGCACGAGGCGTTGGACGACGGCCTCGATGTAATGCAGCGAAAAACGCTGAAACACCCCATCGGCCAGCGCTCCGCCCCAAGTGTCGAAGATCATGACGGCCTGCGCCCCGGCTGCGATCTGGGCATTCAGATACGCCGCAACGGCCTGCGCGTTGATATCGAGAATCCGATGCATGAGATCGGGCCGGGCGTAGAGCATCGACTTCACCGTACGGAAGTCGTCCGAACCCGCCCCTTCGACCATATAGCAAGCCAGCGTCCACGGGCTACCCGAGAAGCCGATCAGCGGCACCCTTTGACGGCCCTGGCCGTCCGTCAGCGCGCGGCGTATCGAGCGGACCGCGTCCGTCACATAGCCGAGCGTCGCTTCGATGTCGGGCACCGCCAGGCGCGCGACATCGTGCTCGGTGCGCACCGGATGCGCGAATCGCGGCCCCTCGCCGGCCTCGAACGAGAGCCCCAGGCCCATCGCGTCGGGCACAGTCAGGATGTCCGAAAACAGAATCGCGGCATCGAGCGGAAAGCGCTCGAGCGGCTGCAGCGTGACCTCGGTGGCGAAATCGGGGTTCTTGGCCACGCCGAGAAAACTGCCCGCCCTTGCCCGCGTGGCGTTGTACTCGGGCAAGTAGCGGCCCGCCTGGCGCATGAGCCAGATCGGGGTGTAATCGGTCGGCTGGCGCAGCAGCGCGCGCAGGAACGTATCGTTGAGCAGGGTCGAGGGCACGTGAGCGAGGCGGAGGGCGAAACGAAAGAGACGGCTATTTTACCGGAGGCGCGCGGCCGTTCGGACGGCATGCGCGCCGTGGGTGCCCAAGCGCGCCCGCGGCATTTTTATACAGCTATCATCGGGCGGCACGAAGCCATGTGCTCGAGAACATTCTGTCCACGAACGAAGGAGACCCTAATGAGCCTGAAACCCTTGACGCGCCTGTCGCTCTGCGCCCTTTCACTCGCGGCTTGCTGCAGCGGCACGGCCTCGGCGCAAACGAGCGCCGCCTCTCCCGCGGCCGCGCCGGCCTCACGCCTGGACACAGTGATTGCACGCGGCATGCTACGCGTCTGCACGACGGGCGATTACAAGCCGTATTCGTTCCTGAGGGCCGACGGAAAGTTCGAGGGCATCGATATCGACATGGCCGAATCGCTGGCGAAGTCGCTCGGGGTCAAGGCCGACTATGTGAAAACAACGTGGTCCAACTTGATGAGCGATTTTCTGGCGAAATGCGATATTGCCGTGGGCGGTGTGTCGACCACGCTCGAGCGCCAGAAGCATGTGTTCTTCACACAGCCGTACATGATCGACGGCAAAGCGCCGATCGCGCGTTGCGCCGATGTCGACAAATACCAGACGCTGGCGCAGATCGATCAGCCGACAACCCGCGCGATCGTGAATCCGGGCGGCACCAACGAGCGCTTCGCCAAGCAGTATCTGCCCCATGCGAAGCTCACGGTCTATCCCGACAACGTCACGATCTTCAAGCAAATCTTGGACGGTAAGGCCGATGTGATGGTGACCGATGCATCGGAAACACTACTGCAGCAAAAACTCAATCCGGGACTCTGCTCGGTGCATCCCGACAAACCTTTCCAATACGGCGAGAAAGCCTACATGGTGCCGCAGGGCGACGTGGCATATCAGGAATACGTCGATCAATGGCTTCACCTCGCGCGCGAAACAGGCGAGTTCCAATCGATCTGGAACAAGTGGCTCAAGTGAACGAATCGAATGCGCGAACCCGATTGAGTGACCGCTTGAGTGCCCGATTGAGTGACCGCTTGAGTTAAGGCGTTGCTACCGAAGCCGCACCGGCACGCCCCTCACCCGGGCATGCGCGGCGCCGGCGCATTCGCACGATGGGTCGCGCCGAAGTGCCGCTCGTGCTCGATCTTGACGCAGACGTTCATGGCCACGTCGAGCCCGGCCGCCTTCGCCCGCGCGGCAGCTTCGTCGTTGATGACGCCCACCTGCAGCCAGAGCGACTTCGCACCGATTGCGATTGCTTGATCCGCCACGCCGGCGACTTCGTCGGGGCGACGGAACACGTCCACCATCTCGATTGCGGCGCCTTCTTGCGCGAGCGCATCGGCGGCATCGGCGAGCGATGCATAGCAGCGCTGCCCGAGCACGCCTACCGTGTCGTTCGCATACGCGGGGTTCACCGGGACAATGCGATAGCCGTGCGACTGCATGTAGGCCGCGACGGAATGGCTCGGACGGTACGCATGGGCCGACAAGCCGACGACGGCGATCACACGATCGCGGCTCAGAATGCGCTTGACGGTCTCGGGCTCGTTCATTGTGTTTCTACGGCGATGAGTAAAAAATAGCGTCATATGCAACGCCCGGTCAACTTGGCGCGCCCCGTGCGAGCACGATGACGCATCTTAAGCCCACAATTGCGCAGACGAAACCGATTTGGCTCTTTTTCGCATTAGGCCAATAAGCGCGCTTTCACGCTCTATTTCATTTTTTCCGCTAATCGGCAATACTGACTCTATCGCGCCGCTAAATGACGTAAAAAATCCCAATAGGCCTTATCGGGGCGCGTTACAACCTGAAACACTTTGTTACCGCATGGCTTTCTCAATTCACCCACAATTCGCTTCAACGGTTTCAACACGGATGTGCGGCGACATGTAGCTTCGGTCGGACCTTGCGAAGCGATGCTGGCGCGCGGCGATGCCGCATCCCTTGTGGGGCATCTCTGTTGGAGTCGTTGCCGCTGCGGTTCATCGCTTGTTGTGCCCATCGGCTCCTTCATTGGTCTCCTCGCGCTAACCCCGTAGCGTGTGGTTTTTAGCGGGCTATCAAGCCCGCTTTTTTTTTGCCTGCGGAGTTGGTTTGCGTGAGTCGCTTAAGCGCCGCTCGCCTTGCCAGCTCCGAGTTCGTCGATCATCCGCTCCCGCATGACGAACTTCTGCACCTTGCCGGTCACCGTCATCGGCATTTCGTCGACGAAGCGCACATAGCGAGGCACCTTGTAGTGCGCGATCTGTCCTCGGCAGAATTGCCTGACTTCTTCTTCGGTCAGTTGCTCGCCGGGACGCACGACGACCCATGCGCAAACCTCCTCGCCGTATTTCTCGTCGGGCACGCCGAACACCTGCACGCTTTGAATCTTGGGGTGCCCAAATAAGAATTCCTCGATCTCGCGCGGGTAAATGTTCTCACCGCCGCGAATGAGCATGTCCTTCAAGCGGCCAACAATATTGCAATAGCCATCGGCATCGATCGTCGCGAGATCGCCCGTGCGCATCCATCCGTCGACGATCGCCTCGCGCGTGCGCGGCTCGTCGTCCCAGTAGCCGGTCATGACCGAATAGCCGCGCGTCCACAGCTCGCCCGTTTCGCCGACGGGCACCGTATTACCCATCGCATCGACAACCTTCGCCTCGAGATGCGGCTGGATGCGTCCGACCGTGCAGGTGCGCTTATCGAGCGGGTCGGCTGTCGAGCTTTGGAACGACACGGGGCTCGTTTCCGTCATGCCGTAGGCGATCGTAATCTCCGAGAGATGCATGCGCGAGACGACGCGCTTCATCGTCTCGATCGGGCAAGGCGAACCGGCCATGATGCCCGTGCGCAGCGTCGATAGATCGAACGACGCAAAATCGGAATGATCGAGTTCGGCGATGAACATCGTCGGCACGCCATGCAATGCGGTGCACCGCTCCTGCGCGACCGCCGCAAGCGTCGCAGCGGGCTCGAACGCTTCGCCCGGAAACACCATTTTCGCGCCGGTCGACACGCTCGCGAGCACGGACAAAACCATGCCGAAGCAGTGGTAGAGCGGAACGGGGATGCACAGCGCATCGGTCCCGGTAAAACGCATCGCCATGGCGATGAAGCGGCCGTTGTTGACAACGTTGCGATGCGTGAGCGTCGCGCCCTTCGGATTGCCCGTCGTGCCGCTCGTGAATTGTATGTTGATGGGGTCGAGCGCCGATAGCGTTGCGCCGATCGCATCGACATCGATCGTCTGCCGTGCCACGCGCCCGGCTTCGATCAAATCCGAGAACGTCATCATGCCGGGCGTCACCGTGTCGCACATCCGGACGACGGTGCGTAGCCGAGGCAGGCGTGCCGCGCGCAATTGGCCCGGCTCGCATTGCGCAAGCTCCGGTGCCAGCGCCTGCAGCATCTCGATGTATTTCGAACTCTTGAAGCTTTCGGCGGTGATGATCGCGCAGCAGCCGGACTTGTTCAGCGCATATTCGAGTTCGGTGAGGCGATAGGCCGGGTTGACGTTGACGAGGATTGCGCCGATGCGTGCGGTCGCGAATTGCGTGAGCAGCCATTCGACACGGTTGGGCGCCCAGATGCCGACGCGATCGCCGCGGACGATGCCGATCGATGCGAGCCCGGCCGCAAGGACATCGACTTCGTCCGCGAATTCGCGCCACGTCCATCGAATGCCTTGCTCGCGAAATACGACGGCCGGCCGCTCGGGAAAGCGTGCGGCGGTATCGCGCAGAAGCTGCCCGATCGTCGCTTCGCTAAGCGGCACATCGGTCGCCCCGCGCACATAGGAGAGGCCGTTGATCGGCGCGATCAGGGCGCCTGCATCCGGAAGCTGCGTCGGCATTTCGGTGTCTCCTCGTGTGGGAAGATTGCCGCCCGATTCTGCCACCGAGCGATGCGCGCCGCATCAAGTCTTACCCGCAGCGGATCGCCGCGCACCAAATAAAAACGCCGCTCGATGGTGGCCGAGCGGCGTTGGAAATACTACAAATGATCTTGTTTTGCACAAAAATTGCCCGATCGCATCACTGCGCGGTGGGCAACTTCGCGAACGCTTTTCGTCAGTGGCGCTGCGAGCGCAGCTTGCGCAGACGAGCGATCGCCGCGAGCTGTGCCGTGGCGTAAGCCAATTCCGCTTGCGCCGTCGCATACTCGATGTTCGAGCCCGAATTCTGCAGGGCTTCCTCGGCGCGCTTGCGGGCCTGATCGGCCTTCGCTTCGTCGAGATCGTTGCCGCGGATCGCCGTATCGGCGAGCACGGTCACGGCGCCCGGCTGCACTTCGAGAATCCCGCCGGCAACGAACACGAACTCTTCTTCGCCGTTTTCGGCCTCGATGCGCACGGCACCGGGACGAATGCGCGTGATGAGCGGCGTGTGGCCCGGCAAGATGCCGAGTTCACCGGCTTCGCCCGGCAGCGCGACGAATTTCGCCTGCCCCGAGAAGATCTGCTCTTCGGCGCTGACGACATCTACTTTGATGGTTGCCATATCTACCTCGTCGCTGGTTGAGCGTGGTGCGTGCGGCGCGCCCGGCGATCGGACTGATCCCGGGCACGCTTAAGCGAGCACACCCAGCCGTTACTGGATCTTCTTGGCCTTTTCGAAGGCTTCGTCGATCGTGCCGACCATGTAGAACGCCTGCTCGGGCAGATGATCGCACTCGCCTTCGACGATCATCTTGAAGCCGCGGATCGTTTCCTTCAGCGGCACGTACTTGCCCGGCGAACCCGTGAACACTTCCGCAACGTGGAACGGCTGCGACAGGAAACGCTGGATCTTACGCGCGCGCGCCACCGACAGCTTGTCTTCCGGCGACAGTTCGTCCATGCCCAGAATCGCGATAATGTCGCGCAATTCCTTGTAGCGCTGCAGCGTTTGCTGCACGCCGCGCGTGATCGCATAGTGCTCTTCGCCGATGACGTTCGGGTCGATCTGACGCGAGGTCGAATCGAGCGGGTCGACAGCGGGGTAGATACCGAGCGAAGCGATGTCGCGCGAGAGCACGACCGTGGCGTCCAAGTGGCCGAACGTCGTAGCGGGCGACGGGTCGGTCAAGTCATCCGCAGGCACGTACACGGCCTGCACAGACGTGATCGAGCCCTTCTTCGTCGACGTAATACGCTCTTGCAGCTTGCCCATTTCTTCGGCCAGCGTCGGCTGATAGCCCACGGCCGACGGCATCCGGCCGAGCAGTGCCGACACTTCGGTACCGGCCAGCGTGAAACGGTAAATGTTGTCGACGAAGAACAGCACGTCGAGACCTTCGTCCCGGAAATGCTCGGCCATCGTGAGGCCCGTCAGCGCCACGCGCAGACGGTTGCCCGGCGGCTCGTTCATCTGACCGTACACGAGCGCGACCTTGTCGAGCACGTTCGAGTCCTTCATTTCGTGGTAGAAGTCGTTGCCTTCACGGGTCCGCTCGCCCACGCCCGCAAACACGGAATAACCGCCGTGCTCCTTCGCGATGTTATTGATGAGCTCCATCATGTTGACGGTCTTGCCCACGCCGGCACCACCGAACAGCCCCACCTTACCGCCCTTCGCGAACGGGCAGATCAAATCGATAACCTTGATGCCCGTTTCCAAAAGTTCCGTCGACGGCGACAGTTCGTCGAACGCCGGGGCCTTCTGGTGGATCGAGCGCTTCGTGTCGCTCTGGATCGGACCCGCTTCGTCGATCGGACGGCCAAGCACGTCCATGATGCGGCCAAGCGTCGGCTTGCCGACGGGAACGCTGATAGGCAAGCCCGTGTTCTTCACCGTAGTGCCGCGGCGCAGACCATCGGACGCACCGAGACAAATCGTGCGCACGATGCCGTCGCCCAGCTGCTGCTGAACTTCGAGCGTCAGTTCCGTGCCTTCGAGCACGAGCGCGTCGTAGACCTTCGGCATGTGTGTACGCGGGAATTCCACGTCGATCACCGCGCCGATGCACTGTACGATCTTGCCTTCTACCAAAGCAGTAGTACTCATCGCTTTTCCTTTAGATACTCAATTCTTCACTCGCGCAAACGGCGCTGAGGACGGATCAACCCGACACGCGTTAGACCGCGGCGGCGCCGCCCACGATTTCCGACAGTTCTTTCGTAATCGCGGCTTGACGGCTCTTGTTGTAGACGAGCTGCAACTCGCTGATCACCGTCTTCGCGTTATCCGACGCAGCCTTCATCGCGACCATGCGCGCCGACTGCTCGGACGCCATGTTCTCGGCCACGGCCTGGTACACCAGGGCCTCGACATAGCGAACGAGCAGTTCGTCCACGACAGCCTGGGCATCGGGCTCGTAGATGTAGTCCCACGCGGAGGTCGGCGTCGTCTCGTCACGCTCGAAGTGTTCGGCCGACAACGGCAGCAACTGCTCGATCACGGGCTCTTGCTTCATCGTGTTGACGAAGCGCGTGTACGCGAGATACACAGCCGAAACCTTGCCTTCCGAATACAGATCGAGCTGCACCTTCACGGCGCCGATCAGTTTTTCCAGGTGCGGGGTATCGCCGAGATGAACGACTTGCGAGACGACCTTCGCACGCAAGCGAGTCAAAAAGCCGAGGCCTTTGCTGCCGATAGCGGTAGCTTCGACGCTCTGCCCTTGTTGTTCCAGCTCCTTGAACTTCTGAACCGTCGCGCGCAGCACGTTCGTGTTCATGCCGCCGCACAACCCCTTATCGGTCGTGACGAGGATGATGCCCGCCGCCTTCGCGCCGTCGTTCGACACCATGAACGGGTGGCGATACTCCGGGTTCGCGCGGCTCATGTGCGCAGCGATGTCGCGAACCTTGTCGGCATACGGGCGAGCCGCCCGCATGCGCTCCTGCGCGCGGCGCATCTTCGATGCCGCCACCATCTCCATCGCCTTGGTGATCTTGCGCGTGTTCTGCACGCTCTTGATCTTGCCGCGGATTTCCTTCATTCCAGCCATAGCTTGCTCCTTGATCGAAGTGGTGCGCTTGGGGCTTGGGTTCAATCCCAAGCGCGCCGCTTCAAGGTCCTTATGCCTCGATCAATAAGCACCCGACTTCTTGAAGTCCTTCAGAGCGGCGTGGAGCAAGCCCTCGTCGTCCTTCGACAAGTCCTTCGTGTCTTCGATGCGCTTGATGAGATCGGCGTGGCTCGTCTTGAGGAATTCGCGCGCGCCCTTTTCGAACGGCAGCACGTCCTTCACTTCGAGATCGTCGAGGTAGCCGTTGTTCGCTGCAAACAGCGACACGGCCAGCTCCCACACCTGCAGCGGTTGATACTGCGGCTGCTTCAAGAGTTCGGTTACGCGGCGGCCGCGCTCCAGCTGCTTGCGCGTGGCCTCGTCAAGATCCGATGCGAACTGCGCGAACGCCGCGAGTTCGCGGTACTGCGCGAGGTCGGTACGGATACCGCCCGACAGCTTCTTGATGACCTTCGTTTGCGCCGCACCGCCAACGCGCGACACGGACACCCCCGCGTTGATGGCGGGACGGATACCGGCGTTGAACAAGTCGGTTTCGAGGAAGATCTGGCCGTCCGTGATGGAAATCACGTTCGTCGGAACGAACGCCGTCACGTCGCCCGCTTGGGTTTCGATGACGGGCAGTGCCGTCAGCGAACCGCTCTTGCCCTTCACTTCGCCGTTCGTGAACTTCTCGACGTACTCTTCCGACACGCGCGCGGCGCGCTCGAGCAGACGCGAGTGCAGATAGAACACGTCGCCCGGGTACGCTTCACGGCCCGGCGGACGGCGCAGCAGCAGCGAGATTTGACGATAAGCCCACGCTTGCTTGGTCAAGTCGTCATAGATGATGAGGGCGTCTTGGCCGCGATCGCGGAAGTACTCGCCCATCGTGCAGCCCGAGTACGGCGCGAGGTATTGCATCGCAGCCGATTCCGATGCCGATGCCGCCACGACGATCGTGTACGCCATCGCACCCGATTCTTCGAGCTTGCGCACGACGTTGACGATGGACGAAGCCTTTTGACCGATCGCGACATAAATACAGACGAGGTCTTTGCCCTTCTGATTGATGATCGCGTCGATGGCCACGGCCGTCTTGCCGCATTGACGATCGCCGATGATCAGTTCGCGCTGGCCGCGGCCGATCGGTACCATCGCGTCGATCGACTTCAGGCCCGTTTGCACCGGCTGCGACACCGACTTACGCCAAATCACGCCCGGCGCGATCTTCTCGACCGCGTCGGTCATCTTCGCGTTGATCGGGCCCTTGCCGTCGATCGGGTTGCCGAGCGCGTCAACGACGCGGCCGACGAGTTCGGGGCCGACCGGCACTTCGAGAATGCGGCCCGTCGTCTTGACGGTGTCGCCTTCCGAAATGTGTTCGTACTCGCCCAGAATCACGGCGCCGACCGAGTCGCGCTCGAGGTTCAGCGCGAGGCCGAACGTATTGCCCGGGAATTCGAGCATTTCGCCTTGCATCACGTCCGACAGGCCGTGAACGCGCACGATACCGTCGGTCACGGAGATCACGGTGCCCTGGTTGCGAACGTCCGTGCTCGCTTCAAGGCCCTGGATCCGGCTCTTGATCAGCTCGCTGATCTCAGAGGGATTGAGTTGCATTATTCGCTCCTGATAGTCAATTCTGTTGCGTGCCGTGCGCGCCGCTTTACGCGGTGAGCGCCGTGCGCATGCTGGCGAGCCGCGCGCGAACCGAGGTGTCGAGCACTTCGTCGCCGACAGTGACGCGCACGCCACCGATCAACGAAGTATCGACTTCCACCGTCGGCTTGAGCTTGCGCCCAAACTTGCGCGCGAGGCTCGCGACGAGATCGGCGAGCTGGGTCTCTTGCAGCGGGAATGCGCTGACGATCAGCGCATCGGCCGCGCCTTCGCGAGCATTTTTCAATTCATCGAACTGGATGGCGATTTGGGGCAGCAGCGAGAGACGGTGACTGCCGACCAGCATCAGCACGAAGTTCTTCGCTTGAGGCGTGTCTTTCAGCGGCGACTTGGCTGCGGCGAGCAGCAGGTCGACGACCTGTGCGCGGCTCACCTTCGGGCTCGAGGCGACGCTCATGAGCTCGGGCAGACGCGCAACCTGGCCCAGCTCCTCTACGAGAGCGGACCAGGCGGCGAGGTCGCCGCCTTCGGCGACGCTGAACAGCGCTTCTGCGTATGGGCGGGCGATGGTTGCAAGTTCGGCCATGATCAGAGCTCGGCTTTCAGTTGATTGAGCAGCTCAGTATGCGCCGCCTGATCGATTTCGCGCCTAAGGATCTGCTCGGCGCCCTTGACCGCCAGCGCCGCCACTTCGGCGCGCAGCGTTTCGCGAGCCTTCACCACCTGCTGTTCGGCGTCGGCCTTGGCTTGCGCGAGGATGCGCGCGCCTTCCGCTTGTGCGTTCGCCTTGATTTCATCGGCCACGGAGAGCGCACGCTTTTCGGCGTCGGCGATCCGTTGCTGGCCGTCGTTGCGCGCCTGCGCGAGTTCCTGATCGACACGCTTGTGCGCCGCTTCGAGTTCCGTCTTGCCCTTTTCGGCGGCCGCGAGGCCGTCAGCGATTTTCTTCGCACGCTCGTCGAGGGCTTTGACCATCGGCGGCCACACGAACTTCATCGTGAACCACGCGAGGATCAGGAACACGACCATTTGCGCAATCAGAGTTGCGTTGAGATTCACGGTGTTTCCTTAAACGTTGCTAATTCGGAAAGTGAAACGGTAAGGCGCTCATCGACGTTACGTTCGATCAGCGCCCTGAGCCTTCCGTTTCGCCCCTGCGCCGCCTTGCAAGCTACGGCGCAAAACTTCCGAGGAACCTCAGCCTGCGAGCTTCGAGAGCAGCGGGTTCGCGAACGCAAACAGCATTGCCACACCAACGCCGATCAGGAACGCCGCGTCGATCAGACCAGCCAAGAGGAACATCTTGGTTTGCAGCGGGTTCATCAGTTCCGGCTGACGCGCGCAAGCTTCGATGTACTTGCCGCCCATCAGGCCGATACCGATACAGGCGCCGATTGCACCCAGGCCGATGATGATGCCGATACCGATGGCGGTCAGACCTTGGATGTTGGCGATGAAAGCTTGCATGATCACTCCTTTGTAAAAGACTTTTTTAGAACTGGATTTAAAGAAACGGAAAACGAATCTGCTATGCGCGACGCGCCCCGGCGAATCAGTGCTTGTCGTGCGCCTGACCGATGTACACGAGCGTCAACATCATGAAGATGAACGCTTGCAACAGGACGATCAGGATGTGGAAGATCGCCCAGACGGTGCCTGCGATCACGTGGCCGACGAAGCCGAGCACCGTCGTGTCCGCGCCGAAGGTCCAGAGGCTGCCGAGCAGCGCGATGAGCAGGAACAGCAGCTCGCCCGCGTACATGTTGCCGAACAGCCGCAACGCGAGCGAAACCGTCTTGGCGACGAACTCGATGATGTTCAGTGCAAGGTTCGGAATCCACAGCACCGGATGCGCGCCGAACGGGGCGGAGATCAGCTCGTGCAGGAAGCCGCCGGGACCTTTGATCTTGAGGTTGTAATAGATCATCAGCACGAACACGCCCAGCGCAATGCCGAACGTGCCGTTCAAATCGGCCGTCGGCACGATGCGGTGGTGCGAGATGACGCTGGACAGGCCCAGCAGGCCGATCACGCGGCCCGGCAGATCGACGGGGATGAAGTCGAGCGAGTTCATCAGCGCGACCCAGACGAAGACGAACAGCGCGAGCGGCGCGATGAACGCGCGATTGCCGTGGATGATCGCCTTCGATTGGTCTTCGACCATTTCGACGAGCATCTCGACCGCGCATTGGAAGCGGCCGGGGACGCCGGGCGTCGCGCTGCGCGCAGCCAAACGCAGGACGAGCAGCGTCACGAGACCGCACAGGATCGACCAGAACAGCGTGTCGATGTTCAAGACACGCATGTCGATGATCGACGTCTGATGCGAAGTGGCGAAGTTCTGCAAGTGGTGCGAGATGTACTCGGACGGATCCAAGTGCTTGCTTTCTGTAGCTGCCATATCGTTTATTGCCACCTAAATTATCGAAAATCGTTCGATGCCCGCGCCGCACCGGCCTTCATGCCGCGTGCCGTGCAAAAGGCGGCAAGCACGAGCGCGCCGCGCGGATCGTCGCGCACGCCCCCTCATGCCTGCCATCGTCATCCCATACTTAGCGCCAAGCGAGCGCCAGCCAGTACGTCTGCAGCGTGACGAGGAAGGTCACGAGTAGCGGCAGCCACCGCACGTCGTGATACCAGAGCGCTATCGCGACGAACATCGCGACCGTCACCCCCATCTTCAGCATTTCGCCGATCATCCAGGTCAGGATCGATCCAGCGCCGCCCGCTCCTTTCAGACGTGCCGCGAACAATGCGCTCGGCACCCAGCAAACCGCTCCTCCCGCTAACGCCGACAGCGCAGCAGCACGCGGCGGCTCGTAAAACAGCCACCAAACCAGCGCGACGACGAGGGACAAAACCACTTGCGCCGCCACGACCTTGAACGGCGTGACGCGCGACGGGCGGCTCACGTCCGGGCCAAAAAGCTTTTCGGCTTCGGCCCGCGTGAGCGGAACGAAATGCTTATCTTGCTGCTCGGCATCCCAGGCATCGTCGAACGTTTCCGAACGACCGGCAGCGCGAGCGGAAGAAGGATCGTGTCGCGCGCGTTCGCTGTGCCTTGTGCTCGGCTCTCGATCCGCCATCGCTGTGTCCTACCTGTGCTCTACGAAACCCTGTTTTCCACCCGCAGCTTTCGTCACGCTTACGGGACTGCCTCGCTAATAAATCCGGGCGATTGTAAGCGATAGTTGCAAGCGATTCAAGACTTTAGCCGCGACAAAAATCAGCTTGGAAGCGACGCCCGACGCGGCTTCGCAAGGCGTTCGTCTAGCGAAACGAAAGCCAAGGCAAGCGTGCGCCCCGCCGTGCCGGACTAAAGGCCGCCATGTGTCATGTTCGCTCGCGGCGCGGCGGGCCATGTTCAACATTGTCAAAGATTCGAAAGCAACCATCCGCCGAGCACGGTGGCGACGAGCCAAAACGGAATCGAGACGAGATGGAACTGCAGCCAAACACCGCGCTGTTTCGCGAGCCGCACCGCGATGAGATTGGCCAGGGAGCCAATGGCGATGCCAAAACCGCCCACGCTCACGCCAAAAGCGAGCGCTCGCCAATCTTTCGTAAACTCGGCCAGCATGATCGCAGCAGGCACGTTGCTGATTCCCTGCGACAACACGGCGCCTGCGACATAAGCGCGCAGGGGTGTCTGCAGGCGCAAGTTTGCGACGATCTCGTGCACCCATGGCAGCGCGGCCACGCTGCGAAGCACGATGAACATCAACACGAAAATCAGCAGCAGCGCCCAATCGATTTTAAGCACGGCCTCGCGCCGCCAGAGCAGAAAGCCGCCCGCGACGCCTATGAGGCCGATGCCCGCGTGGTGCGAATCGGCCAGCAGGACGAACGCGATGAACAGCAACGCCGCCACGCCCGCGTAAGCACGATCGACGCGCTCTTTGGGGACATCGCCCGATAGATCGAGCGGCGTGTCCCTGAACGCGAAGAAAGCGAGCGCGTAGAGCATCGCCATCAGCGTGGCGCAAAGCGGCGCGAGCGCCCAGACGAAACGCCCGAACGAAACGCCGCCAACTTGCCAGAGAAAGAGATTCTGGGGATTGCCGAGCGGCGTCAGGATCGAGCCGGCGTTCACGGCCAGCGCGATGAAGATCGTCAGGCGCTTGACGGGCAGCGGCGTCAACGCGTGCAGCGACAGCACGAGCGGCACGACGACGAAGAGCGCAACGTCGTTCGTCACGAACATCGACAAGGCGGCCGCCAAGCCGATCAGCAAACACACAAGCGCGCGCTCGGAGTGGACGTGATGGACGACGCGATGCGCCAGCCACATCAGCAGTCCCGAGAGCTCGATCGCCTTCGTCAGCATGAGCAGCCCGGCCAATGTCAGCACGGTCGGCCAATCGACGAGCCGCGGCAGCGCGAGCCACGGCTGCGCACGCGTGCATTGAAGCAGTACCAGCACCAGGGCCAGGATCGATAGGATCGGCTCGTTCAGCGCGTAGGAAACCAGCTTGCGCGGCGCGCTCGCGGGCGCCACGCGGTCTTGTTCGGCAGTGGGCATAGGAGGGCCGCCTACCCCACCGTGGCGCCGCGCAACCGGGCCAGGATGCCGTCCAATGCGTCCAGATCGCCGAATTCAATCTGCAACTGACCGCGCCCGCGCCGGCCCAATTTGATTTTTACGGCGGAGGCGAATAAATCCGACAACTCCTCTTCGAGGCGGCGCGTGTCGCGGCCGCCGTCTTGATTCGCGCGGGCCTTCACGGCGGGCTCGGCCTTCGTGGTTGCCGTCACGAGACGCTCGGTCTCGCGCACCGACATGCGCTTGTTGACGACTTGATTCGCGAGCGTGATCTGCACGGCGGAATCGACGGCCAGCAGCGCACGCGCGTGGCCCATATCGAGATCGCCGGCGAGCAGCATCGTCTGCACAGGCTGCGCGAGATTGAGCAAGCGCAGCAGATTCGAGACGGCACTGCGCGAGCGCCCTACCGATTCGGCCGCCTGCTCATGGGTGAAGCGGAATTCGTCGAGCAAGCGTTGGATGCCTTGCGCTTCTTCCAGCGGATTCAAATCCTCGCGCTGGATGTTCTCGATGAGCGCCATCGCGGCGGCGGCTTGATCGGGCACGTCCTTGACGAGCACCGGCACTTCTTCGAGGCCGGCGATGTGCGCCGCGCGAAAACGGCGCTCGCCCGCGATGATCTCGTACTTCTCGTCCGATACGGGGCGCACGAGGATCGGCTGCATGACGCCCTGCGCACGAATGCTCGCGGCGAGCTCCTGTAGGCTGCCCTCGTCCATGCGCGTGCGCGGCTGGTACCTGCCGGCCTGGAGCCGCGCGAGCGGCAGTACGTTGGGCTGCCCTTCGCTGCGTACGGCGGTGGTGATGTCGGAGTTGCCGCCAAGCAACACGTCCAGTCCGCGCCCCAATCCCTTCTTCTTCGGTACCGTATTCATCGCCTGTCCTCGATCCGCTTTCTTCTCGCGCTGCGCCATGGTCATAGCGCACGCACGCGTTCAATCATTTCCGCGCCGAATTGTACGTACGCCTGCGCGCCGCGCGAAGCACGGTCGAAGACGACGCCCGGTAGCCCATAGCTCGGTGCCTCGGCCAAGCGCACGTTGCGCGGGATGACCACGTCGAACACCTTGTCGCCAAAATGCTCCTTGAGCTGATCGGACACCTGCTGCTGCAACGTGATGCGCGGATCGAACATGACGCGCAGCAGCCCGATCACCTTCAGGTCGCGGTTCAGATTCGCGTGCACCTGCTTGATCGTGTTGACGAGATCCGACAAGCCCTCGAGTGCGAAATACTCGCACTGCATCGGAATGACGACGCCATGGGCGGCGCACAGGCCGTTCAGCGTCAAAAGAGACAGCGCCGGCGGGCAATCGATGAGCACGAAATCATAGTCTTGAACCACGTGAGCAAGCGCCGCTTTCAATTGCCTTTCGCGATTGTGCACGCCGACGAGTTCGATTTCGGCGCCGGCGAGTTCGCGATTGGCCGGCAGCACGTCGTACGAGACGGCGTCGGACTTCACACGCGCGTCGGCCACGGAGACGCCGTCGACGAGCACCTCGTAGACGGTGTTCTCGCACTCCGCCTTGTTGATGCCGCTGCCCATTGTCGCGTTGCCCTGCGGATCGAGATCGATCAGCAATACACGCTGCCCCTGCGAAGCGAGACTCGCGGCGAGGTTGACCGCCGTCGTCGTCTTACCTACACCGCCTTTTTGATTCGCCACGCAGAAGATTTTTGCCATCGTTTCGAGATCCTCGTTACCGCACTTCGATTGAATGCAGTGAATGCTTTTACGCCGGTGCCGCGCTGTCGAGCACGACTTCGATCAGATGCCGTTCGGCCTCGAGCGACGGCACACGAAGCCGTACGACATCGACAACCCGAGCCCCGGCCGGCAATCGTTCGATCTCGGCATCGGGCCGTACGCCCTTCATCGCCCAAATCGATCCACGCTCGCTAACCAAATGACGCGCAAGTGTAACGAAATCGGCGAGCTCTGCGAATGCGCGAGAGACGATAGCGTCGAATTTTCCCGGTACTTCGAAACCGGGATGAAGATTTTCTACGCGACCCGTCACAACCGATAGATTCTCAAGCTTGAGTTCCGCCTTCGCCTGCGCCTGAAACGCCGTTTTTTTCTGCACAATGTCGTTCAGCGTCACCGTGCGCTCGGGCAACGCGATTGCGAGGACGATCCCGGGCAAGCCGCCGCCCGAACCGACGTCGAGGATCGATCGCCCCTCGCGCGCCGCGAGATGCGGCACGATCGAAAGCGAATCGAGCACGTGCTGGATCAGCATCTGGCGCGGGTCGCGGATCGCCGTCAGGTTGTAGACGGCATTCCATTTCGCAAGCAGCGCGACGTAGTCGGCGAGACGATTGATCTGATCGTTGGAAAGTGGGACGCGGAGCGCGGCCGCACCGTTTTGCAGCAGGGCAAGCCACGCGGTCCGATCGTTCGACAACGCCTCTGCGGCGCGCGACGCGGTCATTGCGCGGCCGGGGCCGCGTCGGCCCCTCTTCCGTCCAGTGCGCCAGGTTCGGCGGCAGCCGTCGATGCGCGCCGCCCTAACCCCTTTTTCAAATGAACCATCAGCAGCGAGATGGTGGCCGGCGTAATGCCCGAAATGCGCGATGCCTGCCCGATCGTTTCGGGCCGGAATTGACTAAGTTTTTGCCGCGCTTCGAAGGACAGCCCCCGCACCGTCGCGTAGTCGATGCCTTCGGGTAGCCGCATGCTTTCGCTCGCCTCATTGCGCTCGATTTCGTCCGCCTGACGCTCGATGTAGCCTTGATACTTCACGCCAATCTCAATCTGCTCCTTGATCTGATCGAGCAGAACCGGATCGTCCGCGAGCACCGCCTCCGGGCCGCAAGCCCCGCCGAGCAAACCGCAAATGCCATCGTAGGTTATGCCCGGGCGGCGCAGCAGGTCGGCCAAGTTGTATTCATGGTCGATTGGCTTGCCGAGCAGTGCCGTGGCTTCGTCGGCGGAAAGCGTCTTGGGATTCACCCAGGTCGTGCGCAGACGCTCTGTTTCACGTGAAACAGCGTCGCGCTTGCGGCAGAACACATCCCAACGCGCATCATCGACAACACCTAGCTCGCGACCGGCCTCGGTCAAGCGCATATCGGCGTTGTCCTCCCGCAGGCTGAGTCGATACTCCGCGCGGCTCGTAAACATGCGATACGGCTCGGACACGCCGCGTGTCACGAGGTCATCCACCAGCACGCCGAGATACGCTTGATCGCGGCGCGGACACCAGGCGTCCTTTTCTTGGACGTAGCGGCCGGCGTTAATCCCCGCGAGCAGCCCTTGCGCTGCCGCCTCTTCGTAGCCTGTCGTGCCATTAATCTGCCCGGCGAAGAAAAGGCCGCGAATCGCCTTCGTTTCGAGCGACGCCTTCAGGCCGCGCGGATCGAAGTAGTCGTATTCGATCGCATATCCGGGCCGCAGAATGTGCGCGCTTTCGAGCCCCGGCATCGAATGGACGAGGTCCAACTGCACGTCGAACGGTAGGCTCGTCGAGATGCCGTTCGGATAGAACTCGTTGGTCGTCAGCCCTTCGGGCTCGAGGAAGATTTGGTGGGAGGTCTTCGAGGCGAAGCGATGGATTTTGTCCTCAATCGACGGGCAATACCGCGGCCCGACCCCTTCGATCACGCCCGTATACATCGGCGAACGGTCGAGCCCGCCGCGGATGATATCGTGCGTTCGCTCATTCGTATGCGTCACCCAGCACGGCACTTGGCGCGGATGCTGTTCGACTCGCCCAAGAAACGAGAAGACGGGAATGGGGTCCAAATCGCCAGGCTGCTCCTCGAGCTTCGAGAAGTCGATCGAGCGGCCGTCGATTCGCGGCGGCGTGCCGGTTTTGAGGCGCCCTTGCGGAAGCTTCAGTTCCTTAAGCCGCTCCGACAACGACACCGCAGCAGGATCCCCTGCTCGCCCGCCCGTGTAATTGTTGAGGCCAACGTGGATCTTCCCATCGAGGAACGTTCCCGCCGTCAGCACCACCGCGCGGGCACGGAATCGGATGCCGACCTGCGTCGCTGCGCCGACAACGCGATCGCCCTCGACGATCAGATCCTCGACTGCCTGTTGAAACAGGCTCAAGTTCGGCTGATTTTCAAGCCGGTGGCGAATCGCTGCCTTGTAAAGGATGCGGTCGGCCTGGGCGCGCGTCGCACGAACGGCCGGCCCCTTCGACGAATTAAGGATACGGAACTGGATCCCTCCTTCGTCGGTGGCGGCAGCCATCGCCCCGCCCAACGCATCGACCTCTTTCACGAGGTGGCCCTTGCCGATGCCGCCGATCGACGGATTGCAGCTCATCTGGCCGAGCGTTTCAATGTTGTGGGTCAATAGGAGCGTCTTGGCACCCATGCGGGCGGATGCCAATGCGGCTTCCGTGCCGGCGTGACCACCGCCGACAACGATAACGTCAAATTCTATGGGATAAAGCATGGCGATCCCGCGCGGGAAGCGCGTGGGCCTATCGGGAAATGTATGCGCGGAATTATAACGGGGATCGCGGGTGCGGGCGGTCTAGCTAAGTGGCTAAAGAGTGTTTCACGTGAAACACACCGCTGAAAGCCGGAATACCCCGCGCCCCGCACCACACCGCATGGACTCGACACCGCGCCCGGCGGCAGGATTCAGGCTGACTTTCAAACCGTCTTCTTCGCCAGCCCCAGATAAGTCTCGACGACGCGCGGGTTACGCTCGAGCGAATCCGCCTCTCCCTCCAGAGCCAGCTCGCCGGTTTCGAGCACATATCCGTAATCCGAAACCTGCAGCGCCGCTCGAGCGTTCTGCTCGATCAGCAGCGTCGCCACGCCGGTCGTGCGCAGCGCACTGATGATATGGAAAATCTCCTTGACGATGAGCGGTGCCAGCCCAAGGCTCGGCTCATCGAGCATGAGCAGATCGGGCTTGCCCATCAGTGCGCGGCCGAGCGCAAGCATCTGCCGTTCGCCGCCCGACAAGGTGCCCGCCGCCTGCTTGCGCCGCTCCTTCAGTCGCGGAAAGCGCTGGAATACCGGGTCCAGTTGATCGAGGAAATCGCGCTCTCCTGCCCGCTTACGGCGATAAGCGCCGAGCACGAGATTATCTTCGACCGTCATTGTCGAAAACAGCGCTCGCGTTTCCGGCACGAGGCACATACCCCGTGCGACGCGCTGTTCAATCGGCAGTGCACCGATCTCCTCGCCGCGATAGCACACCGCACCGTTTGCATGTCCGATCGCCGGCAACGCCCCCATGATCGCCCCGAGCAGCGTCGACTTACCGGCACCGTTCGGCCCGATCACGCTGACGATCTGCCCGGGTCGTACGTCGATCGATACGTTGTGGAGTGCTTCGACTTTTCCATACCGGACGCAAAGCCCCGAAACCGACAAAATCGGTGCAGCCGTACCCATACCCATGCCCATAGCCGTACCCGCAGCGGTAGCCGTAGCCGTAGCCCTCATATCATCCACATTTACTCCACTCCGCCCAGGTAGGCTTCCACCACGGCCGGGTCGTTCTGGACGTCTGCGGGCAGGCCGTGCGCGATGCGCGTACCGAACTCCATGACGACGAGGCGATCGGCGAGATTCATCACGAAGTCCATATCGTGCTCGACGAGCAGCACGCTCATGCCTTCCTCCTTGAGCTTGCGCAGCAACTGCGCGAGCTGCTGCTTTTCGCGATATCGCAGCCCCGCCGCCGGCTCGTCGAGCAACAGCAGCGTCGGGTCGCAGCAGAGCGCCCGCGCGATCTCCAAGATGCGCTGCTGCCCGAGCGGAAGCGCCCCAGCCTCGTCGTACATATGCTGCTCGAGGCCCACGCGCCGAACTTGCTGCGCCGCAGCGAACATCAACCGTCCTTCTTCGGCCGCATTGAGCCCCGCGACGCTTCGCCAGACGCCGGCAGACCCGCGAAGATGCGCGCCGATCGCTACGTTCTCGAGCACCGACATCGTGGGCAGCAGTTTGACGTGTTGGAAGGTGCGACCAATACCGCGCTTGACGATTTCACGTGAAGTGAGCGCGTCGATGCGCGCTCCGCGAAACCGGATTTCGCCGCGCGTAGCCTGCAACAAGCCGGTGACGAGATTGAACGTTGTCGATTTGCCGGCGCCGTTCGGTCCGATGAGGCCGACGATTTCCCCCGCGTTCACCTCGAAGCTGACGTCGTTCACGGCGACGAGCCCGCCGAACTCCTTGCGAGCGCGATCGACGACGAGCAGCGGTTCCCCGGCAGCCGGCTTCGCGCGCTGCGGCAGCGCTCCCGCTTGCTCGGGCGCCTGCGCGCGTGGGCCTTGCGGAAACCATCGAGCAACGAACGGCCAAACGCCCTGCCTTGCATATTGCAGTAGTGCAACCATCAGCACGCCGAAGACGATGATTTCGAAGTTGCCGCTCTCGCCCAGCAGCCTCGGCAACAGCGACTGCAGATAATCCTGAACAATGGTGAGGATCGCGGCACCGATAACCGCACCCCAAACGTGGCCGACGCCGCCGACGACCGCCATGAACAGATATTCGATGCCGTGATTGAGTCCGAACGGCGTCGGATTCACGGCGCGCTGCAAGTGCGCGTAAAGAAACCCCGAAATCGCGGCAAGGATGGCGGCATAGACGAAGATGACGACGCGCATCCATGCCGTATGCACCCCCATCGCCTCCGCCATCGTGCTCGCGCCGCGCAAGGCGCGAATGGCGCGGCCCGGGCGGCTATTGAGCAAGTTCTGAATCGAGGCCACGGCGATCAGTACGACCACCCAGATCAGGTAGTAGATGCTGCGTCCCGACTCGAGCGAGGCGCCGAGCACGTTCAACGCTGGAATGCCGTTGATGCCGTCGTACTTGCCGAGCGCATCGAGGTTGCCGAACAAGTAGTAAAGCGACAACCCCCAAGCGATGGTGCCAAGCGGCAGGAAGTGTCCCGACAAGCGCATCGTGACCGCGCCGATCACGAGCGCAACGAGCGCCGTCAGCGCGATGCCGACGAACAGCGCGAGCCACGGCGACAGCCCAAACTGCGTCGTCAAATAGGCCGTCGCATAGGCGCCCACGCCCACGAACGCGGCTTGCCCGAAGCTCGTCATGCCGCCGATACCTGTCAGCAGCACGAGCCCGAGCGCGACGATCGAATAAAGGCCGATGTAGTTGAGCAGCGTGATCCAGTACTCGGGCACGTGCAGCGGATGCGGCAGCACGGGCAACGCGAACAACACGACGAGACAGCCCCACAACGGCCAGTATGGTTTGAACCGAGAGAGTCGTTGCTTCATCGCTCATTGCTCCTCTTCTTCGACGTGGCCGGCGGCCAAGCTGCGCCACAGCAGCACCGGAATGATGAGCGTGAAGACGATCACCTCCTTATACGAGCTCGCCCAGAACGACGAATACGATTCGAGCAGCCCGACCAAGATCGAGCCGGCCGCCGCGAGCGGATAGCCGACGAGCCCGCCGATGATCGCGCCGACGAAACCCTTCAAGCCGATCAGGAAACCCGAGTCGTAATAGATCGTGGTCAGTGGCGCGACGAGGATCCCGGACAACACGCCGAGTCCCGCGGCCAACGTGAACGCAAGGCGCCCCGCTTGCGCCGTTCCGATGCCGACGAGCCGCGCACCGAGGCGATTGACCGACGTCGCGCGCAGCGCTTTGCCCGAGATCGAACGGTCGAAGTAGAGATACAGCGCGGCAATGAGCACGAGCGCCACCGCCACGACCCAGACGCTTTGCCCCGAGATCGATAGCGTCCCCAGGTTGAACGAACCGTCCGAGAACGGCGTCGTGCGCGAGCCTTCGGCGCCGAACATAAGGAGCCCCAGTCCGACCATGGTGAAATGCACGGCCACGGCGACGATGAGCAAGACCAGCGTCGTCGCCTCGGCGATCGGCTCATAGGCAAGTCGATAGATGAACGGTCCCATCGGCACGACGATCGCCAGCGTCAAGGCAATTTGGACCGGCATCGGCAGCGTCTGACTGTAAAAGTGCTGGGCGAGTGCATAGATGGCGATCGGGCCGAGCAGATAGCGGCTCGCGAGCGAAGTCAGCACGCGCGGTAGATGCCGGCGGCGCTCGACATGGCGCAAGCGTCCCGCCATCTCGATGATGAAGCATGCCGCGCCGAGCACGGGCAGCAAGACAGCGGTGGGCGGAAACTTCTGCGCTTGCAGCATCGCGAGCGTCAGCGCACCGTATGAAACGAACTCCCCTTGCGGAATGAAGATGACCCGTGTGACGGAGAACACGAGCACAAGCGCGAGCGCGAGCAGTGCATAGATCGCCCCGGTGGTGATGCCGTCCTGAGCGAGGATCGCCGCAATCGATAAATCCATGCTTTTCTTTCGCTTTGAACTGCCGGTCTATGAATCGTCGAAGCAAAGGAGCAACGAAGCCACGAAGCACTGAGGCGCCGCGAGTAAAACGAGGGGCCGCGAGCCCGACAGCGGCTCACGGCTCACGGCCCACGCAACCGAGCCGCGGTTACTCTCCGAGTAACTTCCACTTCCCGTCGGTGATTTGCACCATGACGCGCGCGCGTTGATCGAGCCCGTTATGGTTGGCCGGCGACATGTTGATGATCCCGTGCGAGACCGGCAACTCCTTAATGCCTTCGAGCGCATCGCGCAGTGCCGAGCGGAACGCTTCGGTGCCCGGCTGGCCCTTCTTCAATGCTTCGGGGATCGCCCGCTGCAGCAGCTGTCCGGCGTCCCACGCGTGGCCGCCGAAGGTGGAGACACTCCCCACGCCGTAAGCCTTCTCATAGGCCGCCTTGTAAGCCAGCGACGATTGCTTTACCGGGTTGCTGTTCGGCAGTTGATCGACGACGAGGATCGGCCCGGCCGGCAAAATCTCGCCCTCGCAATCCTTGCCGCAGACGCGCAGGAAGTCGTTGTTCGCGACGCCATGCGTTTGGTAGATCTTGCCCTTGTAGCCGCGCGCCTTCAGTTCCTTGGCCGGCAATGCGGCCGGCGTACCGGAGCCCACGATCAGCACGGCATCGGGATTCGCGCTCATGAGCTTGAGCACCTGCCCGGTGACGGAAGCATCCGTGCGGTTGTACTTTTCGTTCGCCACGACCTTGAGATGATCGCTGGCCGCGGCCTTGTCGAACTCGGCGCTCCAGCTTTCGCCGTAGGCATCGGCAAAGCCGATGAAGCCAACGGTCTTCACGCCGTGCTTGGCCATGTAATCGGCGATCGCATTGGCCATGAGGCTGTCGTTTTGCGGCACCTTGAACGCCCACTTGCGCTTGTCGTCCATCGGCTCGACGATCTTCGCCGAAGCGGCCAGCGAGATCATGGGCGTCTTGCCCGCAGAAACGGGATCGAGCATCGCGAGCGAGTTCGGCGTCACGGTCGAGCCGACGATCGCGTCGACATGGTCTTCGTCAATGAGCTTATGCACGTCCTGCACCGCTTTACCTGTATCCGAGCCGTCGTCGAGCACGATGTACTGCACGCTCTTGCCCCCAATCTCCTTGGGCAGCAGCGCGACGGTATTTTTCTCCGGGATGCCGAGCGACGCAGCCGGTCCCGTCGTCGACAAGACGACGCCGATCTTCACCTGCGCGAAAGCCGCCGTGGCCCCGCACATCATTGCGACTGCCACGCTGCTACGTACCCATTGCTTCATCGTCATTACTGATCTCCAGAGGCTTTACGCGAGAAAGCGCGTTGTCATTGCCGGCACGTAGGCTCGGCTGAAACGATTATTTTTGAAAACGGATCGGCTAAGTGCGCAAGCGCACATCGATCGAAAATAAACGATCGAGTCGGCAAGGCGCGACACGGAACGAGAAAAAACGGGAAAGAAAAATGCGGAAAACAATAAGAACGCGCGAACACGCTGTGCGGCTGCGCCGAGCACGCAAGCGCGCACCGAGCGGGCGCGACAGGCTGCTTGCGAAAAAAAGGGATATAGACCGATGCGAATGCACGAATCGAATGCACGAATCGAATGCACGAATTCAACGCGCAAATAAAAAGCGCTGTTGGAGACCCTCCAACAGCGCTTCCGTACGGGCACTGAGTGCCTCGATTGTCTCCTCGTTCTCCACCTGTAAATTCGGGTGCAACAGAACTGAGGTGAAGATTAAACAACCGCGTCTCCCGCGACAACCTAGCACTTTCCCTAGTGGTGCACAGCAGCACGCAATTCGCGCACCGATGCATCGTTTTACGACATGCGACGAACGAACGTCGGGCCGCATTCGCGCCTCTGCTCAATCCGGCGGGCTTTGACACGCCTCGTTGCGTCCGCACCGAAGTGCGCCGCGCGGATGCCGCAGCGCAACGCGAATAGGCGAACTGCGCCCTTCTCACCCGCGCAGCGGCCGCACGCGTGCGACGATCTCGCCGACGATCCCGCGCCGAAACGTCAGCACGCAGGCGATAAAGACGATGCCAATAACGATCGTCGTCGAATCGCCGAGCGAGTTGAACCAATCGACATGCGTAACGGAAGCGAGTGCGCCGCCGATATCGCCGAGCCGATCTTCGAGCGTGACGACGAGCGCGGCGCCCACGAGCGGCCCAAACAGCGTGCCCATACCGCCAACGAGCGTCATCAGGATGACGAGGCCCGACATCGTCCAATAGGCGTCGCCGAGCGTCTCGAAGCCGAGCACGAGCACCTTCAGCGCACCGGCGAAACCGGCAATACCGGCCGACAGCACGAACGCGAGCAGCTTGAAGCGGTCGGTATCGTAGCCGAGAGACACGGCACGCGGCTCGTTCTCCCTGATTGCCGTCAGCACTTGCCCGAACGGCGAGTGGACGATGCGCACGATCAGTACGAACGCCAACACGACGGAGACGAGCACGAGGTAATAAAGCGCCAAGTCCGACGACAAACTCACTAGCCCGAACAATTTACCGCGCGGCACGCCTTGCAGGCCGTCTTCGCCGCCCGTGAACGGCGCTTGAAGATAGACAAAGTAGACGAGTTGCGCGAGCGCGAGCGTGACCATCGCGAAGTAAATGCCCTGACGGCGAATCGCGAAGAAGCCGGCTACGAGGCCGAGCAGCGTCGCGGCCGCCGTCCCTGCAAGCACGCCGAGCACCGGCGTGAGCCCGAGGCTTTCGATCGCGTAGCCGGTCGTATAGCCTGCCGTGGCGAGGAACATCGCATGGCCGAACGACAGCAGGCCCGTATAGCCGATCAGCAGGTTGAACGCGGCTGCGAAGAGTGCGAAGCAGAGCACCTTCATGACAAACACGGGATAGGCCCCGAGCCACGGCGCTACCACGAGCCCGATCAGCAAAAGGGCGTAAAGCGCTTTTCTTTGCATCACCGTTCCTTGCCGAAAAGACCCGCGGGCCGCACGAGCAACACGAGCGCCATGATGACGAAGACGACGGTAGCCGATGCTTGCGGATAAAACACGCGTGTGAGCCCTTCCACGACGCCGAGCATCAGGCCCGTCAGGATGGACCCCATGATCGAACCCATGCCGCCGATGACGACGACCGCGAACACGGTGATGATCATCGATTGGCCCATCAGCGGCGAGACTTGAATGACGGGCGCCGCGAGCACGCCGGCGAACGCAGCGAGCGCGACACCGAAGCCGTACGTCAGCGTGACCATGAGCGGCACGTTTACGCCGAATGCCTCGACGATTTTCGGGTTTTCCGTGCCGGCACGCAAATAGGCGCCGAGCCGCGTCTTTTCGATGATGAACCAGGTCGCGAAGCAGACCACGAGCGAGGCGGCGACCACCCAAGCGCGATAGTTCGGCAGATACATGAAGCCGAGGTTCGTTGCGCCCGAAAGCAGCTCGGGCACGTCGTACGGCTGGCCCGACGAGCCGTAGATCGAGCGGAACACGCCTTCGACAACGAGCGTGAGGCCGAACGTCAGCAAGAGCCCGTAGAGATGATCGAGCCGATAGAGCCAGCGCAGCATCGATCGTTCGATCACGATGCCGAATAGGCCGACGACGAGCGGCGCGACGACGAGCATCGCCCAGTACGGTATGCCGAGATAAGCCAATCCCATCCACGCGAGCATGGCGCCGAGCATGAACAACGCGCCGTGCGCGAAGTTGATCACGTTGAGCATGCCGAAGATCACCGCGAGCCCGAGGCTAAGAATCGCATAGAACGATCCGTTGACGAGCCCGAGCAAGAGCTGGCTCAGCATCGCCTGCAACGGAATGCCGAAGATATCCATTGAACCTGCCGTCGAAAGGAGAAAGACGCGCGCGACCGGGCCGCGCGCGTCGTAGCTGCATTGCTGCCCTACTGCATTACCGCATGACTGCCCTACTGGTTATGGCCCAAGCGCATTACTTCCAGAGGTCGCACTGCGTATCTTTCTTCGCCGTGAATGCCTGCTCGCCGGGGATCGTCGCCTTCAGCATGTAGTAGTCCCACGGCTTCTTCGATTCCGCCGGCGTCTTGACTTGATACAGATACATGTCGTGGATCATGCTGCCGTCTTCACGCACATAGCCCTTCGCATAGAAGTCGTCGATCTTCTGCTTGTGCAGCTGCGCCATCACCTTGTCGGGATCGGTCGAGCCCACGGCCTTGACCGCGTTCAAGTAGTTCATCGTCGCCGAATAGTCGGCCGCCTGCAGGCTCGAGGGCATCTTGCCCATCTTCTTGAAGTACTTCTGGGCCCAAGCACGCGCCTTGTCGTTCTGATCCCAGTACCAGCTGTCCGTGAGCAGCAGGCCCTGCGCCGTCGGCAAGCCCACGCTATGCACGTCGTCGATAAACATCAGCAGCGCCGCGATCTTCATCGTCTTGCCGATGCCGAACTCCTTGGCCGCCTTCAGCGAATTGACCGTATCGCCGCCCGCATTCGCGAGACCGAGCACCTGTGCCTTCGACGCCTGCGCCTGCAACAGGAACGACGAGAAATCGGACGCGGAAAGCGGATGCAGCGAACGGCCCAACACCTTGCCGCCGTTCTCTTCGACCACCTTCGTCGTGTTCGCATCGAGCGACTTGCCGAACGCATAGTCGGCCGTCAGGAAGTACCACGTCTTCAAGCCTTCCTTCACGATCGCAGAACCAGTGCCTTTCGCGAGCGCCGTCGTGTCGTACGCGTAGTGGATCGTGTAAGGCGTGCACTGCTTGTTCGTCAACGCGTCGGTGCCCGCGCCGATCGAGATGTACGGACGCTTCTTCTCCTTGATCACGTCGTTCATCGACAGGCCCGTCGCGGAGTTCGTCCCGCCGATCAGCATGTCGAGGCCTTCCGTGTCGATCCACTTACGAGCGGTCGATGCGGCGATGTCAGCCTTGTTTTGATGATCCTGCGTCAGTAACTTGATCGGCATCCCATCGACCTTGCCGCCGAAATCGTCGATAGCCATTTGGATCGCCGTGGCGCCGCCCTTGCCGTCGATGTCGGCGTAAAGGCCGGACATGTCGGTAATGAAGCCGATCGTGACTTGGTTTCCGGCCGCCGCGGCGTGCTGCGCCGCGAGCGAGGCGGCAAGTGCGGTAGCGGTCACTGCGAGAGTGCGAATGGCGCCTGCGAGCAACTGGGTCCTCATTGGTATCTCCTTATTCGCTTTTGGTTGTGCGTGCAACTATTTTTGACGCGTGCGGCCCGCTATATAGTAACCGGCACCGCAAGAGCAGATACGTCGAGCACTTACACGCCCAGCAGGTCGTGCAGCACCGGCATCTTGCCTTCGAGTTCGCTCGCGACGAAGTGCTCGACGATGCGGCCGTGCTCCATGACATAGAAGCGATCGGCCAGCGGCGCCGCGAAGCGGAAGTTTTGCTCGACCATCACGATCGTGTAGCCGCGCGATTTCAGCGCGAGAATCATGCGTGCGAGCGCTTGTACGATCACGGGTGCGAGGCCTTCGGAGATCTCGTCGAGCAGCAGCAGGTTCGCTCCGGTGCGCAAGATACGCGCCACGGCCAGCATCTGCTGCTCGCCGCCCGAGAGCCGCGTGCCCTGACTCATGCCGCGCTCTTTCAAGTTCGGGAACATCTCGTAGATCTCGTCGATCGACATCGCATAGCGGCTCTGGCCGACCATGGGCGGCAGCAGCAGGTTCTCCTCGCACGACAGGCTGGAGAAGATCGCCCGCTCCTCGGGGCAATAGCCGACGCCGCAATGGGCGATCTTGTGCGTCGACATCGTAATCGTCTCGCGCTCGCCGATCAGGATCGACCCGGTGCGCCGGCCCGTGAGCCCCATGATCGCGCGCAGCGTCGTCGTGCGTCCCGCGCCGTTGCGGCCGAGCAACGTCACGACTTCGCCGCGGCGCACCGTCAGATCGACGCCGTGCAGGATATGCGATTCGCCGTACCACGCTTGGAGGTCCGAGATCGTCAGTGCAGCCTGTGCGCCGCCGGCGAGCGCTTGCGCTGCGTCGCTCAGTTCGACGTTTTCATGCTCAGCCTGGTTCATCCATGCGCTCCCGTCAACGCCGCATCGGTGCTGCCCATATAGGCTTGCATCACGAGCGGGTTCTTCGACACTTCGGCATAGCTGCCTTCGGCCAGGACTTCGCCGCGCTGCAGGACGGTAATCGTGTCGGAGATGCCCGCGATCACGTTCATGTTGTGCTCGACCATCAGAATCGTGCGGCCGGCCGCCACCTTCTTGATCAGTGCCGTCACCCGGTCGACATCTTCATGGCCCATGCCTTGCGTCGGCTCGTCGAGCAACATGAGTTCGGGCTCCATCGCCAGCGTCGTTGCAATCTCGAGGGCGCGCTTGCGGCCATACGAGAGTTCGACGGTCGGCGTATCGGCGAAATCGGTCAAGCCTACTTGCGCGAGCAGTTCGCGCGCGCGATCGTCCAGACGATGCAGCGTGCGCTCGCTGCGCCAAAAGTGATAGGCCGTACCGAGTGTGCGCTGCAGGCCGATGCGCACGTTCTGCAAGACCGTCAAATGCGGAAAGACAGCGGAGATTTGAAAGGAGCGGATGATGCCGCGCCGCGCGATCTGGGCGGGACGCTCGCGTGTGATGTCGACGTTGTTGAAGACGATCTGCCCGGCGCTAGGCTCGAGAAACTTCGTCAGCAAATTGAAGCAGGTCGTCTTGCCCGCACCGTTGGGGCCGATCAGCGCATGGATCGAGCCGCGTCGCACGCGCAGGTTCACGCCGTTCACGGCCGTGAAGCCCTTGAACTCCTTGGTCAGCCCGCGAGTTTCTAGAATCGTGTCGCCGAGAATCATGTCCCCTTCCATGCGAAGTCAGGCGAAACACTGCATGTGGCACGCGCTTGTCGAACGCGCTGCATCTTAGCACCCGGTCGATGCGCCCCTCGGTTATTGGGGCCACCGCCGTTTTGGCATGGTGCATCAATGCGGAGAGGTCGGCCCCGCCCCATGCGGCAACGCGCATTGTCTCCCCAATGATGCAGCGCAATCATTGGGATTTGCACTAGTGCTTAATTGTGTAGTCAACAAACGTGCCAGCGGTCGATGGACGTATGCGCTTTAGTTGTTGTTCGCGTCATGCCGCAGTCACGATCGGTGTTGCGCCCATCTTTTGGGCACTGCTCGCGCGTGCGAGACGGTCCTCGCGGATCATCTGACTCGCGCGCTCCGCGATCATCAGCGTGGGCGAATTCGTATTGCCCGACGTGATCGTCGGCATCACCGATGCGTCGACGACGCGCAGCGCGTCCACCCCAAGCACGCGCAGCCGCGCATCCACGACCGCACCGGGGTCGTTCGATACGCCCATGCGGCAGGTCCCTACCGGATGGAAGATCGTGGTGCCGACGTCGCCGGCGGCGCGCATGAGTTCCTCTTCGGTTTGATATTGCGGTCCGGGCAGGATTTCCTCGGGCTCGTAGCGCGCGAGCGCCGGTGCCTGCACGATGCGGCGCGTAAGACGTAGTGCGTTGGCGGCGACGTGACGGTCGTAGTCGGTCGACAAGTAATTGGGCGCGATCATCGGCGGCGCGAGGGGATCGGGCGATTGGATGTGGATGCTGCCGCGTGATGTCGGCCGCAGGTGGCAGGCTGACGCCGTAAATGCATTGAACCGATGCAGCGGCTCGCCGAAGCGATCGAGCGAAAGCGGCTGCACGTGATACTCGATATCGGGGCGCGTGATCGACGCGTCGTTCTCCGAGGATTTCGCGAATGCGCCAAGTTGCGACGGCGCCATCGACATCGGGCCGCTGCGCCAGAGCGCGTATTGCATCGCGATGAGCACCTTGCCCCACCAATGCGCCGTCATGGTGTTGAGCGTGCGCACGCCGTGCACCCGATAGGCCATCCGCAATTGCAAATGGTCTTGTAGATTTTCCCCGACGCCTCGCAAGTCATGCACGACCTCGATCCCGAGCCGCTGCAGCCGCTCGCCGTTGCCGATGCCCGAGAGTTCGAGCAGTTGCGGCGAATTGACCGCGCCGGCCGCAAGCACGACTTCCACGCGCGCCTTCGCAACGAAATCGCGCGTGCCTGCCGCGCCGCCGCGATAAGCGACGCCCGTACACCGTTTGCCGTCGAAGGTCAGCCGCCGCACCTGCGCGCTCGTCACGACGGTCAGGTTCGGGCGCTCGAGCGCCGGGCGCAAGAACGCCTTCGAAGCATTCCAGCGAATGCCGCGTTTCTGATTGACCTCGAAATAGCCGACGCCGCCGTTGTCACCGCGATTGAAATCGTCGGTCGCGGGAATGCCGGCCTGCTGCGCCGCCTCCCGGAACGCTTCGAGCACGCGCCATTTCAGACGCTGCTTTTCGACCCGCCATGGACCGCCGGCACCGTGCCAGCCATTAGCCCCGCCGTGATGATCCTCGCTGCGCATAAAGACAGGCAGCACGGCATCCCACGACCACGACGCGTCGCCCGTCACGCGCGCCCATTCGTCATAGTCCTCGCGCTGCCCGCGCATGTAGATCATGCCGTTGATGGACGAACTGCCCCCGAGCACGCGCCCGCGCGGATAGGACAGCGAGCGGCCGTTCAGCCCCGGCTCCTCGCTCGTACGATAGAGCCAATCGGTGCGCGGATTGCCGATGCAGTAAAGATAGCCGACGGGCACGTGAATCCACCGGTAGTCGTCCGGGCCGCCCGCTTCGATGAGCAAGACACTGACATCGGCCGCTTCGCTAAGCCGATTCGCGAGCACGCAGCCGGCCGTGCCCGCTCCGACGATCACATAATCGAATTCGCCTTCGACAATCGTTTCTCGCTTCATGATCACTTCGCCACGCGCATCGTAAAAAGAGAAGCGTATCCGGCCCCGCCGCCCGAAATCCAATGAGTTCTAGTGAACTGCGATATAACTGGCGCTAATATCACAGGCATGGACCTTACTCTGCTGCGCGCCTTCGCCACGGTCGCGCGCGTCGGCAATCTCACGCGCGCGGCCGCTCAGCTCCATTTGACGCAGCCGGCCGTCAGCCTGCAGATCAAGCATCTGCAAGAGACGCTGGGCGTGACACTCTTCACGCGCACGTCGCACGGGCTCGCGCTGACGCGCGACGGCCAGGCGCTGCTGCCGCATGCCGAGCGCGCACTCGCGGCTGCCGGCGACGTCGAACGTGCAGCGGCCATACTGCGCCAGGAGGTGCGCGGCCGGCTGCGCATCGGTACCATCCTCGACCCGCAATTTCTGCGGCTGGGCGGATTCCTCAAGCAACTCGTCGAAACCTATCCTCAGATTGAAACCGCGCTGCGTCACGGCATGTCGGGCTGGGTCGCCGAACAGGTGCGTGCGCGCGAGCTCGACGTCGGCTACTACATCGGCAGGCCCGGCGACGACGGGATGCCCAGCGGGCTCTTCCACGCGGCGACGCTCACGCGCTTCCAGTACCGCGTGCTGGCGCCGGCCGGCTGGAAGGACCGCATCGGCCGCGCGCCCGATTGGCGCTCGCTCGCCGCGTTGCCGTGGATCTGGACGCCCCCCGCCTCGGCCCATAACCGGCTGCTCTCGCGCGCGTTCGGCGCAGCCGGCGTGGACCCCGTCAAGGTGGCCGAAGTCGATCAGGAGACGTCGATGCTCGACCTCGTCAAATCGGGTGTCGGCCTCTCGCTCGCCCGCGACGCGATTGCGATCGCCGAAGCGCATACGCATGCGTTGACGATCGTGGAAGGTGTGACGGTACCGACCGAACTGACGTTCGTGGCATTGGCCGCGCGCATCGACGAGCCCGCGATCGCAGCGGCGTTCAAGCTTGTCGAGGCACAATGGGCCATTTGAAGCTGCGGCACCTACCGCGGACCGCACTTCAACCCTGCGGATCATGACGCGGTGCACCTCAGCGTCACGATCTCAGTTGTGAAAAAATGGCGGAATTGGGATGCGCCGCGCGCCGCATCGGTACGCGGTTCGGGTCGATCCTTTGACCCCATGGCCCAAGTACGCCAAAGGAGGTGACGCAATGATCCAAAAATTGACTTCGGAGGAGCGCTCGACGCAGCTTTCCCAACTCGCGCTCTGGCAGGCCGTCTCAGGCCGCGACGCCATCCACCGTCAATTGAAGTTTGCCGATTTCAACGAAGCGTTCGGCTTCATGACGCGGGTGGCCATCAAGGCGCAGGAGATGAACCACCACCCCGAGTGGTCCAACGTCTATTGCACGGTGGATATCACGCTGACCACGCACGAAGCGAGCGGCGTGACCGAGCGCGACATCGCACTCGCGCGCTTCATCGATGCGGCGGCGAAGGCCATGCATGACGGTTGAGGTAGGCGCACCGAGAGCCGGAGACCCGGTCAACCGCCCAGTGCGCGCACGTAGGCTTCCCAGGCATTGCGCGCGATCGGGTCGAGCCCATCCGCCGGTAGGGTCGTCTGACGCTGTACAATCATTAGCGCATACGGCTTGGAGAGCGCGCTAGCTTCCTTGCACAAGCTGAGCTCATCGCCGCTCGAAGGCGAGCGGGAGCGCCAAAAGTTGATCGCGGCTTCTAGTTCGTTGATCGAGATCTCGGCCATGGTTCGTGATTGTGGTCCGGGGCGCCCGCCGGAACAGTCCCTCCGGCGGCACGCTCGCCGTGTGGCGAAGGAGGCATCGCCGGTCGGCGTGCTAGAGATGCGTAACCCATTGTACTTGAGCGAATTCCATGCGACTCCTTCTGATCGAAGACGACCGCCCCATCGCGCGCGGCATTCAAAGCAGCCTTGAACAAGCCGGATTCACCGTCGACATGGTTCATGACGGCATCTTTGCGGAGCAGGCCCTCACGCAGAATCGCCATGAACTCGTCATTCTCGATCTGGG
The DNA here is from genome assembly GCA_966212065.1 of uncultured Burkholderiaceae bacterium. Lineage (GTDB taxonomy): Bacteria > Pseudomonadota > Gammaproteobacteria > Burkholderiales > Burkholderiaceae > Trinickia. The sequence continues at coordinate 78,716 of CBIHOQ010000001.1, forward strand.
CCTGCCCGGCATCGACGGCATGACCCTGCTCTCGCGCTTTCGGCAAGGGAACCGTCATACGCCGGTGATCGTCCTCACGGCGCGCGACGAACTGAACGACCGCGTGCAGGGCTTAAACGCCGGCGCCGACGACTACATGCTCAAACCGTTCGAGCCCGCCGAACTCGAAGCGCGCATTCGCGCCGTCATGCGCCGCAGCGGCCCGCACAGCGACGTCCCTCGGCCCGAAGTGTCGCTCGGGGGCGTGCGCCTGTCGGGTGTCGATCGCCGCATCTTCAACGACGACAAGGCGCTCGAACTCTCACCGCGCGAATTCGCCGTGCTCGAGATGCTGCTGCTGCGCCACGGCCGCGTCGTCAGCAAAGCGCAATTGCAGGATCATCTGACTCACTTCGGCGGCGATCTCGGCGATACGGCCATCGAAGTCTACGTGCATCGCGTCCGCAAAAAACTCGAAAACTGCCGCGTTGAGATCGTCACGGTGCGCGGTTTCGGCTATCTGCTGCAGGAAATCCCCCAGGCGTCGTAACGTCAAGGCGCGCGATCGATCGCCATGCCGCCCGTCGCTGCGAACAGCCTGCGCCGCTCGCTTTTGCGACGGCTCGCGGCGCCGCTCTCGCTGCTCGCCCTGATGAGCGGCCTCATCGCGTATTGGCTCGCGTGGCAATACACGCAGCATGTGATCGACCGGTCGTTGGTCGATCTAGCGACCGCCATTTCGAAACAAGTCCAGATCGCCGGGCCCAATGCCCGCTCGACCGTGCCACCGCTCGCGCAGGCGATGTTTTCCGATCCGAGCGACCATCTGATCTACCGCATCAGCGACGGCGAGCACGAGATCGCCGGAGAAGCGGCGCTGCCGCTCTTCGGCACACGCGTAAGCGAGCAGCGCACGGCGTACGTGTTCGAAGCGCAATACGCGGGCATGCATGTGCGCGTCGCCCAAGTGCGCGTGCTGCAAGACACCGGCAATCCGATCATCGTCGAAGTCGCACAGCCGCTGCGGCACCGCTATCGCATCGCGGCCGAATTTCTCGTCGCCATCATGATGCCGCTGCTGTTGCTGCTGCTCGCCGGTTGGGGCATCGTCTGGCGCGTCGTCAATCAGCAGCTCAATCCGTTGACGGCGCTCGCCGATTCGCTGAACCGCCAGACACACACATCGCTCGAACCGGTCGATGAGCGCTATGTTCCGATCGAAATTCAGCCGCTGACCAGCGCGATGAACGCGTTGCTCGACCGGCTGAAGACGGCGCTCGACGCGCAGCGAAAATTTATCGCCGATGCGGCCCATCAATTGCGCACGCCGCTGACAGCCGTCAAGCTTCACGCCGAGCAAGCGGCGAGCGCGCGCGATCCGAATCAAACGCTGATCGCCGTGCGCGAGCTGCGCGCCGCCGCCAATCGCGCGGTGCGGCTTTCGAATCAATTGCTGTCGCTTGCACGCGCCGAGCCGGGCGCGCAAACGGCGCGCTTCGTAGACGTCGATATCGCGACGCTCGCGTTCGAGACAGGCGCCGAATGGGTTCCACGCGCGCTGGCGGCCCACGTCGATCTCGGGTTTGCGCGCTTGGACGACCCGTTGAACGGCAGGCCGCTTATCGTGAAGGGCAGCGCCTTACTGCTGCGCGAAGTCATCGCCAATCTGCTCGACAATGCGCTCAAGTATTTGCCGTCGGCAAGACTCAACGGTGCGAACGTGACCGTCACGGTCTCGCAAGCGGCCGACGAAAACGGTGTGAGATTCGCGGAAATCGCCGTCGAGGATAACGGCTCGGGCGTGCCCCCTGGCCTGCAGGCCGAACTGTTCAAGCGGTTCTTCCGCGGCGATCGACACGACGAGGCCGATGCGGGTGTCGATGCCGGCGCGGGCCTCGGTCTTGCGATCGTGCGCGACATCATGAATTTGCACAGCGGTAGTGTGCGTTACGAAGATGCGGCGGGCGGCGGGGCTCGCTTCGTATTGCGCATCCCGCTCGCGGCCGACATGCAAAACGGCGCGGACGCGGGGCATGCCGTCCCTCCGACATCCGTACAGGCACCGCTCGGCTAAGCGGCTCGCCGCCCCTACGCGCTACTCTTCTTGTCCTTCTTACCCGTCTGCTTGGGCGCGAGCATCGTGCCGCGGCACTTCCGGGCGCCGCATCGGCACTCGTATTCCTTCTTGAGCTTTTTCGTTTGACGCGCGTCGATGACGAGGCCGTAGTCGTAGAACAATTCTTCGTCAGCGCGAATGTCGCGTAGCGCATGAATGTAGACGCGGCCGTCCAGCTCCTCCGCTTCGCAGTTGGGCGCGCACGAGTGATTGATCCATCGCGCGCTGTTGCCGCCCACCTTACCGTCGATGACGCGGCCGTCTTCGAGCGCAAAGTAGAACGTGTGATTCGGTTCGACGGGATTGTGCGGATGCCGCCGCAACGCTTCCTTCCACGAGATGCGTTCACCCTTGTATTCCACCAGACGCTCACCCGCCTTCAGCGGCACGGCAGCAAACACGCCCTTGCCATGCACGCCGGACTGGCGCACGACCAACTTGCGTGAACTCATTGATAAATCCTCAGAAAAGCCTCTGTGCCGCCGATGCGGCATTGCGTTTTCGCTCGCGGGATGGAAAACGCGGCGCCGATGGGCGCCGCGCATCTGCGATGTCTATTGAAGCCGCTAAGCCGCACTTTGGGCAAAGATTTTCCAAACCTTCTTCTGCGTCAGTGAATCGGCCTCTTCGTGAACCGGGCAATCAAGCCGCAGTTCCACATCGCCGATCGGCAAATCGAGCAGGCTGCAGTGATGCGCCGACTTTTTCGGGTTCTTGCTGACTTCGAAATGTTTACACGTGACGCACATGCGATGCTCGGGGATATCGCCTTGTACCTGCAGTTGGCGAATCATCTTGATCATCGTGCGATAGAAGATTGCCTGCTCGTCGCCGCGCAGCGAGTTGATCGCGTCCGCGAGAAATTCGGGCCACTGCCGCGCACGCTTGGCGGCTGCTCGGCCGCGCGACGTGAGCTTGACGGCCAGGGCCCGGCCGTCTTCCGTCGCTCGGCGCTTTTCGACGAGGCCTTTGGACTCCAGCGTACTGACCGCATCGCTCGTCGTGGCAGCGGTCAGCGCGGTCTCGCGAGCAATTTCGCCAAGACGCATGGGGTTCTTCCGCTGCATCAGCAACACGAGGATCTCGCCTTGCGTAGGCGTCAGCCCCGCGCTCTCGGCCCACTCCCACGCCTGGCTACGCATCGCCGTGCTTAAGCGCAGCAGGCTGTGGGTCACGCGCCCAGTCGCCTGCTCTCCGTGTACACCTTCGCTCATAGTCTGTGTTCGCTATTTCGCCATTACAGCGTGCCGCTGTTGATCCGGTTGCCTGCTCGCGCCTTGCCTCACGGCGCATCGTGCGATGCACCGCTCGATACGACGAACGCGCATTTTAAGCGACGAAAAAGAATAGTACAGCTAAGTTATTCAGAGGCGGCTGTGAACAACCCTTGTATAACCCTGCGCACCCAATGTGCACCGTTTCTGGATAACGTCGGCGGAATTGAAATCCCTCGCAAGTTGCTCGGAGCTCATTGCACTTCCGCACCCGTGCGCCACGCGGTTATCGTTTCCGCAGGTGCTTGAAGCGCCGGGGTTTTGTCCGGTTGTCCACAGGCGCTTCCCGCCCTTGTTAACTACTACTACATATGTATACATCGTTAACCTAAAAAGCTAAGCACCGCGCCATCGCAAGCACTGTTGACGAACTGCTTCGTGCAGCGACTTCTCCTTGGCGACCATACCGCGCAGCCAAGCCGCATCGTTGACTTGCGCCTGCGCGATGTTCGCAATTTCGCGCAATGCCAACGACGATTGAAGCGCATCGCCATGCGGCTCGATCACGCGGAGCGTTTCGAGGATGTCTTCGAATATCGTTCGGCGCTCGCCCGTCTGAGGGTTGATGCACGTGCCGCCCAATCCGAAACGGCAAGCCTCGAAGCGATTGAACGTGTAGACGAGGTAGTCGTCCTCTCGGGGCACGAACGGCCGATCGACGAGCAAGTGACGCGCGAGCGTTTGGATGTAGCAGGCGATCGCCGCCGCTCGGTCGACAGACAGCGGCGTATCCATCACGCGCACTTCGATGGTGCCGAAGCCGGGCTTCGGGCGAATATCCCAGTAAAAATCCTTCATGCTGTTCACGACACCCGTCGCGACCATCTTCGAAAAATATTCCTCGAAGCCCGACCACGTCAGCACGAACGGCGCGCGGCCCGACAGCGGAAACGCGAAGACCGAATTGAGCCGCGCCGAATGAAAACCGGTGTCGACGCCTTGCACATACGGTGAGGACGCCGAAAGCGCGATGAAATGCGGGATGAATCGGGACATCGCGTGCAGGAGAAACAGCGCGCTGTCGGGGTCGGGGCAGCCGATATGCACGTGTTGGCCGAAGACGGTGAACTGCTTGGCAAGATATCCGTACAGTTCCGACAGGTACTGGAAGCGCGGCGCGTCGAAGATCTGCCGTTCGCTCCATTGCTGAAACGCATGCGTGCCACCGCCGGCGAGCCCAACGTTGAGCTGATCGGCCGCCGCGACGAGCGTCGAGCGTAGCGCGCGCAATTGCGCAAGCGCTTCCTCGTGCGTATTGCAGATGCCCGTGGACAGCTCGATCATGCTTTCGGTGATCTCGGGCGTGATGTTGCCGGTGATCTTCTGATCCTTGACAAGCCGCATGAGGTCGGACGCGGCCTTCGTCAGATCGTAGTCGTGCGTGTTCACGACCTGGATCTCGAGTTCGACGCCGAACGTAAACGGTTTGGAATTGATGAACGGTTCAAGTGCCATAGTGTCTTTCCATTTCGAGATCGGCGATTAGGCACGCCGCTCGCCGACGAGCGCAAGACTGCGATAGACGAGCCAGGGGCCGACGAGCTGTAAAACGACAATCGAACACATCACGACGGCACGCAGCGTCGGATCGAAGTTCGGGTAGAGCGCGTAGGTATCGTCGACGAGCAGATACGCGAGGGCCGACATCGGCGAAAGCGACAGCCCGAGCGCAACGCCCTGCTTCCAGTCCAACCCGCTCGGCTTCGCGAACGCGAGCACCCCCGCCAGCTTGGCGACGAAGCGCGCCACGATGAGGCCCAGCGCCGCGACGCCCCCTAGCGCGATGTCGCGCCATTCGAACGCTGTCATCGTGAGCACGAACAAGATGACCGTGAGCAACCAGCCGGCCGTGCCGAAATGCTCCGGCCAGATTTGCGGCTTCGCTTCGAGGTTCTTCACGATGATGCCGGCCGCCAGCAGGCTTAGGATGGTCGATAGCTTGAACAAGTGCGCGATGGCGATCGCAAGCAGCACGAGACCGAACAGCGCGACGAACGAATGCTCGTCCTGAGTCTGCATGGTTCGATAGAAGAACGTGCATGCCCGCGCCAGCAGATAGGCCAGCACGAGCGAGCCGACGAGCAGGTAGAGCGGCTGCACGATCGCGGCGAAGACGTTGCCGTAGACCTCCTGATGCAGCCAGCCGGACGCGATCTTTTCGATGATGACGGCGTACATGCTGTTAAGCGCCGTGAGCGTGAGCAGGCGCTGCGTGACCTGTCCTTCGGCGCGTAACTCGGTTTTGAGCTGCACGACCATCGCCGGCGAAGTCGACATGGCAATCGCGGCGATCACGGTCGCAACGGCCCCGCTCACGTGCGCGAACGTGAGCGCGATGAGGACGAGCACGAACGTCAGCGTCGCTTCGGCCAAGCTCGATGCGACGAGCCACGGATTGCGGCGAATCCAGCGCAAGTCGAGCCGGCTGCCGAGCTCGAACAGCAAAAGGCCTAGCGCGACGTCGAGCAATAGCCGCGAGGTACCGCCCGTGCCGGCATCGAATGCACCGAACCCAGCCGATCCGGCGATGAGCCCGATCACGGCATAGCCCGTGATGCGCGGCAGGCGCCAGGCGCGGTAGCAGAGCTCGCCCAAGAGACCCGCCACGAGCAAGGCAAGACCTGCCCAGAAGACCGGATCGGGCACGAACGGCCAGTGCGGTAAAAAGGAAAACGCTGATTTCATCTGATAGCTGCTCCTTTACGGACGGGCCGACACGGACTTTCGCCCGCGGCGGCTCGCTCTCATGGCTTGCTTACCCGCTTTACGGCGATCTGCCGCGGCGCGGGCGGAAAGGGGTGGCTGCCGACGGCGCGGCGGCTGTCGGGCGGCGACGACGAAACGCGCCGGAGTCGGTACACGGGACCGAGCGCGGGACCGAGCGCTCGAACAAAAGCGTGGCGCGTACCCGGCGCGATTGCATTAGGTGCGGTGACGCCGGCGACCCGCTTGGGCAAGCCAGGCAGGCGACATCACCCCGATTGGCACAGCGCACCCACGGTGCGCCGCCATGCAACGAGTGCAAAAGGAACACGGATTGTGCCATAGCTTGCGTCCAAACCACACGATCCATCAGCGATTTGCGGTCATCTCGGTACAAACGACGCGTAATTTCGCAATGCGGAGGAAAAATGTCCGATATGTCGGTTTCCCGCTTGGACTTGGTTCTTCGGAAAGACCCGTGTAATCGAACAGACCGGGGTTAAAGCGTGCCGTGCGTTGGACCGGCTCCGCGGCGAGGCGTGCTCGGTTAGTTAGGTTTACTTGTTTACGTATGTATACGTAGTAGTAGTTAACAAAGGGGGGCCAAAACTGTGCACAACGGACGTTTTCTCAAATGGATCAACCGGTTAAAGAATGCATAACTGCTCGGGCAGCAGGTGGGGGCCGCTTGGTTTCGCAGAATAACTTTCACCCTGCTTCGCACGTCAGTCGAGTTGTCCCGTATACGTCCACATCGCGTCCACATCGACTACACACGAATCCCGTCTATGAATCACATTGTTATCCACAACTTGCAGTGGATAAGTCCATGTGCCGGGAAGCATCCTTCGAATGGCGGCGCGCTAGGCTAGATCCTCGACTAGGCCTTGGCGTAACGCGCGCAGCAGGTAACGACTCGGATCGAGGGCCTCGGCCAGATCGCGCTCGAGCGGCCAAGGCTCGCCTTCGAGTTGGGAAGCGAGCAGTTCCGCGCCGAGCGACGCCCAAACAAGCCCGCGCGAGCCAAAGGCGAAAGCGCTGTATAGGCCCGGTGCACGGGGCAGGTCGAGTAGCCCGGCACCACGCAATGCAGCCGCTTCATGCGTGCTTGATGCTTCATCCGCCAGTGCGCCGATCATCGGCAAGCGATCGCTCGTCACGCAGCGAAACGCGACGCGGCCTGCGAGCGATGCAGGGTCGAGCTCGCCGGCGGCCTCGGCCGGGTCGAAACCGGGAAGCATGCGTGCGAGACGAGCCAGATTGTCCGAATGGCTTTCGGCGCGCAGATCGCCGCCGGCATCGTCGATGTCGTAGGTTGCGCCGATCATTAGGCCGTCCGTGAGCGGGATCGCGTAGCCGTCGCCGACGAGCGGCAGCCGCAAAGCGGGCGAAGCGCCGCGCGGCAAGTGCGTCAATTGACCGCGTACGATGCGTGTCGGCGCATGGCGCAAACCGGCGACACGCGCGGCGTCCCGGGCATTCGCAAAGATGACGACGCCCGCGCGTGCAACCCGTTCGCCCGATACGTCGCGTATGGCCCACGCGTCGCCATCGCGCTCGATGCGCTGCGCCTCGACGCCCGTGCGCCATCGGATCGCCTCACCCGCGCCGGCGCATAGCGCCGCACACAGCGCGCCCGGGTCGAGCGAGCCGCCAAGCGGATAGCACCAACCGCCGCGCGCAACCGACACACCGGCCGCCATCCGCATCTGCGCGGCCGATAAGGCGTGTACCAGTTCGCGGGGATAGTCGGCCGATTGGATTGTCTCCGAGAGCAGTTGCGCTTGGCTTTCGTCGTCCGCGATCTGCAGCAGTCCGTCGCGGCTGCGCGCAAAGGTATAACCGGCACGTTCGAGCGCTTGCCATCGCGCGAGCGCATAGAGAAAGCCCGCACGGGTGATTCTCGAGGCCACGCTGTCGTCGCGCGAGAGCAGCGGATGGAATACGCCCGCGGGGTTGCCCGACGCCTCGCAGCCCGGCCGGGCTTGCCGTTCGACGATCGTGACGCGCCAGCCGCGCGCGGCGAGCCGATCGGCCACCGCGCAGCCTGCAAGCCCCGCGCCGACGACGACGGCCTCTCGCTCGTTCGTCTCGAAAGGCAGCGGCGGTTCATGCCGCCGCACCCGCCAGCGCGGCGCGAAACGGCCAACGAGCATCGCGCGCTTGCCCGCGAAACCCTCGGTCTTCGTGCAGTCGAATCCCGCTTCGTCGAGCCTGCGCTGAACCGCTCCTGCGCACGTATAAGTTGCCAGCGTGGCGCCGTCGCCCGCGAGTCGCGCCAATGATTTGAAGACGGACGGCGTCCAGAGCTCCGGGTTCTTGGCCGGAGAAAAACCATCGAGAAAGAATGCATCGGCGCGTAGCCAAAGCTTCGGGAGAAGCTCGAGCGCATCGCCGAAAGCAATCGTCAGCGCGACGCGACCGCCTTCGAATTCGAGGCGGTGCAGCCCCGGTGTCAGCATCGGCCAGCTGTCGGCCAATTGCGCCGCAAGCGGCGCGACGGTTGCGTCCGCAACGATGTGCGCGTGCAGCCTGCGCAGATCGTCCGCGCGGAACGGGTGTTTTTCGATCGATACGAAGGCAAGCCGCTCGCAGCGGGCAGGATCGGCGCGCCATGCAGCCCACGTCGCGAGGAAATTGCCGCCGATGCCGAAACCCGTCTCGACGACGGTAAAGACGCGGCGTGCGCGCCAGCGCTCGGGTATGCAGTTTCCGTTCAGGAAGACGTGATGCGCTTGGGACAACGCCCCCGCGGCGCTGTGATAGATGTCACCGTATACCGGGGAAAACGGCGTCCCGTCGTCGCGAAAAGCCAGGGAGGCGGGAATCAGCTTGGGGCTCATCGGCAAGCGGAAAGTGTGGGAAAACGGGGCATCCGGGCGTAAGGGCCAACCCTAATGGTTGGGTCGAAAGTGTGACCGATTGCCCGGAAACCCAGGCTGGACAAGGCTTTGCGAGCGTTGGAAAAATCCAACGGCAATGCGGCAAGTTCTCGCGAGCCCCTTGGCAGCAGGGGTTCGCGGGTACGACAATGCTCAAACCCAGCGCCGACAAGGCTCAGCCGTGCTAAATTCTTTGAAAGCCTTGCCGTTATTGGGTTTGCGCTGAGCTATCATAGCAAGCGCCGCGCGGCCGTACCGCCATGGGGGTTCGGGGGTTCAGCGCAGCCGAGCGGCGCACGCTTCGCCACCGCTACTCGACGGCACAGCTTGCGTACGTATAATTCGGCGCGTTTGCGCTGTCCGTGTCACTTCAACTGATAAAGAGGAACGTTAATGAACAAACAGGAACTGATCGACGCCATCGCAGGGCAAACCGGCGCCAGCAAGGCTCAAACCGGCGAAACGCTTGATACGCTGCTGGAAGTGATCAAGAAAGCCGTGGCGAAGGGCGATGCGGTGCAACTCATCGGCTTCGGCAGCTTCGGCTCGGGCAAGCGCGCGGCACGTACGGGCCGTAACCCCAAGACGGGCGAGACCATCAAGATTCCCGCGGCCAAGACCGTCAAGTTCACGGCAGGCAAGGCATTCAAGGATGCCGTCAATAAGCGTTAAGCCCAACTTGGGTTGACGCTTCGTCGATACCCGCCTTCGGCGGGTTTTTTTGGGGTAGCGCCCGAATGCCTCAATGGACGATCTGTCCTTCGTCGTCGCCCGGGTGATCGTCCGCATCGAGGTCCCATGCCGGGAAAGGATCGGCCATACGCTGCCAGCCTTGCGGGCCGAGCGCATATTCATCATCGGTTAACAGGCATGCGTCGAGCTTGGCGCGCCAGCGCTCGGCATCGAGCGCCACGCCGATCAGCACCAGTTCCTGGCGGCGATCGCCGATCGTCTCGTCGTCGGGGGAGCCGAACCAATCGGCGGCGATATCTGCCGCGAGTTCATCGTCCTCAGGCCACTCGTCGCGCGGCTGGGCCGCCCACCACATGCCCGCCGGGCCGTGGCGGCAGACGCCGCCCGCTTGCGAGAGCGAGCCGGCCGCGTCGTTGCGCGTGGCCAGCCAGAAAAAGCCTTTGCTGCGCAGCACGCCTGGCCATTCCTCGTGCAGCAGCGCCCATAGCCGTTCGGCATTGAAGGGGCGGCGCGCGCGGTAAACGAAGCTGTCGATACCGTATTGATCCGCTTCGCTGATGTGCGAATGGCCCGTCTGAGCATGGCTGTGATGTTGGCTTAAGTCCCGACCGTGTTCGTCGCCATGTCCGTGGTCATCCTCCTGCGCGTGCTCGAGCGATGCTAGCCAGCCGGGCGCGCTTGCCGCCGCTTCGAAATCGAAGCGCTTCGTATCGATCAACTCGTCAAGCGGCACGGCCCCGAAGCGGCTGACGATCTGCACTGCGCGCGGATTTAAGCGCGCCAAGATTCTTTGCAGCCGTTCCAGCGCATCGGTGTCGACGAGATCCGCTTTGTTCACGACGAGAACGTCGCAAAACTCGATTTGCTCGATCAGCAGTTCGACGATCGTGCGGTCATCCGCTTCGCTCGCCGCAAGCCCGCGTTCCGCCAGCGCTTCGGCCGACGCGTAATCGCGCAGGAAATTGAATGCATCGACGACGGTGACCATCGTGTCGAGCCGCGCGAACTCGCCTAGGGTGTGACCTTCGTCGTCGGTAAACGCAAATGTTTCGGCGATCGGCATGGGTTCGGCGATGCCCGTCGATTCGATCAAGAGCGCGTCGAAACGCTTTTCGCCGGCAAGCCGACGGATCTCCGCGAGCAGATCGTCGCGCAGCGTGCAGCAGATGCAGCCGTTCGAGAGTTCGACGAGCCGCTCCTCGACGTGCGATAGCGAAGCGGCTTCCCTCACGAGCGAGGCGTCGATGTTCACGGCCGCGAGATCGTTGACGATGACGGCCACGCGCAAGCCGGCGCGGTTCGCCAGGATGTGATTGAGCAGCGTGGTCTTGCCCGCGCCGAGAAAGCCCGAGAGCACGGTGACGGGCAGAGGCGGATGGTTCATGGGAGTCGGGATCGGTGGAGCGAAGGCGCGCGGGCCCCGGAACTCAGGGCACTAGGCGCCGCCGCGTGAAAGGCGTAGGGAGCATTTTGCACTAAACGCCGCAACACCATCCCAGCCGGGGCCCGTGATGCCGGAAAGAAAACCCGAATCGCTCCGATTTTCCCGCGGTCAGCGCTGCGCCTGCAAGAGCTTCCAGTGCGAGAGGATATCGATGATTTGATGCGCGTAATGATCGCGTAGGGAAGGCGTTTCGGAGTGATATGCGCCGACGGCGGCCCAACTGTTCCCGTACTTGTTCATCTTCTGGCGCAAGTGCCATGCGGCGATGTAGACGCTCTTGCAGGGCTGCATCAACGTGTCGGTCGAGATGCCATACGGGGCGAGGGCCGTCAGATGGATCGAATTGATCTGCATGAGCCCGTAGTCGGTCGACCCGTTGGCGTTCTTGTGCAACGCATCGGGTTGGTTGTGCGACTCTTGCCAAGCGATCGCGCGCAAGATCAAAGGATTGACCTTTTGGTAGCGGGCCGCCTCGTCGAAGCAATCGGCACGTGCGTTCGCGCACGCGAGCGACGCGAGCAATACCGCCAGAATCAGAACGGTTCGTTTCATGGTGCGAGTGCCTTCGACAGCCGTCGTTTTGTTCGGGGCGAGCGTGCCTGCCCGGCCAGAGCAAGCGGCGCGCGGGCAGCTTGGGGAAAACCCGAGCTTGCCGCCGGATTCAGTCGAATTAATCGACCGTATCATACCGGGAGCCGCTTGCCTGCTCTAGCCTGCCGGCCGACATAACCGAGCAGTTGGCGGACAAAGGCGGGTCGGCGAGGGTGTAGCGTATCGTGCGCATCCTGTCGTAAGCCTGGCAACAGAGAATTTTCGGACGTAAAAGCGAACCCGTCCTCGGGCCTCCGTGATTATTCAGACGCAAAAAACTGCTAATGTTCGTGTTCTCAAGGGCGGGCGAGCATCCGACACCAATATATACGAGGGTCGAGCGATGTTCGCGAAGCGTTACCGCCGAGGGCAGGCAATTTCGCATTGAACCTTTATTCCATGACAAGAAATCGTATGGCACTGCGCCGCATCGCTACCGCGCTTTTGATGGCCGGGCTCATGACAGCACAAGGCGCATACGCCGAAGTGACGTTGAATTTCGTGAACGCGGATATCGATCAAGTGGCCAAAGCGATCGGCGCGGCGACGAACAAAACGATCATCGTCGATCCGCGCGTCAAGGGCCAACTGAACCTCGTGTCGGAGAACCCGGTGCCCGAGGAGCAAGCGCTCAAGACGCTCGAGGCGGCACTGCGGATGCAAGGTTTCGCCATTGTTCAAGATCACGGCGTCCTGAAAGTGCTGCCTGAGGCCGACGCGAAGCTGCAGGGCGCTCCCACTTATGTCGGCAATGTGCCGCAGGCGCGCGGCGATCAGATCATCACGCAGGTGTTCGAGCTGCATCACGAATCGGCCAACAATCTCTTGCCCGTGCTTCGGCCGCTTATCTCGCCGAACAACACGATCGCCGCCTACCCGGCCAACAACACGCTCGTCGTGACCGACTACGCGGACAACGTTCGTCGAATCGCGGCGATCATCGCGGGTGTCGATAATGCGGCCGGACAGCAGATCGTCATCGTGCCGCTTAGGAACGCGAATGCGCTCGATATCGAGCCGCAGTTGTCCAAGGTCCTCGATCCGGGCTCGATCGGCAGTACCGATGCGACGCTGAAGGTGACGGTGATGGCCGATCCGCGCACCAATTCGCTGATGCTGCGCGCCTCGAACAAAGCGCGTCTCGAATCGGCGAAAAAAATCGTAGAGCAGCTCGATGCACCGAGTTCGCAGCCCGGCAACATGCACGTGGTTCACGTGCGCAACGCGAATGCGGTGGTACTCGCCAAGACCTTACGCGGGATGCTCGGCAAGGGGGGTAGCTCGGGCAGCAGCGCCGAGTCGAGCAATGCGAGTTCGTTCAGCCAAGGCAGTTCCGGGGGCGGCTCGAGTTCGACCGGCACGAGCGGCACGCCGCCGCTGCCCACGTCATACGGCAGCAGCAGCGGCAGTATGCTCGGCGGCGGCGGCGGCTCAATGTCGGGTTCGAGCGGCGGCGGGCTTGGCGGCGGCCAGGGCGGCGGCGGCGCCAACAGCACCGGCGGCTTTCTCGGCGAAAAGGGAGGCCAGAACAGCGAGGAAAATCAGCCCGGCGGCATGATCCAGGCCGATGCGGCGACGAACTCGCTCGTCATCACGGCGTCCGAACCTGTGTACCGCAATCTGCGCTCGGTTATCGATCAGCTCGACGCGCGTCGCGCGCAGGTCTACATCGAAGCGCTGGTCGTCGAGCTGAACTCGACGCGGGCCGGCAACCTCGGGATCCAATGGCAGGTTGCCAGCGGCAACCTGCTGGCCGGCACTAACCTCTCGAGCACCGCCGGCAACACGGGCAGCTCCAACATTCTCGGCGTGGCGGCGGGACTGGCCACCGGTGGGGCCACCAGCGCCGCGACGCTGCCGAACACGCTGACGCAGGGCTTAAACATCGGGTGGCTGCACAACATGTTCGGCGTGCAAGGGCTCGGCGGGTTGCTTCAGTACTTTGCCGGCGTAAGCGACGCCAACGTGTTGTCTACGCCGAACCTCATCACGCTCGATAACGAAGAGGCGAAGATCGTCGTCGGTCAGAACGTGCCGATTCCGACGGGCTCGTACGCAAACTTGTCGACCGCTACGCCGGGTACGGCGTTCAATACATACGATCGTCGCGATGTCGGCCTCACGTTGCATGTGAAGCCGCAGATCACCGCCGGCGGGATTCTCAAGCTTCAGCTCTACACGGAAGATTCATCAGTCGTCGGCAGCACGATAAGCACGTCGGCGAATTCACAGGGTCCCACGTTCAACATCCGCTCGATCCAATCGACGGTTCTCGCGGACAACGGCGAGATCATCGTTCTCGGCGGCCTGATGCAGGACAACTACCAGGTGTCGAACAGCAAGGTGCCGCTGCTCGGCGATATTCCCTGGATCGGCCAGTTGTTCCGCTCCGAAACCAAGCAGCGCCAGAAAACCAACTTGATGGTATTCCTGCGCCCGGTGATCATCAGCGATAGCGATACGGCGCAGCAGATCACCCAAAACCGCTACGACTACGTGCAGGGGATGACGAACGGCTATCGTTCGGACAACAACGTCATGCGCGACAAGGACTTCCCGGTTGTGCCGCCGATGCCGGCGGGCCCGAGCCAGGGCGTGGCGCCCGCGGCCAATTTGTTCGACCTCAGGCAGATGACCCATCAGCCGGCGCAGGCGCAGCAGCAACCGGCGCCGCAACAACCGCCGGCCGCGCTGCCCCAGGCCGTGCCCCAACAACAGCCGCAGACGATGCCGTTGCAGCCGGCGCCGCAACAGCCGCAGACGGCGACACCGGGAGCGTCGCAGTGAGCGACGTGCTTCGCCCCTCCCACGAAGGCGCGCCGGGCGAACGCCAGCCGCCCTCGCCGCTCGCAGCCCGGCTCGTGCCGTACGGCTTCGCGCGCAACGGGCAAATCCTCGTCGCGCATCAGCGCGCCGAGGGCATCGAAGTCTGGATCAGCGATCGCACGAGCGACGCTGCCTTGGCCGAAGTCGCGCGCAATTTCGGCGCGCTGACGGCGGTGCGCCTGCCCGTCGAGGAGCTCACGGTAGCGATCAATCAAGCCTATGAGCGTCACGACGGCAGCGCTGCGCAGGTCGTGGGCGAAGTGGAAGGCGAAGTCGATCTGTCGCGGCTCATGCAAGACATCCCCGAAGTCGAGGACTTGCTGGAATCGGAAGACGATGCGCCGATCATCCGAATGATCAACGCACTGCTGACCCAAGCGGCGCGCGAGCATGCGTCCGATATCCACATCGAGCCGTTCGAGAACGCGTCGGTCGTGCGCTTTCGCGTCGACGGCACGCTGCGCGACGTGGTCCGGCCGAAGAAGGCGTTGCACGGTGCGCTGATCTCGCGGATCAAGATCATGGCGCAGCTCGACATCGCCGAAAAGCGCCTGCCCCATGATGGCCGCATTACGTTGCGCGTGGGTGGGCGCGCCGTCGATGTGCGCGTCTCGACGCTGCCGACCGGCCATGGCGAGCGCGCGGTGCTGCGTCTACTCGAAAAGGACGCGCAGCATTTGAATCTCGAAGCGCTTGGCATGGGGTCCGATACGCGCGATCGCTTCGACAAATTGATTTCGCGGCCGCACGGCATCGTGCTTGTGACGGGCCCGACGGGTTCGGGCAAGACGACGACGCTCTATGCGTCGCTGTCGCGCCTCGAGACGGCGACGACGAACATCATGACCGTCGAGGATCCGATCGAATACGATCTGCCCGGCATCGGCCAAACGCAGGTCAACGAGCGGATCGGCATGACGTTCGCGCGTGCGCTGCGCTCGATCCTGCGGCAAGACCCGGACATCATCATGATCGGCGAAATCCGCGACCTGGAAACGGCGCAGATTGCCGTGCAGGCGTCGCTGACCGGCCACTTGGTGCTCGCGACGCTGCACACGAACGATGCCGCATCCGCCGTCACACGCCTGACCGACATGGGCGTCGAACCGTACCTGCTCGCGTCCTCGCTGCTCGGCGTGCTCGCGCAGCGGCTCGTGCGGCGGCTGTGCCCGGTCTGCAAGGAGGAGCGGGTCGAAGAAGGCCGCACCCAGTGGCATCCGGTCGGCTGCGATAAATGCTCGAAATCGGGCTATTCGGGCCGGCGCGGCGTGTATGAATTGCTCGTCATGGACGACGCGATCCGCGCGATGATTCACCGCAATGCGGCCGATTCCGAGATCCTGGCGGCGGGCCGTGCGCAGGGTATGCGCACGCTGCGAGAGGATGCGGAGCGCTGGCTGACCTCGGGCCTCACCTCGCTCGAAGAGGTGATTCGCGTGACGGGCGGGGTCTAAGGCATGCCGGCCTTTCGCTTCGAAGCAATCGATACGGCGGGGCGCGCGCAAAAGGGCGTGCTCGATGCCGACAGCGCACGCTCCGCGCGTGCACAACTGCGCGGGCAAGGGCTTACGCCGCTCGTGGTCGAGCCGGCCGGCAGCGCCGCGCGCGGCGAGCGCAGCCGGCGCCTCTCGCTCGGCCGTAAGCTGTCCACGCGCGAGCAGGCGATTCTCACGCGCCAGCTCGCGAGCTTGCTGACGGCGGGGCTGCCGCTCGACGAAGCGCTTGCCGTCCTAACCGATCAAGCCGAGCGCGATTACATACGCGAACTCGTGGCGGCGATTCGCGCCGAAGTGCTCGGCGGCCATTCGTTTGCCAATGCGCTTGGGCAGCATCCGCGCGATTTTCCCGACATCTACCGTGCGCTCGTCGCGGCGGGCGAGCATACGGGTAAGCTCGGTCTCGTCCTGTCGCGGCTGGCCGATTACATCGAGCAGCGCAACGCGCTCACGCAAAAGATCGTGCTCGCGTTCACCTACCCGGCCATCGTCACGTTGATCGCATTCGGCATCGTCACGTTTCTGCTCAGCTATGTCGTGCCGCAGGTCGTCAACGTTTTCGCGAGCACGAAGCAGCAACTACCGGTTCTCACGCTGATGATGATGGCGCTATCGGGGTTCGTGCGCCATTGGTGGTGGGCGATGCTGATCGGCGTCGCCTTTGTCGTCTACGCGACGCGCGCGATTTTGTCGCAGAAGGGGCCGCGGTTGGGATTCGACCGGTGGCTGCTGACCGCGCCGCTCGCGGGCAAGCTCGTGCGCGGCTACAACACCGTGCGCTTTGCGAGTACGCTCGCGATCCTCACGGCGGCCGGCGTACCCATCCTGCGCGCGCTGCAGGCGGCCGGTGAAACGCTCAACAACCGGGCGATGCGCGACAACGTGGACGATGCGATCGTGCGCGTGCGCGAGGGCACGTCGTTGTCTCGCGCGCTCGGCAATACGAAGACGTTTCCGCCCGTTCTCGTGCACTTGATTCGGTCCGGCGAAGCGACGGGCGATGTCACGACGATGCTTGACCGCGCGTCGGAGGGCGAGGCGCGCGAGCTCGAGCGGCGCACGATGTTTCTCACGAGCCTGCTCGAGCCGCTGCTGATTCTGGCGATGGGGGGCATCGTGCTCGTGATCGTGCTCGCCGTGATGCTGCCGATCATCGATCTGAACAACATGGTGCAGTAGCGGCGGGCTAGCGCAATGCGCGCTAGCGCACGTAGATCGTCGGTCCGCCGGCGTTCGGCGCCAGCGGAATTTCCGAGTGCACGCCGTTGTGATCGATGACGATCGAGCGAGCCCGGACTTCGGAGAGCGTCGTGCCGTCGGTGATCTTGCTGCCGAGCGCGATGGCCCGGGCGGGCGCGTCGCCCACGCCGACGATCGCCGCGGCACCTTCGCGCAGCGAGAGGATGCCGACGAGCTTGATATTGCGATTGACCTCGTGCGTGAGCCTGCCGCCGAACAGCAGCGAAGCGTCTTCGGCGGACACGCTCGGCGCGACGGCGGCCGCTTGCGGCGGCGGCGCGGGATGTGCGGTCAGCACGACGATCCAGTAGGCGAGCGTCGCGCAGAACACCGCGAACAGCGCGAACGACAGTAGGCGTATTTGTAGAGTGTTCATGCGCGCCATTGTACGGATATTCTCGGCTTTGCGCGGTTGACGAACACTGACGAGCCGCCCCATTACAATCGGCGGCGCGATGCGAAGCGCGCGCGTTGCGCTTTGCCGACAATTTATCGAATGAGGTAGGGAATGATGCAAATGTGGAACCAACGTCGTACCGAAATCGCGGCGCTGCGCGCGCGGCGCCAGCGCGGCTTTACGCTGATCGAAATCATGGTTGTGATTGCGATCCTCGGCATTCTTGCGGCCTTGATCGTGCCCAAGATCATGAGCCGCCCCGATGAAGCGCGCCGCGTCGCGGCCAAGCAGGACATCGGCACGGCGATGCAGGCGCTCAAGCTCTATCGGCTCGACAACGGCCGCTATCCCACGCAGGAGCAAGGGCTGCGCGCGCTGATCGAAAAGCCGAGTACCGATCCGATCCCGAACAACTGGAAAGAGGGCGGCTATCTCGAACGTCTGCCGAACGATCCGTGGGGCAACCCGTATCAATACCTGAACCCGGGCGTGCACGGCGAGATCGACGTATTCAGCTATGGCGCGGATGGCAAGCCCGGCGGCGAAGGCAACGATGCCGACGTCGGCTCGTGGCAGTAGCGTCGCGCGCCGCCCAATGCTTCGGCGAGCCCTCATGCATTCGCGACGATCATGGTCATGAACGGCGGCGTCGTCTCGCCGCGTGCGCGCATAGGCGTCGTTCGTGCGCGCGGCTTTACGCTGCTCGAGATGATGGTCGTGCTCGTCATTGCCGGGCTGCTTGTCTCGCTTGCCTCGGTTTCGTTCACGCGCAACCCGCGCACCGATCTGAACGAGCAGGCGCAGCGCCTTGCGTTGCTGTTCGAATCCGCGTCCGACGAAGCGCAAGTGCGCGCCCGCCCGATCGCTTGGCAGCCCGTGACGGGCGGCTACCGGTTCGACGTGCGCACCGACGACGGCTGGCGCCCGCTGCTGCGCGACGACTTGCTGCGTCAACGCACATGGGAGGCTGGCGTGACCGATGTGACGATTGACTATCCGGGCTCCGATCTTCATCCAGAACGTCTCGTATTTGGCGTCGAAAGCATCGGACAGGCCGTGACCGTCACGCTTTACTCCTCTGTCGGACGCGCGACGATTGTCGGCACCGGCAACGGCCGCTACGAGGTGCGTTGACGATGCGCTCTCTGCGTTTCCCTTCGCGTTTCCCTTCGTCTCGGCCCGTGCGGCGCGAACGGGGTTTCACGATGATAGAGGTGCTCGTCGCGCTGGCGATCATCGCGGTCGCGCTGGCGGCATCGCTGCGCGCGGTCGGCATGCTGGCGAACGACGAAGCCGATCTGCACCGGCGCTTGCTCGCGGGATGGAGCGCCGACAATGCGCTTACCGAACTGCATTTATCCCGCGTCTGGCCCGATGTCGGTACGCAGACGTTCGATTGCTCCCAAGGCAATTTGCCGCTCACATGCACCGAGCGCGTGAGCGCTACGCCGAACCCGGTGTTCCGCCGCGTCGAAGTGTCGGTCGCGATGCCGGGACATGCGGGCAGCCTCGCGCAACTCGTGTCGGTGATCCCGAATGAAACGAACCGTGCGCTGTGAAGCCCGCTGTGAAGCCAAGATCGCCGCGCGGCGCGAGCGCGGCTTCACGCTCATCGAGCTGATGGTCGCGATCGCGATCCTCGCCGTTATCGCCGTGCTCTCCTGGCGCGGGCTCGACCAAATCATGCGCGGCCGCCAGACGATTACCAGCGCGATGGAAGACGAGCGCGTCTTCGTCCAGCTGTTCGATCAATTGCGCATCGACGCGCGGCAGGCGGCGACCGACGACGAAGTCGGACAGCCGGCTATCTCGGTTTCCGGCAACGCACTGCAGATCGTGAGGACGTTCGGTTTCGCCGGCGATGCGCCGCGCCTGCAAGTCGTGCGCTATCAGGTTACGGAAGGGCGCATTACGCGCTATGCCTCGCCGCCCGCGGCGACCGTCGGCCAGCTTCGGCGAACGCTCGCTGCATCGAGCACCGCGGGCGACTGGAGCGCGGTGCCCTTGATCTCCGGGATCGGCAAAATCACGGCTCGTCTTTATGTACCGCGCATCGGCTGGACGACGAGGATGAGCGACGTGACGGCCGAGATCACGCGCAACGACAACAATGTCAGGGTCCCCCAGTTCGGTAGTGCGCCGATACCGCGCGCGGTGACCGGACTGGAGGTGTCGATCGGCGCGCCTTCGCTGCATGTGCCGGTGCGGCGCATGTTTCTGGTCGGAGAATGACGATGCGCGCGCGACCCCCTTTCTCCTTGCGTTCGAGGCTTTGCACTGCCGGCTCGCGCACGCGTGCGCAGCGGCGCCGCCAGCGCGGGGTGGCCATCATCAGCGCGCTGCTGGTCGTGACGCTCTCGGCGATTCTCGTCGCGGGGGTGCTGTGGCGACAGCAGGTACAGATCCGCCGCATCCAAAATCAGCGTCTGCTCGCGCAAGCGCAGTGGGTGGCGCGCGGCGCAGCTGACTGGACGCGGTTGATCCTGCGCTCCGAGGCCGATACGGCACCGACGGTCACCTATCTCGGCGGCATTTGGGCCGTGCCGATTGCCAAAACGCGGCTCTCGGATTTTCTTGGAAAGGCCGGCGAGGACCAACCCGGCGAAGGGGCACAGACGTTCCTGTCGGGGTCCATCGAAGATGCGCAAGCCAAGTTCAATTTGCGCGATCTCGTGTCGGTTCCGGCGCCCGGCGCGCTGCAGGTGAATCAGCAGCAGATGGCGACGTTTGCGCGGCTGCTTGCGCTGCTCGGTTTGGACGGCGGCCTCGCGAAAACGGCCGCGCTGCAAATGCGTGCATCGTTGATGCAGTCGGCCACCCGCTTTCAAGCGCCGATCGGGAATCGGCTTGGTTCGGCGGGAGAAGGCGGCCAGCCGCAACCGGGCGACACGGTGGGCGACACGGTGGGCGGCAATAGTTTCACCGATCAGCCAGGTCTTCAGGACGAGAACAACGCCAATCGCGATACCGCACCGTTGCAGTTGACCAGCGTCGATGCGCTTTTAAACGTGCCGGGCTTCACGCCCGATATGGTCGCGCGGCTGCGCCCGTTCGTGACGGTGCTGCCGACGCAAACGCCCGTCAACATGAATACCGCGCCGGCCGAAGTCGTCGCCGCGATGGTGCCGGGTATGTCGCTGTCGAGCGCTCAGGCGCTGGTTTCCCGGCGCCAGACCGTATTTTTTCGGAATGCCGCGGACGTGCAGCTTGCCTTGCAGGGCACCGGTGCGCTGCCGCCCGGTACCGACATCAGCCAGATTCCCATCGACGTGACGACGAGCTATTTTCTCGTGCATGGACGGGTGCAGCACGAGCGCGCCGAAGTCGATCGCACGACGCTCATTTATCGCGATCCGCTGACGCACACGACACGTGTCGTGCGTGTGCGCGATCAGCTTTGAAGCATTAAACCAGGAGAGAACGGGCCTTGAGCACGTTGACCGTCTTACTGCCGCCGCGAGATCCGGCGGTGCCGTCGCAGGAATGGCAACTCCCTGAGATGCCGTTCCTGCTCCTCGACAAGAGCGGGCGCAAGGAGCGCGCCGGCCGAGCGGCGCTGGCGTTCTTGCCGCGCGCATCCACGACCGTGCTGATTGTGGCGGCCCGCGACATGCTGATGCTCGGCGCGACGCTGCCGCCGCTCAAGGGGCCGCGGCTCAAGCAGGCGTTGCCGAACGTCGTCGAGGACTACCTGATCCAGGACGCGCAGACTTGCCATATCGCGCTCGATCCGCAGCCGCTTGCCGGCGGCAAACGCATGCTGGCAATCATCGACCGCGGCTGGTTCCGGTTCATCGTCGAAGCGTTCAATGCGGCCGGGCACCGGAACTTGCGCGCCGTTCCCGTCACGCGCTGTCTGCCCTCGCCGCCGTCGAGCGAGCCGCTGCCCGAGCCCGTCCTGGCCGAGGGCGAAGCGGCCGCGGCCGGCTTGGCGCGGGCGGGAACCGCGCGTGCCGCGCGCGAGCCGCGGGTGCAGCCGCGGGTGCAGCCGCAAAGCGAGCCGCTGGTTGCGGCCGTGCTCGGCACCGTGGCTCAGACGGCCCCCTCGATCCTGGCCGATGTCGCGCTGACGGCCATGCCCGAGCCGGCTCGCTTCGGTACGATCGAGCCGCGCGTCGAGCTTGCGGTCGCTCGTGGCGCCCACGGCGAAGGGCTGGCGGTGCCGCTCTCGGCGCTCGGCACGACGCTTGCGGCGCTGGCCGGCGATGCGAGCGTGACGGTATACGAACTGGCTGAGCTGCCCGGCGGCGAGCCGACGCTGGCCGGGGAGGCCGTGCCGGCGCACGGCGTGCACGTGGGTGTCGCGCCTCTGCCGTTCGATACGCTGGCGCGCAACGCGCTCGAGTGCCGCTTCGATCTATGCCAATTCGAGTTCGAGTCGCGTCCGTGGCGGCTCGACCGGGCGACGCTGCGCCGGCTGCGCTTGCCGATCGGGCTCGGGGTGGCGGCGCTTATCGTCGCCGTCATCGGTGCGAACCTCCAGTGGGTCATGCTGGCCCGCGAGCGCGACGCGCTGACTGCGCAAATGACGGAGCTGCTCTTGAATGCGTTCCCGAAGACAACCGTCGTACTCGATCCGGCATCGCAAATGACGACGCAGTTGGAGCATCTGCGCGTGGCGGCCGGCGAACTATCGCCCGACGACTTCGTGTCGCTGGCGGCGCGTCTCGACCACGCCCTGGGGGCGATACCCGTGAACGGCATTGCGGCGCTCGATTATCACGATCGCCGGCTCGACGTGACGTTCAAACCGGAGGTCAAACCCGATCCCGCCTTCGGCCAGCGGCTGGTTCAGAACGGGCTCGCCGGCGAGATCGATACGAATACGGGCAAATGGGTCATTCGAAACGGGAGCGGTCAATGAATCTCGGCACATTGAGCGATGTCTGGGCCGGTTTCTGGGAGCCGCGCACCGCGCGCGAGAAACTGCTGTTGACGTGGGGCGGGGTGGCACTTGGGGCCGTCATCGCCTATTCCGTCTTGTGGGCGCCGGCGCAGGACGCGCGGGCCCATCTGCGCGAAACGCTGCCTGCGATGCACCGCCAGATCGCGCAGATGACCGCGCAAGCCGACGAGGCGCGCGCGCTCGCGCCGGCCGCGCAAGGCGTGACGCCCACGGGTGGGGCGCTGCGCGATGCGCTGTCTTCGTCGCTGACACAAGCCGGCCTCGCCACCACTCAGGTGCGCTTGGCCGGCGATGCGGTGCAGATCGAGTCGAAAAACGCATCGTTTCCGGCTTGGACGATGTGGCTCGACGACGCGCGCAAGCAGTTCAAGGTGCGCGTGACCGAACTTCACGCGACGGCGCTCAAAGCCGATGGGCAAGTCGATCTGACGGCCACGCTGCAACCGGCCACGGCCCCCGCCAGGTCCGCACAATGACGGCGGCGGTTTCGACCTTTAGTGCTGCGTTGGCCGTCTTCGACGCACGGCGCTGCCGTATTCCGCGGCCGGGTGCGACGCGAGGTGGCGCATGAACTTCGCGTGGCGGCGCTTGCGAGCGGCTTTGCCGTGGCTGGTCGTTGCGGTCCTATCCTGTGGTGCGACGCTTCTGGTCATGATGCCGGCGGCCTGGATCACGCCGCAATTCGCCAAAGCGACGCAGGGCCATGTCGATCTAATCGACCCTTCGGGCTCGCTCTGGCACGGCTCGGCCACGCTCGTATTGGCGGCGGGCCGCGACGTGGGCGCGGGCACGCTGCTGCCGGGACGTATTCAATGGGAGACGGCGTTCTGGCCGCTGCTCACTGGCCGTTTGAACATGCGTATGCGGCAGAGCCCCGCCATGCCCGAGGCGATCGACGTGGCGGCCACCGCGCGCTCCGCCACGATCTCGGCCGGAGCAATCGCCGTGCCGGCCGCGCTCCTCGCGGGGCTCGGTGCGCCATTCAATACGCTCGATCTACACGGAGCCGTGCGGCTCGCGTGGACGCCTTGGCGGCTGCTTGGCGCCCGTGCGTATGGTCAGCTCGTCATCACGCTGACCGATATGAGCTCGCGCGTGTCGCCCGTGAAGCCGCTCGGGTCTTACCGCGTGGTATTCCAATCGCAAGGCGATACCTCGACGATGGACTTGTCGACGCTGAACGGCCCGCTGATGCTGAGCGGGCACGGCACGGTCGCGGCGAACGAGGCATCGTTCCATGGGCAGGCGAGCGCGTCGGCCGAAGCCCGCGACAATCTAGCCGGTTTGCTTAATCTGCTCGGTCGCCCGACCGGCGATGGGACCATCGCGCTCGATTACACGCGCTAGCCGCGTGCCCGTGCGCGCGATGGCGATCGAGCGCAGGAATCAATCGTGCGTAGGCGCCGCGGAGGCCACCGGTGCGGTGCGCGCAGCCGCGGACGCCCCGGGTGC
The DNA here is from genome assembly GCA_966212065.1 of uncultured Burkholderiaceae bacterium. Classification (GTDB taxonomy): domain Bacteria; phylum Pseudomonadota; class Gammaproteobacteria; order Burkholderiales; family Burkholderiaceae; genus Trinickia. The sequence goes on from CBIHOQ010000001.1 coordinate 102,714, forward strand.
CGTAATGCTTCCATTCTCGCGATCCATCTGCGCAACATTCCAGCCGCCCCCGAGCGCTTTCACGAGCCCGACCGACGACACCATCCGCTGGCCTGCCAGGCTTGCGAGCTTTTGCTCGGCGGCGAACGCAGTCGCCTGTGCGGTCAGGACGTTAACGTAGCCGACGGTGCCGGCCTTGTACTCGTTCGTGACGATCGCGAGCGCTTGCTTGGCGGAATCGACGGCTTCTCGCTGGACGACGATTTCCTGAGCCAAGATGCGTTGGGATGCCAGATCGTCCTCGACTTCCTGGAACGCGCCGAGCACGGTTTGGCGGTAGATGGCTGCCTGCTGGTCGTAGGCGGCTCGTGCCGCTTCGGTCTGTGCGTGGCGCAAGCCGCCGTCGAACAGGGTGGCGGCAAGTTGCGGACCGACGGTCCAAAACCGCGAGGGCAGCGTGAACAGTTGCGAGAGCACCGAGCTTTGGAAGCCGCCTTGCGCCGACAACGTCAGCGATGGAAAGTACGCCGAAATGGCCACGCCGATCTGCTCGTTGGCCGCGGCGGTGCGGCGCTCGGCGGCGGCGATGTCGGGCCGCCGCTCGAGCAGCGCCGAGGGGACATCGACGGGGACGGCCGGCGGCTCGGCGTCGAGCGGGATCGGCGGAATCGAGAACGTCGATGCGCTTTGACCCACGAGCACGGCGATCGCGTGCTCGTCCTGGGCGCGCGCAACGCCGTTATCGATGGCGGCGGCCTGCGCCGATCGCAACTGCGTTTGCGCCTGAATGACATCCGAGCGCGCTGCCACGCCTTGCGCATATTGGTTCTGCGTGAGCTTGAGCGATTGCGCATAAGCGGCGACCGTATCGTCGAGCAGCTTTTGCGCAGCATCTAGGGCACGCAACAGGAAGTAGGTTTGCGCGAGCGTCGCCTGAGCCGACAACCGCGCATTTGCAAGATCCGCCGCTGCGCCCTGCTGCCCGGCCTCTTGCGCCCCCACCGTACGGCTCACCTTGCCCCAGAGATCCGGCTCCCACGATGCATCGAGCGAAGTACTGAACGTATTGCCGATGCGTGCTGTCGAGGTTCCCGTGCCGAGCGTACCGAGGGTGCCGCTGCGCGAGAGTTGCTGCCCCGAGCGCGATGCGCCGGCTGAAAGGCCGACCACCGGGAAGTACGCCGCGCGCGCTTCGCCAACGAGTGCGCGCGCTTGCCTATAGGCTGCCGCGTATTGCGCGATCGTTTGGTTGCTGGTGTTCAACTGGTCCATGAGCGCCGTGAGCCGGGCATCGTCATAAATGGACCACCACGGCCCGCGATCGGCGTGATCGGCCGGCTCGGCCACTTTCCATCCCGCCGGCGTTTCCTTGTAGGCCGCCGGCGCGGACGTGCTCGGACGATGATAATCGGGACCGACGGCACACCCTGCGAGCGCGGCGACGGCTGCGGCGCAAGCGAGCACCGCGGCGAGAGGCGCCGTCCGCGGTGCGGCGGCGAAAGAACGAATGCGGTGGAGCGGCATGCCGGCGAGCGTGGGAGATGGGATGCGCCGATGGTAACGCACCGCCCTGCCGGCCTGGGTTACGGTCCATTACCGGTGTTACGGCGCACGCGCGAGGCGCTGCCCCGTCCTAGTTATAGGCCGCAACCATCATTGCATAGAAAAATATTGACAGGGCAAGTATTATTGGCCATATTGGCGCGAATCCAAAACCCGAACGCGGGCACGCGGGCACACGCGCCGATACTGTCACGTCCCGCCAAGCATAAGGAGATTGCGTATGGCAAACGCGGCTTCCGCGGCGGCCCCGCCGCAAGCAGATCCCGCGCCCATCAAGGGCGGCACCCTGGCGCTGCTGACGGTCGGGCTTGCGTTCGGCACCTTCATGGAGGTGCTCGATACATCGATCGCGAACGTTGCCGTGCCGACCATATCGGGCAGCTTGGGCGTCGCCACGAGCGACGGCACTTGGATCATCTCTTCTTATTCGGTGGCCGCGGCGATCGCCGTCCCGCTGACGGGATGGCTTGCGCGCCGCGTGGGCGAGGTGCGGTTGTTCACGCTCTCGGTGCTGGCGTTCACGATTGCCTCGGCGCTGTGCGGCCTCGCCGCGAACTTCCCGTCGCTGATCGGCTTCCGCCTTTTGCAGGGGCTCGTGTCCGGGCCGATGGTGCCGCTTTCGCAGACCATCCTCATGCGCAGCTACCCGCCGCAAAAGCGCGGCTTGGCGCTCGGGTTATGGGCGATGACGGTGATCGTGGCACCCATCTTCGGTCCGGTGATGGGCGGATGGATCACCGATAACTACTCGTGGCCTTGGATCTTCTACATCAATCTGCCGATCGGCCTGTTGTCCGCTTCGTCGGCGTATTTCCTGCTGCGCGGGCGCGAAACGCAGACCACTAAGCAACGGATCGACGCGGTCGGGCTCGGACTCCTCGTCATCGGCGTATCGTGCCTGCAGATGATGCTCGATCTCGGCAAGGACCGCGACTGGTTCAACTCGACGTTCATCGTCGCGCTCGCGCTGACCGCCGCCGTCGCCCTCGCCTTCCTGCTCGCCTGGGAGGTCACGGAGAAGACGCCCGTCATCGATCTGACGCTATTCAAGGACCGCAACTTCGCGCTCGGCGCCTTGATCATCTTTCTTGGCTACATGACGTTCTTCGGATCCGTCGTCATCTTTCCGCTCTGGCTGCAAACCGTGATGGGCTATACGGCCGGCCTTGCAGGACTGGCGACGGCTCCGGTGGGCCTGCTCGCGCTCGTGCTCTCTCCGATTCTCGGGCGTAATCTGCACCGGCTGGACTTGCGCATGGTCGCGAGCTTCGCCTTCACGATCTTTGCGATCGTTTCGGTGTGGAACGGTACCTTCACGCTGGACGTGCCCTTCAGCCATGTCATCTTGCCGCGGATCGTGCAGGGCATCGGCGTCGCATGCTTCTTCGTGCCGATGACGACGATCACACTCTCGAGCATTCCCGATGAACGGCTCGCGAGCGCGTCGGGGCTGTCAAACTTTCTTCGCACGCTGGCAGGCGCGATCGGCACCGCGGTCAGCACCACGTATTGGGAGAACGATGCGATCTACCATCACGCCGTGTTGTCCGAATCCGTCAGCGCCTATTCGACGAATACGACCGCCTACCAAAACGCGCTCGGCACGCTTGGCTTGACCGGCGACAGCGTCAGCGCGCAATTGAACGCGCTCGTCACGCAGCAGGGCTATATGATGGCGACGAACGATTTCTTCCGCATATCGTGTGCGGCGTTCGTGTTGCTGGCCGTGCTCGTATGGGTTACGAAGCCCAAGCGCGGCAGCGGTCCTGCGATGGCGCACTGACGCGACGGGGGTAGAAGGCATAGCGGGGCATACGGCTGGCGCCCCGCTCAAAGAAAGGCTTCGGGCGTTGCTTGGGACGTCATCTCACTGCGGCGTGCGCGTTTGTGCCGGCTGGGCGGGCTCTGCGCCCGACCTCACGAACTCTTTGAAGCTGGCCGCTGCTTGCCACGGATCGGGCCGGCAGCCCACCAGCGGCCGATCGCAGTGCGCCGCGAACCCGATCGTCGACGAGCCGTCCGCGTTTCGCTCGCGCGTGACCTGGAACGCCGGTGCGCCGCTGCCGCCGGCCGGGCCGGAGGTCTCGATCACGTTGGTGCTGTCGGTCTGCAACGGGTAGTGCGCATGCTGGGCGACCCATTGCCGCGCGCGCTGCCACCACACCGAGCATTGATCGGCGCGGCATATGAGCGGCGCCGTGGCGGTCTGCATCGTCTCCGGCTTGACTTGATTCGCTGCCGTGCATCCTGCGACGAGTGCGCAAGCGATTACTGACCCGATTGTTTTCATGCGAACGCCCTCCGAGGCTCTCATCGAGGTTCGACGCGCACCGAGCGCAGTCGTTCGTTCGGGGCGCCGCAGGGTGCGCTCGGCCTAGACGCTGAAGCGTTCGAGCGTGTAGCTGCGATAGTCGTCGACGAAATCGTCGAAGGCAATTGTTGCGTCGCGGCGCTCGAGTTCGGCTTGCTCGCCAAGCGACTGCTCGGCCAATGCGCGTGCCGCGCGCAATGCGTCGTGCTCGAGCGGGCGCGCGCGGAAGTACGCGGCATGCGCTTCGCTCTGAGCGAGCGCGAATTCAAGAAAGCTCTGCCCGCGCTCGCGCATCGTGCGCAGCACGCGAGCCGACGGCGTCGCATCGGGATCAACGAGCTTCGCGCGTTGCGCTGCCACGGCGCGGACATGCCGATCGTCGCCGCGCAGCGCATCGAGCGCGCGGGCGGCCGTATCGATGCGCTCGAACAACTCATCGGCCCAATCGCGCATTGGTATGGCGTGCCCATCGCGCGTCAACGTCAAGCCGGGCTTGCGCCCTTCGAGCGTCACCGTGCCGAAATTGGTATTCGCTTCTGCATACGCGTGTGGCGGCAGCGGCGGGCTATCGTCGAGCGCGCAGACGAGCAGATAGGCGTCCAGAAACCGCGCCGTTTCGACGCTGATGCCGCACGGCTCGAACGGATCGATGTCGAGGCAGCGCACTTCCACATATTGGATGCCGCGCGAAGCCAGCGCGTGCAGCGGGCGCTCGCCCGGATGGGTCACGCGTTTGGGGCGGATCGTCGAATAGAACTCGTTTTCGATCTGCAGCACGTTCGTGTTGATCTGTACCCAGCTTCCGTTGCGGTGGGTGCCGATCGCTTCGTAAGGCGGATAGGGTTCGCTGACGGCACGCGCAAGCGCCTCCAGATAAGCGGGCAGCGAGTCGTAACTCGGTTGCAGCGCGGCCTGCGCCGTCGTATTCGAATAACCGAGGTCGCTCATGCGCAAGCTCGTCGCGTACGGACGGTAGAGCGTGCTTTCGTCGAACGTTTCAAGCGTGTTCGGCCGTCCTCGCAAAAACGCACGATCGAGCGCGGGCGATGCGCCGAACAGATACATCAGCAACCAGTTCGTGCGGCGGAAATTGCGGATCAGTGCGAGGTAGGACGCCGATTGGAAATCGACGGCGGTCGTGGGCGTGGGACGCTGTGCATGCAGCAAGCGCCAGAGCGCTTCGCTCAGCGAGTAGTTGTAATGGATACCGGCGATGCATTGCATGGTGCGGCCGTACCGCAGTGCGAGGCCGTGCCGGTACACGTGCTTGAGCCGGCCGATGTTCGACGTGCCGTATTCGGCGATGGGGATTTCATCGTCAGCGGGCAGGGGGCCAGGCATCGATTCGGTCCACAGCAGTTCGTCTTCAAGCTGCGAATAGACCAGACGATGCAGCTCGTCGAGCCGCGCAATCACATGCTCGGGATCGGCTTCGGCTGGGGTAATGAGCTCGAGCAGCGCCTCGGAGTAGTCGGTCGTCAGCGAAGGATGCGTCAGGGCCGATCCGAGCGCGCGCGGATGCGGGGTCATCGCCAGTGTGCCGTCGCGCTGCACGCGCAAGCTCTCTTTCTCGATGCCGCGCAAGCCGCGGACGAGCACGTCCCGCGCGGCAGGTGAAGTCAATAGTGCCAAGCGCTGCGCGAATACGTCCGACGGAGAGGGTGTTTGGGTGTCTGACATCGAAGCCGATTCGAGGTCCGACGCTGCATTCGCGCGGGTGCCTCGATGCAATATTTTTTAGGTAGCGGGCACTTTAACACCGCACCGCGAAGCTCGCTTGACACCGCCTCGGGCGGGCTTTGCGCGGAGCGGCAGGCGCTTTCGCGCTAGTCGCCGGCGCGGCTAGCCGCCGCGAGCGGCACCGGCGCGATCGGCGATTTCGTTCCAAAGATGCATGGCCGCATAGGCGCGCCACGGGCGCCAAGCTTCGGTGCGTGCGCGTTGCGCGCTCGCACTCGCGAGTGCTGCATCGCGTGCTGCGATGGCCTGCATCAGCACGAGATCGGTGGAGGGAAAGGCGTCGACATCGCGCCAAGCGCGCATCGCAATGTATTCGACCGTCCAAGGGCCGATGCCCGGCAACGCGAGCAGTGCGGCTCGTGCGTCGGCTAGCGCGGCCGCCGGTATGCGGCCCGCGTGGATCTCGTCGATCGGCACGTCACCGGAGGCCACGGCGCGGGCCAGCCCCTGCAGGGCGGCCACACGCTTGCCCGGCATGCCGATTTGCGCGAGATCCGCAGCCGCGAGTGCGGCCGGGCTGGGGAAACGCCAGGCCGTACCCGGGTGCGGATGATCGTCGATGCGCTCGCCGGCGCGCACGACGAGGCGGCCGATCAATGTGGTGGCGGCCTTCACGCTGACCTGCTGGCCGACGATCGCGCGCACGACGAGTTCGAAGGCCGACCAGGCGCCGGGCAATCGCAGGCCTGGGGCGGCTTGTACGAGCGGGGCAAGCCACGGATCGCGCCCGAGGTGCGCACCGATCGCGGCCGGGTCTGCATCGACGTCGAACATGGTGGCGACGTGCGGTGCAAGCGTTTGCGCGTGGCAGCTTGCTTCGCCTTCGACTGTGACGACGAGACGTCGCTTGCGCGGATGGCGCGCAACGACGATCGTGCCGCTCGCGCCGTCCCACTCGATAGCGCGCCGATACGTTGCATCTTCGACCGCCTCGACGCCCGGCGTCGCGCGTCCCGCGAAAAAACGCAGCACGCGCGGCCAATCGTATGGCGCCTTGAACGGCAGCTCGAAGCTGACGGCGCGTACCGTGCTCAAGCTGCGTTGTCCAGGTCGGGCCGAACGAGCGCGGTGGCATCGCCCGGGAGCGGCGCGACCGCACCGCGACGCGCCTCCGCATCGAGCAGCGCAGCCTTGCGCGCAAGGCCCCAGCGATAGCCGGCCAGCGCGCCGCCTTTTTGCAGGACGCGGTGGCACGGGATGGCGAGCGCCACCTCGTTCGATGCGCAGGCGCTTGCGACGGCCCGCACCGAGCCGGGCACGCCGAGCGATTCGGCCACCTCCGTATAACTGCGCGTTTCTCCGTAGGGGATGCGCCGCAGGGCGTCCCATACGCGCTGTCGGAACGCCGTCGCGCTGACATCGAGCGGCAGATCGAACGTGTCGCGCGTTCCGCGCAGATAGGCATCGACTTGCTCGATGAACGGTGCGATGCGCGCGCGATCTTCGATCAGTTCGGCTTTGGCGAACGCGTGCTGCAAGGCTTCGCCGAGATTGCCGACGTCATCGCCGAAGGCGATCCGGCAAATCCCCTTTTCCGTCGCGGCGACGAGCACTTGGCCAAGCGCTGTCGGCGCACTCGCATAGTAGACGCGCAGCCCCTGCCCCCTTTTCCGGTACGCGGACGGTGCCATGCCGAGCTCGCCGGCGACGCTGCCGTACAGCCGCGACGGCGAGTTAAAGCCCGCGTCGAGCGCTGCGCGCGTGACGTCCTCGCCGCGTTGCAGCGCGTCGCGCAGCGCCGCGCCCCGCCGCGCCGCCTGATACTCGCGCGGCGAGACGCCGATCACGCGCTTGAATAGCCGCTGCAAGTGAAATGGGCTCACGTGAACGGCTTCGCTTAACTGCGCTAGCGTGAGGCGCGTTTGAGGATCCGCGTCGAGTGCTGCGCAGGCGCGTTCGACGATGGCGATGTCGCGCGGCAGCCCGTCCGGATGGCAGCGTTTGCAGGGGCGAAAGCCGGCGGCGCTCGCTTCAGCGGGCGTACCGAAGAACGCGACGTTCTCGCGGCGCGGCAGGCGGGACGCGCAGGACGGCCGACAAAATACGCCCGTCGTGGCGACGGCATAAAAGAATGCGCCGTCGGCCCGGGGGTCGCGCGCGACGACGGCGTCCCAGCGCTCGGTGTCGGTTTGATAGGCGGTATCCATGATTTTCCTCGACGTTGGCAGAGCATACGACGCCAACTCTATGCGCCGATGCCAAGGCCTGCGCGCCGGATGTTGCGCTTTAATTCGAGGGGCGACGCGGTGAAAAACCCATAGTTGAGCATTGTCCTGCAAAAAACATATTGCATTGCACCATCGACGTGTGTATAGTTGGAACTGTCTCCTCCATGTCTCCTCCTGATATGGATTCACCCGCTCCGTGTGAGCGGGTTTTTTTTGCCTTTTTTTTCCTATCGTTCGGTGCAGTCTCCGGCCTCTTGGCCTCTTGGCCTCTTGGCCTCTTGGCACACAAAGCGCCACTGCATTTCTCGATTCCGACGCGCCCGCTCTGCTTTGTCCGCTCTGTCCGCGCTCTCCGGCCTCGCGAACCGTTGGCGTACACTCGTCGTATCCGTGTGCAACTGCCGGCAGGCCCAGCCTTGCTGGTTGCACGCGTCGCATGAAGGGGACATTTCGATGAGACCGACGATTCGCGAAATCGACCATGTCGTCATCCGGACCGCAGACCCGGCGGCGATGGCACGCTTTTACTGCGAGGCGCTGGGGTGCACGGTCGAAAAAGAGCAGCCCGACATCGGCCTGACACAATTGCGCGCGGGGCGCTCGATGATCGATCTGCTGGCTGTCGGTTCGCCGATCGACCGCAGCGATAGCGGTACCCCTGGAACTGGACGCAACCTAGACCACGTCTGTCTGCGCATCGAACATTACGACGTGGCGCAATTAAGTGGGCATTTGATCGCGCATGGGGCGCGGCTCGGCGCTGAGGGCCGCCGATACGGCGCTGACGGATTCGGTCAGTCGCTCTATCTGTTCGACCCCGAGGGCAATATGATCGAACTCAAGGGGCCGCCCGAATCGACGCGTGCGACTTCGCTCTGAGCAAAAGGCAAGGCGGCTGCTCGGTTACGACCATCGGCTCAAAGCGACGCAGGCCGGCCCGCATCTCGCCGCATCGAACCGTCCACGCGGACGCTCAAGGGCCGCTTAAGCGGTGCTGCGCGGCTTCAGTACCGTCCACTGCAGCTCGACGGGGTCCGCGCTCGCGGTCGTCAGCCAAGCCGCGCCGTCTTGCACGGTCAACTGCAGACGCATCGTGCGTTCGGCCAGCCGTGCGAGCGCGTCGCCCACGCCCTCGGCCAGCGACCGGACTTCGACGTTGCGCAGCCGCTCGACTTTCCCGCGCAGCGCGTCCCACCAGATCTGCGAGCTGCGGCCGCCGTAGGCGATGACCGTCACCTGCTCTGCGCGCGCGCTCGCCTTGGCGATGCGCCGCTCGTCGGGCTGCCCCACCTCGATCCACGTCTCGATCGCGCCCGTTAGGTCTTTTTCCCATATATCGGGCTCGTCCGTGTCGGAGATGCCTTTGGCGAACTCGAGCCGCTCGCTCGCAAACAATGCGAACGCGGCTAGGCGCACCATCATGCGCTCGTCGGTTTCGGAGGGATGACGCGCGATGGTCAGCGCGTGATCGCCGTAGTAGTGCCGGTCCATATCTGCAATTTGGAGCTCGGCTTTATAAATCGTCGATTTGAGGGCCATGCGGCGTGAGAGAGGCTCGTTTGCGCGAATCGGTTGCGGGCGGTCGCGGCGCGCGCTCAATGCGCAGCGCCGCCACCCGCGCGTGATGATAGCGAAAAACCGATGAGCCAATGGCAAACGGCCCGGTGGTCCGGGCCGTCGTTAGACCGCCGGGGCGCCTTGCCCCAAGCGCGTTATTGCTTGATGAATTCGGCGTGGGTCCAGAGCCCTTCGGTATCCTGGTTGGCCGCGTTCACGAATTCGATGTCGCGGCCAACGACGCGCACGACGCGGAAATCGGCGTGCTCGGGTGCCGATAGGCACTGAAAGCCCGAAAAGAATTCCTGCATCTTTTGCTGTTCGCCCGCTTGTGCATGCTGGTAGGCGGAATCGAGCTTATCCTTCGACAAGCATCCGTATGCGTTCGGCCTGAATTGAAAAGTTTGCTGAGGCTGTAGGACGTTGTCCTGCGCTTGGGCCGCGGTGGCCGCAACGGCTAATCCCATGAACATCAAAAGCATGCCGGCTTGCTTTTTCATATACGCCTCCATGCGGGTTTTTACGTAGGTTAGCTATGTATTTAAAGGCAATGAAAACCCGCGAATGTCAGCGTAGAGGAAGCGCGTAAAAGCACAAGCATATTTTGTGTGCGGTTGCAAAAGCGACCTAATGTCGCACCCGCGCGACCGGGGGAAATCCGATGCGGTTTGGCTCGTTTGCAGGCCCTGCGGTACAAGGTCGCACCCCGGCGATCGTGTCAATCGCCGCGCCGGATAAGGCGTTTGCGCAATCACCAGTGCCGCCATGCAAAAACAATTAAACCGTTTAATACATGACGAAATAACTTTGCGGCAGTGCACATAAAGAGCCGTTAACGACCGTGCCAAAGACGCGTAGTAATGGTTCAGCTACAGGGCAAAAGCGATGCCAAAGCGATGCCACTGCGGGCGGGGCGGTCTCTCGAGTGCTGGCGCCGGGCGCGCGCCTTGCTGTTCATAATGCATCGGTGCAGCGCACGGCCAACCGCACCGGCGGTTCCTTGCTGATGTGCGCGGGCGTGCTCGCCGTCGCGTGGAAAAAAGCGGCCGCTTGCCCCCGGAAACGCGTCGGGCAGTGCGCGGGGTCCCACGCGAGCCTCGCCGCCGAGTGCACGCGCGGCTCGGCGATGCGCCTAGAATGAACATCAAGTATTGCGTTTAGCGCTTGCAATCGCAGGGAGGCTCATCGTGTTCGACCGAGTGGTTTTGGGGACGTTTCTCGTGCTGCCGTTGTTAATCGTCGCATTTTTATTCTCCGACGAACTTTGGCAAGACCATGTGCGTCAGTCCCGGGGCGCATCGCCGCGCCGGATCGACTGGCGCCATCCGGTGCGCAGCCTGTTGCATCGGCACTGAACGACCCGGATCCGCACCTGCCGGCCGGCGCCAAGCCGGATCGGCCCATCGCCCATCGCCCCATTGCGGGGCGGGCGCCGCCGCGTACCGTCCGTTTCATCCCGACCGTCTTAAAAAGGCCGTTGATATCCGTCAAATGGCATGGGGTGCGCGTCGCATAATCTGCTCGGTTCGCCTTTCTATTCGTCATACCAGAAAGTAATTGGATTGGGCCCGCTACCAACTGTTTTGTCATTAGGAACGTTTTCATCGGATAAAACACTTAAGGCTTTATACGGACGTGCCGTTCACATGGCTTGTGACGGGTCGGTGTTGACATCGGCAACCCGTGGACAGTGAGAGATGTCCTTCTATCAAAGGTAGCGAACGATGAATTTTTCCCACATGAAGGTGGCGAGCCGCCTTGCAATCGGCTTTGCATTGGTTTCAGCGCTGCTTGCACTCGTTACGGTATTCGCGCTGTCGCGCATGTCCGCGCTCCAGTCGTCGATGGCCGATATCACGGACGTGAATTCGGTGGAAGCCGCATTGGCCAACCGGCTCGACGAAAGTATTTCCAACCGCGCGCTGGCGTTGCGCAATCTCACGCTGTTGCAGGCGGATCAGCAGGATCAGGTCCAGATCGAAACCAAACGCTTCGATAGCGAAACAGCGGCGTACGAAGCAGCCCGCAGCAAGCTCACCACGATGTTTGCTGCGCCTGGCGCGAGTCCCGAGGAAAAAACATTGCTGCAGCAGCTTGGCCAGCAAGGGGAACTGGCGCTGCCGCTCATGCAGAAGGCCAAGGAGTTCGCACTGTCGGGCCAGCGCGACGCCGCTTATCATTTGTTGCGCTTCGACTTGCGGCCGATTCAAGCGAAATGGTGGGCCGATGTGCGCGAGCTGCGCGCGTTAGAGCACAAGCAGAACGACGAACTGACCGCCGAGGCCAAGGCATCGTATGCGTCGAGCCGGCTCGGCATCATCGGCATTGCGCTCGCTGCGCTCGCGGTCAGCGTGGTCTCGGCCGTCGTGATTACGCGTGGCATCGTCGGGCAGCTCGGCGGAGAGCCTGCCGATGCGGTCGATGCGGCCGACCGCGTGGCCACGGGCGACCTCGCGACCGATGTGCTCGTGAGGCCGGGTGACAACAGCAGCCTCATGCACTCGATGAAGACGATGCGAGAGAGCCTCGTCGGCATCGTGGGCCAGGTCCATGTCAGCACCGGCGCAATTGCGTCCGCGGCCGGGCAGATCGCGAGCGGCAACCTCGATCTGTCTTCCCGCACCGAGGAACAGGCCGCGTCCCTCGAACAGACGGCTGCGTCGATGGAAGAGCTCACCGCCACCGTCAAGCGCAATTCCGAACACGCCCGGCAGGCGAACGAGCTTGCCACGTCGGCGTCGGTCGTTTCCGAGCGGGCCGGCCATGTCGTCTCTCAAGTCGTGAATACGATGGGCGCGATCAATCAAGCGTCGCAGAAAATCGTCGAGATCATCGCCGTGATCGACGGCATCGCCTTCCAGACGAACATCCTTGCGCTCAATGCCGCGGTCGAGGCGGCGCGCGCCGGGGAACAGGGCCGAGGCTTTGCCGTCGTGGCATCGGAGGTGCGTTCGCTCGCGCAGCGTTCGGCTACGGCGGCCAAAGAGATCAAAGCGCTGATCGGCGGTTCCGTGGAGCAGGTCGCGGTGGGCAATCGGCTCGTCGACGAAGCCGGTTCGACGATGAAAGACGTGGTGGATAGCGTCAAGCGCGTCACGCTCATCATGGGCGACATGATGGGCGCCAGCGAAGAGCAGGCGACGGGCATCGAACAGATCAATCTCGCACTGACGCAGATGGATCAGGTAACGCAGCAGAACGCGGCGCTCGTCGAGGAAGCGGCCGCCGCCGCGGAATCGATGCGCGAGCAGGCTGCCGCGCTCGTGACCGCGGTCGGTGTCTTCAAGCTGCGCCAAGCGAGTTCCGGTGCGGCGGTGCGTGCGAGCGCGAGCACGGCCTCGCCGCGGCTCACCGCTCGGGGGCCGAGCGCAGTGCTTGCCTATGAGCCGGCGTGATTCGAGCCGATCGATTCGCCTGAGGTAGCAAGCGTTTAACTTCAGAGTCAATGTCCACCGCTGCGGGGGGCAATAAAAAATGATAAGTACTCCTAATGTATTTCGGCACGCCGGCACGATGTCAGACGAGACACGCGCACTACAGTTCGGACGTCCGCCGGTGACGTTTTGGCTCACTGGGTTGAGCGGCGCAGGGAAATCGACGATCGCCTTCGAGCTCGAGCAGTTGCTCAGGCAGGAGAGAAGAGCCTGCGCCGTTCTCGACGGCGACAACCTGCGGTGCGGCTTGAATCGCGATCTCGGCTTCTCGGAGCGCGATCGGCGCGAGAACGTACGGCGCGCGGCGGAAGTCGCACGCACGATGAACGATGTGGGCCTGACCGTCATCACCTCGTTCGTGTCGCCGCTTCGCGAGGATCGTGCCGCGGCGCGTGAGATCGTCGGCAACACGCGGTTCGTCGAGGTGTATGTCAGCACCTCCCTGCAAGTGTGCGAATCGCGCGACCCCAAAGGACTTTATCGCAAGGCCCGGCAAGGCGAACTGACGAACTTCACGGGGGTGAGCGCCCCCTACGAGCCGCCGCTTGAGCCGGCGCTCGCGATCGACACGGCGCGCATGCCGAGAGGCGGAGCCGCCGCGCTGCTTCAGGCCTACCTGGCGCAGCGCGATTCGGAAAACGAAGATGGCACGCGCAACTGAGCCTTCGCCGCCGCCGCTCGCCTACGACGTCTTTAACGGCGACGCCGACGGCCTGTGCGCGCTGCATCAGTTGCGCCTCGCCACGCCGCGCGATGCGGTGTGCGTGACGAGCGTCAAGCGCGACGTCGCGCTGTTGCGGTACGTGCCGTGCGAGCCCGATATCGAGGTCACGGTGCTCGATGTCTCGCTCGACGCGAACATCGAAGCGCTGGGGCGCCTGCTCGAGGCGGGTGCGCATATCGCCTACTACGATCATCACAGCGCGAGCCGGGCACGCACTCATCCGCGGCTTCGCCTTGAATGGGACGATTCGCCGCAGATCTGCACGAGCCTCATCGTCGATCGCGTGCTGGCCGGGCGCTATCGATCATGGGCGATTGTCGGTGCCTTCGGCGACAACATTGACGGCATCGCCCATAAGCTCGCGACGGATCGAGGCATGCGCGAGCACGAGATCGCCACGCTGGCCACGCTCGGGCGTTTGCTCAACTACAACGCATACGGCGAGACACTCGACGATCTGCATATCCGCCCCGACGCGCTTTACCGCACCGTGCATGCGTTTGCCGATCCGATCGAATTCGCGGCGGCTTCACCGTGTTTTGCGCAGCTCGAACATGGCTATTGGGAAGACCTCTCGCGCGTCGATGCACTCGCACCTCACTACACGTTTGGTGGGGGCGCCGTCTATGTCATACCCGATGCGCCGTGGGCACGGCGTATCTCGGGCACGTTCGCCAACCTGCTTGCGGCAGAGTCGCGCGATAACTCGTTCGCCGTACTGAACGAGCGCAGCGACGGGTCTTATTGCGTCAGCGTGCGTTCGGCCGAGCCGGCCGCGCGCCCGGCCAACGTCTTCTGCGATCGTTTTCCCGGCGGGGGAGGCCGGCGCGGCGCCGCCGGCATCAATTCGCTGCCAGGGGCGGCAATCGGCGCGTTCGTCGAGGCGTTTTCACTGTACTTCACGACGACGGGCCGCGCGCAGACGGCTGGTCTCGTCTTTTCCGGACAAGAAACCGAGGAGCCAAAACAATGAACCGAGAGCCTCATCAAATAGCGTGCAACGCCCGCCCGCGGCCCGTCACCATGATTCCCCTGCGGCGCTGCGGTAGCCATGCATTGCGGCTGCGCTTGAATTTCAATCCCGATTTCTATTCGCCGTATCCGCTGCACATCGTCGATTTTATGCCGATGCTGCCGCTATACGGAGACCTCGACGACGATCGCGCGTACTTCCGCCTTGTGAGCGATGTCATCGGATTGCAGGCCGCCAGCATGGTGAAATGGCCGAGTATCGTATTCGATCCGGTTGACGTCTTCGAGGCGATTCGGCACGAGCCGCGCAGTGTGCATCGAATCGTCTGGGAGCTGCTGCTGCGTGCCGGCGAACACAGCGGGGCGCGCGTCGTCATGGACAAATCGCTCGACAGCGTGCATTACGCCGGCGAGCTGATGCAGCTCCTTCCAGACATGCTGTTTGTGAACGTCGTGCGCGATCCGCGCGCGCAAATCGCCTCGATGAACAAGGCGATCATTCACGATTTCGACACGCTGCTCAACACGCGCACATGGATGGACGCGCATCGCGCCGCCGATACGATCCTTGCGCAGTATCCGCAGCGTACGCTCACGATCCGCTACGAAGACTTTCTCGCCGACGAAGAAAACGTGCTGAAGAAGATCTGCGCATTCCTCGGCATAGAGTTTCTGCCGAGCATGTTAGACGTCTCTCATTCCGCGGAGGCACGGCAGATCTCTCGCATGTCGGCACTGTGGTCGTCGAATTGCTTTGCGCCGATTGCGGCCAACATCGACAAATATAAGAACGTGTTGTCGATAGAAGAAGTCGCCATCATCGAAATGCTGACGAGCGGCTACATGCAGCGTTACGGCTACGAGCGCATGACCGATGCGACGGCCGACATCGACGCGGCAGCATTCGATGCTGCACGCTGCGCGTCCGAGAGCGGTAGGGCGCAGGCTTGGCAAGTGCTCGAACGCACGAACTTTCGCGATTTCGCACTGCGGCGCCACCGCGCCGAATATCTTGCATCGGTGCGTGCACGCATGGAGCAGTGCGCGGCTGTGCGCACCGCGCGAAGCGATGCCGCGCCCGTCAAACTCGACGAGCTGACAGAAGCGTTCGAAGTGACCGATTGACCTGCCGGCCGGCCCGAGCAGACACGCGACACCCTAAATAACGAAACAACCGACGATCGCGGATCGGACGTTGCGCGCGATGCATGCGCATTGCCGATGACAGCGGCCCGGAACCTGAGAGGAACCTCACTATGTCGATCGCGTTGACATTGCAGACGCAAATCGCGCTCGCGTGCATATCGGGCGTGTCAATTGGCTTCGCGCTCGGGCTCGTTGGCGGCGGCGCCGGCATGCTATCCGTGCCGCTGCTGCTCTACTTCGTCAAAGTCGACGATGCCCATGTTGCGATCGGCACCGCGGCCGCGGCCATCGCCCTCACGGCGCTCGTCAATCTCGTTTCGTATGCGCGGGCTGGGCTCGTGCGTTGGCGTACCGGTGCGGTGTTTGCCGCAACTGGCGTGAGCGGAGCGTTTGCAGGATCGCGCTGGTCGCTGCACGTCGACGGCGGCGCGGTGATGCTGCTGCTTTCCGCCATCGTCGCGGTCGTCGCGGTGTTGATGTTTTCGCACACGCAGGCGGCGGGCGATGCGGCGCTCGAGCCGGCGGCGGCGCCGGGCAGAGGCTTCGCCACGGCTGGCGCGGGCGTGGCGGTTGGTGGGGTGTCCGGCTTTTTCGGCGTGAGCGGCGGCTTTCTATCGGTGCCTGCGCTGCATTTCATCGCGCGTGTGCCGATGCTCGAGGCGGTGGCATCGTCGCTCGTATCGGTCGTCGTATTCGGCGGGACGACGGCAACCAACTACGCCATGGCCGGCAAGGTCAGCGTGCCGCTTGCATTGGCGCTCGTGGCCGGCGGCATTGTAGGCGGCCACGCCGGCATGCGCTCGGCCAAGGCGATGGCGCTCAAGGGCCAGGCGCTGCGGCGCATCTTTGCCGCGATGCTGCTCGCGATCGCCGCCTATATCGCCTATCGAAGCATCGGCTAGCCGGCTCGACCCTCAGCACAGCCCATTCGAGTTCATTCGAGTCCATTCGAAAGCGATCATCAAAATCATCAAAAGAAAAGGCAACCCTCATGTCCTCCTTTCTTGAAACGTCGTGTACGGAAGCCACATCGATGAGCGCTCCGCGCATGGACCACCTCGACTGGCTCGAGGCTGAATCCATCCATATCCTGCGCGAGCTCGTAGCCGAGTGCAGCAAACCGGCGCTGCTGTTTTCGGGCGGCAAGGATTCGGTGGTCGTGCTGCATCTGGCGCTCAAGGCGTTTGGGCTGGGCGCGAACCGCAAGACGGCGCTGCCGTTTCCGCTCGTGCATATCGACACGGGCCACAACTACGCGGAAGTGATCGATTTTCGCGATCGCCGTGCCGAGCAGATCGGCGCGCAGCTCGTGGTGGGCCATGTGGAAGATTCGATCGCGCGCGGCACGGTGCGGCTGCGCCGCGAGACCGACTCGCGCAATGCCGCGCAAGCGGTGACGCTGCTCGAGACGATCGAGGCGCACGGCTTTACCGCGATGATCGGCGGGGCGCGCCGCGACGAAGAGAAGGCCCGCGCCAAAGAGCGCATCTTCTCGTTTCGCGACGAGTTCGGCCAATGGGATCCGAAGGCTCAGCGCCCGGAGCTCTGGAGCCTGTACAACGCGCGCCTGCACAAGGGCGAGCATCTGCGCGTGTTCCCGATCTCGAACTGGACCGAGCTCGACGTGTGGCAGTACATCGCGCGCGAAGGCTTGGAGCTGCCCTCGATCTACTACGCGCACGAGCGCGAGATCGTGCGGCGCAACGGGCTGCTCGTGCCGGTGACGCCGCTGACGCCGCTGCGCGAGGGCGAGACGAGCGAGAAGGCGCAGGTGCGTTTTCGCACGGTGGGCGACATTAGCTGCACGTGCCCGGTGGAGAGCGATGCCGACGACCTGGCGAAGATCATCGCCGAGACCGCGGTGACCGACATCACCGAGCGCGGCGCAACGCGCATGGACGATCAGGCCTCCGAAGCTGCGATGGAGCAGCGCAAGAAGCAAGGCTACTTTTGAAACCAAGCAAGGGGGACGGGTGCCTCGACGGCGCATCGGCGATCGTGTGCGATGCCTATGACGAGCATGCGGCGGCGCCGGGCGGGCGCTTCGTTATCGAGCGCCCCCTTTGTTAAACGTTGACGGGTTATTTGCCTAGTTCATAGCCGACGACGCCGCCCGCGACGGCGCCGCCGACCGTGCCGGCCGTACTGCCGTGCGTCAGCTTATTGCCCGCGTATCCCCCGACAGCCGCGCCGCCGAGCGTGCAGCCCGTCAGCAGCGCGAGCACCACGACGCCGACGCATCTTAATCGTCCGAATTGATTCATGATTGTCTCCCCATGGAGAAGTCTATGCCTACGATCTCGCAAAGTTCATGCCGAGCGCGAGACGGTCGCGCAGCGCCGAGGTGCTGGGACAGTCTGGGCTGACGAATACTGACGAATGCCGACGAATGCCGACGCTTTTTCTCGAGCTCGTCGACGTTTCGATATATTGTTTGGCAACATCACAAAGCAGAGCGAGGCTTGCCGATGCATCTCTCCGTAGAGCCGTTTTTCGACGTGGCCACTTCGACGTTCACGTATGTCGTCCATGCCGGTGACGGCACGTCCTGCGCAGTCATCGATTCGGTGCTCGACTTCGATCCGAAGTCGTGCCGCACGTCGACTCAATCGGCTGACCGCGTGATCGCGTTCGTGGCCGAACACGGCTTGCACACCGAGTGGCTGCTCGAGACCCACGCGCATGCGGACCATCTATCGGCCGCGCATTATTTGAAGCGCAAGCTCGGTGGCAGGATCGCAATCGGTGACCAGATCTGCGCCGTCCAGGACATGTTCAAACGGGTGTTCAATTTCGGCGAAGAGCTACCGACGGACGGCACGCAGTTCGACCGCCTGTTCGCGGCCGACGAAACGTTTTCGATCGGCGCGCTGACGGCCCGTGCGCTGCATGTGCCCGGTCATACGCCGGCCGATGTCGCGTATCAGATCGGCGATGCGGTCTTCGTCGGCGACACGCTGTTCATGCCCGACGTGGGCTCGGCGCGCTGCGACTTCCCCGGCGGCGCCGCGCATACACTTTACCGGTCAGTGCGCAAGCTGCTGTCGCTGCCGCCTCAGACGCGTCTATTTATGTGTCACGACTATCCGCCGCCTACGCGCGAGGTCAGATGCGAGACGAGTGTCGACGAACAGCGTCGCGCCAACATCCATCTGCACGAGGGGGTGTCCGAAGACGATTTCGTTCGCATGCGCACGGCCCGCGACCGCACGCTTGGGATGCCGGTGCTGATCCTCCCGGCCGTGCAGGTGAATATCCGAGCCGGCGGCATGCCCGCGCCCGAATCGAACGGCGTGAGCTATCTGAAGATTCCCCTCAATGCGTTCTGACGCGTCGTAGAGCGTCGAACGCCAGGGTCATTTCACTTAGTTTCACTTAGCGAGGTGTTCTGCGGGGCCGCTAACGCAAGCAGCGCAGGCAATACGGTTTTGGCGGCAGCAAGCCTACGGCACCACGCCGAGCATCGCCATATACCGCCCGAGATCGCCTTCCTGACTGACGACATCGCGCATTAGATCCGGCAGCGGCATGCTGCCCCAACTGACCGCGCGCGCCAACAGATAAGGTGTCGGACTATGAGGCTCGTGCTCGGCAAGATAGCGCGCGATGTCTTCGAGAAGCCGGTACGCGTGCGCACGATCGACGATATGTTCGCGCGTGATGGGTAGCACTCGTGCCTGCATATCAACCTCCAATTGCGCGTCGCCAGGTTCTGTCGATCGAATGTCGCCCGGTTCGGACGGGAAGGTCGCCGCAGGTTCCTCGTCCAGCGCATGGTTGCCGCGTAGCGCACGCGACGCACGCTGCAACTCGCCCATCGTCGCCTTGACAGGCGCGAAGCTCGGCGCTTCGTCGCCCAACCGATCGTCGAGCCGGCGCGCCAGTTCATCGATGGCCTCGAGCACGTTACCGGCGGTACGCTCGAGCTGCCGCAGCAAAGCGAGATTCGATCCTTGCGCCGCTTCGCGGTCGAGCATTTCCCGGGGCAGGTGCGTG
This sequence comes from uncultured Burkholderiaceae bacterium, assembly GCA_966212065.1. Taxonomy (GTDB): domain Bacteria; phylum Pseudomonadota; class Gammaproteobacteria; order Burkholderiales; family Burkholderiaceae; genus Trinickia. The sequence goes on from CBIHOQ010000001.1 coordinate 122,304, forward strand.
GCGGCCGCGTCATCGCCGTTCTGCAACGAGGCCGCCACGACACGCTGCCAGTCGTCGAGATTGACGAAGCCCGGCTCGGCGGACAAACCGATCAACGGCACATGCAGCCTCAACACGATCTCGAGCCGGCGGCTGATCCAATGCAACGGCGCGGCCCGCGCCTCCATGTCCTGTGCGTCGATTTGGGGGTACGCATGCCCCCAGAATCGATCGACGAACTCGATCATCAATTGCACGCCGGCCATCAAACCCTCGAGCCGATAGAGCCGCGCCCACGCCTCGCAGAGCCAAACGACAAGCTGAAAATCCTTGCTGCGCATGCGAAGCGCGTCCGCGCTCAACGACGCCACCGCGCGCCAGTCCGCCTTGATGAGCGGTCGCTCCCACTCTCCCATCGGCAGCGAAGAATCGTCCTCGCGTTGCGCGTCGCGAATCTGCTGCCAGACGGGATCCGAGCGCAACGACACGCCCACGCCATCGCCGTCGGGCAACGGGCTCAGCAACGATTGCAGGTCGACCGCGAAACTCAATTCAGCTTCGATGAGGTCGGACGGGTTCATGACGTGCTCCAGTTCGGGGCGTGAATCGGAAAGCTGCTCGGCCAGGCAAGCGGAATCTTCTTGCCACCTGGTGTCAGCCGCACACGCACGAAGACGCGGCCGCGCGGATACTTCGAGACGAGCGCGGCGTCGGCCGCGTTGCCCACGTTGGCCGTTTCGAGCGGGAATTCGAACTTCAGCAGCGGCGCGCTCGCGCTCGCCCGAGCCGTCGTATCGGCGACTCGCTGTTCGGAAATGAAAGAAATCAGCGCCCACGGATCGGTGAATTGCCACGTCAGCGCTTGCCCGTCGGTCGCGAAGTTGCGCTGCGCCGGATCGTTTTTTGCGACCAGCGGCGAGTTTTTCGCAAACCGCAGCACCAGCGTGACGGGCATGCCGTACTCCCAATGCAACGCGTGCGCGGCATCTTGCATCGACAGGCTGTGGTCGCCGATCTTGATCGTCCAGTCGATCAATTGATTGCCGGCGACTTCCGCCGTCCGGTCGACACGGAAATCGACGTTGACGTCGTATCCGGCGGTCGTGCCGTCGGCGGCCGGATACAGCGGCGCGAGCAGCGCATTGACGGGATCGAACTCGTCGACGAACCGTCGCACCGCGTCCGCGCGAATGGCCCGAACACCGGGCCCGCCCGCCGAACGAAGCGAGGGCGCAACTTGCTCATAACGCTTCAACGCCGCGCCGAGTTCGCCGAAGTCGGCCGGCGTGGTATCCGCATCGTTCAGTTTCGTGCGCCGCAACGGGCCGCCGAACGGTCCGCGCGCGGCCACGCTTTGATTGAACACCGAGGCGAAGCCGTCCCACTCGCGCCGCAACGTATCCGCGTAGCTCGAACCGCAGCGCGTCAGCAGCCCGTCGTAAAGCCGCATGTGCAGCGTCGTGAAGTAATCGCCGCCGACACCGGCCGGGCGCGGCGGGAAGCGGTCGACGCAATCGCCGGCGTTCGGATCGGCTGCGACGGTCTGCAAGAACTGCTCGAGCATCAGCAGACTGCTGTTGGGGTTCTTGAGCTGATAGCGGTCCAGATCGGCGACGATCGCCTGCCAGCGCTGGGCCAGCGGCGAATTCGCATCGGCGGCGTCGAGCGCGGCCAGATACGCCTTCGCGTCTTTGCCCAGCGCGAGCGCGCGCAGCGATTGCTGCTGCAGATAGGCGTTGAGCGCCGCCGCATCGTTGACGCCGAACGCCGCGAGCACCGGCTTGACGCTGACCGAGCCGCTGTAGGCCGGGCGTGTCGCGTACAAATCCGCTTGCGCGAGCGCGGTGTCCACCAGGCGTAGATGCTGCATGGCGTCGCTCGACACGAGCGTGTCGAGATCCGCGGCCTGTGCGTTCGCCCCCATTTCGGCGAGCGCGGTGCGGATCTTCACTAGCCGCGTACGCGCGGCGTCGAAGGCCGCGCCGTTCGGGTCGCCGTCGGTGGGCGAGACCGACGCCGCCGCGCCCACCTGGTCGAGCATGAGCCGCGCAAACTGCGCATCGAGCGCCTGCTGCACGGCGGGCCGGACGGCGTCGGGGAATGTCGCTAGGCCGTCGGCGAGATATTTCTTGCGTTCGTCGCCGAGCGCGATCGCCTGGTCCAGTTGCGTCCGGTCCCATGTCACGATCGAGCCGTTGGGCACCGGGGGCAACGGCAGATTGCGCGGCGCCACCATGAACGGTTGCGAGAGCAGTTTCGCCAAGCCGTCGCGCAAAGCGAGCCGTGCGGGCGACACCGCGTAGCGCGCGTCCTTGTCCAGCCAGACGATGCCGCCGTCGGGGCCGCCGAAGCGCTGCGCCATTTCGCTGGAGAACCCTTGGAACGCCGTGGCCGAGCGCTCACGCAAGCGCGCGACGAGATCCGCGCCGAGCAAGCCGTCCTGCGTGGCGCGGACAAACGTGCGCTCCCAGACGGGCCCCGGATTGAACAGCGCCTGGTGCATCCAGCCGGCCTTGCCCCCAGCCAGCAAATTCTGCTGGTTGTCGACGCCGGAAACGATCGCTCGATAGCTGCCGCTCGTCTGCGCGAAATCGCCCAAGCCGACGCTGCCGACCGATAGCGCGTCGATCTGCGCGGTCACCGTACGCTCGGCCGCGAGCAGCGGATTGGCCGTGAACATCTGCGTGTCCAGTTGCTGCGCGCCTTTGTCGAACGTGCAACGCACGGCCTCGCGAATCACCGGCAAGTTCAACCCGCCGGTGCCGTCGGCCGCGTACGCTTGCCCGTCGCGCGAAGCATCGCGATAGAAGTAGCGCAAGCTGCCCGCGACATTGCCCTGCAACTCGGTGCCGAACGCATAGCGCACCACGAGCCGAAGCGCGTCTTCGTTGCCCGGCGACGGCTGCTGCAAGCGCCGCATGGCCGCAAGCGCTGCGTCGAGCTGATCGACCGAAGTCACATACCGTTGCATCGCATGCATGGCCGGCAAATCTTCGACAGCCAAGCTGGTCACGACCGGCGAATCGCTGCCGAGCGACGGAGCGGCGCAATCGTCGCCGACAATCAATTGCCCCGTGCTCGGATCGCTCGCGACGCCGGTCATGCGGCTCACGCGCAACAGCATCTCTCGTTCGAGCGCTGTCAGCGCGATCTCGCCGAACTCGTGCTCGAAGCGGGCGCGGACACGTTCGTCGAGATCGTCGAACACGCTCCACGAGCCCGGCATGAAGACGGTCCATAGCGTGCCGATATGCTGATCGTTCATGGCGATCAACGACAACGTCTTTCTGCGGTACCAATCCGACGGCAGCGACTCGCCGCCGCGCGCCGCTGCGTCGCGCTCCTGCGCATCGGCATGCAGTTCGTTCAGCGCTGCGACGAGCCGCGGGTTGCGGTGGCTGAGCGCGAGGGTGGCGCCCGTGAGGCCGAGGGTCCAGCCGCCCAGCAAGGCGATCGCGCCCCAGCGCACCGCGCGGTGCAGCACGGGCCGCGTGAGATGTTGCGAGCGCGACGGCCGTGTCAGCCCGTGTTCGAGAAAGATCTTCTTCTCGAACACGTCGCGCAGGAAGGCCGGCTGCAGCATGAGGTCATTCAGCGCGCGGCCGGCCTCGTGCATACCCGGCTCATGCGCAGCGGCGTCGGCATCGGTACCGGCTTCCGACGCGAAACGCGGTTCGCTGCGCTCGCCGTACGGATCGGCGGCCTCGGGCGAATCGAGCGTCGCGGCTTCGCTCGCGGGCCGCGGGCTTTCGCCGCGCTGCGCCAGCTCGCCGCTGTCGCCGGTCAGATAGATCCCTCTGAAGAAGAACGGCTCGTGGTAGGCGCTGGGCCGCATGAGCTCGTCGACATAGATCTGCAACTGCGCGCGCATGGCATCGACGCGCGCAGGCAGCAGCAGGCAACCCTGCACGTCGATCATCCCCGTGTCGAGCGTGAACAGTTCCGCGCTCGCATCCGATACAGCGCGCTCGACGCTCCCCATGGCGGTATCGACCCAGCTCGATTGATAGGTCGTGGACAGATCGAACGGCGAGGACCACCCCAACATGCTCGCGCGCAGCGGCTCGGGCAGGGCGCGGGCGAATGCGGCGAAGCCGGGAAGCGCTTCACAGCCGGTGACGACAACGTACACCGCAAACCGCATGGCGAAGCGGTTCTGCGCGAGCCACAGGCGCCGGTGTGCGAGCTTCGCATGGCGCTCCAATTCGAGGCGCGCATCAGGATGGTCGGGCAGCAGCATCGAGGCCGGAACCGTTACGACGACGGAATCGAAGGGCCGCTGCGGCCGGTAGGTGCGGCACAGGCTTAAGAATTCGTCCCATGGCTTTTCGTCGCTGCTTTCGTCGGGCGAACCGAGATACGCGGCCTTGATGTCGATGACCACACCGCGATCGAAGAAATTCCACGAAATGCCCTGTATCGCGGCCGGGTTCGCGGCCTCCGAGCTCAAGACGCTGGCCACACCCGCCTGCGCGATCGGTAGCGGCCGGGGATCGTCGCCTTCGTTCAGCACAATGACCCACGGCACGTTGTAGCGCTCGCTGCGCGATGCGATATTGCCTTCGATCAGCTCAACGGCATGCCGAAACGCATTGCGCAGCGAATCCGTGCGCAGCCGCACGATCTTATGCTCCGCAGCCGGCTTGTTCTGCGCGCTGTGCGCCGCGAACCAAAGCACCACGCCGAGCACGGCGAGCACGACGAGGATCAGGACTGCGACCGACAGGAGGAACAGGTTGCTCGTCAGCATAGCGCCGCCCCTGTCATGGACCCACGATACAGGCCGCTCATGAGCTTGCTCCCACGACGGTGTTGCCGTGCAGTGCCTGGCGAACCGGCCACGATTGCCATAGCCACAGCATCTCGGAGACGGCGAGCAACGCCACCAGCGCTAGCAGTGCCATGACGCTCCAACGGCTGACGGACGGCAGCTTGCGCGGCGCGATATGAGAAAGGGTATTCGTGTAGGCGGATTCGGCCACGACGCGATCGCGGCCGCCCAAGTCCGCCCTGCGCTGATAAATGAATTCATAGAGTTCTTCGCGATAGCTGCGCAAGCGCGCATCGGCTTGCTCGCCCGCGCCGCGAAAGCGCCCTTGAAAACCCATCGCGAGCGCGAACAAATACAGGCGCGCGATGTCGCGGCGCGACGGCTCGCGATCCGACAGCAACTCCTCGATTTTCTTGAAGACGAGATCGCCCGCGATGCTCGTGCGAAACAGCGTCGATTCGAGCAAGTAGGCCGTCCAGCGCTCGCGCCCCGCCCACTCGGTGTTCAGCAGCAATTCGTCGGCGAGCACGGCTTTGAGGTAGCGCGCGTCGGCGACATTCTCGATGTCAAAGCGCGTGCTGTCGCGGCGCGACTGCAGCGTCTGAATTTCCAGCACGTTGAGAAGATGTCGCGACATGCCTTGCGCGGCCGCATCGGCGTCGGCGTCGGTCTCGGACGTCTCGGAAAAACGCCGTTGCGCTTTGACGAGCTCGTCGAGGAACGCGCGAAACTGCTCGGTCGCGAGGTCATTCTCTTCGATTTCAATACGGGTGCGTGCCATCTTATTGCCCACCGTCAGTCTTTCGTGAACAGCATCATTTCTTGGGGCCGCTGCGCGCTCGCCCCCTCGCTCGGATTGCCGATGGCGAGCGCTTCGCCGGGGCGCACGAGGGCAGGGTCGGCCTCGACTTCAAACAGCAGGTAGCCGGAACCGGAGCGGATGCCGAGCTCCTCGGCATACTCCACGGCGCGGCGTGCGGCGCCGAGCACGCGCCGGCTGCGCAGCGACGCATAGACGGATTCGGAGCCGATCACCGCACCTTCCATCCACGCCAACAAGTCGCGATCGGATTGGCCGCGCAGGCCGATCACCAGCCGCCCCTCCACCCACTTCGCCTGCAAGGCGATATCGAATAGATCGTTGCCATAGCGGAACTTGCGTTCGCGATACCCTTCGCTCACTTCCGCGATCGCGTCGCGCAACGAAGCGAGCAGCGGCGCGAAGACGGCGAGGGGATCGGCATGGTCGTAGTCCGGCGGCACGGGCGGCAAGCCGCCTGGCGCGAGCATCGACAGCGAGCCATGGAGCGCGGCGAGCGCGTGATAAAGCGCGAGCGGATGCAGATGCGGCGTGCGCAACACGGCCTCGGCCAGCGGCAGCGCCGAGAGCAAGCTGCGCAACCGGTCTTTCAGCTCGAGCTGCGTCAGGCGATCGTCCGCCTTCGACGAGGGAATGGCCGTCTGGCGCGCCACGAATGCGGCTTTGCCGCGCACTTGGCCGAGCAGCGCGGCCACCGCCGTCCACAGCGGGTTGTCGCGCGCGACCTCGAGCAGCGGGGGCTGGCGATCGCCGTGCTTGATGACTTCGTTGTCCTTATAGACGGTGCCGAGACACAGCGAGACGAAGCGCCCGGACGGCACTTCGCCCGCCTCCAGCGCGAGATTCGGTACGAGGCGAGGAATGTCGGCGGGCGGCGCGCCCGATGTATCGTCCTCCACCGGCTCGCCCGGCACCGAGCGAAACCGGCGCATCTCGGCCTCGCCGCGCATCGACCCAGCAACGGGCAGGGTCAGATAGATGGCGAGCGTCGCGGTGGCGAGCCGTTCCGCGAACGGCGCGAGCGAAAGCTCGAGCCGCCCCTGTTGCGCGGATTCGGCCGAATAGCACACCGCGGTGCCGTCGGGCATGACGGCCTCGAGCGCGAGCACGCGTATGAGCCCGGCCGCGAGCAAGCCCTCGTCGAATACCAGGTGCCGCACGCCCCAGCTGAACGGCGCGGCGGCCAGCGTCTGCCACGCGACGAGGGAATCGACGCGCGCACCGAGCAGCTGGAAGTGCTGCGGCGCGAGCAGCATGCCTTCGAACCACTCGACCCGCTCGGCGACAGGACTGACTCGATCAGGCATGACGCCACCTCGCATCGCGGGAAACGGGTCGGCCGCACGGCGGCGCGACGCGTCGGAAATCGAAAGCACAGCGAAGTTCTGTCATTTCACACTCGAAACGGAAAATGCGTTATCGCCGAGTTGCACGACGAGCCGGCCGTCGAAGCGCTCGACTCGGACGCGATGGGCACCGGGCCCCGGGTAGTCCGCAAATACGAAGACGCCCGCCACGCGCGGTCCGCGCAGCTTGTCTCCCGGCACCACGAGCCGCTGCCCGGGCACGAGCTCCCAACTCTGGTAGCGGATGGAATTCGGAAACGTGCCGACGAGGTCGCCCCGAGCGGCAAACCATTTCGAAGCCGGTAATTCGGCGACGCGCTCGAGCAGCGTCTTGTCCGTCACGAACACGACATCGACGGCGACGGGGCTATCGTTGTTGGCCTCGTCGCTTGCCGCGAGCGTCAAGTCGTCCCACTTCACTTTGTCGCCCGATGGAAACAGCATCGAGCATCCGGCGAGTCCCACCAAGCACAGCACCGCCGTAAGTCGTCGCCAGTCCGTCATCTCGCCCCCACTCCTATACCCATGACCACGATCAAAGAAGCCGCCACCAGTGCACAGCCCGCCGCCATCGCAAGCTGCGCCCGCGTGAACGCAAGGCGCACCACGATCGACTCGCCATACGCCATTCTCGGCTGCGACGGCGCCGCGGCGCGATCGGCCTGCAGGCCCGCCGACGCCAGCGCCACGACAGCGCACGTTGACAGCACGCTCAACACATTGCGCGGCCCGTCGCAGATCAAGTCGATTGCGATGAACAGCACCAAGGCTGCCTCGGTGGGCAGCCGCAGCAGCGACAAGACGATCCCCGCCGCGGCGATGCCGCCTACGCCATTGCGTCCGGCGGACGCGAAAGCGGCGACGGTGGCCGCGGCCCCGATCATCGCGCAATCGCCGACGCCGAGGGAATGACCGTACAAGTTCGCGACGAACGTGGCGACGAGCGCGAAATAGAGCGCCGAGCCGGCGCGCAAGAATACTGCGCCGAACGGCACGACGAGTTCCGCGACGCCGCGGCTGCACCCAAGCTTGGCGCTCATCGCCTCGATCGTATGGGGAATCGCCGCCGTCGCCGTGCCGGACGTGAATGCCACGAGCATCGGCGCGCGCAAGCCTGCGACGGCGTGCAGGAACGGCACACGTGTACGGATGGCGATCGCGGCAAGCGCAATGCACGACAACACGGCGGCCGAGATCAGAAACAGCGAAATGAAACCGCCCATCGCGGATAAAACCTCGCGAGGCGTATGGGCGACCCAGTGGGCCGCCGTGCCGAATACCAGCACCGGCAGCAGCAGGTTCGCGTAGTCGATGAGCGCTTCGAGCGTGCGGTAGATGCTCTCGAAGATACCGTTGAGCACCTTGGTCTGCTCGCTGGATAGGGCGGCGAACGCCATGCCGAAGAGGATCGTGCAGGTGAGGATGCCGAGCGCCCGGCCGCTCGCGAGCGCGCCGTAGAAGTTGTCGGGCACGACGTTGATCAATGCCCAGGCGTGCTCAGTCGCGCCCTGTGCGCTCTGCGCGAATAACGCCATGCGTACCTCGCCCGCATCCCCGCTGCTCGATAGGATGAGCCGGCCGAGTTGCGCATGCGCCGCGTCCGACAAGTGCAGTCCCGGCGCCGCCGCTACACCGGCCAGTGTGCCGGCGAAGGCGCACAGCGCAACGAGCGCGATCGCCAGCATCAGCATGGCCCCGATGCGCAGGCCCGGCCGCGGCAATCCCATCAGCTGACGCAACCCAAAAAACATCGCTACGACGAGCAACGGCACCGCTGCCATCGTGACGATCGAAATATAGATCTGGCCGATGGCATAGGCCGCATCGCCGAACGGCTCCGCGAAGGCGCCGGCAACGCTGCCGAGCAGCACGCACAGCAGCAGCGCGAGCGCGGAATTGGGCAGTTGCCTCAATGTGTTCATAGCGCGTGGTTCCAGCCGCGAGCGAGACCGTAAGACACCGTCGCGCGCGCAAGTTCGAGCGTGCTGTCGATCGTTGGGATCGGCGCGGCATCCATTTCGCGCGCGGCGATCGGTAGCTCCGTGCAGCCCAGCACCGCGGCCTGCGCGCCCCGACGGACGAGCCAATCCAAAGCGAGCGCCAGGTGTTCGGTCGATGCGCCAAGCTTGCCGGCTTTGACGTCGCCGATGCAGGCATCGATGTGCTGCTGCGTCGCCGCGTCAGGCTCGACGCAGTCGAATCCGCGTGCCGCGAGCATTCGCTGATAGAGCCCGGAATGAAACGTCCCATCCGTTGCCAACACGGCGACGCGCCGCGCGCTCGCGGGCAGCGCCGCCACGCTCGCCTCGGCGATATGGATGATCGGCGCACGGCTCTCGGCGCGCATCGCGTCATACCAGTAATGTGCCGAGTTGCACGGAATGACGATCAGTTCCACGTCGTTGCGGTTCAACATGTCGATGCCGCGCAGCAGCGCCGGCAACGGGCTTTCGCCGTTACGGAGCAAAGCTTCCGAACGGTCGGGAATATGCGGCAGATGCACGACGAGCAACGGCAAATGCTGTTGGTCGAACGATGCCCCGGCCGAACTCGTCAACGCGATCACGCGCTCCATGAAATCGACTGTGGCAAGCGGCCCCATGCCGCCCAGGATGCCTATTAGCGCCATGGCGGATCCTAGAGCTTGAGCGGCCGGGGGCAAATGATCGATACGGCCGCCGTATTGCCGATCACGAGGATCAGTGTGCGCAGCATGTCGCACAACGGATCGACTGCCAGGAACAGAATGAACGCTGCCTCGAAGGGCAGGCTCAGGTAAACGCAGGTCATGCCGATCAGCGATACCGTCACGAGCCCGGTCATGCCGGCCGATGCGAAGCCTGCGAGGACCGATGCGAGCAGGACGGTGCTGACTTCGACCACACCGAGGTGCCGCCCGTAGAGTTGGGCAATGAACAAAGTTGCGCAGACGTAGTAGACCATCGGCCCGACGCGCAACAGCGACACCGTGAGCGGCACCATCAGCTCGACACGCGAGCGGGCGAAGCCGAGACGGTCGACGAGGCTTTCGATCATGCTGGGCATGCAGGCGGCGCTGTTGCGCGTGGCCAGCGCGAGCGCGAACGGAGCGCGCAGCGCATCGAGCGTGCCGCCGAGCGAATGGGTCGAACGTTTCCAAATGATGGTGGCGGCGAGCACGAGCAGCAGCATCGCGACGACGAAGAATGCTATGACGAACTGCAGCATGGCGTGCAACGGTCCCGCCCCGGTCTTGCCGAGCTGCGCCGCGCTCATGCAGAACAGAATCAGCGGCAGCGGATAGCTGAGCCAATGCATGAGTTTCTGGCAAGCGTGATAGACCGTCTCGAGCGCTTGGCTCAAGCCGACGGAGATGCGTTCCGGGACGCGGCCGACGGCCAGACCGAACAGCAGCGCGAACACGAGCGCTTTGAGCGCATCGCCGCTCGCAAGCGCTGCGAAGATGTTGTTCGGCACGAGGCTCCTCAGCATATCGGACAGGCCGACCGTTTTCGGCACGGTGTCGGTGCCGTACAGGCTCATCACGGTCTCATTCGAACCCGTGTCGTCGCTGCCGACCATTGCGCCGAACGTATGCATCGTCGCCGTCGAGATGTTCGCGCCGGGCCGCATCGTCAACAACACGATGGCACCGACCACGGCAACCGTCGCCGACGCGCCGAGGATCACGATCACCACGCGCAGCAACAGGCGCGACGTGCCGCCGTCGCGAAAGAGGCGCTGCAGGCTGAAGATCACCGCCGACACCATGAACGGCAACGTCGTCATCTTCAGCAAATTGACGTAGAGGTCGCCGATGATGTCGAGCCTTGCCGCCGAAAGGGGAAGCAATAAGCCGAAAGCGCTGCCGAGCGCGAGGCTGCCGATCACCACCCACGGGTTCACGGCAAAGGCGTAAAGCTTGTTCATATTCATCTTACGGTCTCCGAAATGCGCTTTTCGTTCTTGTTGTTTTAGTTGTCGGTGGCTTGCAGCAGCGTCTTCACGTCGAGCTTCTTGCTGCGTTCTGCAAGGAACTGATTGACGAACGCGAGCATGGCGGGCATGGAGACATTGACGCCGATCGAGATCGGGTCGTCCAGGTCGTCCAGTGTCACGACGCGCAGCTTCAGCGACGCCGTGGGATCGCTTTTGAGCACGTGCTTGACTTCGAATTCGTCACGGTAAGCGGCTGTCACTTCGCCCTTGTCGAGCGCGCCGAGCAGCGCATCCCAGCTCGGATACGGCTTCACCTTCGCGTCCGGGAAATTGGTGCGCACATATTGCGAGTACGACGAGTTCATCACCACGCCGATCGTGCTGTCGTACGAGCGGATCACTTCCGGCGCGGCACGGTCGTGAGCCACCTGGGCGAAGTTGATGCGATTGAGGAGCAGCGCGCGATGCAGGCGCACGTACGGTGTGCTGAAGCTGATGATCTCGGCGCGCGCCAGCGTCCGCGACAGCTTGCTGATCGCCAGGTCGGCGTCGCCGTTTGCGAGCAGGCTGACCACGCCGTCGAAGGTCTTCGCATCGCGGTTAAAGCGCACCTTGACGCCGAGTTTTGCCGCCAGTTCGTCGGCGATGTCGACGTCGACGCCTTGCAAGCGGCCGTTACGCGTTTCAAAGAACGGCGGCTGATCGACGCCCAGCATCGCGACGACCAATTCGCCCCGGTTCATGATGCGTGCGAATTCGGGGGCGAGCAAGCGGCCATCGGGCATGCGCACGAGACCGGTCGGCGTGAGCGGCAGTGCCGCGACGCTCGACGATGCCGGCGCGGCTGAGGGTACCGCCGAAGGCGCGGCGGTCGTAGCGCCGGCTGCATGCGCGGTACCTGTGCCCGCGGCAAGCGCGGCGCTCATCGTCAGGACGGCGGCCGCGCGGCCGGCGAGCGCGCGCAGCGTAAACGCCGCGATATGACGCCGGTGCGGCGCGGGACCCGAAGTATGAAGCGTTGGCATAGCGATTACCGTTTACGGTTTCAAGAAGCGTTGGAAGCGGATACAGCGGGCAGGGCGGGCGCTGCGGCGTCGCCACTTGCCGGCAACGGGGCACGCTCGATGACGCCGGCGGCCGTGGCCGAGCTGCCGGACGCTGCGGCCGGCGCGGCATAGCGCGCACCGAGCTCGACGCCGAGCAGGAACAGCAGCACGCACAGCAGGAGGACGCAGCACGCCGCAATCGTTGCCATTCGCGCCGTCATCGAAAAAACATAGGGCATTGCGGTCGTCCCTCAAGGAACCATGGTGGTGAATTGTGCTGGTGCGACGATCTGAATCACGCCGCCCCAGTTGCACATCAGTTTCGAGCTGTTCTGTAGGGCCGGCTGGCCGCCGATCAGTACCGTCGGCGAACCGGGCACCCACGGCGCCGCGGTGGCCGGCACGCACGGCATCGGCGTCAATACCCCCAACGCCGCCGCCGTCGCAGCCGCGACCATCGGGTTCGCCGGGCAGTTGCACATGCCGAACGGCGCGACGTTGACGATAGGCGCGTGATCCATGATGGTCGCGGCCGGCGCACCCGACATGACGCGCGAGATCGGCAGCACGTTCAGCGAAGAAGGCGCGACGCCGAAACTGCATTGCAGCAGGGTGCCGGTGGTGATTTGAATGCCCATCGATCAGCCCTTCACCCATTTTTCGAAGTTCGCGACGATCTTCGGGAGCGCGCCCGCGGTGCCCGCCATGGGCGTGTCGACGCTATGCCACGCCGCTTGCGGTTTGCCGCCGGCGTAGCGGCGCTCCGCGCTCGCGCGGCCGTCCGGATCGAAGCGACGTGCGGTGCCGTGCAGCAAGCCGGCCTGATACGGAAGGCTCTGCACCAACGTGCCGTCTGCCGCGTACTCGCGCGTTTCGCCTTCGAGCACGCCCGCGCGATAGCGCGCGCGGCGCACGACGACACCTTCGTGCAGATAGACCGCCTCGCCCTCGAGCTTTCCGGCTACGTAGGGAAGGCGCGACGTAACCTGGCCCGATGGCGCATAAGTGACGCTTTCACCCTGGAGTACGCCCGCCACGTAATGCTGCCTCGACCCTACGCGACCGTCTTGATACAGTGTCGTCACCCCATGCTCTTTACCGTCCGCGTAATGCGCCTCTTTCACGGGCACGCCCGGCGGATCGAACGCGCGCATCGGCCCCGACAACACCCCGTGCGCATAGTGCGCGTCGAAGGTCGGTTGGCCCTCCGGCGTGCAGCGCGTCATCGGCCCGTGCGGCACGCCGCCGAGTAGCGACGTGCGCGCGATCACGGCACCGCTTGGGGTGCGCTGCTCGATCACCTCGCAAGCCTGCGTCCCCGGCAACGCGGCCGGGGAAGTCGGTGAACTCATCGGTTTTGGATCGAGCATAGCGGTCTCGGCGATAGGGGCGACGACGTCAATTGAGCTTCACGAGGCCGCCCTTCAGGGTCAGCATGCCGCCGCCGTCGACCGTCTGCGTGGCCGATGCCTTGCTTTGCACTTCCAGCCCTTGGATCGTGAGCGTGGTGCCGGCCTTGTTCTCAAGCGTTGTGCCCGCTTGATTCGACAGCGACGTACCGGCTTGCGCGGTCAACGACGTGCCCGACTTGAACGTGATCGATCCGCTTACATCGATCGTCAAGTTCCCGCTCACCTTGAGCGTGTAGTCCCCCGTCACGTCGTGCGTGAACTTCGCGTGGTTCGTATGCGTTTCGTCGCCGGTCACGTCGAGCGAGCGCGTGCCTTTGACCGTGTGCGTTTCCTTGCCCGTCTGCACGTCGACGGTTCGGTCGCCCTTTTGAATCGTGTGCGTTTCATTGCCCGCGATCACGGTGGTCGCGAGCGCGTTCTCGATCGACACGTTCATGTCTTTCTGCGCATGCAGATACAGCTCTTCGCTGCCGGTCTTGTCTTCGATGCGGATCTCGTTGCCGGCGGTCCCGCCCTTGGACGATCGCGACATGATCGTGCTGCGCGTCTGCATCGACGGCTGCGCGTAGGGCAGCGTACTCGATTGGTTGTAGACGCTGCCGGTCACGAGCGGACGATCCGGATCGCCGTCGACATAGCTCACGATCACCTCCTGCCCGACGCGCGGAAGGAAGAAGTGCCCCCATCCGTTGCCCGCGACAGTCTGCGCGACGCGCACCCAGCAGGAGGTGTTCTCGTTCGCGGTGCTCGAGCGGTCCCAATGGAACTTGACCTTGATCCGCCCATAAGCATCCGTCCAGATCTCTTCGCCGGAGGAGCCCGTCACCGTCGCGGTATGGTTGCCGGGGACGACGGGCCGCGGCGTGACGAGCGGCGGACGGAACGGAACCGACGACGGGAAGACCACGAATTCGTTCGAGTATTGGTCGTTCGTCGCGCTGTGTTCGACGGCGCGCACGACGTAGTTCGCATTGACCGCGGCATTGGCATGGCCGCCGAGCGTGAAGCTCGATCCGGCCGTGAGCGCATAGCATGCGCTCGCGCCACGGCCGGTCTGCTGGCCGATCTGCTGCGCTGCAAGCCGCAGATCGGCCGTGCGGGTGCTGTCCGAGGCCTGCGCATAGCGTCCCGGAAACGTGTAGCGCGTGCCGTTGGTGACACCGCCCGATGCGGACGAAGTGGCCGTGGAAATCGTGGCCGCGGTGTAGTCGTAATCGGCGACGATGTGAGTGCGCTCGGTCAACCCCGTCACGAGTTCGAACGCGCTCACGCGTTCCGAGGGGCTGTGCGATATCGAATCGCTCGAGAACCACAATTGCGGCACGCCCGCGATGGGCTCGTGCGCGGACGGGCCGTCCGCGAGCACCATCGTGTGGCTGCCGTTGGCGAAGGTGAAGAAGTAGAAAATGCCTTCTTCTTCCATCAGCCGCGAAATGAAATCGAACGGGCTCTCGTCGTACTGCACGCAGTACTCGCGCACTGCATACGTGCCCGTCGTGCTCGGTTTTACCGTAACGCCGAAGCTCGACAGGACCTGCTGCACGATGTCGAGCGCGCTTAAGTTCTGATAGATCGCACGGTCGCTGCCTAGCCTCGCGAGCCACAAACGCGGTGCAAGCGCCGCCGAGTAGTAGCCGTGTGCGGCATCCGCGCCGACCTGCGCGAACCGGGTGACGATACCGTTGAAGTAGCGCGCCGATCCGCCTGGCGTTTGCACGGTCACGGTTGCGCTTTGGCCGACGATGGACGAAGCCGCCAGCGCGACCTGGGTCGAGCGCATGCGCAACTCGAAATGGAACGGCTCCGAGATCGCCTCGCGGCCGGAAAAGCCTTCGAGCAGCAACACGTCCGCACCGAAGGGCGTAGTGACCGAAAGCAAGCTGCCTGCTTGGACCGTCGTGGCTTCCTGCATGTCAGGCTCCGCCGCCCGCCGTAAAGCTGAACGCGAGGCCACCGGTGGGCTTGAACGCCAGGTGGACGGCTTCGAACGGCTCGGCCACCGAGATACGCTCGAGCACCTCGCGCGCGAGCTCGGGCAGCACGATGTGCGTGAGGATGTGATCGACGTTGCGCGCGCCGCTGTCCACTTCCTTGCAGCGTTCGGTGATGACGCGCGCGAACGCGTCGTCCCATGTCAGCTCGGCGTGATGGTTGCGGGCGAACCGCTCCGCGAGCCGATTCAGCTTGAGGTTCACGATCGCCGCGATCTGCGCATCGCCCAGGTGGTAATACGGCACGAGCACGAGCCGGCCGAGAAAGGCCGGGCTGAACTGACGCAGCAGCGCCGGCCGCAGCCGCTCGATGAGCTCCTCGGCCGGCGGCCGGCGGCCGCCTTGGGAGGCTTCGGTAATGACTTCCTGGGCCGCGTTCGACGTCAACAGGATCAACGTATTCTTGAAGTCGATCGGCACCCCTTCGCCGTCTTCCATCACGCCTTTGTCGAAGACTTGGAAGAACAACTCGAGTACGTCCGGATGCGCCTTCTCCATTTCATCGAGCAGCACGACGCTGTACGGACGCCGCCGCACCGCTTCGGTCAATACGCCGCCGCGCCCATACCCGACATAGCCCGGCGGCGCGCCTTTGAGTCCCGAGACGCTGTGCGCCTCTTGGAACTCCGACATGTTGACCGTGATCATGTTGCGCTCGCCACCGTAGAGCGTGTCGGCCAGGGCGGCAGCGGTTTCCGTTTTGCCGACGCCGCTCGGGCCTACCAGCAAGAACACGCCTACTGGCTTGCCGGGATCGTCGAGGTCGGCGCGGAACGTGCGCACGCGCCGCGCGATGGCATCGAGCGCTTCCTCCTGGCCCACGACGCGCTCGGCCAGCTTGTCGTGCAGATAAAGCACGGTATGCAGCTCGTCGGCCAGCATGCGACCGACGGGAATGCCGGTCCAGCCCGAGATGACCTCCGCAACCATCGCCGAATCGACGTACACCGGCACCATGGGCTCGTCGTTCTGCACTGCTTCCAGGCCTTTTTCGAGGCGGCCGAGATTCGCAAGCAGCGAATGGGCGTCCTCCCCCTCCTCGGCCGGCTCGGGTGCATCCACCTGCCGCGCGATCTTGCGCCGCCACGCGAGGATTTCTTCCACGGCGCGGTGCTCTGTCGCTAGCTTGTCGGCGAGCCGCGCGTGCGTCGCGCGCTGCTCCTCGAGTTGCTTGGTCAGCGTCACGATCGCATCGGCATGATCGGCGCCCGTCGCGGCCTCGTGACGCAGGATGCGCAACTGATTCTCGCCCGATTCGAGCGCGCGGCCGAGCGCCTCGATGTCCTCGGGAACGCCGCTTTGCCCGATGGCCACGCGCGCGCACGCCGTGTCGAGCACGCTGATCGCTTTGTCGGGCAACTGACGGCCCGAAATGTAACGATGCGACAGCTTGACCGCGTCGCGCACCGCCTCATCGAGAATTTCGACGCCGTGGTGATGCGCGAGCTTCTGCACCATGCCGCGCAGCATCTCGATCGCAACCGCCTCGCTGGGCTCGTCGACCTTGACCACTTGGAAACGGCGCGCGAGCGCCGGATCGCGTTCGACGTACTTCTTATACTCGGCCCAGGTAGTGGCCGCGATCGTGCGCAACTCGCCGCGCGCGAGCGCGGGCTTGAGTAAGTTGGCCGCGTCGCCCTGACCCTCGCTGCCGCCCGCGCCGATCAACTGATGGGCTTCGTCGATGAAAAGAATCACCGGCACGGGCGATGCCTTCACCTCGGCAATGACCGACTTGAGCCGATTCTCGAACTCTCCCTTCACGCCTGCGCCGGCTTGCAGCAGCGCGAGATCGAGCGAGCGCACGGTCACGTTCAGCAGCGCGGGCGGCACCTGCCCTTGCACGATGCGCTGAGCGAAACCCTCGACCACCGCCGTCTTGCCGACGCCTGCCTCGCCCGTGAGGATCGGATTGTTCTGGCGCCGCCGCAGCAACACGTCGATCAGTTGACGAATCTCCATGTCTCGTCCGTGGACCGGGTCGATCGCCCCTTCACGGGCCAGTTCGGTCAGATCGACCGTGTACTGCGCGAGCGCCGAGCCGCCCGGCCCGCTGCCGGCAGCCGACGGCATGGCGGGCAGCAGCGTTTTGCCCGTGGCCGCTGCGCCCGCGGCGGCACCCGTTGTAGGCGCGGCAGCCGGGCCGCCGTCTTCGGTCGACGCGGCGAGTACCGCCGGCAGCGATTCGCGCAACGTCGCGCGCGGGATTTTGAGCAGCGAGGGAGCGGAGTCGATCAGCAAGCCACGCAAGCTATCGACTTCGAGCAAGGCGAGCAGAACCGTGCCGGAGCGAATCTGCTGCTGCCCGAGCAGCATCGAACTCAACAGCCACGCCTCCTGAAACAGACGCGAGAAGTTCGGCGACAGCGCGGGCGTGCGGCCATTGCCGCGCTTGAACTGATCGACGGCCTTTTGAAGCTGCGCGCAGACATCGGGGCAGGCTACTTCGAAGTGCTCGAGAATGACGCGAAGATCGGGCGCATCCGATTCGAGCAGCTGCAGCAGAAAGTGCTCGACATCGACGTTGTAGTGCGTCTGCCGCACGCACAACTGCGCCGCCAGCTCCATGGCATGCTTGCACGCCGGATCGAGCCGGCTCACCAAAGTGCGAATGTCGATTTCCATGATGGCTCTGGGTGTTACGCGTCCGATGCGCGCCACGCCGCCGGCGACGGCTGCATGCGCAAGGTGAATCGGGCGGGCGCAAGCGGCTCGAGTGCCTCAAATGCCTTGGCGTCCGCGTCTATGTTCGGGGCCCGCTGTCGGCCAAGCCATGCGGTCCATCCGAGCCGGACCGCGCGCGCGCCGCCGACCGCGCAGGCGGTCTGCCGGGGCGCCGGCCGCAGCACGACGTGGACCTCGAGGTCCTGTTCCAGATATGACCGGACGAGCCATGCGGTCAGCTCGTGCTGTGCACCACCGGGCAACAGGGCTTCGAATCGATCGGGCGGCAGATCGATGAATTCGATGCGAATGCCTGCTGCCTGATCCCAGCAGCGTCGTCCGACGACAGCGTTGCCGTTCAGGCGCGAAGCCAGGCGGCGCACGCCAGATAAGCGGGCCGAGTCGCGCGCATCGAGTTCGCGCCAGCCGCCGACGAACTGCCCGCCTCGCACCGATAAGCCGAGCCGGTCGGACAGCATGGCGAGCAAACCCACCATCGAACGCGGCGCACCGCCCAGCAGGCCCGCATGGCGCACCCAGCGCCGCGCACCACCGGGGCCGCGCTCGCCGGCGCGCAAGCCCAGGTTGCCGAGTGCGTCGAGGCAGGCAGTCAGCGCCGCTTCGTCCGGTGCTCGCCCGTTGAGCCCGGGCGCGTGTTTTTGGCGGCTGCGATACAGAAAGGACAGGAAGCGATGATTGAAGATGTCGAGGAAATCCGACATCGCCGTTTCTCGCGCCGCGCGCCGCATGAGCAGCCATTCGGTGAACGGCAGCGGCAACGGGCCGTTCGCACCGGCGAGCGTCATCGCCGCGGTGCTCACGGTATAGGTGGCACGCTCGGGGCCTGCCGGCTGGCTGCGCACACTGCGAATATCGCTCGGCTCGAACGCGAGCGACACATGGCCCGACAAGCGCACGGCTTCGTCCGTCCCATCGCCCGTTCCGAGCGGCCGCGCCCATGACTGCGCACGTTCGAGCAAGTGAATCGCCTGGAACAAGTCGAAATCGTGGGGATGAGCGAGAAGCCGATCGATCATAGCAACTGCTGGCAACCGGTCATCGGTTCCCATTGTTTCCATGTCTCATCTCCCCGGCAAACCACGAGCCGAACGAAGGAGTTGACCGACGTGCACATCGCAAAGAAGCGGGCGAGCACGGCGGCCATCAACAGCGGCGAGCTGCCCACGAACGCATCGACGTCGAACTCGATATTGATTTCCGTACCGCGGCAATGGCCGCGCCATGCGTCGGTGCCGATATGGGCAGTGACATGGCGCGCCCCGATGCGCCTGATCCCACGAATTTGGTCTTGTTCGCGCAGGCCATCCGATGCGAACAAGCTCAGCATCTCCTGCAACTCGCGCCGGCCGTTCGGCCCGCTGACGAGGGAGTGGTAGTTGCGTGTCAGCAGCGACACGAGCCGCCAAAGCGTTTCGCTGCCGAGCGCCGGATCGCGCTGCGCCGTCGGCTCGTATAGACACCGCACGTGCGCATTGCGCGACACGCGCTCGACCAGCATGCGGGCGCCGATCGGCACGTGCTCGGCAAGACGGCGGTTTGTGCAAAGCACGTTGGCATAGACGATGGGCGAAGCGGGATGGGCAACATTCTGGCTTGCATCGACGAAGCTCAGATACGTGTCGATGCCCGGCACGTTGCCGCGCGTGCTGTGCTCGCGTCGCGCGTACCAAAACGCCGACGGCGTGCCCGAGCCGTCTGCCTCCATGCGGTCGACTGCCGTATAGCCGGGCAGCACGGTTGCGCGATCCGCGACGGGATCCGAAGCGATCACGGAGACGATCGAATGAATCTCGGTGATGGCTTCGCGTTTCTGTTCGGCAACCAGCCGGTGCTCATAGCGCCGCCCGTCCACAACGAGCGGTTCGGTTGTCTGCGCGAACAGGTTGACCACGGGTGTGCAGCCGAGACGAAAATGCTGCGCGCCGATGTGTGCGAGCGCACGCGGCATCCGATCCAGATGCAAGACGATCTCGCAACTGCGTTCGCTGCCGAAGGCTCCGGCCGGTACTTCCAGATCGAAGAAATGAAACTTGCGCGCAAACGCGAAATATTCTTGCAGCAGGCCATAGGCCGGGTGCGCATGCGCCGGCTGCGGCAGCACGCGGTCTTCTTCTGCGTAACCCACTTCCCGCCAGGCCTTTTGCCCCAGGCGCACGAGCGGCGCACCCGCGGGCGCGAGCGACACGCCGACGACGCCCGATACGAGCAACTCGTACAGCGGGATCGTCACCATCCAGTCGCCGTGCAAGTGCAACCGCAGCTTGCGCAGTTCGAGCTCGGAGAAGTCGACGCCCGGCTCGCAGTCGAGCCGAAGGCGCAGCGTCGTGTCGTCGCCGAAACGCGCATCTGCAATGACGAGCGGCCACAGCACGGTTTCCCATGCGGTGCGAAAGCGGCAAGCATCCCCGCTTTCCGTCAGGGCCGATAACCCGGTATGGCGCGGCACGCGAAAGCCCGCCGTCACCTTGCCCTGGGTGGGATCGAGCTCGAACTGCGCGACCGTCATCGACGGTACGCTCTGCGCGAGCGAGGGGCAGACATTCTCGAGCAGCGCCGAAGCGATCTGCGGGAACGCCTGGTCGAGATCGCGGTGCACGCGCGCGGCGAGAAATGCCGTCGCTTCAATGAGGCGCTCGGTGTGCGGATCGAGCGATTCCGTACCATGCAGCGCCAGACGCGAGGCCACCTTCGGATAGCGCTGCGCGAAGTCCGCACCCTGCACACGCAGGTAGGACAGCTCGCGCTTGTAGTACTGAAGAATGTCGTCTGGCGCCATGTTGGTCAGCATCCGTCCGCGTCGTTCCGGCTTGCGCCGGCGCCGGCCGCCAATTCGAAAAATACGTGTTCGACCGATCGCGCGACGCGAATGTCGCCCTCGACGACTAGCACCGCTTCGCGGCTCGCTTCCCCGTGGAAGTCGAATTTCACGGCGACGTTGACGAGCCGCGGCTCGAACAGCGCGACGGCGCGGCGTACGGCCGTGAGGATCGCCTCGCGATCGGAACCCGAGCGCAGCGACCGTTCGGAGAAATCGGGCACCCCATAATCGAGCACGCCGCAATCGCTCGCGGCAAACTCGGCCATCGTCAGGCGCGAGCGTGCGTTGAGCAGGCGCGACAGCTCGCGCGCGACCGATGCGCGCAGCGCGCCCTCACCTTCGAGCCAAGCGTCGGCGTCGGCGTCTTCGACGAGACGCTCGAACAGCGGCACCGGATAGCCTTGGCGAATAGTCGACATAACGTAAGCGTTGCACGAACGACAAACCGGTACGCCACCTGAGGCGGCGCACCGGGTTTACTTCATCACGACACGCTGACCGCCTTGTTCGCGGCAAGATCCCAGCCGAACGACGCATTACCCTTCTTCGTCGAATCGGTGTTTTGCTGCGTGTACTGCGACGTCATCTGCGTGAAGTGGAGCGTCACCGAATCCGACATCTCCGAACCGCCGCCGCCCGTGCTGATATTCGAGACCATCGCGTTGCTCAGCACATACTTCATCAGCAGCATGAATTTGCCGCCTTCGTTGCGGCCGATCGAAATCGTTGCGTCGCCGAGCTTCGTGCCCGCGGCGCAGGCCGCGTACAGGGCCGGCGTGGCCTGATCCGTCGCCTTAGTGATCGAGAACTCGCTGAAGCTCGGACGGCCCAGCGTACGCTCGGTGTTGGCCGTATCCGAGTTCATCGGCATCATGACGCTGTGGCTGAACGAATAGAGGATGACGCCGTCGGCGTAGCCGTCGATGAGCGAGTTGCCCTTGATGTCCTTTAACTGCAGGATGACTGTATCCATGTCTGATCCGAATCGATGTATGGCAAAAGGGGCGGCGGCGCTTGCGCGCACGCCGCGCGTTCATGCGTCGCTTGCCGTCAGGCAGCGGCCGTCGGCAGGTCGGCCACGAGCCGAATCGAAGCCGTCAGGTCTTCCATCTGGAAGTGCGGCTTGATGAAGCAGGTGGCCCGATACGAGCCGGGTTTGCCGGGCACTTCGGTCACGTCCACGCGCGCCTCGCCAAGCGGGAAGCGGGCCTTTTGCTCTTGCGAGGCCGAGGGATTGATCAGCACGTAATCGGAGATCCAATTGTTCAGATACGCCTCGATACCGCCGCGCGTCTGGAAGCTGCCGATCTTGTCGCGCACGATGACCTTCAAGTAATGCGCAAAGCGCGACGCCGCGAGCACGTACGGTAAGCGCGCCGACAACTGAGCGTTCGCGTTGGCTTCGTCCTTGTTGTAGAGCGCCGGCCTGTTGGTGGTCTGGCCGCCGAAGAACGCCGCGAAGTTCGAACCTTTCGAGTTGACGAGCGCGATGAAGCCGAGGTCGCTCAGTTCCTTCTCGCGGCGATCGGTGATGGTCACTTCGGTCGGGCACTTGAGCGTGACGTCGCCTTCGGAAGTCTTGTAAGCATGGGCGGCGATACCGTCGACCTTGCCGCCGCCTTCCACGCCGCGGATCGCCGTGGACCAACTGTACTTGGCAAAGGCATCGGTAATGCGCAGGCCCATCTGATAAGCGGAGTTCGCCCAGAGATACTTGCCGTGATCCGTGCCGTCGACGTCCTCTTCGAAATTGAACGTGTCGACCGGCTTCGTTTTCGCGCCATAGGGCAATCGCGCGGCGTAGCTCGGCAACACGAGCGAGACGTAGCGCGAATCCTCCGATTCGCGGAAGCTGCGCCACGTTGCCAGTTCGGCGCTTTCGAAAATCTTCGACATATCCCGCGTGACGCCGAGTTCGGTGAACGACTTCAAGTCGAACAAGCTCGGGGCTGCCGCAGCGATGAAGGGGGCATGCGCGGCGGCCGCCACCTTCGAAATCCGCTCGAGCAGCGCCACGTCCTGCGGATGCCGGCCGAACGTGTAATCGCCGATCAGCAGCGAGTACGGGTAGCCGCCGAACGTACCGTATTCCTCTTCGTAGACCTTCTTGAAGAGCACGCTCATGTCGTGATCGACAGCCGACTCGAGATCCTTGAGGAGCTCCTTCTTCGTGACGTTGAGCAAGCGCAGCTTGAGGCGCGTGCTCGTCTCGGTACCGTAGACCATGTCGTGCAGGCCCGTCCACGAGGCTTCGAGCGCTTGAAACGACGCGTCGTGCATGATCGCGTTGAGCTGATCCGTGAGCAGCTTGTCGATTTCGGCGACGCGCTCGTTGATCATCGTAACGACACCCTTGTCGGGGCTCGTGCGCATGCCTTCATCGAGGATTTGCGATGCGAGCTGGCCGATCAGCTTCTTCGCGTAGACACCCTGCGAGGGTTCGACGGCCATGTTGCCTTCGAGCACGATGCGCTCGAGCAGGCTCAGGTCTGCATTCGTCGTGGCGCCGGCGGCCGACGATTCGACGGCGGATTTCGTTTCCATCTGGTAGTCCTTTGTGAGTTCGTTGCATCAGCGACTACGGGCTAGGCCCGTGCCGCGCCGCTCATGCCGACGGTGCGCTTTCGGCAGCAGGCTCGGCGGCAGCCGGCTCCGCGGCCGCGCCACTGGCGTTCGCCTCGCTCTGCACTTTCTTGAGCTCTTCGGCGCTCTGCACGATGCGCTCGAGGATCGAATCGAGCTCGTCGTTGCCGTCGAGCTTACCGAGCAGGTCGCGCAACTGCTGACGCGCTTCGAGCAACTTGGCGAGCCGCGGCACTTGGCGCACGATGCTTTCCGGATGGAAATCGGAGAACTGATTGAACTTGAGTTCGACCTTCAGATTGCCTTCGCCCTTCATCGTGTCCGGCACCGAAAGGTCGAGCCGCGGAGCGACTTTGCCCATGATCTCGTCGAAGTTATCGCGATCGACCTCGACGAAGCGGCGCTCCTTCAACTTCGGAAGCGGCGTGGCCGGCTGCCCCGAAAGATCGGCGAGCAGGCCGACGACCAACGGCAACTCGCGCTTTTCGACCGCGTCGCCGATCTCGACGTCGTAGGTAATCTGGACGCGTGGCGGACGATTGCGCCCGACCCATTTCTGCAAACTATTGGACATGGTCCCCTCCGGACTGGAAAACACAAACACGCAATCGACATGGCCGTGTGCGTGGCACTTCGCGATGAAATGATTTCGATTCGTAGGGGGCGGGTACTTCGAAACGGGGAGAAGAAATCACCCCTGATGATGCAGGGACAATGCGCGACGCGAGCGGAGCCGATTGGCCGTTGCTGCGCGCCGATTCCCGGCGTTAGCAATGAATCGGCACGCCCCCCGACCGCACACCGATTCACTGCCGAGGCGAGCGCGCTCATCGACCGATGCCGCGCGTACCCCGTGATGACTTATACAAACGGTCGATGTCGATTATCTGTGGGTTTTCCCTCGTCCGAAAAGCTGATGGTCCGTCACGCTTAACTGAATTCTGTTTGGATGATGTCTTTGTGCGGGGACTCTAGCATACAAAAGTTAAAAAGTGTGAAGGATTCAATGACACCGGCCATGCGCTTTTTTGGGCTCGATTTTGAACCTAACAATCGGCATACAGTTAAGTGCGAACCCTAGCCGGAAAGGGTCAATCTCCTTGAGTTGCACAACCGGATCGGGGCCTCGCTGCTCGTACGAAACTTAATAAATTGCATCCGGGCTGCTCGGCGGTGGCTGCGCGTGAAATCGGTTTCGCTTAGCGTTTCGGTCGTGACGACAACGTTTGCTATCCCGTATCTCTTTCAATGCGCCGACGGTGCCCGCCGCGCTAGGGAATTCATATATCCGCACGGCGGATGTCGTCGCTTAATCGCTTGCCAGCCGCGGGGAAGGGGCCGTGCCAAGCCGTTGCAATATCCGCGACTCCGCTGCTATCCTCAGATCCCACGTTGCCCCTTGCCTGAGTGCCCGGGGAAACCCTAATTACGCACCCCGTGGCATTCAATCGAAGGGGAATACACATGCCCGCATTTCAATCGCCAGTATTTACCGTCTTTAACCACGGAACCTGCGCCAGCCGTGATGGACAGGGGGAAATCGTCGCGGAATTCGGCCGCCTCGTGGCGGGCGTCGAATACCGGGACTTTCTCATATGCGACGGCCCCGGCAGCAACCCGACGACGAGCGTGATACCCGGACAATTCAATCCGTTCACGCGCGACAAGCAGGCAAAGTCCTTCTTTGGCAACAAGGAGATGGGCCATACCCATCACAATTGGCAAGCGACGGGGGTCGTGACGGGGGCCGGCTGGGATGATAACGTCATGCACGCCGTTGCGACGATAGCGGAACTGAATCCTCCCCCGAGAACGATCAATATGTTGGGGTGGAGCCGCGGCGCAGTAACCTGCACCAAACTCGCCTACAAGCTTCGAGAGATCTTTCCCGACATCGCCGTCAACATTTTTGCGGTGGATCCCGTTGCCGGTATAGGCAACAAGGGCAGTGACGACACCAGCACCATTCGCGGGAACGTAAAAAACTATTTGGCCGTGCTGTCGATGCACGAAACGCGGGGTTTCTTCAAGCCCCAGGATGCGAAGCGTGTCACGTTTACCCATCCGCAAACCAACGCCATTTATGTTCCATTCCCCGGAAATCATAGCGGACAAGTCAATCTCGACAAAACCGTCAAGAAAGAATTAGGCGAATCGGCACAGCTGGTATGGTTTCTCGCGTGGAAATTTCTTGAGCATTTCGGTACGCGATTTACCGCTCCGCCCTCGCCCGATTACAACGGGTTAGAGCAATGCAACCTCTATGCGAAGATAAAGGCCAAGATGCCCGGCTATAGAAAGACCAGTCCCGGTATCGGTGGAGCTTTTATGGGGGCCCGCAAGACGCGGGATTACCTCAATAATCGCATCGGCGAATACGTCAAATTTTCCGATTTTTTCATCAGCGAGCATCATCGCCGCATCTTCAAACGCACGCTGCCCGCGCTTTATGGGTGGGTTTTCGAAAACCAAGGCACCGACACGCAGGCAGTCACTCAGGACTTCAAGAAAGCCGAGTTCTATCCGGCGCTTAAGCAGTCGCTGATCGATGTCGGGTTCCAGACAACGCGGATGGGCGGCATGCCCACGGTGTTGCTGCCGATTCGCGGCGGCGGGCAGCAAGCGATAGAGATCTCCACACAGCAGCTCACCGCAAGCATGTCGAGCATGGGGCTTTATGTTTGAGTGGTTGGCATGAATGACGATATCGCTCGATGCTGCGGGCTCTCGCTAAGGAATCGTATCCCGTAGTGGTCCGTCCTTTCACGCCATTCGTCGAACCTCCAGATACCGGGTTGGCGTTTCCCCGAGAACGCGACGAAATGCGGAGGCGAACGCACTGGGGCTGGCGTAGCCCAGATCAAGCGCGACCACGGTTACGGCCTGTCCTCGGCTCAGACGCTCGATCGCTGCGAGCAGACAGACTTGTTGGCGCCACTCGGCAAAACTGACTCCAGTCTGCGCACGGAAAAGCCGGGTAAAGGTTCGCCGGCTCATTCCAACCTCGGCGGCCATGCTGTCGAGCCCCTTCGCAATCGAAGGCGCATCGAACAACCTCCTGCAGGCGCGCGCGAGGCGAGGATCGCTCGGCAACGGCGCGTGAAGCGAGAGCCGCGGCATCGACGCCATTTCCGCGACGAGCAGATCCATCAGTTTGCCGGCGCGGCCATCGACGTCGTACATGGCCGGCAGATCGATAGCCTCTTCGAGCAACTGCTTGAGGAGCGCCGAAACGCCGTAGACGCAGCAATGGGCCGGCATTCGCGTGGCCTTTGCTTCGGTTAGCGACACGAACGCATTGAGCAGGGTTACCGGCCCACTCATCGTCATTTCGTGCGGCACGCCGGCGGGTACCCAGCAGGCTCGCTGCGGCGGCACGAGCCACCGGCCTGCGGGCGTCGCCACGCTGATCGTGCCACGAGAGGCAAACGCGAACTGGCCGCGGCGATGCGCATGCGCAGGAAACGTCGAGCCGGCCGGATAGTCATTCGCGGTGGCGACGACGCTTCGCGGGATGTCCTCGAAAGGATCGAGCAGGGTATTTCGCATGGCCCGAATTCTATAGCGAACGGCCCAATGCGGAAGGTGGGCTGCGGCCGGCGGATTTACGATCTACCGCAGCCGTCGTATGACGGCGCAATGGCGCCCCCTTCCATTCGCATTCGAGTCAATATGCCCAATACATTTCACCGCGTGGGGAATGGCCCTCACCCCGTCCTTGTTCTACACGGTTGGTTTGGCGACGCGCACTCATTCGAGCAGATCGAGCCCTGGTTGTCTTGCGACGTTTTCAGCTACGTGTTCATGGACTATCGCGGCTACGGCGGCATGAAGGAGGTGCGCGGCGCCTATACGATCGATGAAATCGCCGCCGACGCGCTCGCGCTTGCCGATGCGCTCGAATTTCGCACCTTCAGCTTGATCGGACACTCGATGGGCGGCATGGCGATCGAGCGGATCGCCACATGCGCTCCCGATCGGGTGCACGCGATGGTTGCTATCGCTCCCGTTCCTTGCGGGGGGATACGGTACAGCGCCTCGACGCGGCGTTTTCTAGAGGATGCCGCCGAGCACATCGACAATCGCGGGACCATCATCGACCGCAGCACCGGCGGCCGGCTGCCTACCTCCTGGGTCGAATGGAAAGCGTCGTATTCAGCATCGCATTCTTCCGCGGAAGCCTTCGCCGCATACTTTCATGCGTGGGCTGATACGGATTTCAGCGACGAGATTGCCGGGCGGCGGCATCCAGTGAAGGTGCTGGTGGGCGAGCACGATCCGACGTTCAACGCCGCGTTGATGGCCGAAACCTACCTGCGCCGGTATCCCCTTGCCACCGTCGAGGTAGTCAAGAACGCCGGCCACTATCCGATGAACGAGACGCCGCTCGCACTCGTGGCCGCTATCGAATCCTTTCTTGTCGATACAATCGCGGTCGCGCCTTTGCACCACTCGTCCGTACGATGACTATCAGGCGCCGCACACCGAGCCCCGAATTGGCCGCTGGACGGCATTGCATAACCCCTATAACCCCTGTTAGTCACTTTTGAGGAAGTACATGAAAGTAGGCATTCTCGGCTTCGGCAACGTGGCCGCAGCCACTGTTGAGAGCTTTCTGGCCAACCAGGATCTCATTCGTGCCAAGTCCCGATCGCCGATTGAGTTCGTCCGCATCGCCACCCGCACGCCGTCGCGGGCGCATGGCCGCGTGCCGGTGGGCTGCCAGGTTGACGACGATCCACGCGCCCTCGTGGAAGATCCGCAGGTAGACGTGGTGATTGAACTCACCGGCAATGTGCCGCTCGGGCGCGAACTCGTACTGCGTGCCCTGGCGCAGGGCAAACATGTCATCACCGCTAACAAGGCGCTGTTGGCCCGCCACGGCGCGGAGATCATGGCGGCCGCCGCACATGCCGAGCGCCGGGTGCTGTTCGAAGGTGCGGTTGCGGTATCGATACCCATCGTCAAGACGTTGCGGGAGGCGGCGGCGGCAAACCGGATTTCGTCGGTCGCGGGCATTCTCAATGGGACTTCCAATTACGTGCTCTCGCAGATGAGCGAGCACGGCGCCGATTTCTCCTCCGCGCTCGCCGAGGCGCAACGCCAGGGCTATGCCGAAGCCGATCCTACGCTGGACATCAACGGCGAGGATGCGGCGCACAAGATCACCCTGCTGGCGTCGTTGGCCTTTGGCGTGCCGATCGACTTCGACAAGGTCGATTTCAAAGGCATCACGGACATCGAGCGCGAAGACATCGAATTCGCGAAGCGACTCGGACACCAGGTGAAACTCATCGCGCAGGCGAAGCGCGTGGGCGAAGCGATTGTGATCGGCGTGCGGCCGACCCTGGTGCCTGACCGTTCGATGCTCGCCCTGGTGGGCGGCTCAATGAATGGCATTGCATTGCGGGGCGATCTGCTGGGGTCGGCGTTCCTTTACGGGGCGGGCGCAGGCGGCAAACA
Organism: uncultured Burkholderiaceae bacterium; assembly: GCA_966212065.1. Classification (GTDB taxonomy): domain Bacteria; phylum Pseudomonadota; class Gammaproteobacteria; order Burkholderiales; family Burkholderiaceae; genus Trinickia. Next base: position 151,136 of record CBIHOQ010000001.1, read on the forward strand.
AACGTCCAGCGCCGTGCTCGCCGATCTGCTGGAACTGGCCAACGGCAACGCACTTAACGCGGGTGCCGGCGCCTACAACATGGGCTTTCGCGACGCCGCGCCTGCTGCGGCTTCAGCCGGCGGGCAATCGGATCTCGTGCAAGCGTTCTATATCCGGCTTCGCCTCGACGACCGAGCGGGTGCGCTCGCCGACGTCAGCCGCGTGCTGGCTACAGCGAACATTTCGGCGCATTCGCTGCTTCAGGATGCGGCGCAGGGCGAGTTGACGGACCTTGTCGTCATCACGCACCCGGTTTCCGAGCAACTGCTGCGCAAGACATTGCCCCCACTCCAGGATGCCGCCGGCCCGGGTCATTCCGTGGTTGTGCTTCCCGTTTTGGAGGATTGCGGATGCTGAGCGAGGCAGTCTCGAGCGCGAGCACGAACGGGAAGGAGCGATGTGCTGCTGAATCCATGTGCGGCCCGATGACGTCGACGGCTTTATCCGAGACTTCAACGTTTTCGTCCTCTGCGGGCTTGACGATGGCCAACTTAGCATCAGCTTCAGTCAATGGCCCGATCTCGGGAAAGTCGAAAAGGCGTTCTGCGTAGGACTTGGCCTCGCCCATGCGCCCTCGAAGCTGGGGAAGACCGGCCCCGACGACAGTTACGGGAAGCTGGCTCTGCGCGCAGCGGAGGAGAGCCGAGATCAGATGTATATGGAAGTTAGGAAGTTTATGTATTTTGGATAAACTTCCTAACTTCAGTACAGTCGTTTTTTGTGAGGTTTCTGGCCCTGAGGCCGATTTGCTCGGTGTAAGGACGATGCAGCTTCAGTGTTGGCCGAAGTTCTTCGAGGTTAGTGATCCATTCCAGTTCGATGCGTTGAGTCCACTTCGCTGCGAAAAGCCCCGCAGTCGCCAGGCTCATGAGCGAGTCGGCGACTGCAATCGGAAATAGAACGCACGCATCGAGCAGAGCCGTATAACGTCCGTGACCCGTACAAATTTTGGACGCCATCTGATTCATGTTGACGGCCGGGCAGGTTGCGCGCAACGGTGTCCAATTTCTGGACATCGTCTCATTCACGCTGGCGTGCGGCCAGTCGCATCGATGCGCTCCAGTTTCTGGAGGTCATGCCGCAGCTACAATGAACGCGCGGGTTTGCAGCGAACATTGCCAAGGTTGGTTGACGGCGAACGCTGCCCCGTAAGTGCTTGATTTTACGTGGCCCGATCCGCCGACTAGCCATCGCTCAAATGGAGAAAGGAGAGGTTTGGAGGGTCGGAGATGCGGGAAAATGCCCCGACGGCGGGCGGCAAGACACCGCATCCTCCGGCGAACCCGCGCCAATATTGGCGCGGCGGGAAATGAAAAAGGCCAGTCGATAAAGACTGGCCTTCGAATCTTGGTGGGGCGTGAGTGACTCGAACACTCGACCGACGGATTAAGAGTCCGCTGCTCTACCAACTGAGCTAACGCCCCAATAGACTGCGAATTATGCAGTACTTTTTTGAGCTTGCCTAGCCCCCTTTTCATCGTTTTCCCAAAAATTCCCTGCCGCGTTCGCTGCCCGCCCCTCCGGCCGCGGGTTATGCGCTGTTCGCAACTGGAATATTTCCGTGCCCGGTATGATTGCGCGACCGCCCCGCTGCGTTGGCATCCCGCACTGGCCGACAGGAGAAAAAAATGACCGAAACCGCCGTCCTCGACTTGCTCGATCGCGTCCTCGCTCCCTGGGTGCGTTCGCTCGCACTCAAGCCGGTGTCGGTCTCCGACGACAGCGCGACCCTGCGTCTGCCGTTCTCGGGCGAATTCCGCCATTCGGGCGGCATCATTTGCGGACAAGCCTTCATGGCCGCAGCCGACACGGCCATGATCGTCGCAATCGCGGCCGCGCTCGGCGAATTCCGGCCGATGACGACGGTCTCGCTCAACATCAGCTTCATGCGCGCCGTTCGCAAAGGCGACGTACTCGTCACCGCGCGCGTACTGCGCATGGGACGCAATCTCGTATTCGGTGAAATCGAACTCCTCGACGAGGAAGGCAAGATGGCCGTCCACGCGACCACCACTTACGCCCTCATCACCTGACCGAGCGCAGTCCTCGGACGAGCACCCGCGCACCCCCATAAAGGAATCCGTCATGTTCGATCAGGTCGTGTTCGCGGGCGGCGGCAACCGCTGCTGGTGGCAAGCCGGCTTCCGGGATGTCGTTTAGCCGGAACTCGCCCTTACGCCGCGCGTCATCACCGCCATTTCGGCCGCCGCAACCGCAGCGACCGCGCATGGCGGCGATAGCCGGAAGCGCGCGGGCCCAAACGAAAGAACGCTCAGCGTCGCCGCACGATGCTCAACGCCTCCGGGTTCGCGACGCTCGCGGTGTCGCCTTCGTCGAAGGCGAGAATATTCTTGAACGCCGCACTGAAGTACAGCTCGTAGCTTTCGCGCTCGACGTAGCCGATATGAGGCGTGCAGATAACGTTCTCCAGGCGCAGGAGCCCATAGCCCTGCAGGATCGGCTCGCTTTCGTAGACGTCGATGGCAACCATGCCCGGCCGATTGTGCGAGAGCGCATTGACGAGCGCGTTGTCCTCCAGCAATTCGGCACGGCTCGTATTGACGAACAGCGCGGTCGGCTTCATCCGCAGCAAATCGGCCTGCGTCACGATGCCGCGCGTGTCGTCGTGCAAGCGCAAGTGCACCGTCAAGACGTCGCTCTCTTCGAACAGCGCTTCACGGCTGGCCGCGACATCGTGGCCGTCGGCCTTCGCGGCTTCGAGCGAATGCTCGCGGCCCCAAATCAAAACGCGCATGCCAAACGCTTTGCCGTAGCCGGCTACGAGTTGTCCGACCTTGCCGTAGCCCCAAATACCGAGCGTATGCCCGCGCAGTACGGTGCCGAGGCCGAAGTTCGGCGGCAACGCCGATGTCTTGAGCCCCGATTGCTGCCACGCGCCTTGTTTCAAGTTCGCGACGTACTGCGGGATGCGGCGCTGGGCGGCCATGATGAGCGCCCACGTGAGTTCGGCCGGCGCAATCGGCGAGCCGGTGCCTTCCAGCACGGCAATGCCGCGTTCCGTACACGCGGCCATATCGATGTGGTTCGATGCCTTGCCCGTCTGGCTGATCATGCGCAGATGCGGGAGCTTGTCGAGCAACTGCGACGTGACGCGCGTGCGTTCTCGGATCAGGACCAAAGCATCGACTTCCGCGAGTCGGCTGGCCAACTGACCGAGGCCGCGCACGGTGTTATTGAACACTTTGACGTCATGACCGGTCAGTAGCTGGAAGCAATCGAGTTTGCGGACGGCGTCCTGGTAGTCGTCGAGAATGGCAATCTTCATAAGCAAGGGAGGTGGGTTTTGCAGTGCACGATGAACGGAATAGACGCAGTGATATGCTTCTCGGTTCCAACCTGTCACAGGAACCCAAGCTGGCATGAGCGATGCAACGAGACTCGTCACGATGCTCACGGCTTTCACTAGGCAGGACCGCTTCTTTTTAACAGCTTGTCGCGCTCGCGCGCAAGCCGCGAATGATGTGCGCGCGCCGTTCGACGTGAGCGCTGCCTATCATTCGCGCGCTCGGCGGCAAGCTTTCCCGCTCCTGACGCACTCATTCACGCGCGCAGTGTACGCGCATGAATACGCCTCTCGCATGCAGCGTCAGCGAGCCACGCCCGTTTCCTTCTTAACGATCACAAAACGGAGACTGCTCGATGAACCATTCCGCCTTTGGAGGCGTCAACACACTCGAAGCGCCCGCTTACGTCAAACATCGCAAGCTGATTGACTGGGTCCAGCGCATCGCCGCCCTGACAAAACCCGAACGCATCGTCTGGTGCGACGGCACGCAGGAGGAATACGATCGTCTGTCCGAGCAGATGGTCAAGGCCGGCACGCTCAAGCGCCTGAATGCCGAGAAGCGCCCCAACTCGTACCTCGCATGCTCGGATCCGTCAGACGTCGCGCGCGTCGAAGATCGCACCTTCATTTGCTCGGAGCACCGCGACGACGCCGGCCCGACGAACAATTGGATGGCGCCGTCCGAGATGCGCGCTACGCTCGACGGTCTCTTCGACGGCGCCATGCGCGGCCGCACGCTCTACGTCGTGCCATTCTCGATGGGACCGATTGGCTCGCCGATCGCGCACATCGGCATCGAGCTGACCGATAGCCCGTACGTCGTCGTCAACATGCGGATCATGACGCGCATGGGGCGTGCCGTGTACGACGTGCTTGGCGAGGACGGCGATTTCGTGCCCTGCGTGCATTCGGTCGGTGCACCGCTCGAGGTGGGCCAAGCCGATGTCTCGTGGCCTTGCAATCCGACCAAGTACATCGTGCATTTTCCCGAAGCGCGCGAGATTTGGAGCTTCGGTTCCGGGTACGGCGGCAACGCGCTGCTCGGTAAAAAATGCTTTGCGCTGCGAATTGCATCGACGATGGGCCGCCGCGAAGGCTGGCTCGCCGAGCATATGCTGATTCTCACCGTCACCTCGAACGAAGGGCGCAAATATCGCGTGGCCGCGGCATTCCCGTCGGCCTGCGGTAAGACGAACTTCGCGATGCTGATCCCGCCGCGCGCGATGGACGGCTGGTCGATCTCGACGATCGGCGACGACATCGCCTGGATCAAGCCCGGCAAGGATGGGCGCCTCTATGCGATCAACCCCGAAGCCGGGTACTTCGGCGTCGCGCCCGGAACGAGCGAGAAGACGAACTACAACGCGATGGCGACGCTCAAGCGCAACGTGATCTTCACGAACGTCGCTTTGACCGACGACGGCGATGTGTGGTGGGAAGGGATGACCGATACGCCGCCCGCGCATCTGATCGATTGGCAGGGCAACGATTGGACGCCCGAAATCGCCAAGGAAACGGGCCGCAAAGCCGCGCACCCGAACGCTCGCTTCACGGCGCCCGCTTCGCAGTGCCCGTCGATCGATCCCGATTGGGAAAACCCGGCGGGTGTGCCGATCGACGCGTTCATCTTCGGCGGTCGGCGCTCGGGTACCGTGCCGCTCGTGACCGAAGCGCGCAATTGGGTCGAAGGCGTCTATATGGCGGCCACGATGGGCTCGGAAACGACGGCCGCCGCAGCCGGCAAGCAAGGCGTCGTGCGGCGCGACCCGTTCGCGATGCTGCCGTTCTGCGGCTACCACATGGGCGATTATTTCGATCACTGGCTTGGCGTGGGCAAGCGGCTCGACACGCTCGGGGCCAAGCTGCCGAAGATCTTCTGCGTCAATTGGTTCCGCAAAGGGCCCGACGGAAAGTTCGTCTGGCCGGGCTTCGGCGAGAACATGCGCGTGCTGCGCTGGATGATCGGGCGCATCGAGGGGCAGGCGGACGGCGTCGCGCATGCCTTCGGCGTATCGCCGCGCTACGAAGATATCGACTGGAACGGGCTCGAGTTTACGCGCGAGCAGTTTGAGCAGGTCATTTCCGTCGACGATGCCGATTGGCGCAGCGAACTGGCGTTGCATGCCGAGTTCTTCGATTCGCTGCGGCAGCGGTTGCCTGCCGCGCTGACGCAGACCAAGGCCGACATCGAGGGCCGGCTGGCGGCCGCTTGAGGGCCGCTTGAGGGCCGCTTGAGGCCAGATTGATGGCCGCTTGATCGTTCCACGACCGATTATTGCAAATCGGTCCGTGAATGCAATGGCTCGGCGCCGTGCGCGCCGAGTTCGGGCTTCACGCCGCACGCTCCGCGTAGTAAGCGCACCGCGTACTTCGCCTCCAAGCCGCCGTCATTCCGGTCATTCCGGCGGCTTTCTTTATACGCGCGAACGCGGCCGCAGCCGTTTTTCACCTTCGGACTTTCCGCTATCCGCCCGTTGCTTGTTTCTTGCTACGCAATAAAAATTCGCGCGTCGCGCAACTCTGCGCCCGTTTCAAAGTCGTAGGACAATTACGGATTGGCTCGGGAATTTTTTTCTGAGTAACAACAAGCGGCAGGAGTCGTCAATGGATCATTTGCAGTCAATGCGTGTGTTCGTGAAAGTGTCGGATCTTGGCAGTTTCGCCCGTGCAGCCGGCGCGATGGACATCTCCAACGCCGTGGCCACGCGTCACGTGGCCGACCTCGAAAGCCGGCTCGGCACCCGCCTACTCAACCGCACTACGCGCAGCCTCTCGCTGACCGAATCGGGCCAGGTCTATCTCGAACGCGCCCGCCAAATTCTCGACGAGCTCAAAGATGTCGAGCAGATGGTCGTCGCACGCAATCACGAGCCGGTCGGCACGCTGCGGATCGTCGCCCCGGTCGTCTTCGGCTTGCACAACCTCGCCCCGGTGCTACAGACCTACACGCAGCGCTATCCGAAAGTCGTGCCGGATCTGACGCTCGTCGATCGCAGTGTCGATCTCGTGGAGGAAGGGTTCGACGTCGGCATCGTCATCGCCCAAAAAGTGCGCAGCGCCAGCATCGTGACGCGTCGTCTGACGACGGGTTGCATGATCGTGTGCGCGACGCCCGCCTATCTGGAAAAACGCGGCACGCCCAAGCGGCCCGAGGAACTGCTCGATCACGCGTGTCTGAGCCTGCCTACCGAATATTGGGGCGACGAGCGTGTCTTTACGGGGCCGGAAGGCGAAGTGCGCGTCCGGCCGTCCAACGTCATCATCGCGAACAACACGGAAATGCTGCGTCAGTTCGCGCTGCTCGACATGGGCATTGCGATCTTGCCGAGCTACCTGATCGGCGGCGATGCGACCCGCGGCAATCTTGTGCGCGTCCTCTCCGATTACCGGCTGCCGAAAGTCGAGATCAACATTGGCTATCCGAGCCGCCGCCATCTACCGGCGAAGGTGCGCACGTTTATCGATCATCTCGTCGATCACTTTAGCCAGACGCCAAATGGGACGCTTGGCGAGCTGTGGCTTAAGGACGTGTCGGCGCCCGCCAATGCCAACGCCTCGCCGCAGTTCGAGCCTGCGGAAGCCGGCGGTGACGAGATGTTCAAAGTGGAAACCGAGGCGTTCGACGACCGACGCGACGGCACACTGCGGAAAATGGCACGGCAGCCGCGGGTGCGCGTGACCACGCCCTCGCCACTGTAAGCGGTGAAGGGGCGGCGTCGGATTGCTTCGGCTAAGCCGAGGGGGCGCGAGCTGCATCCCCTGTGAATGTAAAGCGAGCGCACGAAAGGTGCGCTCGCTTCGTTTCGTCAGCCGTACCGCCTGGGGCCGGTCAGGCGTTGACTTTTCTTGAGGTCGCTCGCTTGGCCGGGGTCTTGGCGGCGGCGGTCTTGGTGGCTGGCTTCGCAGCTGGCTTCGCGGCCGTCTTCGCGGCCGTCTTCGTGGCGGTTTTGGTTGCCGCCTTCTTGGCCGGAGCCGGGGCAGCCGCCTCGTTTGCACCGTTCGATTCCGCGCCCGCGGCCGCGGTGCGCGCCGCCGCTGCCTTCGCGACCGTCTTCGCCGAGGGCTCTTTCTTCTCGAATTCGAAGCCGATCTTGCCGTCGCTCTGCTTGACGAGATAAGCCTTGAAGTTACGGCCGGTGCGCGACGACTTGAAGCCCGTCAGCAACTCGGTTCTGCCTTCGCCGAGCAGCTTGGCCATCTGCTCGCGCGCGATCTCCTGCTGCAAGATCACTTTGCCCGAGCGGAAATCGCAGGTTTTCGGGTTCGCCACGAAGTTCTCGCACACATAGCTCATGCCGTGCTCGAACACGCGCGCATGACACTTCGGGCACGCGCCGACGCTCTCCTGTTCGGAGAAATCGGGGGCTTCGCCATCCTCGCCGCCGGAGTCCTGGCCGAAGTCGAACTCAAGCTTGTAGTTCTTCGTTTCGTCGTCGAATGCGAGCTTGAGGATGGCCGAGAACGGACGCCCCATCTTGCTGCGAAAACCCGACAGCGGGCCGATTTGCTTCTCTTTGAGCAGGGTTTCGGCTTCCTCGACTTCAAACTGGCGGCTGCCGGGGATCTTCGAAATCGAGAACTCGCACTGCGTGCAGGCGAAGCGCCGGTAGTTCTCTTTGACCTGGCCGCCGCAATTCGGGCACGGCGTGCTCAGCGTCGCATAGTCGCCGGGGATCGTGTCGGAGTCGTACTCCTTCGCGCGCTTGACGATCGTCTGCGTCATGCGAGCGATTTCTTGCATGAACGCGTCGCGCGGGAGCTTGCCTCGTTCCATCTGCGACAGCTTGTATTCCCACTCGCCCGTCAACTCGGGCGCCGTCAGTTCCTTGACGCCGAGCCCACGCAACAGCGTCATCAACTGGAAGGCCTTCGCAGTCGGAATCAGCTCGCGGCCTTCTCGTACGAGGTATTTCTCGCCGAGCAGTCCTTCGATGATGGCCGCCCGTGTGGCTGGCGTGCCGAGGCCCTTGGCGGCCATGGCCTCGCGCAGATCGTCATCCTCCACGAGCTTGCCCGCGCCTTCCATCGCCGAGAGCAGCGTCGCTTCGTTGTAGCGCGCAGGCGGCTTCGTCGTCAGGCCGTGCGCGGCGATTTCGTCGGTCTTGACCTTTTCGTTCTTCTGCACGGGCACGAGATTGGCGTCTTCGCCGCTCGTCTCGCGGCCGTAAATCTGCAACCAGCCCGGCTCGATCAGCACCTTGCCTTCGGTTTTGAAGTGATGTCCGACGACTTCGGTGATGCGTGTCGTGATGCGATACTCGGCCGCGGGGAAGAACACGGCAAGAAAGCGTTTGACCACGAGGTCATACAGCTTCTGCTCCGGCTCCGACAGCGCCTTAGGCGCCAGCAGCGTCGGGATGATGGCGAAGTGATCGGTGATCTTCGAATTGTCGAAGATGCGCTTGTTCGGCTTGACCCAACCTTTGTCGAGCGCCTGCTTCGCGAACGGCAGGTAGTTGTTGCTCTCCTTGAGCATCTCGAGCGTGCTGTTGACCGTGTCGATGTAGTCCTCGGGCAGCGCGCGCGCGTCGGTACGCGGGTACGTCAGGACTTTGTGCTTCTCGTAGAGCGCCTGGGCGAGCCCAAGCGTGTTCTTCGCCGAGAAGCCGAAACGGCCGTTCGCCTCGCGTTGCAAGCTCGTCAGGTCGAACAGCGCCGGCGACAGTTGGGTCGAGGGTTTCGATTCTTCCGAGACCGTGCCGATCTGCTCGCGGCAGGCGGCCACCACGGTTTCGGCGGCGGCGACGCTCCAGAGCCGCGAGTCGCGTTTCTCCGGGTCGAATTCGTCGCGCTTGAATTTCGTATCGAACCAGCGGCCTTCGTAGAAGCCGCCCGCACAGACGAACTGCGCACGCACTTCCCAGTAGTCGCGCGGCACGAAGCGGCGAATTTTTTCCTCGCGCTCCACGACGATCGACAGCGTCGGCGTTTGCACGCGCCCGACCGTCGTCAAAAAGAAGCCGCCGCCCTTGCTGTTGAACGCGGTCATGGCGCGCGTGCCGTTGATGCCGACGAGCCAATCGGCTTCCGAGCGGCAGCGCGCGGCGTCGGCGAGCGGCTGCATCTCGGCGTCGCTGCGCAAATGCGCGAAGCCGTCGCGGATCGCGGCCGGTGTCATCGATTGCAGCCAAAGACGTTGAACCGGCTTCGTGACGTTCGCGTGCTGGGCGATGAGCCGGAAGATCAGCTCGCCTTCGCGCCCCGCGTCGCATGCGTTGACGAGACGCTCGACGTCCTTTCGCTTGATCAACTTCGTCAGCACCCGCAGCCGCGACTCGCTCTTGGCGATCGGGTTTAGGTCGAAGTGAGGCGGAATGACGGGCAGGTGCGCGAAGCTCCATTTCCCCCGCTTGACTTCGTATTCTTCAGGCGCGGCGATCTCGAGCAGATGGCCGACCGCCGACGAGAGCACGTAGTCGTCGCTCTCGTAGTATTCGTCATGTTTGGTGAAGCCGCCGAGTGCGCGCGCGATGTCGTTCGCGACCGAGGGCTTCTCCGCAATGATCAGTGCTTTGGACATGACTGGATTAATGTAGTGACCGGGGTCCGATCCCGGAAGGTGTTTCCTTTAACGACCGCTTTATAGCACACGGCGCGCAAGCGGCGCCCGGTTCTCCCAAAAAGCACGGGGCCGGCGGCGACTCGCCCGAGCCGGCCGCAGCGCCAAAACGCATGCGGCGCAAACTTCGCCGAAGGCGGGCGGGCGTGCTCTGGGTGCACGAATTGTGCCGCGCCGCGGCGTACCGCTCGCTCGGACCCACTGAGGTGGAAGGAAATGGGGTCAGGCCAGTGCAAGCGCTGGCCTGACCTTCGGCGCACCGACCGCGCCCGGCAACGCGGTCAAATCCGACAGCAGCCGCTCGGCGATGGCGCGGTGCGGCAGGACCGTCCCGAAAAAACGCGCGGTGATGCTGTCTTCGATTAGCAGGGTCGGGAAGTTTTCCACGTCGAGGTCGTCGAAACGATCGGCGTGCGTTTCTATGTCGAGCCAGACAAAGCACATGTCGGGATGGGTGTCGGCAAGCCCGTCGAATGTGTCGCGGTAGTCGCGGCACGTGCCGCACCACTGTGCGCACAAGCAAGCGACGAGCAGCGTGCTCGGGTTGGCTACGCGCTCGGCGATCCGGTCTGCGTCGGTGTCGAGGTTCAGCGCGGGCATGAATGCGTTCCTTCTTTCTATTGCCGGTAGCGATTGGGGGACTGTAGCACGCGACCTTCGCCCATCGCTTTGCCTCAACGGCGCTCGTGCCGGACATAACGGCCGCCCGGCAGGACCGTGAGGTGCCCGCGCAGTTCGAGTTCGAGCAACGCGGCTTGCAGCGCCGCACTGCTCATTTCGGTACGGGCCGCCAAGATTTCAAGGGCGGCCGGCGCGTGGCCGAGCGCGTCCAGCAGGTAGGCCGCGGCGGCGGAAAGAGCGGGCGGCGGGCGGGGATCGGGCTCGCCTGCGAATAGCGGAAGTGCGCCGAGCGGCGCGGGCGAGCGAGCCCCGAACCCGGTTGGCTGCGCGTCCTCGTGTTCCTTGTCGGCGACAGGGCGGCGCCGTTTCGCGATCGCCGGCGAGTCGCCGGATGCCCGATTTTCCGCCGCCTGCGACCCGGCTCTCGGGACCGGGGCTCCAGTGGCGCGGGCGTGCTGACTGGCGTGTTCGAGCAGCGGCTGTGCCAGGCCCAATTCCTCGAAGATGTCCGAAGGGGTCTCCGTGAGCTTCGCGCCATCCTTGATCAAATGGTGACAACCGCGCGAAAGCGGCGCGTGGATCGACCCCGGAATCGCGAACACGTCGCGTCCCATTTCGTTGGCGAGCCGCGCGGTGATCAGCGAGCCGGAACGCTGGGCCGCCTCGACGACGAGCACGCCCTTGACCATGCCGGCGATCAGGCGATTGCGCTGCGGAAAGTGGGCAGGCTTAGCCGGTGTGCCAAGCGGCCATTCCGATACGATCGCGCCGCGCGCCGCGATATCGTGTGCGAGCGCCCGGTGCTGGGCGGGATAGACAAGATCGGGTCCCGTGCCGATCACCGCCACCGTCCCGCCGCCGCTTTCCAACGCGCCGCGATGAGCCGCCGCGTCGATGCCGAGCGCCAACCCCGAGACGATGACGAGACCCGCCCCGGCGAGCTCGCGCGCGAAATGCGCGGCATCCTCGATGCCTTGCGGCGTTGCGTTGCGGCTGCCGACGATCGCCACGCTCGGTACGTGCAGCCATTCGAGCCCGCCGCAGACATAAAGCAGCGGCGGCGGATCGTGCAGGTTCAGCAGCGCGCCCGGGTAAGCCGGGTCATCGAGCGTGACGAGCGCATGTCCCGGCAGTGCGCACCAGGCGGACGTGCGCTCGACCTCATCGCCCGTATCCGTCCGTGCCGCGGCAGCCACGGCGCGCGCGGCTTTTTCGCCAACGGCCTCGGCCAGCACCCGGTACGGTTGGGCGAGGACGGTTTGCGGTTCGCCAAATGCGGACAACAGGGCACGCAGTGCCGCAGCCGGCAGCGCGCGTGCCGTGCCGAGCGCAAGCCATGCCGCAAGGCGCGCCGGCGTCATCGGCCGTGCGTTCATCGATACGCGCCTTCGCGCGGCTGCCTGCGCACTCGCGAGTGCCGTGATAAAATTTTCACCATCCGAAATACCTCCAACGTGGCTGATGCGCGCGTTCTCGATCGTTGCGAGCGGTGCGAAGGCGCGTGCGGTTCGGCGTATCTTCCGTATCTGGCGATGGCTGCACCAGCCGGCCAAACGGCCTAGCGGAACCCTGCAAACTCGATCGCGCGCGTCGCGGCTGCGTCGCAATGACTTTTGACACCATGGCTTTACTGAGCATCCTCAATTACCCCGATAAGCGCCTGCATAAGGTCGCGAAACCGGTCGAGAAGGTCGACGAGCGCATCCGCAAGCTCGTCGCCGATATGGCCGAAACCATGTACGCCGCCCCGGGCGTGGGCCTTGCCGCCACCCAGGTCGACGTGCACGAGCGCGTCATCGTGATCGATGTGTCGGAAACGCACGACCAGCTGCACGCATTCATCAACCCCGAGATCGTGTGGTCCAGCGACGAGCGCCAGGTCAACGAAGAAGGGTGCCTGTCGGTGCCGGGCATCTACGACAGCGTCGAGCGCGCCGAGCGCGTGCGCGTGCGTGCGCTCAACGAGAAGGGCGAGCCGTTCGAGGTCGATTGCGAGGGGCTGCTGGCCGTCTGTATTCAGCACGAGATGGATCATTTGATGGGGCGTGTATTCGTCGAATATCTGTCGCCGCTCAAGCAGACGCGCATCAAGACGAAGATGAAGAAGCTCGCGCACGCGATGTGACGCGCCCCTATACCCGCTGTACCCGCCGTTTCAACCCGATCCGATGACTCATACGCTGCGCGTCGTCTTTGCCGGCACCCCCGAGTTCGCGGCCGCCGCGCTCGCTGCCATCCATGAAGCCGGCTTTGCCGTGCCGCTCGTGCTGACGCAGCCTGATCGGCCCGCGGGGCGCGGCATGAAGCTGCAGGCGAGCGCCGTCAAACGCTATGCCGTCGAGCACGGGCTGCCCGTCGCGCAGCCGCCGTCGTTGCGCCTTGCAGGCAAGTTTCCGGTCGAAGCCGGTGCGGCCATCGATCGACTGCGCGCGACGCCGCATGACGTGATGGTCGTGGCGGCGTATGGCTTGCTGTTGCCGCAGGAGGTGCTCGACCTCCCGCCGCACGGCTGCATCAACCTTCATGCATCGCTGCTGCCGCGCTGGCGCGGCGCCGCGCCGATTCATCGAGCGCTCGAAGCCGGCGACGCCGAAACGGGCATTACGCTGATGCAGATGGACGCGGGGCTCGATACAGGCGCGATGATCGAGGTGGCGCGCACGCCGATCGATCCACTTGATACGACGGCCACGCTGCACGACAAGCTTGCAGCGCAAGGGGCTCAACTGATCGTCGCCGCGCTCGCGACGCTTGAACGCAGCGGCGCGTTGTCCTCGACGCCCCAGCCTGCTGACGGTGTGACCTACGCGGAAAAGATCGACAAGCACGAGGCCGCGCTCGACTGGCGCCGGCCCGCCGCTGCGCTGGCTCGGCAGGTGCGTGCGTTCGATCCGTTCCCAGGAGGCGTCGCGACACTCGAGGACGGCACGGCGCTGAAGGTCTGGTCCGCCGAGCCGGTTTCCGCGGCCTGCGGTAGTGCGGACGCTGAACCGGGCACCATTGTCGACGTATCGCCGGACGGCGTACTGGTGGCCTGCGGCGAGGGTGCGCTGCGGCTCACGCAACTGCAAAAGCCGGGCGGCAAGCGCTTGTCCGCACGCGAATTCTTGGCCGGTGCGGCGTTGACACGCGGCCAGCGGTTGCAACTGCCCGAAGCGCGCTAGGTGCGCGTTGCCGTGCCCGATGGGCGAGTGCACGAGCGCTGTCCGTTGTGCGACGATGGCGCGTGCAAGCGTTCAGTCCGTTAGAGCTAAAAGGAAGAGGAAGAAGGGAGTACTCGCGCATGTTCGGCATCGTTCACTTTCCGTTTTTTGTCGCCGCGGTTTTTCTGCTCAACGTGACGCCGGGGCCCGACACGGCCTATATCGTCGGACGCAGCATCGCGCAGGGTCGCGGCGCCGGCATGATGTCGGCGCTCGGCATCTGCACGGGCTGCTGCGTGCACACGATCGCTTGCGCCTTCGGCTTGACGGCGTTGCTTGCCGCATCGGCGACGGCTTTCACCGTCATCAAATTCGCCGGTGCTCTCTATCTCATCTATCTCGGCGTGCGGCTAGCCTTCTCGCCGCAGGCCAAGTCGCAAGCGGCCACAGCCGCGTCGAACGCGGGGCCCGCACAGGCCGCCAAGCCGCTTAAGCAGCTATTTTTGCAGGGCTTTTGGACGAACGTGCTCAATCCGAAGGTCGTGCTGTTCTTCGTATCGTTCTTTCCGCAGTTCGTGTCGGGCGAGAGTGACCACAAGGCGCTGGCTTTTCTCACGCTCGGCGGCGTGTTCGTCGCGATGAGCGTTCTCTGGTGCTCGTTCGTCGTCTGGATCGCGAGCGGTGTGACGCGGCGCTTGGGCGGCAAGCCCGGCGTGAAGAAGTGGCTGGACCGCGTGGTCGGCAGCGCGTTCGTTGGTCTTGGGCTTAAGCTCGCGACGGCGACGCGGTAGCAAAATTTTTCGTTTTTGCGGCCGGCTCGAACGCGTACCTGACAAATAGCTTACAATCGAGGCGATGCGTCGGATGCGGCTCAGATGGAGTCCGTGATTGGCGCATCAACGAAAAAGGAGTCGATATGTTCAATTGGGTCAAAACCGCGATGCTGATGGCCGCGATCACGGCCCTGTTCGTCGTCATTGGCGGAATGATCGGCGGCACGCGCGGCATGATGTTCGCGCTTGTCATTGCGCTGGCGATGAACTTCTTCTCGTACTGGTTCTCGGACAAGATGGTCCTGCGCATGTACAACGCGCAGGAAGTCGACGAAACGAGCGCGCCGCAGTTCTACCGCATGGTGCGCGAACTCGCGACGCGCGCGGGCCTTCCAATGCCGCGCGTCTATCTGATCAACGAGGATGCGCCGAACGCGTTTGCCACGGGGCGCAATCCGGAGCACGCGGCGGTGGCGGCCACCACAGGGATTTTGCGCGTCTTGTCCGAGCGCGAGATGCGCGGCGTGATGGCGCACGAGCTCTCGCACGTGAAGCATCGCGACATCCTGATTTCGACGATTTCGGCCACGATGGCCGGCGCGATCTCGGCGCTTGCGAACTTCGCCATGTTCTTTGGCGGGCGCGATGAAGAAGGGCGTCCGACGAACCCGGTTGCCGGCATCGCGGTGGCGATACTCGCGCCGATCGGCGCGGCGATGATTCAAATGGCGATTTCGCGTGCCCGCGAGTTCGAGGCCGATCGCGCCGGTGCACAGCTGTCGGGCGATCCTCAGGCCCTTGCATCCGCGCTCGACAAGATTCACCGCTTCGCGTCCGGCATTCCCTTTGCGACTGCCGAAGCGCATCCCGCGACGGCCCAGATGATGATCCTCAATCCGCTCTCGGCGAGCGGAATCGCGAAACTGTTCTCGACGCACCCTGCGACGGAGGAGCGTATCGCGCGGCTCATGGAGATGGCGCGCACGGGGCGCTACGACTAAGCCTCACGCCGCGTTAAACCGTCGCGCATGAAAAGCGGGTCCATTGCGGCCCGCTTTTTCGTTTCAGCGACGACGGCACTGCCGGCCATCGTCGGCTCGCGATATTCGGCGCCTGGCCGCACGGCCGGCCCGCCGCGTGCCGCGCGGTACAATGCTGCGTTCCCCTGCGCGAAACAACGTGCCATCTCGCTGTCGCGGTGTAGTTTCAGTTTCGCGCCACGGTTCGCCTTCCTTTCGCCTTCCCGATGACCCGATCCGCTTCTTGCCGTCGCGGGGCGCCCAAAGCCGGCGTCACGCGTTCTTCCGCAGTCCATCTCGCGCCCGACTCGCTCGGCTATGCGCTCGATGGTGCAGCCCTCGCCATCGGCGCCGTACGCGACGGCATGGCGCTCCCGGCTGCGCTGGCCGCCGTGCGCGCCCGCATGCCCGCCGCAACCGCAGGGCTCGCGCGTGGCGCAATTCAAGACATCGCCTATCGCACGCTGCGCCGGCTCGGCACGGCCGATTGGCTCATTGCCCATCTCGTGCGCAAAGCGCCGCCCGCGCACGTGACCAATGTGCTGGCTTGCGCGCTCGCGCTGCTGGCCGATGACGCGCAAGCCGCGGCATACACGCCTTACACCGTCGTCGATCAAGCCGTGACGGCCATCGCGGCGCGCCGCGAATCCGCATTCGCCAAGGGGCTGGTGAACGCTGTCCTGCGCACCTTCCTGCGCGAACGCGATGCGTGGCTGGCGAAGGCGCAAGCCGATGCGGTTGCGACGTGGAGCTATCCACTCTGGTGGATCGAGGCGGTCCGGCGTGCGTGGCCCGACGCTTGGCAATCTGTGCTCGCCGCAGGCAACGAACCCGGCCCGCTGACTTTGCGCGTGAATGCGCGGCGGGCCGCTATTGACGACTATCTGCAAATGCTCGACGCAAGCGGCATGGCCGCCACGGTCGTTGCGCCGCGCGCGGTGAAGCTCGCGGCGCCGGTGCCGGTCGATCGCATTCCGGGTTTCGCGCAGGGCCTCGTATCGGTGCAAGACGCCGGCGCCCAACTGGCGGTTGAGCAGCTTGGCCTACGCGACGGCATGCGCGTGCTGGATGCCTGCGCGGCGCCGGGCGGCAAGACATGTCATATGCTCGAATTGGCCGACGTCGAACTCGTCGCGCTCGAATCGGACGCGGCGCGTGCGGTTCGCATCGACGAGAATCTGTCGCGGCTTGGCCTAGTGCAGCCCCCGTTGCCGGCGAAGGTGCGTGTGGTGGTCGGCGACGCCGGCGAGCCCTCGCAATGGCACGACGGGAAGCCGTTCGACCGCATTCTCGCCGATGTGCCGTGTTCGGCGTCCGGCATCGTCCGGCGCCATCCCGACGTACGCTGGCTGCGGCGCGCGAGCGACATCCCGGCGCTCGTCGCGGAGCAGCGCCGCATCTTGGACGCGCTTTGGCCGCTGCTGGCATCTGGCGGCGAACTGCTTTACGTGACGTGTTCGATCTTCCCCGAAGAAGGCGAGGAGCAGGCGTGCCGGTTTGAACGTGCGCATGAAGATGCGGTACGATTGGACGCGCCCGGGCAGCTGTTGCCGACCTGCTCGAGCGCTGCGGCCGAGTTCTCGGCTTCTTTATCGACCGGAACGCGCGCCGCTGAACCCGAGCGCAGCGGGGCCCATATCGACCACGACGGTTTTTTCTACGCGCGCTTTCAGAAACGGTGACGATCAGCAAACGCTTTTTTCTGCTTCGGCTCATGGCCCTGGTTTGGATCGGGCTGACCGTTTGCTTTGCCGCGGCAGAGCCGGCGCGCGCCGATACGATCTCGGTGCAGCGCGCCTCGCTGCAGGGCGACGGCATGGGCTGGAATCTCGATGCTCGTTTCGACTTCGAGCTGAACAGCAGCCTCGAGGATGCCGTCAACAAAGGCATTCCGCTTTATTTCACGACCGAGTTCGAGCTCACGCGCCCGCGCTGGTATTGGTTCGACGAGCAACCCGTTTCGGTCACGCAAACGCTTCGGCTATCGTTTCAGCCGCTGACGCGCGAGTATCGCGTCTCGAGCGGCGGCTTGCAGCAGGGCTTCTCTTCATTGAGCGAGGCCCTCGCCGTCGTCAAGCACGTGACCTCCTGGCATGTTATCGATCGCAATCAGGTACAGCCCGGGCAGACGTATACGGCGTCGGTGCGCATGCAGCTCGACACGGCGTTAATGCCAAAGCCTTTCCAAGTCGATGCGGTCAACAACCGCGACTGGACGCTCGCTTCCGATTGGAAGCGCTTTACTTTCACGGTGGCCGAACGTGCTAAATAGCGTGCGCAGAAGAGCGGACCTAAGCAGCGTTCTCGTTCGCGTGATCGTCTCAACGGTAGCCGTGACGGCGCTGCTGCTGCTCGTGCTGCTTGCCGCGGCGAGCGCAAACACCGAATTCTTCGATCGCTACTACTCGTGGCTCTACGCGGCCAATATCGCGGTCGCGCTCGTCTTCCTGCTGATCGTCGCCGCGCTCGTCGCGATGATTCTTGCGCGGCTGCGCAAGGGCAAGTTCGGCACTCGGCTGCTCGCCAAGCTCGCAATTTTCTTTGCGCTCGTCGGCGTACTGCCCGGCGGGATCATCTACGTTGTCTCGTACCAGTTCGTTTCGCGCAGCATCGAGTCGTGGTTCGACGTCAACGTGGAGACGGCCTTGACGTCGGGCTTGAACCTCGGGCGCGGGATGCTCGAGGCCTCGTTGTCGGACCTGCAGACGAAGGCGCACGTGATGGCCGAGCAACTCGCGGGCGCCGCCCCGACGAACACCACGCTCACCCTGCTGCGCATGCGCGATCAATTCGGCATTCAGGAGGCGATGCTCGTCGAATCGGCTCGCAGCGTGTCGGGAGCCTCGCCGGACCTGCACGTGCTCGCCCAGGCGTCGAGCAACATCTCTTCGCTGATGCCCGACGACCTGCCCACACCGATCATGCTCAATCAGGCGCGCGGGCGCGGTTACGCCGGCATCGAAGGCGAAGTCGACGGCGATCCCCGCGCGAAGGGTTCGAAAGGGTCGCTGCGCTTGCGCGTGGTCGTGCGTGTGCCCGACGTGAATACCTCGCTGCTGCAGCCCGCCGAACGCTTCCTGCAGCTCACTCAGCCCGTTTCGCCGACACTCGCGCGCAACGCCGACGCCGTTCAGCGCGCCTATCGCGAGTATCAAGAGAAGGCGCTCGGCCGCACGGGCCTGCGCAAGATGTACATCGGCACGCTCACGCTCGCGCTGTTCTTGGCGACGTTCATCGCGATGATGCTCGCGCTCGCGCTCGGCAATCAGCTCGCGCGGCCGCTGTTCTTGCTGGCCAAGGGTACGAAGGAAGTGGCCGAGGGCGATTACACGCCCAAGCGCGAGATCAAGTCGCGCGACGAACTCGGTTTTCTGACGCAGTCGTTCAACGCGATGACGCGCCAGTTATCGGAGGCGCGCGCGGCCGTGGAACGCAACCGCGTTGCACTCGAGCATTCGAAGGCCTATCTCGAGAGCATCTTGGCGAACCTGACGGCGGGCGTGTTCGTGCTCGATCGTCAATTTCGCCTGACGACGGCCAACCGCGGCGCCGAGCGCATCTTCCGGCAGCCGTTTCAATCGATGCTCGGGGCTTCGATCGAGCACGTCGGCGTCTTGGCCGAATTTGCCGCAACGGTGCGCAAGGCCTTCGCGGATCGCGAGGCGGCGACGGGCGGCGTCGTCGACGACGGAGGCCACTGGCAGCAGCAGGTCGCGCTGTCGGTGCCCGGCGAGGCCGACCCGCTCACCTTGCTCGTGCGCGGCTCGCGGCTCGTGTCCGCGACCCCGGTCGAAGGTGCGGACGAAGCCGGCACAGCCGGCTACGTCATCGTGTTCGACGACATCTCCGATGTCATTTCGGCGCAGCGTTCGGCGGCATGGGGCGAAGTGGCGCGTCGGCTCGCGCACGAGATCAAGAATCCGCTCACGCCGATTCAGCTGTCGGCCGAGCGGCTGCAGATGAAGCTCGCCGACAAGCTTTCGCCGCCCGATGCCGACGTCCTAAAGCGCGGCGCGACGACGATCGTCAATCAAGTGCAGGCGATGAAGCAGATGGTCGACGACTTCCGCGATTACGCACGCACGCCGCCGGCCGTTCTCGCGAACTTGCAACTCAACGATCTCGTGACCGAGGTGCTGAGCTTGTACGGTGTGGGAGAGGGCAAGAGCGCGATCATGGCGGAGCTTTCGGCGCTGCCCGTGATTCGCGGCGATGCCACGCAATTGCGCCAAGTCATCCACAACCTGCTGCAGAACGCGCAGGACGCGGTGGCGGACGTGGCAAGCCCACGTGTCGTCATCGAAACCAAGACAGTAGAATATGGCGACCCCGATACGCACGGCATCGTGCGCGTCGCGGTTCGCCTGACCGTATCCGATAACGGGCCGGGCTTTCCCACCCGTATCCTCACGCGTGCATTCGAACCGTATGTGACGACGAAAGCCAGAGGAACGGGCCTTGGGCTCGCCATGGTCAAGAAGATCGTCGACGAACATGGCGCGCGTATCGACATTCGGAATCGAGTAAAAGCAGGCGAAGCAATCGAAGGTGCGCAGATTTCGATTTTGTTCCTGCAATTGGCAGACGACACGGCACCCGCGGGGGGCTCGGCCTCGAACGGCGGGGCGGCGCCGGGGACGACAAAAGCACTAGCGCAAACAAGGGCAGCATAAATGGCGACCATCCTGGTGGTAGACGATGAAATGGGTATCCGAGAATTGCTCTCGGAAATCCTAAGCGACGAGGGGCATGCCGTGGAGGTGGCGGAAAACGCGCAGCAAGCGCGCGACTTCCGTCTGCGTCACGCGCCCGATCTGGTGTTGCTCGATATTTGGATGCCCGACACCGACGGCGTATCGCTGCTCAAAGAATGGGCCGCGCAGGCGCTGTTGACGATGCCGGTCATCATGATGTCGGGTCATGCCACGATCGATACTGCGGTCGAAGCGACGAAAATCGGCGCGCTCAATTTCCTCGAAAAGCCGATCGCGCTGCAAAAGCTGCTGAAGGCTGTCGAGCAGGGGCTCGCGCGCGGCAGCGCGGCGCCGGCCGCGAACGGGGGCGCCGCGGTGACGAAGGCGGCCGCGCCCGTGAACGCAACGACGGTCGCGGCGGCTGTCGCATTGCCGATGCTTGCCGCCGACACCGTGGCGGCCAGTACCGCCACGGCTCAAACGGCGTCGATCTCGTTCGACATCCCGCTGCGCGACGCGCGCGATGCGTTCGAGCGGGCCTACTTCGAATACCACTTGGCGCGCGAGAACGGCAGTATGACGCGCGTCGCCGAAAAGACGGGCCTTGAGCGTACTCATCTTTACCGCAAGCTCAAGCAGCTTGGCGTCGACTTGAGCAAGAACAAGGGCGAATGACGGCGGTGCAAAGGGCGGCAGCAGCGCAGAGCACGGGGCGTCGGCGGCCATCACGAAAAAGCACTTGAGCTACGTAAAGCACCTTGCTATACTCTCGCTCTTCGTGGCCCGGTAGCTCAGTTGGTAGAGCAGCGGATTGAAAATCCGCGTGTCGGTGGTTCGATTCCGCCCCAGGCCACCAGCAGTATCCAACCCCAAGAATCGCAAGGTTCTTGGGGTTTTTTCTCATGGTGTCGCATTGGGCTGGCGAATGCGAGGCACGGCAAGGCCGTGCACAGCACTACTGCGCGGTATAACTGCCGGGCAGCCCGGCGCGCGAGGGCGGGGCCTATACTGCCAAGCATGCGGCAAGGAAGGCCTTCTCGTATGTCGGCGCATCGGCGGGTGCCGAACGCTCGCCCAATGATCAGGTCCATGGAGTATTCACGGTGATTCGGACAGACGCTAAGCATGGCGCGCTCGTGCTGTTTTCGGGCGGCCAGGATTCGACCACGTGCCTCGCTTGGGCGCTCTCGCGTTATGAGACGGTCGAGACGCTCGGCTTCGACTACGGTCAGCGCCATCGCGTCGAACTCGAATGCCGCGAGGGCGTGCGTGAAGCTATCGCCCGCGCGTTCCCGGCGTGGGCCGAACGCCTCGGCGAGGACCACATGATCGATCTGTCCGTCCTTGGCGCGATCAGCGACACGGCCATGACGCGCGAAATCGAGATCGAGACTTCGGCGAACGGGTTGCCGAACACGTTCGTGCCGGGCCGCAATCTGATGTTCATGACGATCGCCGCGGCGATCGCCTACCGTCGGGGCTTGTCCGTGCTCGTCGGCGGCATGTGCGAAACGGATTTCTCGGGCTACCCGGATTGCCGCGACGATACGATGAAGGCGGTGCAAGTCGCGCTCAATCTCGGAATGGATAGCCGCTTCGTAGTCGAAACACCACTCATGTGGCTCGACAAAGCCGATACGTGGCGTCTCGCTCGCGATCTGGGCGGCGATGCGCTTGTCGAACTCGTGCGCGTCGAAACGCACACGTGCTACGTCGGCGAACGCGCCGAGTTGCATCACTGGGGCTTCGGCTGCGGCGAATGCCCGGCGTGCCGCTTGCGCAAGCGCGGCTACGAAGCTTTTCTCGCAGGCGAACAGGTCGTGCAGCCGGCTTAAAGGCTGCTGCGGCGGCGAGCCGCTTTGCCGTTGGCGGGCTCGTTTGCGGGCTATAAGTCAATCAAGATGGACGAATCGAGCGCAGCATGACGTACGCGGTCAAGGAAATTTTCTACACGTTGCAGGGCGAAGGCGCGAACGCCGGCCGCCCCGCCGTGTTTTGCCGGTTCGCCGGCTGCAACTTGTGGTCGGGCCGCGAGGAGGACCGCGCGAGCGCCGTCTGCCGATTTTGCGATACGGATTTCGTCGGCACCGATGGCGAGAACGGAGGCAAATATCGAAATGCCGATGCGCTCGCCGATCGGATTGCTTCGCTCTGGCCCGAAGGCGAGGATTATCGCTTCGTCGTCTGCACGGGCGGCGAGCCGATGCTGCAAATGGACGAACCGCTCGTCGCCGCGCTGCATGCGGCGCGCTTCGAAGTGGCGATCGAAACGAACGGCTCGCTACCCGTGCTCGAATCGATCGATTGGATCTGCGTGAGCCCGAAGGCCGATGCGCCGCTCGTCGTCACCAAAGGTAATGAACTCAAGGTCGTCGTGCCGCAGGACAATCAACGCCTGGCCGACTACGCCGGGCTCGACTTCGAACACTTTCTCGTGCAGCCGATGGACGGCGCCTCGCGCGAGTTCAACACGCGCCTCGCGATCGACTGGTGCAAGCGCCATCCGCGCTGGCGCCTTTCGATGCAGACCCACAAGTACCTGGATATTCCCTGATTCGCCGTGCTGACGATTACCCGAAAACTCGAATTCGATGCGGGTCACCGCATTCCCGACCATCGCAGCCAATGCCGTAATCTGCATGGCCATCGCTACGTGCTCGAAATCACGTTGTGCGGCGACGTAGTGGAAACGGAAGGCGCGCCGGATCGCGGCATGGTGATGGATTTTGCCGATGTGAAATCGCTCGCGATGACGCATATCGTGAGCCGATGGGATCACGCATTCCTCGTCTACGAGGGCGATACGCGCGTACGCGAATTCCTCGAGTCGATGCCGGATCACAAGACGATCGTGCTCAAGCGCGTGCCGACCGTCGAAAATCTCGCCGCGATCGCGTTCGAGACGCTCGCTGAAGTCTACGATGCCCACTACGGCGTCAATTTGCGGCTGCAGCATGTTCGCCTCTACGAAACGCCGAACTGCTGGGCCGACGTCGTGCGCGACACCGGCGCGTGATCGCTACGCTTTGCTAGCGCGAGGCGCTGGTCGCGCTCGTCGCCGTTGCGTTGCTCTTGCGTTGCGCTTGCCTTGCCGATGGGGCCGCGCCGCCTTGGCGTCGCTTCCGGGCTGTGCTGCCGGCTGCCCGCAGGGCAGCCTTCGGATGTTTATTGTCGGCGTATGATCCTGGCAGGGCCGATGCTCGCGCATCGAGGCGGCCGGCCGACGATAAACCTAGGAGCGAGACATGCCGGGCACCGCATTCGCGAGTTCGCGCGGTTCGTCGTCTGTGCGGCACACGCACGGAGAGACCCGATGAGCGCGTTGACGAATCCCCTCAAACAACGTCTAAAAGAAACCGAACGCGAGCCGCTCTATGGGCTTTGGCTGTCGCTCTCCAGCGCCGACGCGGCCGAGGCGCTCGCACACGCGGGCTTCGATTGGCTCTGTATCGACATGGAGCACGCGCCGAACGATTCGGCCGAGGTCGTCGCTCAGCTGCGTGCCATCGCCGCGGCGCACTTGCCGACCGAGCCCGTCGTACGCGTGCCCGCGCGCGAGGGCTGGCTTGTCAAGCGCGTGCTCGATGCGGGCGCCCGCACGCTCATGTTTCCGAACATCGAATCGGCCGAAGACGCGGCACATGCCGTGCGCCTCACGCGCTATCCGGACGCCGATGCGCCCGACGGGCTGCGCGGGGTGGCGGGTGTCGTCCGCGCGGCCGCATTCGGCGCCCGTCGCGACTACGTCCAGAGCGCTAATACGCAGATCGCTACGATCGTGCAGATCGAATCCGCACGGGCGCTCGACGACGTCGACGCGATCGCGGCCACGCCCGGTATCGACTGCTTGTTCGTGGGTCCGGCCGACCTGGCCGCGAGCCTCGGCCATCTCGGCGATTCGAAGCACCTCGAGGTGCAGGCGGCGCTAGCGCGCATTGTCGACGCCGCGGGCCGCGCCGGTATTCCAACGGGCATTTTTGCACTCGACGCGGCAAGTGCACGCCAGTATCGCGACGCCGGTTTCCGGGTGATCGCACTGGCCTCGGACATCATGTGGCTCGTGCGCGCGACCCGGGCCGCGTTGCAGGAGGTGAGATCGTGAGCCAACGGACGATGACGATACGGACGCTGTCGCTGTTCATGGCCGGCGCCGCGCTGTGCATGGCGGCGAGCGGTGCACTCGCGCAGGCGGCGGTGCCGCAGCAACGGGAGGCCAGCACCGATGCGCAAACGCAGACGGCGGTGGCCGATTACAACGCAGGGAACTTCGCGGTAGCGCTCAAGGAGTTTCGCGAAGCGGCCGCTCGCGGCAACCGGCTCGCCCAATTCAACTACGCGATGATGCTGCTCAACGGCGAGGGCACGGCGGCGAACCCGGAAGAAGGCCGGAAATGGCTGCGTAAAGCGGCCGACGCGAACATGTCGCACGCGCAGTATGTGTACGGAAAGATGTATGACGACGGCGACTTCGTGGCGCGCGATCCCGTCGAAGCGCACCAGTGGTTCCTCAAGGCGGCGCAGCAAGGACACGTGCAGGCGGAACTCGCGCTCGCAAACCAATTCCTCGACGGCCGCGGCACCCCGCGCGATAACGCGCAGGCGTTCTTTTGGTACAAGAAGGCGGCCGAGGGGGGCGACATGACCGCGCAGTACGTGGCGGGCTCGTTCTACGAGCGCGGCGGCGACGGCGTGGAGCGCAACCTGAATGTGGCGCGCGCCTACTACGCCGCCGCTGCCGCGCAGGGCGATCCCGCGGCCCGACTCAAGTTCCAGCAGTTGAGCCGGGAGTTGCGCGATGAGGCGAAGCGCAAGCCGTCGAAATAGGCGCTGCGCTAGCTCTTCATCAGCCGCTTTTGCCGGCCGACGCTCATGATGAGGCCGACGGCGATTCCGAGCGTCGTCAGCGCGGTGCCGCCATAACTCATGAACGGCAGCGGTACGCCGACGACGGGCAAGATGCCGCTCACCATGCCGACGTTGACGAACGCGTATGTAAAAAACGCCATCGTCAGCGACCCGGCGAGCAGCCGGCCGAATAGGGTTGCGCCGTTGGCCGCGATATAAAGCCCGCGCGCGATCAGCGCGGTATAGAGCGTCAACAGCACGAGTTCGCCGGCGAGCCCGAATTCTTCCGAGAACACGGCGAAGATGAAGTCGGTGTGTTTTTCGGGGATGAAATCCAGGTGCGCCTGCGTCCCCTTGAGCCAACCCTTGCCGAGCGAGCCGCCCGAGCCGATCGCGATGACGGCTTGAATCGTATGGAAGCCTTTGCCGAGCGGGTCGGAGGTCGGATCGAGCAGCGTGCAGATGCGGTGCTTCTGGTAATCGTGCATCAGCGGCCACTGCACTTGCGGCTGGCAGATCTTGTCCTGGAACGCGGCGATCGAGCCCACGCCGATAATGGCGGCGACCAGCACGGGCACGATGAGCTTGAACGAGAGCCCGGCGAAGTAGATGACGAAAAGCCCAGATGCGAACACGAGCACGGCGGTGCCGAGATCGGGCTGCTTTGCGATGAGCCCGACCGGCACCAGCAGGATCGCGAACCCGACGATGAAGTCGAACCAACGGATCGAGCTTTCGCGGCGCTGGTAATACCACGCGAGCATCAGGGGGGTGGCGATCTTTAAAACTTCGGAGGGCTGAACGACGACACCGACGTTGATCCAGCGTTTCGCCCCCTTCTTCGTAATGCCGAACAACGCCACTGCAACGAGCATCGCTACGCCGAACGTATAGAGCGGGACGGCGAAGCGCATCAGCGTCGTGGGGGGAACCGTGGCGAGCACCCACATCAGCACGAAGGTCAGCACGATGTTGCGCAACTGGTCCTCTACGCGCCCGGGCACGTCGATGCTCGCGCTGTAGAGCGTCACGATGCCGACGCACAGCAGCAGAAAGACCGTCAGCGCGAGCGGACGATCGAAGCCGACGAACATCTTCTTGAGGCGTTCGAGCCAGGCGCGCTTGTCGTGAGGCATGCCTTTCTCCGTTAATCGTTGGTGCCGGAAACGTCCGGCTCGGCCGCCGCGGGCGGTTGCCCGTCCGTGCGGTTCTCGCGCGGCGCTGCACGTGCGCCGCTCGCCGCATCGTCGGGCGATGGGCGGCGCTTGCGCGGTGTCCCGGGCGCGCCGCCGGTCGCGGTGCCCTGGGCGGCTCTGCGCAGGTGCCGGATCGCCTCGGCGGCCGAGGCCGGCGGCGCGGAAGCGCTCGAGCGGGCCGCGGCGGCCGGCACTTGCTTACCGCTTGCAGCGGATGCAGCGGCGGCGCTTATCGGCGCGCTTGCTGCGGCGCCGGAAGCCGCGCTGGAAGCCGCGCTGGAAGCCGCGCTGGAAGCCGCGCCGCCTGCGGCCGCACGTGTCGCGGCCACGACGTCCGAAGCGACCAGCGGGGCAGATGCATCGCCGCGCGGTGCCGAAGCCGGCACTGCCGGGATGGGTAGGGCCTTGAACCCGGCCGCGACCTTGATGGGTGCGTCGGCGCCTTCCGCGGCTTCCGATGCGCCGATGACCGGGCCGGCGGCGCCCTGCGTGGCCGAGGCAGCCGAGGCAGCCGAGGCGACCGCGGCTTGCAGGACGCCCGGCTTGCCGCGCGCAAGCAGGTAGTAATCGAGCATGCGGCGCACGATCGGGCCGGCGACGCTCGCGCCCCAGCCGCCGTTTTCGACGATCGTCGCAATGGCGATCACCGGATGATCGGCCGGCGCGAACGCGATGAACAGCGAGTGATCGCGCAAGTGCTCGGCGAGCGCGCCGCCGTGATACTTACCGCCCTGCAGCGAAAACACCTGGGCCGTACCCGTCTTGCCTGCGACCGTGTAGGGCGCGTTGCGGAACACCTGGTAGGCCGTGCCGGAGGGATTGCTCGTTACATCCACCATGCCGCGCTTGATGACGTCGATATCCGCTTGACTCACTGCAATGCGATCGCTCTCGTGCGGCACGGTGAGGCGCATCTCGCGCGTGATCGGATTCTCGACTTCCTTGACGAGGTGGGGCCGCATGACGACGCCGTCGTTGGCAAGCGTTGCCGTTGCATGAGCGAGCTGCAGCATCGTGAACGAGTTGTAGCCTTGCCCGATGCCGAGACTGATCGTTTCGCCTTCGTACCAGTGTTGCGCCTCGGGCTTGCGGTAGGCCTTTTTCTTCCATTCGGTCGAAGGCAGGATACCCCGCCCCTCGCCGGCGATATCGATGCCGGTGATTTGCCCGAAGCCCCACGGCTTCATGAAGGTGGCGATCGCATTGACGCCCAGATCGTGCGCAAGCATGTAGAAGTACGTGTCGTTCGACACCATGATCGCGCGGTTCATGTCGATCCAGCCCTGGCCCTGCGGGACATCGTTGCGGAACGTGTGTCCCGCGAACGTATAGAAGCCCGGATCGTGAAAGCCCCATTCCGGCGTGCGCTTATGTAGGGTGAGGGCCGCGAGCGCCATGAACGGCTTGTAGGTGGAGCCGGGCGGATAGGCACTGTGCAGCGGCCGGTTCAAGAGCGGGTGATCGGGTGAATTGTTGAGCTCGTCCCACGTTTGCTGATCGATGCCGTCGACGAATGCGTTCGGATCGAAACTCGGCGCCGACACGAAGGCGAGGACATCGCCCGTCGCCGGCTCGATTGCGACGAGCGCGCCGCGGTGGCCGGCGAACGCTTGCTCGGCCACCTCTTGCAGGCCGATATCGAGCGACAGCACGAGGTTATTGCCCGGTGTCGCCTGCGTGCGCGAGAGCGTGCGCACCGGGCGCCCGCCCGCCGTCACCTCCACTTCCTCGAAACCCGTCAAGCCGTGCAGCTCGGCCTCGTAGCTTTGCTCGACCCCGATCTTGCCGATGTAGTCGGTGCCCTTGTAGTTGTTCGCGTCGAGGCGCGGATCATAGTGATCGGGATCGCTGTCGTTCTGCTCGCTGACGGCATCGATCTTTGCCTGGTCGCGCTGCGAGATGCGCCCGATGTAGCCGATCACGTGCGCGGCCGTGGTGCCGAGCGGATATTGACGGAACAGCCGCGCGCGCACGTCCACGCCGGGGAAGCGGAAGCGTTGCGCCGTGAAGCGGGCGACTTCTTCGTCCGTCAGGCGCGTGCGGATCGGCAGACTTTCGAAGTTCTTCGAATCTTCGAGCAGCTTCTTGAAACGGCGCCGATCGCGCGCATCGATCGTGATGACGGTCGAGAGCTTGTCGATGGTGCGATCGAGCGTATCGTCGAGCTTCGATGGCGTGATTTCCAGCGTGTACGCCGAATAATTGCGTGCCAGCACGACCCCGTTGCGATCGGTGATGATGCCGCGGTTCGGCACGATCGGCGCGACGGAGATGCGGTTTTCGTCGGCCTGCAGCGAGTACTTGCTGTAGTGCCAGACCTGCAGAAACAAGAAGCGCAGCACGAGCAACCCGAAGCAGGCGAGCACGAACAGCCCCGCCGCCGCCACGCGGAAGCGGAACTTCATGAGTTGCTGCTGGGTATTTTTGAATTCGGTCATGCGTCGGCGCCGGATGCGGCGCTCAAATGGGCCGCGTGTCGTCCGGATCGGCCGGGCGGCGCTGCGGCATCAAAAGCAGCGAGCAGGCGAGCGGCCAGAGCGCGGCTTCAACGAAACCGTGCACGAGCTGACCCCAGCCCGGGAATGCCGCGCCCGTCAGCAAACGCGTGACGAACGGCACGAGCTGCGCCACCACGAGCAGCGGCCCGACCGCAAAGACTTGCAAAACGCGCGGGATCCAAAGCACGCGCCGGTGGATCGTGATGGCGCCGTACGAGAGCAGCGTATAGGCGAGCGCATGTTCGCCGAGCAGGCTGGCATCGTGCACGTCCATGAGCAGCCCGAGAAAAAAGGCGATGCCCATGCCGACTTTGCGCGGCTGGTGGACATTCCAGAACAGTAGAACGAGCGCGACAAAATCCGGGATGCCGATCAGCCGGCCCCAAGGCATCAGATTCAGCAAGAATGCGGCGGCGAGACTGAACGCGATGAAGTAGGGATTCACCGGCAGCAAAATATACTGCGGACGATTCATCGCGCGGCTCCCGAGGCGGCGCGCGGTGCCGCCGCGCCACGCCCCTTCGCATCGGCCGACTTTTCGGCCGACTTCTCAGCTGACTTCTCAGTCGGCTTCTCCGTCACTTTATCGGCAGTTTTGCCTGCGACTTTATCCGTCGCCTTTTTGTCTTCCGGCTTCTTTGCGGCCGGCTCAGCGGCGCTTTCGGACGCCTTTGCGTCGTTCTGGGCGGCCTTGCCGGCTTTCTTGGCCTTGGCGTCTTTTTGTGGCACCGGCTCTTCCGGGCGCGGCGGCGCATCGCTGCGGTAGTGGAGCACGAGCACGTCGCGCGCGCCGCGCACGGCCGCCACGGGCGCGCAGACGACGCGCGCAAACGCGGTATCGGCCTGCTTGTCGACGCGCACGACCTTGGCGACCGGCAGCCCCTGCGGATAGACGCCGTCGAGGCCGCTCGTGACCAGCTCGTCGCCGGCGACGATGTCGGCGCCGGTCGGCACGAAGTGCAACTCGAGCGTATCCCCGACCGGCGTACCGTAGACGATGCTGCGCAGGCCCGTGCGCACGATTTCGACCGGAACGGCTTGATCCTTGTCGGTCAAGAGCGTGACTTCGGATTGCATCGGAAACACACGCGTGACCTGGCCGATCATGCCGTCTTCGCTGACGACGGGCGAGCCGTTCTGCACGCCTTGCCGCGAGCCGCGGCCGATCACGACCTTCTGTGTGAACGGATCGCGCATGCCGTACTGGACTTCGGCGGGAATCGACTGCGTCGCGGCATTGCGTGAGAGCTCGAGCAGCGCGCGCAAATGCGTGTTTTCGGCGGTCAACGTCGCGACTTGACTCGCTTGGAGCGACAGATGGAGGTTTCTTGCCGCGAGCGTTTGGTTCTCGCGCCGCAGGGTGTTGTTCGTGACGGCGAATTGAAAGGCGCCGATGGCGAGATCGCGCGGCAAGAGCGCCGTGCGCTGCAGCGGATAAAGGCCTGCGTCGAGGACGGCACGCACGATCTCAAGCGTCCTGAAGCGTGCATCGGAGATGAGCAGCACCAGCGAGAGGACGACGAAAAAGACGAGCCGCGCAAGCGCGGACGGGCCTTGCTTAAACAGAGGCGGCGGACTGTATTCCATGGTCGACGCCGAGAGCGTGAACGTTGGCGGTGGCGGGTACCGGCAGGGCGCGCATCAGTGCTCGATCGGCGACGAACGAGCGGCGCGCGCCTGCAACACCCGCGAGCTCACTCGTACGAAAAGATGCTGCCGAGCTTATCCATGCGCTCGAGCGCCATGCCGGAGCCGCGCACGACGCACGTGAGCGGATCTTCGGCGACGAGCACGGGCAGGCCCGTTTCTTCGGCGAGCAGGCGATCGAGATCGCGCAGCAGTGCGCCGCCGCCCGTCAGCATCATGCCGCGCTCGGCGATGTCGGCGCCGAGTTCGGGGGGCGTTTGCTCGAGCGCGATCTTGACCGACGAGACGATCTGGTTGAGCGGATCGGTCAGCGCTTCCAGGATTTCGTTGCTCGAAATCGTGAAGCTGCGCGGAATGCCTTCCGACAGATTGCGCCCCTTGACTTCCATTTCCTTGACTTCGGACCCCGGGAACGCCGAGCCGATTTCCTTCTTGATCGCTTCGGCCGTTTGTTCGCCGATCAACATGCCGTAGTTGCGGCGAATGTAGTTGACGATCGCTTCGTCGAACTTGTCGCCGCCGACACGGACCGAGCCCTTATAGACGATGCCGCCGAGCGAGATCACGCCGACTTCGGTCGTGCCGCCGCCGATATCGACGACCATCGAGCCCGTGGCTTCCGATACCGGCAGGCCCGCGCCGATCGCGGCCGCCATCGGCTCCTCGATCAGATAGACCTGCGAGGCGCCCGCGCCGTGAGCCGCTTCTTTGATCGCGCGGCGCTCGACTTGGGTGGAGCCGCAGGGCACGCAGATGATGATGCGCGGCGACGGCGAGAACATGCGCGATTCGTGGGCCGTCTTGATGAACTGCTTGATCATCTGCTCGGTGACCGTGAAATCGGCGATGACGCCGTCTTTCATCGGGCGGATCGCTTCGATGTTGCCCGGCACCTTGCCGAGCATCTGCTTGGCTTCGCGGCCGACCGCTTGAATGGTTTTCTTGCCGTTGGGGCCGCCTTCCTGACGAATCGAGACGACCGAAGGTTCGTCGAGCACGATACCTTTGCCGCGCATGTAAATCAGCGTATTGGCGGTGCCGAGATCGATGGCCAGGTCGTTGGAGAAGTAGCTGCGCAAAAAGCCGAACATGAAATTCCTGTCTCGGGGGGCCGGGCTTCGCCGTCAAGGCGCCGCCGCGGCGGCGGAAAAAATAAAAGCTTCGGGTTCTGAGCGGCTGCCGTCCGAGCGCCGCCACGCGAGCGCGAAGCTGCAAAAAATTCGACCGGATTGCGCGGCACGCGAGGCGGCGCTTAACGTGGAACAACGTGGAGGCGTCAAGCGGCCGGGGCAGGGCCGGTCCGGGTTTGGTTCGAACGCGTAATGATACCTTATAATTTCCACCTATTTGTAGTAAACGGACGGTCCTTTTTGCCGTCCCCGGCCCGCTGTTCGAGGGCCCGATCCGATGCCCTAACCCCCTGGCGCAACACTGTTTTTCCGCGTTGCGCGCAGCTCCTAGCTTCCGGTGAGACGCATGGCTTTAACCCTGACCGATGTGAAACGCATCGCCCACCTCGCGCGGCTCGAATTAGCCGATGCCGAGTGCGGGCACACCCTCGCTCAACTCAACGAGTTCTTCGGACTTGTCGAGCAAATGCAGGCCGTCGATACCTCCGGCATCGCGCCGCTTGCGCACCCGATCGAGCAGATCGAGGACGTCGCCCTGCGTCTGCGCGAGGACGCCGTCACGGAGGCGGTCGATCGCGAAGCCAATCAGCGCTGCGCGCCCGCTGCGCAAGAGGGCCTCTATCTGGTCCCGAAAGTGATCGAATAATCGTCTTCGCGGCGCCCGTCACGACCAGGATCCACGGAAAAGTTAACGACATGTACGAGAAAAGTTTGAGCGAGCAGGCGAGCGCGCTCGCCGGCAAAGCGATATCCGCCGTCGAGCTCGCGCAGCTGTATCTGCGGCGAATCGAGGCCGCGCGCGGTCTGAACGCCTTCATCGAGGTCGAGCCCGAGCGCACGCTCGAGCAGGCTCGCGCCGCCGACGCGCGGCTTGCACGCGGCGAGGCCGGTCCGCTCACGGGCGTGCCCGTCGCCCACAAAGACCTTTTCGTCACGCGCGGCTGGCATTCGACGGCCGGCTCCAAAATGCTCGCGAACTACGAAAGTCCGTTCGACGCAACGGTCGTCGAGCGGCTCGCACGCGCGGGGATGGTGACGCTCGGCAAGACGAACATGGACGAGTTCGCGATGGGCTCGTCGAACGAGAATTCGGCGTTCGGGCCTGTGCGCAATCCGTGGGACCCGCAGGCCGTGCCGGGTGGATCGTCGGGCGGCTCGGCCGCCGCCGTGGCTGCGCGTCTGGCGCCCGCCGCGACGGCGACCGATACCGGCGGCTCGATCCGTCAGCCCGCGTCGTTCTCGGGCGTGACAGGCATCAAGCCCACTTATGGCCGCGTCTCGCGCTACGGGATGATCGCGTTCGCCTCGTCGCTCGATCAGGGCGGCCCCATGGCCCGCAGCGCCGCCGATTGCGCGCTGCTGCTCAACGCGATGGCCGGCTTCGACGAGCGCGATTCCACGAGCTTGCAGCGCGCCGACGAAGATTACGCGCGACATCTCGGACAGGCGTTCAGGGCGGATGCCCCCGCCGGCAAGCCGCTCGCGGGTCTGCGCATTGGCCTGCCCAAGGAGTATTTCGGCGCGGGTCTGGCCGAAGACGTGCGCGCGGCCGTCGATGCGGCCCTCAAGCAATACGAGGCGCTCGGTGCGACGCTCGTGTCGGTGTCGCTGCCGAAGACGGAGCTCTCGATCCCCGTCTACTATGTAATCGCGCCGGCCGAGGCATCGTCGAACCTCTCGCGCTTCGATGGCGTACGTTACGGCCACCGCGCGAGCGAATACCGCGATTTGCTCGATATGTACAAGAAGTCGCGGGCCGAGGGGTTCGGCCCCGAGGTCAAGCGCCGCATTCTCGTCGGCACCTACGTCCTCTCGCACGGCTACTACGACGCCTACTATCTGCAGGCGCAAAAGATTCGACGCATCATCGCTCAAGACTTTCAAGAAGCCTTCAAAGCCTGCGATTTCATCATGGGTCCCGTCGCGCCGTCGGTCGCGTGGGACATCGGCGCAAAGGGCGACGATCCGGTGCAGATGTATCTGGCCGATATTTACACGCTGTCGGTGAGCCTCGCGGGCCTGCCCGGCATGAGCGTGCCGTGCGGCTTCGGTGCGGGAAGCGGCGCGAATCGCCCCGTGGGTCTGCAAATCATCGGCAACTATTTCGACGAAGCGCGCATGTTGCAGATCGCCGACGCGTTCCAACGCGCGACGGATTGGCATGCGCAAGCGCCGCAAGCGGCTTCGCGGGAGGCATGAACATGGAGTGGGAAGTCGTTATCGGTTTGGAGACGCACGCGCAGTTGTCGACCGTCTCTAAAATTTTCTCCGGCGCTTCGACGCGCTTTGGCGCCGAGCCCAATACACAGGCGTGCGCCGTCGATCTCGCGCTGCCGGGTGTGCTGCCCGTCATGAACCGCGGCGCCGTCGAGCGCGCGATTCGCTTCGGCCTTGCGATCGGCGCGACGATCGCCCCGCGCAGCGTTTTTGCGCGCAAGAATTATTTCTACCCCGATCTGCCGAAGGGCTATCAGATCAGCCAATACGAGATTCCGGTCGTTCAAGGCGGCACGATCACGATCCTGGTGCCCGCTAGCGAGAAGACCGGCACCCCGGCCTACGAGAAGACGGTACAGCTCACGCGTGCGCACCTCGAAGAAGACGCGGGCAAGTCGCTGCATGAAGACTTCGCCGGTATGACGGGCATCGACTTGAACCGCGCCGGCACGCCGCTGCTCGAAATCGTGACCGAGCCGGACATGCGCAGTGCCGCCGAAGCCGTGGCCTATGCGAAGTCGCTGCATGCGCTCGTCGTCTGGCTCGGCATCTGCGACGGCAATATGCAGGAGGGCTCGTTCCGCTGCGACGCCAATGTCTCGGTCCGCCCGGTCGGGCAAAAAGAATTCGGCACGCGCGCCGAGATCAAGAACCTGAACTCGTTTCGCTTCCTCGAAGAGGCGATCCAGTACGAAGTGCGCCGCCAGATCGAATTGATCGAAGACGGCGGCACCGTCGTGCAGGAGACACGGCTGTACGATCCCGATCGCCGCGAGACGCGCTCGATGCGCAGCAAGGAAGACGCGCACGACTACCGCTACTTCCCCGATCCCGATCTGATGCCGCTCGTCATCGACGCTGCGTGGATCGAGCGCGTGAAGGGCGAGCTGCCCGAGTTGCCCGCGTCGATGCAGCAGCGCTTCGTCGCGCAATACGGTCTTACGCCTTACGACGCGACGGTGCTCACGTCGAGCAAGGCGATGGCCGGCTACTTCGAGGCGGTGGTCGCGCAGGCGGGCCCGGGGCAAGCGAAGGCGGCGGCCAACTGGCTGATGGGGGAAGTGTCGTCGCAGCAGAACCGCGACGGGCTCGAGATCGAGGCATGCCCCGTTTCGGCCGCGCAGTTGGCACTTGTTTTGCAGCGTATCGCCGACGGCACGATCTCGAACAAGATCGCGAAGGAGATTTTCCTTGCGATCTGGGAGGAGAAAGCGCGCGACGAAGGAGCCGCCGATCGCATCATCGAAGCGAAGGGCTTGAAGCAGATCTCGGATACGGGTGCGCTCGACGCGATCATCGACGAAGTGCTCGCCGCGAACCAAAAATCGGTCGAGGAATTTCGCGCCGGAAAGGAGAAAGCGTTCAACGCGCTGATCGGCCAGGCCATGAAGGCGACGAAGGGCAAGGCCAATCCGCAGCAGGTCAACGAGTTGCTCAAGAAGAAGCTTGCGTGAAGTCATGATTGGACCGCTCGTCGAAGCGGCCGGCCGGCAATCGTGAGCGAGCGCCGGCCGTTGAAACACGCGGCTAACGAAGAGGCACGAGACGGCATGACCAAGCTCAAGCAGTTGGACGGCTTTTGCGTCCCGTTCCACGAGGACGGCAACGCGGGCAAGGACTTTTCGCTCGCCGATTTCGACCCGCATGCCAAGCCTTTTTCCGCCGGCTCGAAGCAGGCCGACCGCGAGCGCCTGCTAGCCTATGCCGCTAAGCTCGACGAGATGCAGGAGCGCTTGCACGCCCAGCGCCGCGAACGCGTCCTGCTTGTACTGCAAGGCATGGATACGAGCGGCAAGGACGGCACGATCCGCGCCGTCTTTCACGAGGTCGATCCGCTCGGCCTGCGCATCGCGACGTTCCGCGTGCCCACGCTCGACGAAGCCTCGCACGATTTTCTGTGGCGGGTGCATCGGCAGGCGCCCGCGGCCGGCGAACTGACGATCTTCAATCGCAGCCATTACGAGGACGTTCTGGTCCCACGCGTGCGCGGCGAGCTTCATGACGCCGAACTCAAGCAGCGGTACGCCCACATTCGTCACTTCGAAACGCTGCTTGCGGATTCGGGCACGGCCATCCTCAAATGCTTCCTGCATATCTCGAAGGACGAGCAGCGCGCGCGGCTTCAAGCGCGCATCGACGACGAAACGAAGCACTGGAAATTCGATCTCGCCGACATCGAAGCGCGCCGGAACTGGGACGACTATCAGGCCGCCTACGCCGATGCGCTCGCGGCGACATCGACGCAGCAGGCGCCGTGGTACGTTGTCCCGGCCGATTCGAAGTCGCACCGGAATTTGATGGTGGCGGCGCTGTTGCTGCGCGTGTTCGAAGGTTTAAACCTCGAGTATCCGCCCGCGAAAGAATCGCTAACGGGACTCACGATTACCTGAGCCGATGCGTGCGCCGTGCCCCATCCGGGCTGACCGGGTGCTGCGCCGGCTGCATCGACCCTGCGTACGGCTGCATGCGGCTGCATGCGGCTGCGTACTGAAACTTACGACAACAAGGATGACCCATGCTGCGAGTGATTACGGCCAACCTGAACGGCATCCGTTCGGCCGCCAAGAAAGGCTTCTTCGATTGGTTCGGCAAGCAGGAAGCCGACATCGTCTGCGTGCAGGAAGTCAAATGCTCGCAGGACGACATGACGCCCGAATTCCTCGCGCCGCACGGCTTCACGGGCTACTTTCAACATGCCGTGAAGAAGGGATACAGCGGCGCCGGCTTGTACGCGCGCCACGAACCCGATGACGTGATCATCGGCTTCGGCAGTGAAGAGTTCGATCCCGAAGGCCGCTATGTCGAGGCGCGCTTCGGCGAGCTGTCGATCGTCTCGGTGTATGTGCCTTCCGGCTCGAGCGGCGACGCGCGGCAGCAAGCCAAGTTCCGCTTCATGGACGAGTTCATGCCGCACCTTGCCGAACTGAGCCGTGCGCGCGAGGTCATCGTCTGCGGCGACGTGAACATCGTGCATAAAGAGATCGACATCAAGAACTGGAAGAGCAACCAGAAGAACTCCGGCTGCCTGCCCGAAGAACGCGCCTGGCTCACAAAGCTGTTCGACGAGGTGGGTTATGTCGACGTGTTTCGCCGGCTCGATCCGCGGCCCGAGCAGTACACGTGGTGGAGCAACCGCGGCCAGGCCTATGCGAAGAACGTCGGGTGGCGCATCGATTATCAAATCGCGACGTCCGGCATCGCTGAAACGGCGAAGGGGACGTCGGTCTTTCGCGATATCAAGTTCAGCGATCATGCGCCGCTGACCGTCGACTACGCACACAGCCTGATCTAACGGCAACCGCTGCGGCGCGAGGCTGCCTTGCTCATCGCCGTTGGTGGCTAGGCAGCAGTGGATTTTGTTCGTGATACCGGCGCAGGAGCGAGTGCCGCGGCGCATCGGAATCGGTGATGGTCTGGGTGTCCACGGCGATCTGCTGGCGCAGAATGCCGTCGCGTTCTGCGCGCGAAGCCGGCCACTCGGGCAGCGACGGGTCGTTCGGCGTGCCCGTTTTCACGAAGTGGGTGACATAGCCGGAGAAGATGCGCGATACGGTATGGTCCTCGGGCTGCCATGCGAACCGATTCGATAGCCCCAGCGTGCCGAGCGCATATTTGATTTCACTGCTGTGCACGGCGCCGAGTTCGGGCGATTGCCCCGGTTCGGGCATGCGCTTCGGCGGGCGCTTGTGCGTGTAGTAGTAGAAGTAGACGGGCGCGCCGCCGGTTTGCCGGTGGGCGTCCACCCAGCGGCGCGTGGCATGGCTGATAAACATATCGCTCGCCAGCGCGGTAGCCGAACGACTGACTTCATCGTTGTCGTTACCGGGGTAGAGGGCTAACACCTCGGTCGCGTAGGGCCCGAAAATACGCTTGAGCGCGATCCGCCAGTGCTGCGGCGTGGGCGGCTGCGGACCGAGGATCATCGTATGCGGTGCCTCGTGCGAATTGCTGCCGACGAGCAAGGGTACGTGCGCTTGCGCACCCGCTTCATAGGTTGCCTCGAGCGATCGCACGAGAAAGTGGCCGTCGACCGAAGGCCAAAAGAGGAACTCGGGTTTTTCTTTCGGGCCCGTGCCGGCGAGCAGCGCTTCGGCCGGCATGGCGCGAAGGGTGCTCAGCGACGTCGCTTCCATCTTCCGTTGGTAGAGCTTCGAGGCCGTTTGCGCATCGTCGGGCGTCCACAGTGTCAATGGACCGAATGCGGCGCCGCTTTCGCCGATGGCGCGAGAGAAAAGCCCCCGCGACAATGGCGACGCCATATGCGCGCTGACCGCGATCGAGCCGGCGGACTCGCCGCCGATTGTTACTTTATCGGGATCGCCGCCGAACTGGGCGATGTGCTCGCGCACCCAGCGCAGCGCGGCGTGTTGGTCGAGCATGCCGTAGTTGCCGGCAGCGCCATGTGCTGATTCGCGCACCATTTCCGGCAGCGCCAGGAAACCGAACAGGCCGAGCCGATAGTTGACGGTGACGGTCACCATGCCCCGCGAGGCGAGAGCTGCGCCGTCGTATCGCGGTTCGGAGCCGTCG
This sequence comes from uncultured Burkholderiaceae bacterium, assembly GCA_966212065.1. GTDB lineage: Bacteria > Pseudomonadota > Gammaproteobacteria > Burkholderiales > Burkholderiaceae > Trinickia. Next base: position 189,355 of record CBIHOQ010000001.1, read on the forward strand.
CCCGCCGCGAAGCCGCCGCCGTGGAAGTACACGAGCACGGGCAGTTTTTCGCCGGCGGTTTGCGCTGGCGTCCATACGTTCAAAAAAAGGCAGTCCTCGCTCATGTCGCGCGAGCGAAATTGCATCGAGAACAGCGGCAACTGCATGCAGCGTGCGCCGAACTCGGTCGTGCGGCGCACGCCGGCCCATGCGGTGACCGGCTGCGGCGGCTTCCAGCGTAGCTCGCCGACGGGCGCCGCCGCATACGGAATGCCGCGGAACACGCGCAAAGAGGCATCTTGGAACGAACTCCTCGCGCCTTCGATCGCGCCCGCGCGCAAATCGACACGCGTCGAAGGCGAATTCGCGGCGGCATGGAGCGTATCGGGCGCCAGAGCGCCGAGCGACGCGGCAACGAGCACCGCGGCTGCCACGCGGGAGCGCGACCGTTGCTGGGAGGCAATGCGTTGGGTAACCGCCATTTGAATCTTCATGATGATTCTCTCCGGTCATAAAGTAATGAACATGAGCCGCATTTCGCATTGAAGGCGCGAATAACTCATCGACGCCATAAATCGATGGCGGTGTGAGAAGAATCTTTAATTGAATTGATTAAGCTCGATGCAGCGAGGCATCGAGCTTGTGCCGACACGTCGGGACGAGGTGAGGGCATGCGAGGAATATTGATGTTGATTCTGCCGGCAATTCTCGTAATTCTTCTAAATAAGACCGAGAGAATTGCGGTCGGACCATTACCCATTACCCGCGGGCGTGGCCGAGCATACCGAATGATTTATCGAATCGGGCTTCTATGCAAAAAGGGTTACGCTCGCGCGCGGCCCCCTAGCTGTTTGCTCGCCACGGAGCAATCCTCGGCAACAGCAGCATGCCGGGCGCGGCAAGAACGGCGCAGACGATGAAGTAATCGAACCAGCCGATCTTCGCGACGACGAAGCCGCTCGCCGCCGAAGCCAGCGTGCGCGGCACCGACGCAAGGCTCGTGAACAGCGCGAACTGCGTGGCCGTATAGCGCGGGTCGGTCGTGCTCGCAATGTAGGCCGTGAACGCCGCGAGCGTGAGACCCGTGGCGAACGTTTCGAAGCCGTAGATCAGCGCGAGCGCGGCGGGCGACGGGCCGATCTTCGCGAGCCAGGCGAAGCCGAGCGTCGAGACGATCTGCACGAAACCGAAGATCCACAGTCCACGTGCGATGCCGATCTTCACGAGCCACGCGCCGCCGATGATGCCGCCCGCAAGGCTGGCCCAAAATGCGGTCGTCTTCGCGATGACGCCGATCTCCGTCTTATTAAAGCCGAGGTCGAGGAAGAACGACGTCGAGAGCGTCGTCGCCATCGTATCGCCGAGTTTGTAGAGGAAGACGAACGCGAGCACGAGCAACGCGGCGCGTAGTCCGTCGCGCGTCACGAACTCCGCCAGCGGCCGCACGATGGCTTCGCGCAGGTTCTTCGGCGGCGTGCCGTGCACCTGCGGTTCGCGCACAACGAGCGTCAGCACCATGCCGGGCAGCATGAATGCGGCCGTGACGGCGAATACGGCGGTCCAGGGCAGGTGATCGGAGAGAATCAGCGAGAGCGATCCGGGCACGAGTGCGGCGATCTTATAGGCGTTGACGTGCACGGCATTGCCGAGACCTTGCTCGGTATCCGCGAGCAACTCGCGCCGATAGGCGTCGATGACGATGTCCTGGCTCGCCCCGAAAAATGCCACGAGTGCCGTCAGCGCGGCGACCGTCCAAATCGCGTCGCGCGGCGAGACGAACCCGAGCGACGCGATTGCGCCGGCCACGAGCAATTGGGTCGCGAGCATCCAGCCCCGCCGGCGCCCCGGGCGCCAAAACGGCAGCCTCGGCACATAGCGGTCCATCAGCGGCGCCCAGACGAATTTCCACGTGTACGGAAATTGGATCAGCGCGAACAGACCGATTTCTTTCAGATTGACGCCTTCGGAGCGCAGCCACGCCTGCACCAGATAGACGAGCGTAAACAGCGGCAACCCCGACGTGAAGCCGAGGAATATGCAAATGAGCATGTGCCGGTTGAGGAACGCACGCCAGCCTGGGTGCGCCTCGTGAGCGCTTAAGGCGGCGCTTTCGTGCGGCGGGGGCGGGATGTCTCGTTTGATGGTCGGCCTCGACGATGCGGCGCGTTCAACCGGGCGTGGGCCCGTTCGAGCTGCGCCTGACGCGATAGACCGCAAGACTACCACGCCAGTTCGCCCCCCAACGGACGGTGCGTCCGCCGTGCAGAACGACGCGGTCGAGGATCTCGATGCCGACTTCGGGCGCGAGCGCCTCGAAGTCGCGGACCGTCAGCACGCGCACGTTCGGCGTGTTGTGCCACTGGTGGGGCAGCGATTTCGAGACGGGCATGCGTCCCCGCAGCACCGAGAGCCGGTGCGGCCAGTAGCCGAAGTTCGGGAACGACACGATGCACTCTTTGCCCACGCGTACCGTCTCGCGCAGGATCGCGGCGGTTTGGTGGATCGTCTGCAGGGTCTGGGAGAGGATCGCGAAGTCGAAACTGCCGTCTTCGAACAGGCGTAGACCGTCTTCGAGGTTCTGCTGCATGACGTTGACGCCCTGCTGGACGCAGGCGAGCACGCCCGCGTCGTTGATCTCGATGCCGTAACCCGTCACGCCGAGTTCTTCCGAAAGCAGCGCGAGCAGGCTCCCGTCGCCGCAGCCGAGGTCGAGGACGGTCGCATTAGGCTCGACCCAGCGGGCGATGGCCCGGAAATCCGAGCGTGTGGCGAGCGAATCGATGGCGGCCTGATTCATGCGCGTACCTCCTCGGCAATGCGTTCGTAGTAGGCGCGCACGACGTTGTGATAGCGCGCGTCGTCGAGCAGAAAGGCATCGTGCCCGTGCGGTGCGTCGATTTCGGCGTACGTCACACGCCGCTTGTGATCGAGCAGTGCCTTGACCAATTCGCGCGAGCGCGCGGGCGCGAATCGCCAATCGGTCGAGAAGCTGGCGATGAGGTACTGCGCGCGCGAGTGCGCGAGCGCGGCCCTCAGGTCGCCATCGAATGCCTTGGCCGGATCGAAGTAATCGAGCGCACGCGTGATCAGCAGGTAGGTGTTCGCATCGAAATAGTCGGCGAACTTATCGCCTTGATAACGCAAGTACGACTCGACTTCGAATTCGACATCGAAGCTGAAGCGATAGTCGTCGCCGCCGTCGCCTACCTTCGCGGCCTTGCCGTCGGGCCGGCGCAGGGCACGTCCGAATTTGGTCGCCATGTCGTCGTCGGACAGATAGGTGATGTGGCCGATCATGCGTGCAACGCGCAGCCCCCGCCTGGGTTTGACGCCGTGAGCGTAATAGTCGCCGCCATGGAAATCGGGATCGGACAGAATCGCCGAGCGCGCCACCTCATTGAACGCGATGTTCTGCGCCGAAAGCTTCGGGGTGGACGCGACGATGATGCAATGGCCGACACGGTCCGGATACATGAGACTCCATGCGAGCGCCTGCATCCCGCCGAGGCTGCCGCCCATCACGGCAGCGAAGCGCTCGATCCCGAAGGCGTCGGCCAAGCGCGCCTGCGCATGGACCCAATCCTCGACCGTCACGACGGGAAAGCGGGCGCCGTACGGCTTGCCCGTGGCCGGATCGAGGCTCATCGGGCCCGTCGAACCGAAGCACGAGCCCAGATTGTTGACCCCGATCACGAAAAAGCGGTTCGTATCGAGCGGCTTGCCGGGCCCCACCATGTTGTCCCACCAGCCGACATTCTTCGGTTCGCCCGCGTAGACGCCCGCGACGTGATGCGAGGCGTTTAGCGCGTGGCACACGAGCACGGCGTTCGAGCGCGCGGCGTTGAGCGTGCCGTACGTCTCGACCATGAGGTCGTAGCTGGCGAGCGAGGCGCCGCTTTGCAGCGCGAGCGGCTCGTTGAAATGCATACGTTGTGGAGCGACGATGCCGATCGATTCCATATGTTCCGCCTTCTGACAGGGCGGCTAAATGGTGTCGGCGGTGCGCGGGCGGTGACAGCGCGCGGCTGACGACCTCTTTAGCCGCATTTATAGTGAACCCCGCATTGGCTGCTTGGGTTCGCGCGCCCGCAATCGAGTCGACAAATCGGCGCGCCGCCGTTAGCGATGCCGTCCGCAGAGCCGGACCGGCCGCCCCTCGAAAAACGAAGGAAGATATTCGCTTAAGGCAATAGAACGGTAAAGGATAGCGGAAAAGCCGATAACGCGCTATCGGCTATTGGAGAATCAAGCGCAATTGGGCGTCCGCGTGCTCGGCCGGCGCGCGCGTGAAGCCGCTGCGCGCATAGCGGTGCCAGCGGCCCACGACGTAGCTGACGAGCAGATTCGCACGAAGCGCGGGATCGTAGTCGGCCGGCAGCGGTCCGGCCGCGCTCGTTTGCTGCGCGGCCTCGGCCTGATGCGCGTCCATCAGCGCGATGCGCAGGCTTTGCTTGACCGAGGCTTCGACACGCTCGAGCATTTGCGAGACGCGTTCGGCCAGCCGCGCATGTTCGCCGACGAGCGCCTCGCCCGTCAGCACGCGCGTCATTCCCGGGTTTTTGCTGGCGAAGTTGAGCAACATCATGCCGATCGCGCGCGCTTGCAGCACCCCGTTCGGTTCCTTTTCGGCGATTTGGTTGATGAGGCCGAAGAATGTGCCTTCGATGAACTCGATCAGCGCCTCGAACATTTGCGCCTTGCTCGCGAATTGGCGATAGAGGGCCGCTTCCGATACGCCGAGCCGGGCGGCGAGTGCGGCTGTCGTGATCTTCTCGCTCTTGGGCGCCTCGAGCATGGCTGCGAGCGTGTGCAAAATGTGCACGCGCCGCTCGCCCGGCTTCATGCGCGTTGCGCGGGCGGCGGGCGTCGGCTGGGTATCGCGGGTTACGTCCGGGTCCTGCTCTCCAATCGGCTGCATCTGCGCCCCGCTTTTTGACCTGGTCCGAGCGATTTTAGCGAACGAATGCGACGATCGACATAGTGCGGCCGTCCGCTCCCGGGCATGCGCGCGGCTCGCCCGTCCGTGGGCCGCGGTACAGCAAGGTGTCCGACGATCCAGACGGTCCCGATGCCGAGCCGCCGGTAGCGCTTCAAATGCGAGCGCGTGTCTTCAACGAGGATCGCGTCCGCCATCGAAACGCCGGCGCTGCGCAGCACGCGCCGCAGCATGGAGAGGTCGGGCTTGGCGTGCCAAGACCCGCGCCGGCGCATGTCCTCGATTGCGATGACGCGCTCGAACAGCCGCTCGATTCCGAGTTGCGCGAGCACCGCGCGCGCGTAGGTCTCGGGTGCATTCGTCAGAATCATCTTGCGGCCAGGCAGCGCGGCGATGAGCCGGGCAATCCCCCGCTCGGCTCGCACCATGGCGGGCAAATCGGGGAAGCTATGAACGACCTTCAGAAAATCGTGCGGATCGATCGGATGGTGGCGCGCGAGCCCGAGTAGTGTCGCACCGTAGCGTTTGACGTAGTGCAGCCGCAGCAGATCGGCCTCGGCCGTCTCGACGCTGAGCGCGTCGACGATATAGCGCGTCATCGCCGTGTTGATCGCGGGAAAAATGGCGTGCGACGCGTGATGCAGCGTGTTATCGAGATCGAACAGCCATACCGGGCTGCCCGCGCGCGGACGCACTGGGGTTCGCCTGCGGGGCATCGGCAACGAGGACATCTAAATCCAACCTCCGTAGCGGCGCCTGGGCGGCGGCATGGCCGCCCCCCGGCCCGGGTGCACCGCGCTCAGTGCGAGCGGATCATCGTGCCGAACGGCTGCTCGGTCAGAATTTCGAGTAGCACCGAGTGCTCGATGCGCCCGTCGATGATGTGGACCGAGCGCACACCGCTCTTGGCCGCGTCGAGCGCCGATGCGATTTTCGGCAGCATGCCGCCCGAGATCGTGCCGTCCTCGAACAGTGCGTCGATCTCGCGCGCCGACAGATCGGTGAGCAGATTGCCCTCTTTGTCCATGACGCCGGGGATATTCGTCATCATGACGAGCTTTTCGGCGTTCAACACGACGGCGAGTTTGCCCGCCACGAGGTCGGCATTGATGTTGTACGACAGGCCGTCTTCACCGAAGCCGATCGGCGAGATCACGGGGATGAACGCGTCGTCCTGCAACGCGCGCACGACGGCCGGATTGATCGATTCGACTTCGCCGACTTGGCCGATGTCGACGTACTGCCCCGGCTTCTCGCGATCGGGCATCATCAGCTTGCGGGCGTGAATGAGGCCGCCGTCCTTGCCGGTTAGGCCGACTGCTTGGCCGCCGAAGTGGTTGATGAGCGTGACGATGTCTTGCTGCACTTCGCCGCCGAGCACCCATTCGACGACTTCCATCGTCTCTTCGTCCGTCACGCGCATGCCTTGAATGAACGTGCCTTGCTTGCCGATCTTCTTGAGCGCCTGGTCGATCTGCGGGCCGCCGCCGTGCACGATGACGGGATTGATGCCCACGAGCTTGAGCAAAATGACGTCGCGCGCGAAGCCTTGCTTCAGGCGCTCTTCGGTCATCGCGTTGCCGCCGTATTTGATCACGACGGTCTTGCCGTGATATTGGCGAATATAGGGCAGCGCCTCGGCCAGAATTTCAGCTTTCAGCGTGGGCGGCATCTGGGCGAGGTCGAGGGGCTCGGACATGGCGGCAAGCTCGGGCAACGGTTAAAACGGGGGCGGGCGAAAACAGGCGCCAATTGTACAGGACTGACAAACGCAGCCGCGGTTTTTGGTCGCAGTGCGGGTATGACGCGCCGGTTCTTTGATTAAGATGCATGCGGCATGCCCCGAACGCTGGCATCATGGGCTCATCGTCTTGTTTTTATGAGATTTTTAGCCCCAATCGCGCTCCATGGTTGGCGATTGCCGGCGATTGCCGGCGATTGCCGGCGATCGTTGGCGATGGTTCCGCGATCGTTCTTGGGCGTTCTTGATCCTTCGTTGTTGCGCGTCATGCTTTCGTCGTCTATGGATGTGCCTGATTCCCCGCCGCCGCGCCAATCGAGCGCGCGCTGTCCGCGTTGCGCATGCGTGTTCGATTGCGCCGGCGCGTCGCAGCCGTTCGACTGCTGGTGCGCGGCCATGCCGGCGCCGCCGGCGCGGGTGGGGGACGCCTCGGCCCCAGCGCGCTGCCTATGTCCGGCTTGCTATGCCGACGAACTCGCGGCTTCAAACAATCCGGGCACTGTGCGCGACAAACCCACTTATTGAATGATTGAATGGCGATGCACCGGATGACGAACACCGGCCGGGTGAACCTCGGACACCTTTTCTGGCTGCGCTGCCTGGCGATCATCGGGCAGCTCGTCACGATCGCCGTCGTCCAGCAGTTCTTCGGCGTGCATCTGCCGCTGCCGGCAATGCTGATGATCATCGGGCTTGAGGCGATCTTCAACGCGGCCACGTGGTTCCGCGTCGCGGGCGCACGGCCCGAAACGGATTTGGAATTGCTCGGGCAGCTTTGGGTCGATCTCGGTGCGCTGTCGGCGCTGCTGTTTCTGTCGGGCGGGACGACGAACCCTTTCGTCTCGCTGTATCTGCCGTCGCTTGCGATCGCCGCCGCCGTGCTGCCCTGGCGGCACATGATTTGGCTGGCGATTTTCGCAATGTGCTGCTACATCGCGCTCGGCTTCGATTCCGTGCCGCTGAATATGGACAATCCCGCGAACCTGTTCGACTACTACCGAACCGGGATGTGGGCGAACTTCATGGTGAGCGTGGGGCTCATTGCCTGGTTCGTCGCGCGCATGTCCAATGCGCTGCGCCAGCGCGATGCGGCGCTAGGCGATGCCCAGCAGCGGCTCTTGCGCGACGAGCGGGCCGTGGCGCTCGGCGTGCAGGCAGCGACGGTCGCGCACGAGATGGGCACGCCGCTGTCGACGATCGCCATGGTGACCGAGGAATTGCGCGAGGCGGCTCGCCGCGACGATGCGCTTGCGCCCTACGCCGACGATTTCGCATTGCTCGAGCAGCAGATGACGCTCTGCACGTCGGCGCTTGCGCGGCTGCGCAGCCGCGCGTCCGTGTCGTCGGCCCGCGAGCGGCTCGATACTTGGCTCGCGAGTTTCTGCGAGCAATGGCGCTTGCGTCATCCGCATGTAAAGTTCAGCCGGCTCGGTGCAGCGGCCGAAGACGCGTGGCTCGACGAGACAGCCGCCGTCGGCCAGATTTTGACGATCCTGCTCGACAACGCGGCGCGCGCGAGCCGCGATCGCGTCACGCTCGCCGCGGCCGTGGCCGACGGTTTTATCGAATTCGAAGTCTGCGATTCGGGGCCCGGCATCTCGCCGGCGCTGCGCGCCAAGCTTGGCAGCGCGCCTGTCGACAGCACGCAGGGCGGACACGGGGTCGGTCTTTATCTGGCATTTGTCGCGGCCGCGCGCTTGAACGGATCGCTCGAACTGCAGGATGCGCAGCCGCGCGGTACGCGCGCCGTGCTGCGCGTGCCGGCGGCGAACGACGACAGGCAACCGCGCCGCGCCGCGCTTTCTTTATCGAATAGGGAGAACGAACGATGAGCGGTACGCATTTTCTCGTCATCGACGACGACGAAGTCTTTTCGGGCATCCTGGCGCGCGGCCTCGCGCGCCGCGGCTACGAGACTCATCAAGCGCACAACGCCGAGGAGGCGATTGCGCTTGCGAATCAGAACCAATTCGACTTCATCACCGTGGATCTGCACTTGGGCACCGATTCGGGTTTGAGCCTCGTCGCGCCGCTGCGCGACCTACAGCCCGATGCGCGCATGCTGGTGCTTACCGGTTACGCTAGCATCGCCACGGCGGTGCAGGCTGTGAAGGATGGCGCCGACAACTATTTGGCGAAGCCGGCCAACGTCGAATCGATCCTGGCCGCCCTGCAAAACGAGGCGAGCGAGGCGCAGGCCGAAGCGGCGATCGAGCATCCGGCGCTACTGTCGGTGGCCCGGCTCGAATGGGAGCACATTCAGCGCGCGCTGGCCGAGAACGGCGGCAACATCTCGGCTACGGCGCGAGCGTTGAATATGCACCGGCGGACGCTGCAGAGGAAATTGGCCAAGCGGCCAGTGAAACAATGAGGCCGGCGCGCGCAACGCACGCGCGCCGGCCTTGGTTGGAAGCAGGCCGGTTAGCGAGCGGCCGGCGCGTCGTTGTCCCAGACGGACTGCGTGTTCTCGCCGATGACTTGCACCAACGTTCGTTGGTTTTCGACACGCAAGGCGGGCCAATTCGGCACCGCGCCTATATTGCGCGGCGCGGCATCGGCCGCCGTGGCGCCTTCAGCCGCGGGCGCTGCCCCATTAGGATCGCCTGCCTTCACGAACTGTTCGACATAACGCGAAAAGATGCGCGAGACGTCGTAATCGGCGGCCGTCCACGCGTAGCGCCGCAGGCTATCCAAATTGCCGAGCGAGTAGGGAACCTGGGCATCGTGCGCGGAGCCGAGCGCCGGCGGCGCGACCGACGCAGTCGACTCGGTAGCCGCAGTAGGCGCATCGAACTCGCGCGGTAGCGGCTGCGCGTAACGATAGTAGAAGACGGGCGCTTGCCCGGTCTGACGATGCAAATCCATCCATCGCCGCGTGCTGTGGCTGACGCGCTCGTTACCGGGGTAATGCGCGAGTTGGACGTCCACGCTGTCGCGGAATGCGGCCAACTTCTCCTTGAGCGGCATGAGCCGATTTTCAGGCGCCGGTGCGGCGCTTTCGGCGGCAGCATGCGCGTGAGCGTTCGATCCCAGCAGCAGCGGAACCTGCGTTTGGCCGCCGCGAGTGAAAACCTGCTCGGGCGACTCGGTCAGAAAATAGCCGTCGACGTGCGGCCGAAATTTCATCGGCTCATACGAACGCTGCGGCTCGGCCGATGCAGTGAGGAGCGTGCGCGCCGGCAGCGAGCGCAACTGCTGCAGCGATGCGGCGCCGACTCGCGCCGAGAATGCATTGGCTGCGCGCTCGGCCTCTTCGCGCGTCCCTAGATCGTTCGGCGCAAACGCTGCGCCGCTCTGGCCGATCGCCCGTGCAAACAGCCCGCGCGAGAGCGGCGAGGCCATATGTGCGCTGACCGCCACCGCCCCGGCCGAATTCCCCGCAATCGTGACTTTGGACGGATCGCCGCCGAACTGCGCGATGTTCTCGCGCACCCAGCGCAGCGCGGCGACTTGATCGAGGAGCCCGTAATTGCCGGATGTGCCGTGCGACGACTCGCTTGCCGCGCCCGACGGGGCGAGGAAGCCGAACGTGCCGAGCCGGTAATTGACGGTGACGGCGACGATGCCGCGCGCGGCGAGATTCGCACCGTCATAGCGAGATTCGGAGCCATCCCCCGAGACGAACCCCCCGCCATGGAAGTAGACGAGCACGGGAAGCTTGGAGTCCGAGCCGTTCGCGCTCGTCCAGACGTTCAGATAGAGGCAATCTTCGCTCATCGCCGCGGAACGGAAGTCGAGCTTGCCCGCAACGGCCGTTTGCATGCAGCGGGGGCCGAACTGGCGCGCGTTACGCACGCCGGCCCAGCGCGCGACCGGCTGCGGTTCGCGAAAGCGGAAATCGTCCACGGGCGCCGCCGCGTAGGGAATGCCGCGAAATGCGCGCAGCTCCTTATGCTGGCCGCGCATCTTCACGCCTTCCACGATGCCGTCTGCAAGCTGCACTTGAGGGGCCAGCGGCGCGCGCGCGGCATGCGCGACGTTGGCGGCCAGGCCCAGACACAATAGCGATGCGGCGGCCTTGATGGCCGCCGCCCCATGATGCTTTGCTGCGCGATCGAATGAAACGGTCACGGATTTGCCTCCTTTCCGAATGAACAGCGGATTGACAGCCCACCGTGTGGTGGGAGGCTCATCTTCGATCGCGAAACGCGTCTCGAATCGCACCGCTCGTTCAAATCAGACCGGATGCCGTGTCTCGTGCACGCATCGCAGCTTTACAGTCGCTCACAGCACCTTCAAAGCGCGCTCACAGTACGTAACGGGACAAATCCTCGCTTTGTGCTACCTCACCTAGCGCTCTATCGACGTAGGCCCCATCGATCATCACCTTCTGCCCGGCATGGTTGCCGGCCGCGAACGAGACGTCCTCGAGCAGCTTCTCGATGACCGTGTAAAGCCGGCGCGCACCGATGTTTTCGGTACGCTCGTTGACCGAGAACGCGATTTCCGCCATGCGCTTGATACCGTCGGGCGCGAACTCGAGTTCGACGGCCTCCGTGGCGAGTAGCGCTTGATACTGCTTGACGAGGCTCGCATCGGTCGCAATCAGGATCGACTCGAAATCCTCGACCGAAAGCGAATCGAGCTCCACGCGAATCGGAAAACGCCCCTGCAACTCGGGAATGAGATCGCTCGGCTTCGACAGATGGAACGCGCCGCTCGCGATGAACAAGATGTGATCGGTCTTGACCATCCCGTAACGCGTATTGACGGTCGTGCCCTCGACGAGCGGCAGCAAATCGCGCTGCACGCCCTGACGCGAGACTTCCGCGCCGCCCGTTTCGCTGCGCGAGGCGATCTTGTCGATTTCGTCGAGGAACACAATGCCGTTTTGCTCGACGTTCTGCACGGCTTTCGCCTTGACTTCCTCGTCGTTGAGCATCTTCCCGGCTTCCTCGTCGGTCAGCAGCTTCAGCGCTTCCTTCACCTTGACCTTGCGGTGCGCCTTCTTGCCGCCGCCCAGATTGGCGAACATCGAGCGAATTTGCTCGGTCATGTCCTCCATCCCCGGCGGACCCATGATGTCCATGCCGGTTTGCGGCAGTTCGACGTCGAGTTCGATCTCTTTATCGTCGAGCTGGCCTTCGCGCAGGCGCTTGCGAAAAGTCTGGCGCGTGGCGTTGTCGGCGCTGGAGGCCTCGCTCGTCGCGCCGGCGCCAAAGCCCACCGGGCGAGCGCTCGGCAGCAGAATATCGAGAATGCGGTCCTCGGCTTGGTCCTGCGCCGTCGAGCGGACCTTGCGCATTTCCGATTCGCGGGTTTGCTTGAGCGCGATTTCGATGAGATCGCGCACGATGCTGTCGACGTCGCGGCCGACGTAGCCCACTTCGGTGAACTTCGTCGCTTCGATCTTGATGAACGGCGCATCGGCAAGCTTGGCCAAACGTCGCGCAATCTCGGTCTTGCCGACGCCCGTCGGCCCGATCATCAGAATATTCTTCGGCGTAATTTCCTGGCGCAGCGGGTCGGCCACCTGCTGCCGGCGCCAGCGGTTGCGCAGCGCGACGGCCACGGCTTTCTTGGCGTTGTCCTGGCCGATGATGTGCTTGTCCAGTTCCGAGACGATCTCGGCGGGGGTCATGGTGCTCATCGTTCCTTACCTCACTTACTCGATCGTCTCGATGACGCGGTTATGGTTCGTGTAAATGCACATGTCGCCCGCGATCTCGAGCGATTTCTCGACGATCTCGCGCGGCGACAGTGCGGTGTTCTCGGCGAGCGCGCGCGCGGCCGCTTGCGCATAGGCGCCGCCCGAGCCGATTGCGCAAATGCCGCCCTCCGGGTCGAGCACGTCGCCGTTGCCGGTGATGACGAGCGTTGTTTGCGCGTCGGCCGCGATCAGCATCGCCTCGAGCCGGCGCAGCATGCGGTCGGTGCGCCAATCCTTGGCGAGCTCGACCGCGGAACGGGTCAAATTGCCCTGGTGCTTCTCGAGCTTCGCTTCAAAGCGGTCAAGCAAGGAGAACGCGTCGGCGGTGCCGCCGGCGAAGCCCACGAGGACCTTGCCGTTATAGATGCGCCGCACTTTTTTCGCGCCGCCTTTCATGACGATGTTGCCGAGCGTCACTTGGCCGTCGCCGCCCAGCGCAACTTTATCGCCGTTGCGCACGGAGACGATCGTCGTGCCGTGAAATTGCTCCATGATGCATTCCTCGAGGATACGGAAGGGGCTTGGCGGCACCGTGCCGCGCAAGCGGAAAAACGGATGGCGCATAGCGCATGGCGCTTGTGGCGCTCATTTCTGCGCGCGCATTGAAGCCATTTTAGGGCGAGCGCGGCTTTATCAAGAGGGCGGCGCAGACACTTCCCGCCCGCAGGCGGGCGAGCGGTAACGCCAACCCCGCTGGGCGATTTGCCGGGGGCGCTGCCGGTAAGCTTTGCCGGAATATGCTTTATGGCTTAGTTGCGGCGCTCAAGCCGTCTTCAGGCCGGGCATAAGGCCCAGGCATAAGGCGATGTACCGCGCGTGGCGGGTGGCGCACCGAGGTGGCGGGCGGCTTAAAGCGGCCGCCAAAAAACAAAAAGCGCGCGGGAAACCGCGCGCTTCCTGAGAAGCAGCGTGAATGCGCGCGGCGCCGCTGGCCGCGCGGCGGGTGCTTCAATCGCCGAACAGCTTTTGGCGCAGTTCGCGGCGCTCTTGCGCTTCGAGCGACAAGGTAGCCGTGGGGCGCGCAAGCAGACGGGGGATGCCGATCGGCTCACCCGTTTCCTCGCACCAGCCGTACTCGCCCGAGTCGATTCGCGCGAGCGACTGCTGCACCTTCTTCAGCAGCTTGCGCTCCCGATCGCGCGTGCGCAGCTCGAGCGCATGCTCTTCCTCGATCGTCGCGCGATCGGCGGGATCGGGGACGATCACCGTTTCGCGCAGGTTCTCGGTCGTTTGCCCGGCGTTGCGGAGAATCTCCGCCTGAAGCTGTTCGAGCTTATTCCTGAAGAAGGCGAGCTGATCTTCATTCATGTAATCCTTGTCGCTCATCTTCAGGATTTCGGCTTCGGTCAAGAGTCGTTTCGTCGTCATCTGCGTGCTTCTTCAATGTGGGGCAAAACCCATACATATTGCCCGCACTTTCATATTGCCCGCAAGCGGTGCCTGTGGAAGCGCCGATGCCCGCGGCCGGTGGCCGTTAAGACGCCGTCGCGCCGATGCGGGGCCGAACTCCTCTGGAAACCGATCCTCGGGGCTCCTACCCATTCGATACGGCATTGCAGCATACGAGCCTCGCGCGATGCGGATCTCGATGCGGCGCCATTCGATGGTGTCTCGCTTCTTTTGTTTCGGCTGTGCCCGGATAAGATGTCCCGGCGCCTTCGCGTTACCCGCCGCCTTAGCGGCGGGGACGTATTGTAACTGAATCGAACTCGCGCGCCGCAACAGAGAAAATACTGCCAGGGCGCCCCGATATCCTGAAAATATAGCGCGCCCTCGTGCAAAAAGCGAACCTCCGGATTGGCGCGCGTGTGCGGCATCCCACCTGCCGGCTAGGTCAAGCGAGACAGGCGTCTAGGCCGTCCGTGATGAGATCCTGCGGCAAGTCGATCCCGATGAAGACCATTTTGTTCGTCTTCTTCTCGACCGGCAGCCACTTGGAGGCGAGATCGCTTCCCATCATTTGATGCACGCCCTGGAATACGACCTTACGGTCCACGCCTTTCATATAGAGCACGCCCTTGTAGCGAAGCAGCCGCTCGCCGTAAATCTGCAGCACGCCGCCGAGGAAATCCTCGAGCTTGTTCGGATCGAACGGGCGATCGTTGCGGTAGACGAACGACTTGATGCGATCGTCATGATGCGCATGATGATGGTGGTGCGCATGCCCTTCATGGGCGCACTGACCGTGGTCGTGATCGCAGTGCTCGTGGCCGTGCTCATGCTTATGGCCATGTTCGTGCTCATCGTGCGCATGATCGTGATCGTCTTCGGCCAGGAAGTCCGGATCGATCTCGAGCTTCGCATTGAGATTGAAGCCGCGCAGATCGAAGATTTCCTTGATGTCGGCTTCCCCGAAATTGACGACCTTGATCGTCGCTTTCGGGTTCATATGGACGAGACGGTGCCGCAGATCGGCCACCACGGCTTCGTCGACGAGATCGGATTTCGTGATGAACAGGCGATCGGCGAAGCCGACCTGCCGCTGCACGACTTCATGCTCGTCGAGTTGCGCGTTCGCGTGCTTGGCGTCGACGAGCGTGATGATCGCATCGAGCAGGAACTCGTCGGCAATCTCGCTATCGATGAAGAAAGTCTGCGCAACGGGCCCCGGATTGGCCAAGCCCGTCGTCTCGATCACGATGCGGTCGAAAGCGATCTCGCCCGAGCGCTTGCGCGAAGCCAGATCGGCGAGCGCGCGCACCAAGTCGCCGCGGATCGTGCAGCAAATGCAGCCGTTGCTCATCTGCACGATTTGCTCGGCCTGATTCTGGACGAGGATCTCGTTGTCGATGTTCTCTTCGCCGAACTCGTTTTCGATCACGGCGATCTTCATGCCGTGCTTTTCGTTCAGGATGCGCTTGAGCAGCGTGGTTTTGCCGCTGCCGAGGAAGCCGGTCAAGATGGTGACGGGGATCATGTTCAATCGCCTATGGGTCGAAAATCAGGGACGGTTCAGGAATCGGCCGAACCGGCCACAAAAAAGTTGAAGCATACCGGCGAGCGCGCGTTCGCGCTGGGCGCAATCGTTGTACCAAATGGGGACGTTCAAAGGATTTGCAACAGCAGACCCTTCAGGTATTCCCCTTCGGGGAAGGCCGCGAGCAGCGGATGGTCCAGGCCCGCGCCAAGGCGCTTAAGGATACGCGCGTCGACACGCGCATCGGCCGCTGCGCCGGCAACGATCTTTTGGAACAAGTCCGCATCGATCGCGCCCGAGCACGAGTAGGTGAACAGCAAGCCGCCCGGGCGCAGCAGCTTGAAGCCCGACAAGTTGATCTCCTTGTAGGCGCGCGCCGCGCGATCGACGTGCTCGCGTGCCGGCGCGAACTTCGGCGGGTCGAGCACGACGAGATCGAAACGCCGGCCCTCGTCGACGAGGCCGCGCAGCGTGCGGAATGCATCGGCGTCAAGCCACTCGGCGCGCTCGGCATCGAAGCCGTTGGCCTCCACATTGGCGCGAGCCAGCGCGAGCGCATCGCCCGACGAATCGATCGAGACGACGCGCGTGGCGCCGCCGCCGAGCGCCGCCAGCGAAAAGCCGCCCGTGTAGCAAAAGCAGTTCAGGACGTCGCGGCCGGCCGCGTAGGCCTGCACGAGTGCGCGGTTCTCGCGCTGGTCGACGTAAAAGCCGGTTTTGTGGCCGCCGCGCACGTCGACGTGGTACCGCACGCCGTTTTCGCGCGCGATGAGCGTCTCGGGCGGCGCGTCACCGGCCAACACGCCCGTCGTTTGCTCGAGGCCTTCCTTCTCCCGGATCGATACGTCCGATCGTTCGTAGACGTTCGGGCATCCCGTCGTGCCGACGAGTGCCGCGACGATCGCCTCCTTCCAAGCCTCGACGCCGGCGGCCATGAATTGGCAGACGAGCTGGCCGCGGCCGCTAGCACCGTCCTTGTCTTCGACATAGTGGTCGACGATCAAGCCCGGCAAGCCGTCGGCTTCGCCGAAGATGAGCCGTACGGCGCCCGTGTCGCGCACGAACGCCTGGCGATGCGCGGCCGCATGCTGCACGCGTCGTTTGAAGAACGCATGGTCGATCGGCTCGGCTTCATCGAAGCTCCAGACGCGCAGGCGGATTTGCGAGTGGGGGCTGTAGGCCGCGCGCGCGAGAAAGCGGCCGTCGTGGGTGCGGACGATGACAGTGGCGCCGAGCGCCGGCTTGCCCTCGACCCGGTCGATCGCATTCGCGTAGACCCACGGGTGGCGGCGCAGCAGCGATCTTTCCTTCGAGGGCTTGAGGGTAACGGTATTCATCTAATTGCTTGTTCGAAAGAGCGAAGTTGAGCGAGGCAGTGCGGCGGACGGAACGGCCGGCCCTAATGGGGGCGGGGGCCTATCAATCGCGCTTCTTGGCGCGCGGGTGAGCCGTATCGTAGATCCGCGCAAGATGCTGAAAGTCGAGCGAGGTGTAGATCTGAGTCGCAGCCACGCTGGCGTGGCCGAGCAACTCCTGCACCGCGCGCAGATCGCCGCTCGATTGCAGCATGTGCGTCGCGAAGGAATGGCGCAGCACGTGCGGGTGGACATTGGCGGGAATGCCCGCGACAAGGGCCGCGCGCTTCACGCGTTCGCGCACGGCATTCGGCGACATACGCGCGCCGCGTACCGACAGGAACAGCGGGTGTGGGTCGGTCTTGACGAACTGGCCGCGCACTGCGAGCCACGCGGCGAGCGCTTGCAGTGCCTGTCTACCGACCGGTACGGTGCGCCTGCGCTTGCCTTTGCCGAGCACCGTGACGTCGGCCGAGCCGATATCGAGCCAGCCGGCCGAACGGTAGCCGTCGCCTTCCGCGAATACTGCGTCGAGCCCGACGAGCTCGGACAGCCGAAGCCCCGACGAATAGAACAATTCCAGGATCGCGTGGTCGCGCAGGTCTTCGGCGCCCTCTGGGGTTCGTGCCTCCATCAGGGCGTTCGCATCGTCGACCGACAGCGCTTTGGGCAGGCGTTTCGGTTGTTTCGGCGCCCGCACCGCCGCGACGGGGTTTGCGGCAATCTCGATGCGCTCGCCGAGCCAGCGGTAGAACGCGCGCCAAGCCGATAGGCGATGCGCGATCGAGCGTGCCGACAGGCCACCGGCATGGGCCTTGGCGACGGCGCCGCGTATGTCGGTCGCCGACAGGCTCGCGAGCGGCCGGCCGTTCGCCAACAGCACGAGCATGTCGAGCTCGTGCGTGTAGCTGCGCAGCGTGTGCTCCGAGAGCCGCCGCGCATGCGCGAGGCTTGCAAGGTACTGGGCGACTGGCTCGGAATCGGAATCGGCCTGGGGCACGGGCGGGGCTCTTTCGTTCGAGACTTGAGCTGCCGAGGCGTTATCGCGCGAGCAGGCGGGAGAGCGCCGCGCTCGCGAGTGCGCCGATCTGCAACAGGAAATCCGTGGCCATGCCTTCATGGAAGCGACGCGGATCGGGCGAGCCCATCACGAGCAGGCCGAACGCCGGCGCGGGAGAGGGCGGCGGCGCGTCGGAGATGGCCGGTGCGCCGCTTTCCTCGCTGCCGCGGGCGGGCGCATCGTCGTTCAAGCGCGGCTCGCGCAGGGCCAGCAGCGCAACCGACTGAACGGCGCCGTTCGCATCGACCGCCCCAGCGGGACCTTCGCCGGCTGCCGCCATGCTCGCGTATTCGCCTGCTGTCAGCCACTGCGCCGCTTCGAAGCCCGTGTTCGCGCCGCAGTACGGTGCGTCGAGCCCGTTCGCGAAAAGACGCACCTCCTCGCCCACCTGCCGCGCGAAGTCGGCTTCTCGGTAGGTATCGGCAACGTCCCAGATACGCAGCGCGGCTTGCGGCACGTCGAACACCTCCATGAGGCCTTGCGCGACCCTGCGCGGCAGCGCGTGAGCGTCGCGCTCGGCGATGACGCGCGCCGTCCAGCGGTTGAACTTGGCGGCGATGCCGTCGTTCTCGTGGCCGTAGCGCAGAAGCTCCGCCAGGCGCCGTTCCAGCAGCTTGGTCTTGTCGCGCAGCATGTCCATCTGGCGCTCTTGCAGCGAGACCGCGGCCTTGCCGTGCGGGTTCGCGAGGCGGATGGCCGCCAGCAGTTCGGCGTGCTGCACGAAGAATTCGGGATTGGCGAGGAGGTAGTCGGCGACGTCGCGTTCGTTCATGGGTGTCGGCAAAGGAGCGGCTAAAGCGGGTGGACGGGAAGGGGGCGGGTCAAGTCCGATGTCCGATATTCAAATCAATCGGCCATCTCGATCTCGCCTTCGAAGACGGTCGCGGCGGGCCCCGACATCATGAGCGGGGCGGATTCATTGCGCGCCCCGTCCCAGGCGATCGTCAGCGTGCCGCCGAGCGTATGGACCGTCACGGGCGAATCGAGCAATCCGCGGCGAATGCCGGCCGCGACGGCTGCGCACGCCCCTGTGCCGCACGCCAGCGTTTCTCCCGCGCCGCGCTCGAAAACGCGCAGCACGATTTCGCTGCGCGAGCGCACCTGTATGAAGCCTGCGTTGACGCGCTGCGTAAAGCGCGGGTGGTGCTCGATCCGCGGACCGACAGCTTTGACCGGGTACGCGTGGACGTCATCGACCACTTGCACGGCGTGCGGATTGCCCATCGATACGACCGAGACCCACTGCGTGTCGCCGTCGATCTCGAGCGGCCAGAGCGTATCGGCGCCTTCGCGGCGGCCCGATAGGCCTTGCGCGTCGAATGGCACGTGCGCGGGCTCGAACACGGGCCGACCCATGTCGACGACGACTTCGCCGCTCTCCTGCATCGTGAGCGTGATGAGGCCGCCCTGCACTTGCACGCGTACGCTGCGCTTATCGGTCAGCCCTTTGTCGCGGACGAACTTGACGAAGCAGCGTGCGCCGTTGCCGCAGTGCTCGACTTCGCCGCCGTCGCAATTGAAGATGCGGTACTTGAAATCGGC
This sequence comes from uncultured Burkholderiaceae bacterium, assembly GCA_966212065.1. Lineage (GTDB taxonomy): Bacteria > Pseudomonadota > Gammaproteobacteria > Burkholderiales > Burkholderiaceae > Trinickia. Next base: position 208,535 of record CBIHOQ010000001.1, read on the forward strand.
GCCTGCGACCGTGGGCCGCTCGACGATCAGCAACTGATCGGCGCCGACGCCGAAGTGGCGATCGGCGAGTGCGCGCGCTTGCGCGCTCGTCACGGACAGCGGCCGGCTATAGGCATCGAGCACGACGAAGTCGTTGCCCGCGCCCTGCATCTTAGTGAACTTGAGCTTCATAATCCGGCTATTGTAAGTGAGGTCACGCAGCCGGACACCATTGCGCCGCTCAATCGTAGACGCTCGGCATGCCGGGCGGCCGCGTCTTGAACCGCTTATGCACCCAGTAATACTGCTCGGGCATGAGCGGAATCTGCTCTTCGAGAAACGCATTCATGCGGCGGGCGTCGGTATCGTCGTCGCCTGTCGGATAGTTGTCCCAAGGTTTGAAGACTTTCAACCGATAACCCTTATAGTTCGGCAGCACTTCGCCGATGAACGGCAGTACCTGCGCCTGGCCGACTTTCGCAAAGCGGCCGACGGCGGTGAGCGTACAGGCGGGGATGCCGAAGAACGGCACGAATATCGAGTTGCGCAGGCCGTAATCCATGTCGGCGCCGAGCATCACGGGCTTGCGCTCGCGCAGCCAGCGCAGCACGATACGGGCGCTCTCGGCGCGGCTTGCCATGTCGGCGCCGAACCGGCCGCGCGCCTGCTTTGCGATTTCATCGATCTCGGGATTGGACATCGGCTGATAGAGCGCCGCGCATTGGCGTTGCAACGCGACGTTGATGAAAACCGAGCCCGCCTCGATACCGACGAAGTGAAAGCCGAGCAGCAGCGTTGGCGGCATGTTGGGATCGGTCAGATTCACCTCGCTGTCGACTTCGACGAGCTTCTCGAGTTTCTCCAGCGAGCCGAACCATTGCACGCTGCGCTCGACATAACTGCGGATCGCGTGACGGAAGTGCTTGCGCGCGACCTCTTCGCGCTTTTGCACGCTCCATTCAGGAAAGCATAGCGCCAGATTCGCATGAACGATGCGCCGGCGGCTGCTCGGGACTTGATAGAGCAGCCAGCCGAGCCCGTCGCCCAGGCGGGCGACAAAACCATACGGCAAGACGGCGAGAAACTTGAGCAGGCTCACCGCGAGTTTCGTACCGATCCGCGTCAACATGCTCTCGCCTCCGTCGAGCAGGGGCGTCGCGCCGTTACGGCTCGCCCGGACAGTGGGAACGCCGCACGATGCGACGAATAACAGGGGTAACGCACGGCAATTCGCTCTGTGACATTTATTTCCGAGAAGCCGCTATAATATGGGCTTCGCCGAGTTAATAGACAACTTGCGGGGCGAAACTGCCGGGCGCCAGCAGCGTTCGGACAGACCAGGAAATCCGCTAAAGCGTCGCCGCTTCAGGCTCCCGAAGTTGGCTACGTGAACTCAAACACTGTAACCAAGGAGTCTGCAACGTGGCAAACGACTATCTCTTCACGTCCGAATCCGTTTCCGAAGGCCATCCCGACAAGGTCGCCGATCAAATCTCGGACGCGATTCTCGACGCCATCCTGACGCAAGACAAGTATTCGCGCGTCGCCGCGGAAACGCTCTGCAACACGGGCCTCGTCGTGCTGGCCGGTGAAATCACGACCACGGCCAACGTCGACTACATTCAAGTCGCGCGCGATACGATCAAGCGGATCGGCTACGACAACACCGATTACGGCATCGACTATCGCGGCTGCGCGGTGCTCGTCGCCTATGACAAGCAATCGCCCGACATCGCGCAGGGCGTGGATCGCGCGCACGACAACAATCTCGATCAAGGCGCGGGCGACCAGGGCCTTATGTTCGGCTATGCCTGCGAAGAAACGCCCGAGCTCATGCCGCTGCCGATTCACCTGTCGCACCGCCTCGTCGAGCGCCAGGCAAGCCTGCGCCGCGACGGCCGTCTGCCTTGGCTGCGTCCCGACGCGAAATCGCAGGTGACGGTGCGCTATGTCGACGGCAAGCCGCATTCGATCGACACGGTGGTGCTCTCTACGCAGCACGCGCCCGACATCGAACTCGCAGCGCTGCGCGAAGCCGTGATCGAAGAAGTCATCAAGCCGACGCTGCCGGCCGATCTGATCAAGGGCGACATCAAGTTCCTCGTGAACCCGACGGGACGTTTCGTCATCGGCGGTCCGCAGGGCGATTGCGGCTTGACGGGCCGCAAGATCATCGTCGATACCTACGGCGGCGCGGCGCCGCACGGCGGCGGCGCGTTTTCCGGCAAGGATCCGTCGAAGGTCGACCGCTCGGCCGCCTACGCGGGGCGCTACGTCGCGAAGAACATCGTGGCGGCGGGTCTCGCGTCGCGCTGCTTGATCCAAGTGTCGTATGCGATCGGCGTGGCGCAGCCCACTTCGGTCATGGTCAATACGTTCGGCACGGGCCGCGTGTCGGATGCGACGATCACGGCACTCGTGCGCGAGCATTTCGATCTGCGTCCGAAGGGCATCGTCCAAATGCTCGACCTGCTGCGCCCGATCTACGAGAAGACGGCGGCCTACGGCCACTTCGGCCGTGAAGAACCGGAATTCTCGTGGGAAGCGACGGACAAGGCGCTCGCCTTGGCCGAAGCAGCCGGCACGGAGCCGGTAGTGGCAGTGGCGTAAGCGGATCGCAGCGACGCCAGGGGGCGGATTCGCCGGGCGCTAACCCTCTTCCCCGCCGTCTTCCCCGACCTCGGCCGGATCCGGCCGGTCGGGAAGCGGCGCGGGCAGCGGCGTGTCGGCGGGGGGCCTCCGGTTCGCCGCGCGAAGGGTTGTTTAGCCGCGCAAGCCCTATGCCCGCGCCGGGGCGCGGGATGGGCGGAGGCGCGCCGATCGATTCGCCTCAATCCCAGCAGTTGCGGAAGGCGACCGCCGCGATGACGGGGACGCAAAGCACAAGCGGAATGGCGAAATAAGGCACTTCGAGATCGGTCATCCAGCTGTAGACGAGCCAGCCGATGCCGGCTGCGAGCGTCCCCACGCCGACGAGTGCGGTCAGCACGTTCAGGGTGCGTTTGGACGGGGTCTTGCGCCTAGGGTGTCCGGGAGAGGGCGTATTCATTGCAGCATGCCCGCCGAGTGCGGCCAGGCCCATCGATAACGATAGACCCATTTTACGCGCGCGCGAGGCCGTGCGAACACCGATACGCTTTCTGCGCGATCGGCTAGCGTGCTGCGAATGCGAACCAGCCCGCGCTGGGCAAGAGCCGGCGCGGCTGACGGCCGCGACCAACCCTAGTCCCGCGCTTGGCGTGCCCGAGCGCCGAGCGGCGGATTATCGCGCGGCGCAGGAATCGTCGCAGGAGCAGGTGGCGCGCCCGCGCACCCGTGCGCAGCGCCGAAAGCACGGCGTGCAGCCAGGCGCGAATGAAGCTGCCCGGCTCACTGGGATCTGAGACAGGTACCGACTGATGCCGGGGGGAAAGCGCATGCGTGCGCGCAGCGTGGTGCCGCAGCGCGCGCATCGACGTGCGGTGGGTCGGACGGGCCGAGCCGAGCGTCGTGCGGCGATGACGGAAAGCGAGTCGTTTATGCATGGCGAAAGGAACGCGGTGAGCCGCCTCGCGACGGGCGCGAGGCGGCCGCATCGACGCAACGGCCGTGCCGCCCGATATCGGGCGGACGCGGGCCGGCGTGGGCGGCTAGAGCGAAATGGGGCAGTACGGCGACGGCGCGCGACGGGAAGCCGGATCGCAGGCAGTCGGTGATGACAATCGACATGCGAACCAGACTACACGCGAATCGTGACGCGCGTAAGTCGTGCGGACACCGGCTGTCATGCGCACTCGCGACGCACCGCTCGCACCCGCCGTAAAATGAAACGTTTCCGCTCCCAGCGGCCCTTGAGCAAGGAAGGTTTCATGTCAGCGCATTCGAAAAAAGAACAAGTGCAGGAGCTGCGCGAGCGCGGCTTCGTCGTCGTAAAGGGGCTCGTGTCGCCCGAGCGGTGCGCGGCGCTGAAGGCCGTCGCGCTGCGGCAATTAAACGAGGCGGCGCAGCCGCTCGAATATGAGGCCGACCTGCGCTACCCGGGCGCGCCCGAGTCCAAGCATGCGCCGGGCGGGCATACCGTGCGCCGGCTGCTCGATGCTTATGGGCGCGATGCGCTTTTTCGCGAATGGGCATCGGCGTCTGAAATCAGGGGCTGGATGGAGCTGTACTTCGGGGAGGCGCCACGCCTTTCGCGCGCGCACCACAATTGCATGATGACGAAGCATCCGGCGTACGGCAGCCTCACAGGATGGCACCGCGACGCGCGGTATTGGTCTTTCGAGCGCGACGATCTCATTTCGACGTGGCTCGCGCTCGGGAAGGAGACGATCGAAAACGGCGGGCTCTGGTTCGTACCGGGCTCGCATGCGATGACGTTCACCTCGGAACGGTTCGACGCGCAGAAATTCTTCCGCGCGGACGTGCCCGAGAACGAAGCGCTGATTCGCGCTGCCGTATCGCCGGAACTCGACGCCGGCGATGTCGTCTTCTTCCATTGCAATACGCTGCATTCGGCGGGGCAAAACCGCACCGGCGACGTCAAGTTCTCGCTGGTATTCACGTACCACGGCGCGAGCAACGTGCCATTGCCGGGCACGCGTTCGGCCGCCAAGCCCGAAGTCGTGCTGTGAGCGCCGAGGCGTGCGCGCGGCCTTCGCTGGGCGTTGCCGCCCGGATACCCGGATACCCGGATACCCGGATACTCAGCGCTTGCCGGACGACGCCGTCAATCCGACGATGCCCGCCAGCGTCGCGACGACGCCGCCCGCGATAAGCCAAATCGTCTTGTTGGTGGGCGCGCCGGTGAAGACGCGCGACATGTCGTTGGCGAACGAGTGGAACGACTGGCCGCCGAAGTACAGCAGCACGACGCCACCCGCGATCAGCGCTGCAGAAATCACTTTGATCATGGACTCTCTCTTCGATGGTTCGAGCAGGCGGCAGTGTAAGAAACTTGCCGCGTCCGGTCCATCGTTTTGCACCTGACTTCGCCTTCGCCGCAGCCCATTGCGGCGGGGAACTTACTCACGTACTCAACGAGGACTCTCATGGCCTATGAAGCTGCATCTGCCCGCTATTCGGACATGCAATACCGCACGTGCGGCCGCTCGGGGCTGAAGCTGCCCGCGCTGTCGCTCGGCCTATGGCACAACTTCGGGGATACGACGCCGCTCTCGACGCAGCGCGAAATCCTGCGCACGGCGTTCGACCTCGGCATCAACCACTTCGATCTGGCCAACAACTACGGACCGCCCTACGGCAGCGCCGAAACGAACTTCGGCCGGCTCTTCAAGGACGACTTTCGCCCCTACCGCGACGAGCTCCTGATCTCGACGAAAGCGGGCTGGGACATGTGGCCGGGCCCGTACGGGCAGGGCGGCGGCTCGCGTAAATACGTGCTCGCGAGCCTCGATCAAAGCTTGCAGCGGATGGGGCTCGACTACGTCGACATCTTCTACTCGCATCGGTTCGATGCGGACACGCCGCTAGAGGAAACCGCCGCCGCGCTCGCGAGCGCCGTGCATCAGGGCAAGGCGCTCTACGTCGGCATTTCTTCCTATTCGGCTGCGAAGACGCGCGACATGGCGTCGCTGCTGCGCGAGCACAAGGTGCCGCTACTCATCCATCAGCCTTCGTACAACATGTTGAACCGCTGGATCGAACACGAATTGCTCGGCGCGCTCGATGAAGTGGGGGCCGGCTGCATCGCGTTTACGCCGCTCGCGCAAGGTCTATTGACGTCGAAATACCTAAGCGGCGTGCCGGCCGACGCCCGCATCAATAAACCGGGCGGAGGGTCGCTGCAGAAAAGCCATTTGAGCGCCGAGAACATCGAGCACGTGCGCAAGCTCAATGCGATTGCCGAGCGGCGCGGACAAAGCCTCGCTCAAATGGCGCTCGCGTGGGTGCTGCGCGATGCGCGCGTCACGTCCTCGCTGATCGGCGCGAGCCGCCCGGAGCAAGTGCGAGAGAACGTCGGCGCGCTCGCCAATCTCTCCTTCTCGAACGAAGAGATCGCGGAGATCGACCGCTATGCGACCGAGGGCGGCATCAATCTCTGGGAGAAGCCATCGACCGATCAGCACATCTAAGGCGCTTGGGCCGCATTCGCCCAAAGCGTTCGCGGCCGCTACATCAGCGCCGGCAGCCCTTCGACGAGCACCACGGCAAACGCGACGCCGATCAGGGCGCCCAGCACGCGCAGCACGTTGTGAATGAAGCGCGAGGATGTTGGCAGCGCGCCCAGGAACAGCGCGCCTGCAAGCGCCATCGGGATGATCAGGATGAAATCGCTGATGGTGAAGGTTGTCGGCATGCTTGTCCCCTCCTATGTCGCTGCAGTGCAACGCTATATGCCTGCGAGCGCATTAATCGAGTATAGGAGACGGAGCGCGGTTTGCCTGCCGCAGTGGCCTCAACGCTGCGGCGTCGCCGGCGGTTGCGCCGCGTCGGGCTGCACCGCGTCGGGCTGCGCCGAGTGATAAGCCGTCGTGGCCGTGGGTTTGACGTCGTCGAGGCCGCTATGCGCACACGCGGCGAGCGCAAGGGCGAAACCGGCGCTGTACAGGGCCTGCACGCCGCGGGCACGCCGCGAGCCGCGCATAGGCCGCGAGTCGCGTGGCGAAAACGGATTCATCGATTTTCTCCTTCGAATTCGACTTCTCGGGTGCGCAATCGGTACGCCGTACGTTGCGTTGCGGCATCGCGCTCGTCCGGCGCGCGCTATGCTTGGACTATAGTCGTCGTGGGCGTACCGTGCGTCGAGATCCGCATGAGCCGCGCACCATGCCCGGTATCTCGGTACTGCCTAGACGGCCGGTCAGTGTGTTGTAAGGATGATTAGGAGAAATAGCGGCCAATTAGGCCGTTACATTCGGCTTTCCTCGATTGCCGGTTCCGTGAACAATCGAGGCATCGTTAGACACCCTGGGGGAACACATCATGCAAGTCGGTTCGATCGTCAAGTCGGTGCATATCGCCGTGCCGTCGGGCGCGCGCGGAATCGTCATGCGCATACTCGGTGATATGGCGATGGTCGTTTGGTATGCCGGAGAGCCCGGCTCGTCACTGCAGTTGAGCACCGAACCGTTTTTTTTAGAGGATCTGATCGATACGGGCGAGTTCGTCGCGCGCCCGGTCGGTGCCCTCGTCCATTGAGGCTGCGCGTCGACGAGCGCGCAGGTACGTCCGCCGGTATGCCCACCGGTATGCCTAGGGGCAAAGCAAAGGCAGATCGAAGGCGACGCCACGCCGGGCGAATGCACGCCGCGCGAATCTGCGCCGCGCGAATCCACGCGGGATGCGCCGATACGGCACAATGCCGACATGAACGAGCCTTTCTCCCCCGATTCCCCAGACGTGCATGGCTCAGCGGCCACGCATCCTTTCACGCGGCTCACCCCGGATTGCGTGCTGGATGCACTCGATAGCGTGCTGCTTTCGAGCGGGGTGCGCACCGACGGGCGCCTGCTGCCCCTGAACAGCTACGAGAACCGCGTCTACCAGATTGGCGTCGAGGACGGCCCGCCCGTCGTCGCAAAGTTCTATCGCCCGCAGCGCTGGTCCGACGAGGCGATTCTAGAAGAACATGCATTCGTTGCCGAACTGGTCGAAGCCGAGATCCCAGCGGTTCCCGCGCGCTCGGTCGAGGGGCGCACGCTGCATACGTTCGACGGTTTCCGGTTTGCCGTGTTCGACCGCCGGGGCGGGCGCTCGCCCGACCTGGACCGGCGCGATACGCTCGAGTGGATGGGGCGCTTCATCGGCCGTATTCACGCGGTGGGCAAGTGCAAGCCTTATGTCGCGCGGCCTACCTTCGACATCGCTTCATTCGGCTATGAGCCGCGCGACTTTCTGCTCTCGCACGATTTCCTGCCACCCGAGCTGCGCGCTTCGTACGAGGCGGCCGCCGCGCTCGCGCTCGAAGGCGTCGAGCAAGCGTTCGAAGCGGCCGGCGAGGTCGCGCACCTGCGCTTGCATGGCGACTGCCATGCGAGCAACGTACTGTGGACCGATGCGGGCCCGCACTTCGTCGATTTCGACGACAGCCGCATGGGGCCGGCCATTCAAGATCTGTGGCTGCTGCTGCCCGGCGGCCGCGCGGACGCATCGCTAGCGCTGACCGATCTGTTGGCCGGCTACGAAGACTTCTGCGAGTTCGAGCCGCGCGAGCTGCACTTGATCGAAGCGTTGCGCACGCTGCGCTTGATCCACTACGCGGCATGGCTGGCCCGCCGTTGGGACGATCCGGCTTTCCCGGCTGCGTTTCCGTGGTTCAACACGCAGCGATATTGGGAAGCACGCGTGCTCGAGTTGCGCGAGCAGATCGGTGCGATGCAGGAAGGGCCGCTGTGGCCCGTGTGAGTCCCGTGTGAGTCCCGTGTGAGTCTGGTGTGACTCCCGTGTGAGTCCGGTGTTACGCATTCAAGCGCCGAACGCATGCGCGACGATGGCGCCGTGATCGAAGGTGGTGGGTAGCGTTCCGTAGACGCGCCCGCAAGCGAGCCCCGCGCTGCCGTCGGCCAGGCGCGTCGCGATAAACGCCTGCGCGTGGTCCGTCGGCGCGGCGCGCAACAGCAACACCGCTTGCGCGCATAGCACGAGCTGCTGCGTCAGCCGGCGCGCGCCGGCCTCGCGCAACTCGGCCGGTGCGGCGAGCAAGGCCTCGAACGTATCGAGCGCCGCCGCGAGCGCGGGCGTGCCCGCCGCATCGGCGCGCCACTGCGCGAAGAGCGCTTGCACGCCCTGCGGGTCTCGCTCGAGTGCCCGCAGCACGTCGAGGCACATAACGTTGCCCGACCCTTCCCAGATCGAATTGACAGGCGCCTCACGGTAGAAGCGCGCCATCGGCCCTTCTTCGACGTAGCCGTTGCCGCCCCATACCTCCATCGCTTCGCCGGTGAATTCGAGTGCGCGCTTGCAGATCCAGAACTTCGCGGCGGGCGTCACGATGCGCCGCCATGTCCGTTCGGCATCGGGCTCGGGTGTGCCTTCGCGCTCGGCCGCCAGGTGCGCGTCGAAGGCGCGCGCAAGGCGCATGAAGAGGACCGTGGCCGCCTCGCTCTCGAGCGCCAGATCGGCCAGTACATTGCGCATGAGCGGCTGATCGACGAGCCGCCGCGAGAATGCGACGCGATGGCGCGCGTGATGGATCGCCTGCACGAGCGCCGCGCGCATGAGCGCCGCGCTGCCGATCGCGCAATCGAGCCGCGTGTAGTTCGCCATCTCGATGATGGTCGGCACGCCGCGTCCTTCGTCGCCGATCATGACGCCATAGGCGTCGCCGAACTCGACTTCGCTGCTCGCGTTCGAGCGATTGCCGAGCTTGTCCTTCAACCGTTGAATGCGGATGGCGTTGCGCGTGCCGTCCGGGATATAACGCGGCACGTAGAAGCACGAGAGCGGCGCGTCGGCGCTCGTGCGTGCGAGCACGAGATGCGCGTCGCATTGCGGCGCCGAGAAGAACCACTTGTGGCCGACGAGCCGGTATTCGGCTCCTCGTCCCGCTGCGGCGCCGGCCGCGGCGGCGCGCGTTTGATTCGTGCGGACATCGGAGCCGCCTTGCTTTTCCGTCATGCCCATGCCGACCATCATCGAGCGCTTGTGCGAGAGCGGCGCATCGCTCGGGTCGTGCTCGCGTGTATAGAGTTTGTCGGCGATTTGCTCGAACAGCGGTTGCTCTCGCCGCAGCACCGGAATGCTCGCGAATGTCATCGTGACGGGGCATAGCGAGCCCGATTCGATCTGTGCGTGCAGAAAGTAGCCGGCGCAACGGGCCGCCATCGCACCGGGGCGAGGCGTATCGAAGGGCAGCGCGTGCAGGCCTTCTTGTCTGAGCAGACTCACCAGCCGGTCCCAGCTCGGATGAAACTCGAATGTGTCGATTCGCTCGCCGCGCGGGCTGAACGTGAAGAGCTCGGGCTCGTGGCGATTGGCCAAGCCGGCGAGCGCAATGACTTCGGGCGTGCCGAGCAGCGCGCCGTCGCGCGCGAGTGCCTGCGCATGCCAGCGCGCGCCTTCGCGTTCGACCGCGGCCGCGAGTGTCGCATCGGTCTCGTAGAGGTTGTAGTGCTCCAGCGGCGGGACCTGATTCGTGACTTCGTGCGTGGCCGGCGGGGCGTGAGGTTCCATGGTGAGCGTCTCCTGGTCTGGGTCCGGCAGGCGAGCGTATCTTTTGCGATGGGTTCGATAGGCGGCGCGCGAGCCGCGCGGGAGCGAACGAACGGTGCGGCTCCGGCGTTTGAACCGCGCGCGTGGACCGCGCGAGCGCCGCGCGCTTGGCTTCAATAATAGGTTCGCGCGGGCCGTGCAGTGTAGAAGGATCGCTCTGCGCCGCCCCCCGTAGGGGTCGTCTTGCTCCCTACGATGCGCAAAAAACGTTAGCCGATAGGCGAGCGTCTATACGCGGCTGGGCTCACGCATTGCTCGGCGCTTCGCCGACATTGTCCGAGCGCGTCGAGACGAAGTCGTCGCCGGGCTGTCCCGGCAGCGTTTCGCGCACGACGTCGAGCCAGGCGCGCGCGGCGTGCGAGAGGTAGCCGCTCTTGCGCCAAGCGATGGCCATTTCCCAGCGGATTTCCGGCTCGATCACGGGCCGGCACGTGAAGTGCGCCGGATCGAGCCGCCGGCAGTACGGCGCCGGCAGCAGCGCAATGCCGACGCCCGCGTGCACGAGTGCGGCCATGAAATCCCAATGGCTGCTGCGCGAGACGATTTGGGGGGCAAAGCCTGCGTCGCTGCAGGCGCGCGTGACGACGTCGTTCAGCGCCAGGCTCTCGCCATAGAAGACGAACGGCTCGGACGCGAGATCGGCCAGCCGCACCTCGCTCGCGCCGTCGAACCGCGAGCCGTGCCGCGCCACGACCCACAGCAACTGACGCGACATCGGCAGCACATCGAACATCTGGCTATCCACGGGCAGCAGCACACCCCCGAACTCGAGTTCTGCGGCGACGAGCGCCGCCTCGATCGCGCGCGAGCCCTGTTCGAACAGCTTGAGCTCCACTTTCGGGTAGCGCCGGCGGAAGGCGGCGATCGCGGGCGTGAACAGCGAGCCGCCCATTGGCGGAATGCCTATTGTCAGCACGCCGCGGCCGAGCGTGCCGACATCGTCGAGTTCAGCCTGCAACTGCGCGTACGCGGCCAGCACGTCCTGCCCTCGTTGATAGACGATGCGGCCCTCGTCGGTCAGCACCATCTGACGGCCCTCGCGTAAAAGCAGCGGCGCGCCGATCTCTTCCTCGAGCGCCTTGACCATCTTGCTAATGGTGGGCTGCGTGACGAACATGCGCTCGGCCGCAAGCGTGAAGCTCTGTTGCCGAACGACTTCGGCGAAATATCGCAGCGCGCGAAGTTCCATGACCGACCTCTTCAGTTCCAAAATGGAATGTCACGGATAAGTTTAAGTCATTTTATTTATGGTGACCGGCGCCTTAACATTTCCTCATGATGTCAATAGGGGGTTTTGCCATGAAGAGCACGTCGATCAAACGCCTAAGCGGCGTCGCCCGCATCGCGGCGCAAAGCGCGTTCTTGGCCGCGTTGTGGTGGGTGGCCGATTTTGCCGCGCGGCATCTGGGCTTGCCGGTGCCCGGCGGCGTGATCGGGCTTGCCGTGTTGCTCGCGCTGTTGTTGACGGGCGGCATCGCGCCGCGCTGGGTCAAGGCCGGGGCAGACTGGCTGCTCGCCGACATGCTGCTCTTCTTCGTGCCGGCGGCTGTCGCGGTCGTGCAGTACGGCGGATTGTTCGAATCCGACGGCTGGCGTCTCGCGCTGGTCGTGGTCTTCGGGACATTGACAGTCATGGTCGCGGTCGCATTCACCGTCGACCAGGCGGCGCGGCTCGAACGGATGCTCGCGATGCGACGCGCCCGGGCGGTGCTTATCGCGTCGGCGCATTGAGGCTTCGCGCGGCGAGCGTAATGCACGCACGCCACGCACGCCACGACGAAGGCCGGCGCTAACGCTACTCGCCTCGGCTACTGCATCCCCAAGGAATAGGTCATGTCGCTTTCCTCAGTTCTGTCCTGGCCCGTGACCGAGATGCAGCCGCAGTCGGTCGCCGCCGCATGCTTCGTCCTGACGATCGCTTTGTACGCGGTGGGCAAGCGCCTATACGCGCGCTTCAGGCAGCCTTGGCTCACGCCGCTCGTGATCGTGCCCGCGATGCTTGCCGCAGTCGTGCTCAGCATGCACATTCCTTATTCCGTCTACTTCGCCGATACCCGCTGGCTGATGTGGCTGCTCGGCCCGGCCACCGTCGCGTTCGCTGTGCCGATTTACGAGTACCGCGATTTGATGCGGCGTCATTGGATTTCCCTCGCATCCGGCGTTACCGTGGGGATCGTCGTGGCCGTTAGCGGATCGTTTGCGTTTGCCAAGCTTTTGCATCTTGCCCCCGATATTGCGCGCAGCCTCATCACGCGCTCGGTGTCGACGCCCTTCGCCCTTGCCGTGTCCGACCAGATTCACGCGCCCAAGCAACTGACGGCGCTGTTCGTCATCGCGACGGGGATATGCGGCATGCTGCTAGGCGAACTCGTGCTGGCCGTTCTGCCGCTGCGCAGCCGGCTCGCACGCGGTGCGATGTTCGGGGCAGCCGCGCACGGTGTGGGGACGGCCAAGGCGCGCGAACTCGGCAGCGAGGAGGGCGTCGTTGCAAGCCTGACGATGATGATCGCAGGCGTGGTCATGGTGCTGCTCGCGCCCCTGCTGGGCGCGACGCTCGGATGAAAAACGCGCGGACGGGCGGTTTAAGCGCTCCGCGTATTGATGCTACAATCCTAGCCACTTCCGAGGAGCGTTGCGACGGGGCCACCCGCCAGGCTCGGAATTCAATCGGACGGTATGCCTAGCGTGCTAGCAGTTCTAGCCGCGCCCGCATGCTTGTTCCATCGAACGGCGCTCACGTCAATCTTTCTAGAACTCATTAGAAAAGGAGGGCGTGATGAACGCCGCAGTTATCGATTCGAAAAACCAAGATTTTGTCGTCGCCGATCTGTCGCTGGCTAGCTGGGGCCGTAAGGAACTGGCGATCGCCGAGACCGAAATGCCCGGCCTCATGCAGATCCGCGAAGAGTTCAAGACCGCGCAGCCGCTTAAGGGCGCGCGCATCGCCGGCTCGCTGCACATGACGATCCAGACGGGCGTCCTGATCGAGACGCTCGAGGCGCTCGGCGCCGACGTGCGCTGGGCCTCGTGCAACATCTTCTCCACGCAGGATCACGCCGCGGCCGCCATCGCCAAGACGGGCACGCCGGTGTTCGCATTCAAGGGCGAATCGCTCGACGAATACTGGGAGTTCTCGCACCGCATCTTCGAATGGCCGAACGGCGAGTTCGCGAACATGATTCTCGACGACGGCGGTGACGCTACGCTGCTGCTGATCCTCGGCTCGAAAGCGGAGAAGGATCGCTCGGTCATCGCCAAGCCGACGAACGAGGAAGAAATCGCGTTGTACAAGTCGATCGAGGGTCACCTCGCGATCGATCCGTCCTGGTATTCGAAGCGCCTCGCGCATATCAAGGGTGTGACGGAAGAAACGACGACGGGCGTGCATCGCCTCTATCAAATGGAAAAGGACGGCCGTCTGCCGTTCCCGGCCATCAACGTCAACGATTCGGTCACGAAGTCGAAGTTCGACAACCTCTACGGCTGCCGCGAATCGCTAGTGGACGGCATCAAGCGCGCGACCGACGTCATGATCGCGGGCAAGGTTGCCGTCGTGGCCGGCTACGGCGACGTGGGCAAGGGCTGTGCGCAATCGCTGCGCGGGCTCGGCGCCACGGTATGGGTGACGGAAATCGACCCGATCTGCGCGTTGCAAGCCGCGATGGAAGGCTATCGCGTCGTCACGATGGAATACGCCGCCGATAAGGCCGACATCTTCGTGACGGCGACCGGCAACTATCACGTGATCAACCACGATCACATGAAGGCGATGCGCCACAACGCGATCGTCTGCAACATCGGGCACTTCGATTCGGAAATCGATGTCGCATCGACGCGCCAGTACACCTGGGAAAACATCAAGCCGCAGGTCGACCACATCATCTTCCCGGACGGCAAGCGCGTCATCCTGCTGGCCGAGGGCCGTCTGGTGAACCTCGGCTGCGCGACGGGCCACCCGTCGTTCGTGATGTCGAACTCGTTTGCCAACCAGACGCTCGCACAGATCGAACTGTTCACGCGCGGCGATCAGTACGAGAACAAGGTGTACGTGCTGCCCAAGCAACTGGACGAGAAGGTCGCGCGGCTGCACCTTGCGCGCATCGGTGTGCACTTGACCGAGTTGACGGACGCGCAGGCAGGCTACATCGGTGTCGAGAAGAGCGGCCCGTTCAAGCCGAACCACTACCGCTACTGATCGGGGCGAGTTCGCTCGGGCACGTCGTGCGCTTGCGCGCCGCGTGCCCGGCGCCGTCGAGCAGCCCGCATTGGGGCGCTGCCGTGCGCATCGCGGCGCGGCAGGTTTGGCCATGTCAACGCCCCATCAACGTAGTACAGTGCCGCGCGGCAACGCTCGGCACGTGAGCAGTGGCCTCATCGTCAATCGTCCGACAACCACCGAATCGACTACTACGCCGAAGGAACCGCCATGACCGTGCTGCTAACCTGGGTAATCAATGCGCTGGCGCTGTTGATCATCACGTACCTCGTCCCGTCGATCCACGTTCGCAGCTTCGGCACCGCGCTCATTGTCGCGCTCGTGCTCGGGCTCATCAACGCCGTGATTCGGCCTGCGCTGATCCTGTTCACGCTGCCTGTCACGATCCTCACGCTCGGGCTGTTCATCCTGGTCGTCAACGCGCTGTGCTTCTGGCTCGCGGCATCGCTCCTCAAAGGCTTCGAGGTGTCGGGATTCTGGGCGGCGTTCTTCGGTTCGATCTTGTACAGCATCGTTTCGTGGCTGCTGTCGGCGTTGATCTTCGGCAATCGCAGCCTCGGCTGATCGCGGCTCGAATAAATACGAATACGGCATAGCCCGCATCATGAATCCCATCGAAATCTCATTTGAATTTTTTCCGCCGAAGACGCCCGACGGCGTCGAGAAGCTGCGCGCGACACGCGCGCAATTGGCGCCGCTCGCGCCCAAGTTTGTCTCCGTGACGTTCGGCGCCGGCGGCTCGACGCAGCAAGGCACGCTCGATACCGTGCTCGACATGGCGAAGGATGGTCTAGAAGCCGCCCCGCACCTGTCGTGCATCGGCTCGTCGAAGGAAAGCCTGCGTGCGATCCTCGAGCAATACCGTTCGCACGGTATCCGCCACATCGTCGCGTTGCGCGGCGATCTGCCCTCGGGCATGGGCGAAGTGGGCGAGCTGCGCTATGCCTCGGAACTCGTTGCATTCATCCGCGCCGAATACGGCGACTGGTTCCGCATCGAAGTGGCGGGGTACCCCGAGTACCATCCGCAATCGCGCTCGCCGCGGCACGATCTCGAGAACTTCGCGCGCAAAGTCAAAGCCGGCGCCGACGGCGCGATCACCCAGTACTTCTACAATGCGGATGCCTATTGGCGTTTCGTCGATGAGGCTCGCAAGCTCGGCGTCGATGTGCCGATCGTGCCGGGCATCATGCCGATCACGAACTATTCGCAGTTGATGCGCTTCTCGGAGATGTGCGGGGCGGAAGTGCCGCGCTGGGTCGCCAAGCGGCTCGAAAGCTTTGGCGATGACAAAGAAGCGATTCGCGCGTTCGGGCTCGATGTCGTCACGCAATTGTGCGAGCGGCTCGTGAAGGAAGGCGCACCGGGGCTGCATTTCTATACGCTCAATGCGGCCACGGCGACTAAGGCGGTGTGCGAGCGGTTGGCCTACACGCGGCGCGTATAGGCGGCGCAGCCCGAGCGACCGACCAAGCGCCAAGCGCGCGCGGCCCGACCCAAGCCCGCCGAGCGAAAGCCAGCGGGCTTTTTTGTCGGCGGGGGGCGGGGTCCGGATCCGCACGTTCGATCAATAACCGAGCGCTTCCCCTGCCGGCCGGCGCTCGTCGTTCGCGCCGTAGAAATACCCCACGCGCACTTTGCCCGACACGGCCGAATCGTTCCCCGAGCTTTGCGAAGCATCCGCTGCAAGCCCCGGCAGCCCCACCTCGATGAGCTCCGCCGCGCCCCAAGGCGTTTGCTGAACCATTTTGTAGCCCATGCCCGTTAGGATTTTCAGCGTGTCGGACGACAACCCGTACGGCTCGTAATAGACGACATCGGGCAGCCATTGCTCGTGAATGCGCGCGGCATCGACCGCTTCTTGCGGCTCCATGCCGTAATCGATGATGTCGATCGCCGTCTCGAGCGTGGTCGTGATGATGCGCGAGCCGCCCGGCGAGCCGATCACCAGAAACACCTTGCCATCCTTCGTCACGATCGTCGGTGCCATCGACGAGAGCGGACGCTTGCCCGGCGCAATCGCATTGTTCGGCCCTTGCACGAGACCGAACATGTTTTGCGCGCCGACCTTCGACGTGAAGTCGTCCATTTCATCGTTCAAGAAAAAGCCCGTGCCCGGTGCGATGACGACCGCGCCGAAGCGGCCATTGACGGTGTACGTCGTCGATACGGCATCGCCTTGCTTGTCGACGATCGAGTAGTGCGTCGTCTCCTTCTTCTCCGGCAGCGATGCCGCATCGGTGAGCTGCATCGACGGCGTCGCCTTGTCGGCGCTGATCGAGGCGCGAATCTGCGCTGCATACGATTTGCTGAGCAACTGATCGAGCGGATTGTTCACGAAGGCCGGATCGCCGAGCTTCGTGTTGCGATCGGCGTAGGCGTGGCGCATCGCCTCGGCCAGATAGTGGACCGCCGTCGCCGAATGCCAGCCGAAGCCCTTGAGGTCATAGCCTTCGACCGTATTGAGGATCTCGCACATCGTCGTGCCGCCCGAACTCGGGGGCGGCGCGGAGATGAAGGTATAGCCGTGATAGTCGCAGGTGACGGGCGTCATTTCCGTGGCGCGGTAGCTCGCGAAGTCCTGTGCCGTGAGCAGGCCGCCGCCCGCTTTCGATGCCGCTTCGATCACCTGCGGGATCTTGCCTTTGTAGAACGCGTCGGGGCCGTGCTTCGCGATCGCTTCGAGCGTGTTCGCCAAATCCTTTTGCACGAGCCGATCGCCGGGCTGTAGCGGCGTGCCGTCCCTGCGCAGGAAGATGCGGGCTGCGTCACGGTCGTCCTTGAAGCGCTTGGTCGTGGTATCGAGGATGTCCGTATCGGCGCGCGTGAGGATAAAGCCTTCGCGGGCAAGACGGATCGCCGGCGCCATGACTTGCTCGCGCGTGAGCTTGCCGTACTTTTGCTCTGCGAGGTCGAGCCCCATCACCGTGCCGGGCACACCCGCGGCGCCATAGCCGTACAGGCTCGCGCCTTTCTTCACGTTGCCCGCGGCATCGAGGTACATGTTCGCGGTGGCGGCTGCGGGGGCGGTCTCGCGGAAGTTGATGAACGTGTCGCGACCGTCGGCCAGGTGAATCGTCATGAAGCCGCCGCCACCGATATTGCCGCAGCACGGGTTGACGACGGCTTGCGCGTAGCCGACCGCCACAGCCGCATCGATTGCGTTGCCGCCCATCTTCAGGATGCCGACGCCGACTTGCGAAGCGAGATGCTGCGACGTCACGACCATGCCTTTGAGGGCCTCGACGGCGGGGCGAGATGCGGCCATCGCGTCGCCGGCTGCCGTGCCGGCAGCGAGGAGCGCGGCGACGAGCGCGGCAAGAAGTGCGGGGTTCTTCTTCATGATGTGTGCTCTAGGAGGTCTTGTAGGGTTGGGGGATGATCGGTGGTTAAGCACGGCCGATTAACGTGTTCTCGGGGCGTCCTCGGCGACGTGTCCGGCTCTCAATGCTTCGATGCGCTTCAATCTTGCTTTGGCTTCCTCGGGTAGGCGATGCACGATCGCCGCGACGATCGATTCGGTTTGCGCGAGCGCTGGCACCTTCGTATCGAACGGTGAAGCGCTTTGGACCAGCGAGACCAGCACGGCGTCGGCGAAGTGAGCGATAGGCGAGCGCCACTCGTCGGTGAACAGCACGATGCGCGCGCCGAGTTCGTGTGCCGCGTGCGCGAATCGAACGACGCTCTCCTGATAGCGGCGATAGTCGTAGACGACGAGTACATCGCCCGCTTCGAGATCGGCCAGGGCTTCGGAGCCGCGCTCGAGCGACGGCTCGATATGCTGTGCGTGCGGACGCATCTGGCTCAGGAGCACGACGAGCCACGACGCGATGAAGCTGCTCGCGCGGCCGCCGCAACTGAATACGGTCCGTTGCGGGTCGGCCAGCAGCGAGACGGCGGCTTCGAAATCTTCGCGCGACGCCTGTTCCGCCGTCTTGCCGATCGCGAGCGTCAGCGAACCGAGCATGGCCTGTTGCATGTCTTGCGCATGTGGCTCGTCGGCCGAAGATTCGAGCTGCGAGAGCGGCGAATTCATTCGCGCATCGACTTCCGCGAGCAGCGCGCGCTGAAACTCCGGATAGCCCTCGAAACCAAGCTTCAAAACGAGCCGGTGCACAGTGGGATCGCTGACGCCCGCCTGACCGGCAAGCTGCGAGATCGATGTCAGCGCCGCGCTCGGGTAATTGGCGAAAAGAATGGCGACGACACGCCGCTCGGCCACGGTAAAGGTTTGTTCGCGCTGCTTGAGCAGGGTCCGCACGGAGGGGCGCGTCACGGTGCCTCATTTTTGATGAAAGCTTCGATTTCACGTGCGCCTTTTGGTGCATCGTGTAATGAGCATTACGTTCGCGCCATGCTAACAAGCCAAAAACGCGCGTCAATGCCGGCGCCGCCTAGTGTTTACCCGTTCATGCCGCACAAAGATTCGGTCACGCTGATTTTCGATGTGATGGGCATTACATTCGCTGCGTCGATACGGTATGAGCCCGTGCTACGCTTGGCCGATAGCCATTGAAGGAGCGCATATGCCGGTATGCCGTTCTCTTTTCGCCGTTCGCTTGACTTCTTTTATCATCGCGGCGGCTGGTACGGCCTACGCCGCCCTCGGCTGCGGCGCCAGTCAAGCGGCTGAACTTCCCGCGAAAACGCTCGTTTACTGCTCCGATGCGAGCCCCGCCGGTTTCGATCCTGCTCAATACACGACGAGTGTCGAGTTTTCCGCGGCGGCGTACACGATCTATAACCGCCTCGTCGAATTCGAGCACGGTGGTACGAAGATCGAACCTGGCCTCGCACAGGCGTGGGATATTTCCGATGACGGCCGCGTCTATACGTTTCATCTGCGCCACGGCGTGAAATTCCATACGACGCCGTACTTCAAGCCCACGCGCGACTTGGATGCCGATGACGTCGTGCTGACGTTCGAGCGCATGCGTGATCCGAGCAATGCGCTACGCGTGGCGTATCCCGCCGTATTCCCTTACTTCGCCGATCTCGGGCTTGCAAAGAATCTAGCGAAGGTCGAAAAAGTCGATCCGTACACGGTGCGCATGACGCTGAGAACCGTGAGCGCGCCGTTCCTGTCGGAACTCGCGATGCCGTTCGCCTCTATTCTGTCGGCCGACTATGCCGAGCAACTGCTGCGTGCAGGAAAAGCCGCGGATCTGAACCGCTATCCGATCGGCACCGGCCCGTTTATCTTTCACAGTTATGAGAAGGACGCGACGATCCGCTTCGACGGCAATCCTGACTACTGGAAGCCCGGGGTCGTGCGCGTGAACAAGCTGGTGTTTCAGATCACACCCGATCCGGCCGTGCGGGAGGAAAAACTCAAGAACGACGAGTGCCAAGTCATGAGCTATCCGCGCCCGGCGGACATCGCTTCGCTCTCGGCCGATCCGAATTTGCAAGTGCCGCACCAGGTCGGATTCAATCTCGGCTTTCTTGCCTACAACACGACGCACAAGCCGCTCGGGGAAGTCGACGTGCGCCGCGCGCTCGATATGGCCATCGACAAGCAAGCGATCGTCAAATCGGTCTATCAAGGCGCAGGCCAAGCGGCCGCCAGTCCGATGCCGCCGACGCAATGGTCGTACGATGCGGCGCTCAAGGATGCCCCGTACGATCCCGCGCGAGCGAAGGCCCTGCTCGCGAAGGCAGGCTATCGCGACGGCTTCGAGCTCACGCTGTGGGCGATGCCGGTGCAGCGCCCCTATAACCCCAATGCGCGGTTGATGGCCGAGATGATCCAGGCCGATTGGGCGAAGATTGGCGTGCGCGCGAAGATCACGACCTATGAGTGGGCCGAATACGTCAAGCGTGCGCATGCGGGCGAGCATGATGCGATGTTGATCGGCTTTACGGGCGATAACGGCGATCCCGACAATTGGCTCGGCGTGCTGCTGGGCTGCTCCGCCGTGAACGGCAGCAATTTCGCGAGGTGGTGCTACAAGCCGTTTGACGATTTGATCGTCAAGGCGCGCGAGACCCAAGACGTTGCCGAGCGTACAAAACTCTATACGCAGGCGCAGCAGATCTTCAAGCAGCAAGTTCCATTTACGCCGATCGCACACTCAACGGTGTACCAGCCGCTTCGTAAGAACGTCGTCGGCTTCAAGATCGATCCGTTCGGTCCGACTCAATTTTGGGGTGTTGGGCTTCAATAGCTGCGCTTCGTGAACCGCCGCTGTGTGACGGCGGCGTTGCGTCTCAAAAGCGTCCTGCGTGCGGTCACTCGGTGGCGAAAGACCCGAGCGATCTAGAGCGCCGGCTAATACTTTCCAGTCATGGAGTCGGGCATAATCGTCGCGTAATTTTAGTGGCACTAAACATGCGGCGCGCGCAAAGTCAACGCGTACAAGTGCGGGTCGTTGTCTTTACCCGACCGCTTGTTCGGGTAATCAAAGCTCAGTAATATCCGCGTACGCTGGCTTAGGCCGGCCTGATCCTTGGAGGAAACATGAAAGAAAACAAACTGTTGCGCGCCGTGCGGGTCACCGCGATCGCGGCCGCCGCCGTGACGGTCACGCTCGGGGCGTCGCTCGCGCGCGCCGCCGACATTCCGAACAAGACCCTCGTTTACTGTTCCGAAGGCAGCCCTGCCGGCTTCGACCCCGCGCAATACACGACGTCGACCGATTTCACCGCGAACACCTTCACCATCTACAACCGTCTCGTCGAATTCGAGCGCGGGAGCACGAAGGTCGAACCGGGGCTGGCCGAGTCGTGGGACGTTTCGCCCGACGGTAAGGTCTATACGTTCCACCTTCGTCACGGCGTGAAGTTCCAAACGACCGATTTCTTCAAGCCGACGCGCGAGTTCAACGCGGACGACGTCGTGTTCACGTTCGAGCGCATGCTCGATCCGAATCAGCCGTTCCGCAAAGCTTATCCGGTGCAGTTCCCGTACTTCACGGATATGGGCCTCGACAAGCTCATTACGAAGATCGAGAAGGTCGATCCCTATACCGTCCGCTTCACGTTGAAGGAAGTGAACGCGCCGTTCATCCAAAACATAGCGATGGAATACGCGTCGATCCAGTCGGCCGAGTATGCCGATCAGCTGCTGAAGGCGGGCAAGGCGGCCGACATCAATCAGAAGCCGATCGGAACGGGCCCGTTCATCCTCAAGAGCTACACGAAGGACGCCACGATCCGCTACGACGGCAATCCCGATTATTGGAAAGCGGGTGCTGTGAAGATCAAGCACTTGATCTTTTCGATTACGCCCGATGCCGGCGTGCGCGTGCAGAAGCTCAAGCGCGACGAGTGCCAGGTGATGAGCTTTCCGAAGCCGCAGGACATCGCGACGCTGAAGGCCGATGCGAACCTCGACATGCCGTCGATTCCGGGCTTCAACCTGGGCTACCTGGCGTACAACGTCCAGCACAAGCCGCTGGATAACACCGAGGTGCGTCAAGCGCTCGATATGGCCATCAACAAGAAGGCGATCATTGAATCGGTGTATCAGGGCGCCGGCCAGTTCGCGACCAACCCGATGCCGCCGACGCAGTGGTCGTACGACAAGAGTCTGAAGGCGCAGGCGTACGATCCGGACGGCGCCAAGAAGCTGCTCGCGAAGGCGGGCTTTGCCAACGGCTTGCCGCATGAAATCACGCTGTGGGCGATGCCGGTTCAGCGTCCCTATAACCCGAACGCACGCTTGATGGCTGAAATGATTCAGGCCGACTGGTCGAAGATCGGCGTCAAGGCGAAGATCGTCACGTACGAATGGGGCGAGTACATCAAGCGCGCGCATGCGGGCGAAGACGATACGATGCTGATCGGCTGGAACGGCGATAACGGCGATCCCGACAACTGGCTCGGGACGTTGCTCGGCTGCGAGGCGATCAACGGCAATAACTTCTCGAAGTGGTGCTACAAGCCGTTCGACGATCTGATCCAGAAGGGTCGTTCGACCATCGGCACGGATGCACGCACGAAGATCTATACGCAAGCGCAGGAGATCTTCGCGAAGGAGCTGCCGTTCTCGCCGATCGCCCACTCGACGCTGTACCAGCCGGTAAGCAAGAAGGTCGTCGATATGCGCATCGACCCGCTCGGCTATACGCGCTTCGACGGCGTCAGCGTGAAGTAATCGTGTCGATGCCGTACGCTCTTTCGGGTATGCCCGGGAGGGCTGCGCACGACCTCCGGCGACAGGGGCCATGGGCTTCTCGTCGCCGTTCGCATTTTTCTTCCTGCAAGTTATAGGGACGAACCATGTTCCGATTCGTTTTGCGCCGCATCGGAATGGTGATACCGACATTCATCGGCATCACCATTCTTGCCTTCGCGCTGATCCACCTCATTCCGGGCGACCCCATCGAAGTGATGATGGGCGAGCGTGGCGTCGATCCGGCGATGCATGCGGCCGCTTTGCATCGGCTGGGGCTCGACGAGCCGCTGCCGATGCAATACGTGCATTACGTCTGGCGCGCCCTGCACGCCAACCTCGGCGATTCGATCATCACCAATACGAGCGTGATGGGCGAGTTTCTCGCGCGCTTTCCTGCAACCGTCGAGTTGTCGATTTGCGCGATGGTGTTCGCACTCGTCATCGGCCTGCCCGCAGGCGTGATAGGCGCCTTAAAGCGCGGCACCGTCGTCGATCACGGCGTGATGGGTACGGCGCTTGCCGGCTATTCCATGCCGATCTTCTGGTGGGGCTTGATCCTCATCATGCTGTTTTCCGTCACGCTCGGCTGGACGCCCGTATCGGGCCGTATCGCCGTCGAGTACGACATTCCCCATGTCACGGGCTTCATGCTGATCGACGCGCTGCTTGCGCCCGACGAAGGCGCGTTCAGGTCGGCCGTGAGCCACTTGATCTTGCCCGCCATCGTGCTCGGCACGATTCCGCTCGCGGTCGTAGCGCGCATGACGCGCTCGTCGATGCTCGAGGTCCTGCGCGAGGACTACATTCGCACTGCGCGCGCGAAAGGGCTTTCGCCGGTGCGCGTGATCGTCGTGCACGCGCTGCGCAATGCGTTGATCCCCGTCGTGACGGTGATCGGGCTGCAGGTGGGTACGCTGCTCGCGGGTGCGGTGCTGACCGAGACGCTGTTTTCATGGCCGGGTATCGGAAAGTGGCTCATCGACGCGATCAGCCGGCGCGATTATCCGGTCGTGCAAGGCGGCATCCTAATGATTGCGTCGCTCGTGATCGTCGTGAATCTGTGCGTCGATCTGCTCTACGGCGTGCTCAATCCCCGCATTCGCCACACGCGCTAAAGGAGCCCGCAACCATGGCAGATATTCAAAACGCGGCGCCGCAAAGCGTCACGCCGCCGAGCGGGCGCGAACTAGCGCTACGCGAGTTCTGGAGCAACTTCTCGCGCAATCGCGGCGCCGTCGGGGCCGGTGTCATCGTGCTCATACTGGCGATCGTCGCGATTCTTGCGCCGCTCATTGCGCCGCATAGCCCGGTCGAGCAATACCGCGATTACGTCAAGATTCCGCCGGCTTGGCTCGACGGCGGCAATTGGAAGTTCGTGCTCGGGACCGACGAAGCCGGCCGCGATATCTTGTCCCGTCTCATGTTCGGTGCACGGATGTCGTTCTGGATCGGCACCGTATCCGTCGTCCTCGCGCTGATTCCCGGCATCGTGCTCGGCTTGTGCGCGGCATTCTTCGAATGGGCCGACACGCCGGTCATGCGCGCAATGGACGTGCTGCTCGCGCTGCCGTCGCTGCTGCTCGCCGTCGCTGTCGTCGCGATCATCGGCCCGGGCTTGACCAATACGATGTTCGCGATCGCGATTGTCGCGCTGCCCGGCTATGTGCGGTTGACGCGCGCCTCGGCACAGGGCGAGTTGCAGAAAGAATACGTAACCGCTTCGCGCGTGGCCGGTGCGGGCACGATGCGCCTCATGTTCTCGCAGGTGCTGCCCAACTGCACGGCGCCGCTCATCGTGCAGGCCACGCTTGGCTTTTCTTCCGCGATCCTCGATGCAGCCGCGCTCGGCTTCCTCGGGCTGGGCGTGCAGCCGCCGACGGCCGAATGGGGCGCGATGCTCGCGTCGGCGCGCGACTATATCGATAACGCGTGGTGGATTGTCACGATGCCCGGGATGGCGATTCTCATCTCGGTGCTCGCGATCAATCTGCTCGGCGACGGGTTGCGCGACGCGCTCGATCCGAAACTCAAACGGTTGGCATGACCATGAATACTCTCCTGACCATCCGTAATCTTTCCGTCGCATTCGGCGGCACACCGGCCGTCGACGGCGTGAGCCTCACGGTCGCACCGGGCGAGGTCGTGGGCGTCGTCGGCGAGTCGGGCTCGGGCAAGAGCGTGACGATGATGGCGCTGATGGGGTTGATCGACGCACCCGGCGTCGTCACGGCCGATGAGATCGCGTTCGACGGCCAAGACCTCCTGAATGCCTCCGCCAAAACCCGCCGCAAGATCATCGGCAAAGACATTGCAATGGTCTTCCAGGACGCGCTGACGAGCCTGAACCCCAGCTACACGGTGGGGTATCAGATCAAGGAAGTCCTGAAGCTGCACGAAGGCCTACGCGGTGCGGCGCTCGATCGGCGCGCACTCGAACTGCTCGATCAGGTTGGCATTCCGGATGCGAAGAACCGGGTCTCGGCGTTTCCACACCAAATGTCGGGCGGCATGAACCAACGCGTGATGATCGCGATGGCCGTCGCCTGCAATCCTAAACTGCTCATCGCCGACGAGCCGACGACGGCGCTCGACGTGACGATCCAAGCGCAGATCATGGATCTGCTCGTCAATCTGCAGAAGGAACGCGGCATGGCGCTCGTCTTGATTTCGCACGACTTGGCCGTGGTCTCGCAAGTTGCGCAGCGCGTGGCGGTGATGTACGCGGGAGAGGTCATCGAGACGAATCGCGTGCCTGATATTTTCGCGCGGCCTCATCATCCGTATACGGAGGCGCTGCTGGCGGCCATTCCCGAGCATAACCGCGGTGCGAAGCGTCTTGCGGCGCTGCCCGGGATGGTGCCGGGGCGCGACGACCGGCCGAGCGGGTGCTTGTTCGCGCCGCGCTGCAAGTACGTCGTCGACGATTGCCGCAAGGGCAGGCCGCAGCTCGATCCGCCCGATCCTCGCGATGCGTTGGCGCGCGCCCGGTGCATCAAGCCGCTGAACCTCGAGGCGACGCCCTCGACCGCGACCGACCACGGAGGCGCACGATGAACGCAGTACCGGAAGCTTCGCGCGCCCCGCAGGATCAAGAAGATCTCGTGCTCATTGCCGAACGGCTGACCAAGCACTACCCCGTACGCCGTGGGATGTTCGGCCATGCCACGGTCAAGGCGCTGAACGGCGTATCGTTTTCGCTTGCGCGCGGCAAGACGCTTGCCGTCGTCGGCGAATCGGGGTGCGGCAAATCGACGCTCGCCCGGCAACTGACGATGGTCGAGCCGCCCACCTCCGGGCGCTTGTTGATCGAGGGCGAGGATGTGGCGGGCGCGGATCGCGCTAAGATCGACGCGCTGCGCCGGCGCGTGCAAATGGTGTTCCAAAACCCGTTTGCCTCGCTTAATCCGCGCAAGACGGTTGAGCAGACGCTGGCCGAGCCGCTGCTCATCAATACGCAGCTAAGCGCAGCCGAGCGGGCGGCTCGCGTGGCGCAGATGATGCGCACGGTCGGGTTGCGGCCCGAGCATGCGAAACGCTATCCGCATATGTTTTCGGGGGGACAAAGGCAGCGCATTGCAATTGCTCGTGCGATGATTCTGGATCCGCGCATCTTGGTGGCGGACGAGCCCGTTTCGGCACTCGACGTTTCCATCCAGGCGCAGATCCTCAATTTGTTTATGGACTTGCAAGCGCAGTTCAAGACGAGCTACGTCTTTATCTCGCATAACCTGGCCGTCGTCGAGCACATTGCCGACGACGTGATGGTCATGTACTTCGGCGGCGTGGCCGAGATCGGCGACAAGAAGACGGTCTTCGCCAATCCGCGCCATCCGTACACGCGCTCGTTGATGTCGGCGACGCCGGCGATCTTCGAGGCCGAACGGCGCACGCAAATCAAACTGCAAGGCGAAATGCCGTCGCCGCTCAATCCGCCCTCGGGCTGCACGTTCCATCAGCGCTGCCCGTATGCGATCGAGCGGTGCCGTGTGGAGGAGCCGACGCTGCGTGAGGTGGATGGCCGGCTCGTGTCGTGCCACCGTGCCGAGGAGGTGGGGGACGTGGATGCCTGAAACGCGGGCGGCGCGTAACCGTGCGCGCCGTTCGCGCGAGGGCGGCCTGTTGGCCGCTTTCGTGCGGCGCGTGCGGGTGCTCGTCCTCACGTTGTTTTTCACGCTGGCGATCGATCCGCGCTCGGGTGGCTTGATCTCGCCGGCGTTCGCGGGGCCGGCGGCTGCGCCGGTGACCCAAGCGGCGCCACGCTTGCCTGCCACGTCCAGATCGCCGGGCGCCGCGATCCCAGGGTTTCATGGGCCGCCGCCCGACTTCGGCGGCACGAGCGCGAGTGGGCCCGTGCGTGCGGAGCCTGCCCACATGCCTTTTTACGTCGCCACGAAAGGCGCGACGACGATCTATCTGCTCGGGACGCTGCACGTCGGCGATCCCTACGACTACCCGAAGAATCAGCCGTTTAGGCCGCCGATCTTGGCTGCGCTGGCGGCATCCCCGACGCTCGCGCTCGAGATTTCGCCCGACGATTTGCTTCAATCGCAGGACGACGTGTCTAGATACGGCGTCTGTTCCTATGCGTGCTTGCCGCGTCTGTTGCCGGAAGCGCTTTGGCGCCGGCTTGCACTGCGGCTTCGCGGCAACCCGGCCGCGCTCGGGGAAATCAAGAAGACGCGGCCGTGGCTGGCCGCGCTGCTCGTCGAAACCTACGATTCGCTGGCGGCAGGCTTGCTAACCGAATACGGAACCGAGGCGCAGTTGCAGAACATCTATTTGCGGACGCGCGGGAAGATCGTGGGGCTCGAGACGCTCTCCGAGCAAATGCGTGCGTTCACGAATCTCTCGCTTGCCGAGCAGCGCGAGATGCTCGCGCAGGATCTTGCGCAAACGCCGGCGCAGAACATGGACGACGTCAAGGCGCTGCATCGGCTCTGGCGCGTTGGCGACGCCGATGCCATCGCGGCATGGGCGTCGGCGAAGTCGGAGCGGCTCGCGCGCACGCCGGCCGTTGCGCACATGCTCGACAATCGGATCCTCTACGATCGAAACCGCCGTTTTGTCGTGCGGATGACGGCGATCGCGGCGCCCAATCGGCCGGTGTTTGTCGCGATCGGGTCGCTGCATTTGGGCGGGCCGAAGGGGGTATTGAGCCTGTTGCAGCACCGGGGGTTTGTGGTGGAGCCGGAGTAGGGCGGATGTTGTGGCGAATGTGTCGGCGAGTCTGCCGACAGACGGTTTCATGCAAAGCGACGCTGCATACGGCCGCCGGCGAAATTCAATCAGTCTGAAAATTCCAACGGGAGTCCATCGGGACTGGGCGCGTGGTTATATTCCGTCCCGTTACGTTGTGATTCCCCGCTGCGTTGGTTTCGGCAACGAATTCTCAGGTTGATGCGATGATATCTAGCAAGGCTTCCGGCGCGGACGATTTTCTGCTTTGTCTTCCCGCGGGTTGGGACACCTATATTTCTCAAGAATTTCATGAAATTCATCAGTGCTTGATAGCACTCGGATGGAAGTCGATCACTGTCGGAGAGGTCGACGATGAGCAGTTGCTGGACATCGCTCGTCAGGCTCGGCTCATGCTCCTGTGGGAATCCTATGAAGTTCTGGAGCGTCGTTGGTGGTCGTTCGATGCACTTCCAAAAGAGATCGTGCGCGTCGCCTTCTGCGACGACGTTCATTGTTTCACCGGTCACAGACGGGCTCAGCGGAATCGAGCATTTGTATGGGCGGATATGATTTTGGCTACTTACCCGCACAAGCTTCTCGAGTGGTTTCCAGAAACGAAGAAGCCTGTCAAATGGATGCCACATTCGGCCGCATCTTACTTCTCACCGATATTCGCCCCGGCGTCCGACAAGATATTGTTGTCTGGATCCCGCAGTTGGCCTTATCCGTTCCGCCAATTCTGTGCGTCGAAGTTGCCGAACAGCGTATGTCATATCGTCGATCATCCCGGATATCCCGGCTATCCGGGCGATAGCGCGAATCTGATGCGCGCCGATGCCAAGGCGTTGGCAGATGTTGGCGGGCCCAGATACGCCACCCTGTTGCGTCGTCATCCCGCCATGCTGGTATGCGGCTCGATATTCAATTACTTGGTGGCCAAAGTATTTGAGGGAATGGCGGCAGGATGCTTGGTCATCGCCGATCGGGCGTCGCTCGGCGCCCAATTGACCGCGCTCGGCTTTCATGAGGGCGAGCACTATATCGGGACGGATCTGTTTCACGTTATCGAGGACGCCGCGAAAGTGCAGCGCTTGTTCGCGAGCGAGGATTCGCGTTGGACGTCGATCACGGAAAACGCGGCGCGGAAGGTGCGCGAGGCCCATACGACGGCGCTGCGCGCCAACGAGATTCACGCGCTGTGTCTCAACGAGGTGACAAAGTGAACGCGGACCAGTTGCTGAGGGCGTATCGAGAAACGGGCATTGTTCATCCGCTGCCGGGGCTGTCGAACCTAGAAGTGCGAGAGGCGCTGGCGAACTACTACTCGATATGTAAACCAGGGCAGATCGTTCCGCAAAAAGATCACCGTTTATTTGGGCATCTGCTGTATCCGTGGGTTGCTCAGCTCGTCGCGCACCCTGCGATTCTCAAGGCCGTGCGGGCTTTGATCGGTCCCGATGCGCTTGTATGGGTCAGTGAGTTCAATGTCAAAGGGCCTCAAACGGAGGGCTTCTTTTCGTGGCATCAAGATCTTTACTACTGGCAGCATCGCTACAATGATTTGTCGTCCATTCCCATCGTGACCGTCTGGCTCGCGATTACCGATGCGAATGAGGCAAACGGCGCGATGCGGGTGTTGCCGAGCAGCCATTTTGCACTGCTCGATCATGCGGAAAAACCGCATCCGGACAACATGCTGACGCGGGCTCAGCAGGTCTTGAGCACGGTAGACGAGAGTCAGACGACACACATCGATCTGGCTGCAGGCGAATTTTCGATCCATCATCCGCTACTGCTTCACGCGTCCGGGCCGAATCGCAGCGCCTCGCCTCGTATCGGTCTCGTGACTCGCTACGTCGCGCCGCGGGTGGTACCGGCAGTGCGGCCTGCGTACGCATGGCTCGTCAGCGGTGAAGATTCTTTGGGTAACTGGGACCATGTCGCGCCGATGGACCCGCTAACCGGGCCCGCCCTGCGGCGAAAGTGCATCGGTGCCGTACAGGCTGCAACCGGCGCTCGCTTCAAGTAAACTGCGTGAGATGCCGCGCAGGGTCGGCATTGTTCGGTGCGTCAGGTCCCGTGTCGATCGATATATATTTGCCTGCGGCGCCGGAGCGCTTCACTCGTCAATGGTATCAATGCGCCAGCACACACGCCGCGTGCACACCAATGCCATTGGCCTCGAGCGTGCCGCGCAGCTTCTGCGCGAACGCCAGCGCGTGCGGCCCATCTCCATGCAGGCACAACGTGCGGACATCGAGCGAAACCCACCCTCCCGTCACCGCGCGCACGCGCTTATCGCGCACCATCGAGAGCGCGTGATCGAGCATTTGCTCCTCGTCGTCGATGAGCGCCCCGGGCTCAGTGCGCGGCACGAGTGAGCCATCGGCGCGATAGCCGCGATCGGCAAACCCTTCTTCAATCGCGACCAGCCCCGCATCGCGCGCCATCGCGATGAAGCGGCTGTTGGCGAGGCCGAACACGGCCATCGATGGATCGAAGTCATGCACGGCGGAAATGATGGTCTCCGCAATCGCCGGATCGCGCGCAGCTTGGTTGTAGAGCGCCCCATGCGCCTTCAGATGCGCCACGCGCCCGCCTTCGGCCTGCGCGATCGCCGACAGCGCGCCTAGCTGATAAAGAATCCCGGCGTAAATGTCGTCGGGCGGCAGTTGCATTTCCTTGCGCCCGAAGTTAGCCGGATCGTGAAAGCTCGGATGAGCGCCGATCGCCACCCCCCGCTGCACCGCAAGGCGCACGCAATCGCGCATTGCATTGGCGCCCCCGGCATGCCAGCCGCAGGCAATGTTCGCCGAGCTGACGAGACCCAGTAGCGCTTCATCGGCGTCGCCACCTTCGCCGAGATCGGCGTTCAAGTCGATTTGCATAACAACCTCGTCCTAAACCTTCAAGCGGCACGCTCGCGCACCCGAGCGCCCGCAGCAGGCGCACCTCGCGCGAGTCGCGCGAGTCGCTTGATCCGCTCTTCATGCATGGCGATCGCGGCATCGATCTGCCGAAGGTACGCGTGTTCCTCCGCGAGCGCATGGCGCGCTTCTTCCCGTGTCGAGCGCACAAAACGCACCGCACCGCTCAGCCGAACCTGCGCGAGCTTCCATAAGTCCGCGGCGATGACGACACCGATACGCGGATAGCCGCCCGTCGTTTGAGCATCGGCCATCAGCACGATCGGCTGTCCGCTACGAGGCACTTGAATCGTGCCCGGCAAGACCGCGTGAGAAAGCAACTCCGCATCATTCGCGCGAACTAGCGAGCTACCCGCCAGCCGGTAGCCCATCCGATTGCTGTTCGGCGTCACGCTCCATTCGTCGGTCCAGAAAGCCGTGCGTGCAGTTTCGTCGAACGTGTCGTACTCGGGCCCGCGCAGCACGCGGATGATTACCGCGCGCTCCGAGCCGGCCGCATGTTTCCCGCGCCGTAAGGGTTCGCGCGCGATGTTCGCGAAGCGGCACCATTGGGGCGCTTTGACGCCAAATGCCGGTGCGTCGATTTCCATTGCGCTGCCTCGTGGCGCGGGTGCACCCACCGGGAGCCTGTCGCCGTCGCGCAGCGTGCGCCCGCCCAAGCCGCCGAAGCGTGCGGCGAGATCGGTGCTGCGCGAGCCGAGCACCGGCAGGACATCGATGCCGCCACGGACGCAGACATAGCCGCGCATGCCGCGCACGGGACCTTGCAATACCAGCGTTTGACCGGCGCGCACGGGCAGGCTCCACCAACTGTGTACGGGTACGCCGTCCAATGTCGCGCTAAATTGCGCGCCCGTGATCGCGATGCGCGTGGCCCGCGTGAAACGCAGCGCCGCCGGCCCGACGGTCACTTCGATCGCCGCAGCCTGCGGCGCATTTCCGGCGAGCCGGTTGCCGACGTCGAGCGCGAGCGCATCGAGCGCGCCGGCTTTCGCGATGCCGAGATGACGATAACCGGTGCGGCCGAGATCCTGTACCGACGAAAGCACGCCGGCGCGCAGTACGTCGATCATCGGGTCACCTCCGCGACGGTGAAGCGCACGCGGTCGCCGGGCCGCAGCAGCGCCGGCGGATGGCGGGCGGGATCGAAGAGCGTCGCCTCGGTGCGGCCGATCAATTGCCAGCCGCCCGGCGACACCGCCGGATAGATGCCGGTTTGGGCGCCGCCGATGCCGACCGATCCGGCCGGCACCTCGAGCCTGGGCTCGGAGCGGCGCGGCATGTGCAGCGCTGCGTCGAGGCCCCCCAGATAAGCAAAGCCCGGCTGAAAACCGATGAAGAACACGACGTACTCGGCACTGGCATGACGCCGTACGACCTCCTCGACGCTGAGCCCAGCATGTACCGCCACTGCTTGCAGGTCGGGCCCGAACTCGCCGCCGTAGCGCACGGGAAAGTCGACTTCCCGCGCCGGCGATTCGACCGCCACTGCCTGCTCCCATGCGTGCGCGAGTTCGCGCGCGAGCACCTCCAGGTCGGCGCGAAGCGGATCGAACACAATCGTCAGGTTGTTCATGCCCGGCACGACCTCGGCGACGTGCGCCCATTCCCGCGCTGCCCGGGCAAGTGCCCAGATGCGCTCCTGGCAGGCGAGCGTAGCGGGCGGCGGCGCTTCGCAGACAAGCGCGTGATCGCCAAAAGGGTAGATTCGAGGTTCGGTCATCTAAGAGGGTATGTAAAAAGCGAGAAGACCAGCAAGGAAGTTTTTATTTCGACTACGCCGGCGTTAGCCAGCATAGAAGCATTCCCCTTACGAAGGCTCGGTTTCCCGCGGGCTCGCGAACCACCCGGCGTCGGTGACCACCGCGTCGAGCGGCACGTCGTGCAACTCGCGCGGCAGCGCTGCGCGGCATGCCTCGTACGCGATTCCGATCGTCGCGGGCTTGGCTGCGCCGGGCCATCCGGCCAGCGTGCGGTCGTAGTAGCCGCCGCCATAGCCGAGCCGATAGCCGTCGTCGTCGAATCCCACGCAGGGCACCAGCAGCAGGTCGGGCAACACGGGCTGTTCCTGCGACGGTTGTGGAATGCGGTGGTGGCCGATGCGCATGGGCGTGTCAGGTATCCACGCGTGAAACTGCAGTGCGTGCCCTTTCATGAAGACGACGGGCAGTGCGGCTTGGCGCCTCGCGTCTTGCGCGAGCCATTCGGCAATGATCGGGCGCGCATCGAATTCGCCCGCGAGCGGCCAATAGAAGCCAACCGTATGAGGAGCATAACGAGCCAGCGCCTCGCGCAGATGAGCGCCGAGCGAAGTGTCGGCATAACCCGTCGCAGCGGCTTGGGTACGCACCTGGAGCAAGCGTTTTCGCAGTTCGGCCTTGGTATTCGTCGCAAGGTTGCGTGCTATGCTTTCGCTCAATTTTCGCTCCACGAACCACGATGTCGAAACGCCTTGCCCGAGTATATCGCGCGGCTGCTTTGGCTCTTGCTGCCGTTGCGCTAGTCGCCTGCGGCACGGCCACGGCCGGACGCCACGCCCGCCCCTCCGCCTCCGCGGTGCCCACCGACGATCAGATCTTCGTGCGTTTGCGCGAGGCTGCCCGCAACAACGACGCGGCCCGTGCGCAGCAGCTCGCGGCGATGATCCCGAATTATCCGGCACCGTCGTATCTGGAATACTTCACGCTCAAGCCCCAGTTGTTCGACGGCAGCGGCCACGCGCGCCTCGATGCGCCCGACGCACCCGTGCTCTCGTTCCTGCAGCGTCACGACGGCGAGGCGATCGCCGACCGGCTGCGCGACGACTATCTGACGGTGTTGGGTGCCCGCCACGATTGGCGCAACTTCGATGCGCAATACGCGCGCTTCGCGCTCGACGACGATACCCAGGTCAAGTGCTACGCGCTTGAATCGCACGCGGCGCACGGCGAGAACGTCGCCGAGGCGGCGCGCGCGCTGCTGGTCGAGCCGAAGTACTACGGCGACGGCTGCGTGGATCTCATCACCGCGCTGGCGATGAACCACCAGTTCACCGACGACGACGTCTGGCAGCAAATCCGCCTCGCCTACGAGCAAAACGCGACGACGACCGGCAGCCGGCTGTTCGATGCGCTCGGGGCGACCCGCCCCGATCCGACGCTCGTCGATCAGGCGACGAGCGCGCCCCCGCTGTTACTTGCGCGCGGCGTGGGGCCGGACTCGTCCTCGCATCAGCTCGCGCTCCTTGCCATTACGACGATGGCGCGCAATGACGTCGTCTCCGCCGCGGCCACCTTCGCGACGATCGCCCCTTCGCTCTCGTTGGCCGAGCGTGCAATCGGATGGGGCACGATCGGCTATCAGGGCGCCGCGCGCCAAGTGCCGAGCGCCGTCGACTGGTTCCGGCTCTCGGCGAATGCGCCGCTTTCGTACCCGGCGTACATGTGGCGCACGCGCAGCGCATTGCTCGCGGGCGATTGGACGATGGTGCGCTGGTCGATCGAGCAGATGCCGAGCGCGCTGCGCAATCAGCCGGCGTGGGTCTATTGGCACGCTCGCGCGCTCAAGCAGATCGGCAATGCCGAAGATAAGGCGCTGGCGGATCAGGAGTTTGGGCGCATCGCGTCGGGTTTCAATTTTTACGGACAGCTTGCCGGCGAGGAACTCGGCCGTAAGACCACCGTGCCGCCCAAAACGACGGTGACCGATGAGGAAGTCGAGGCCGCGAGCCGCACACCGGGCTTCGATCTTGCTCGCCGTTTCTACGCGCTGAACCTGCGGCTCGAGGGCAACCGCGAATGGAACTGGCCGCTGCGCGGGATGAGCGATCGCCAACTGCTGGCCGTTGCCGAATACGCGCGCCGAATCGAGCTCTACGACCGCACCGTCAACACGGCGGATCGAACGCAAGCCGAGCACGATTTCTCGCTGCGCTATCTTTCGCCGTTCCGCGACATCGTGCAGCGCGACGCGAAATCGACAGGGCTCGACATCGAGTGGGCCTATGGCCTCATCCGCCAGGAGTCGCGCTTCATCATCAATGCGCGCTCGGATGTCGGAGCCGGCGGCCTGATGCAACTGATGCCGGCCACGGCGCAGATGGTGGCGCGCAAAATCGGCCTCGGTGCGCTGTCGCGCGAGCAGATGAACGATATCGATACGAATATCCTGCTTGGAACGAGCTATCTATCGATGATCTACAATCAGTTCGACGGCTCCGCGGTGCTGGCCACGGCCGGCTACAACGCCGGGCCCGGCCGTCCGCGCCAATGGCAAGCGGCCTTGCAGCGTCCCGTCGAAGGCGCGATCTTCGCCGAGACGATCCCGTTCAACGAAACGCGCGACTACGTCAAGAATGTGCTGTCGAATACGGTCTACTATGCGGCGCTGTTCGAAGGCCGCCCACAATCGCTGAAGGAGCGGCTAGGGGTCATCCTGCCTCAAACGCCCTAAAGCGAGCCGCGCACGAGGCGTCCGGCGCTCAAGCCGGGAGTGTCGCCGCGGCCGTCCGCAGGGAGAGGCGAACATGCGACATCAGTCCATTGCGTTGTTCGGCGGTTCGGGTTTCATCGGCAGCCATCTCGCCAGTGAGCTCGTGGCCGCCGGGAAGAACGTGCGCATCGCCACGCGGCGACGCAGTCACGCTAGCCGTCTTACATTGCTGCCGCTCGACGTCATAGAATTGGACCCGTTCGACCCGATCGAACTCGCCCGTTTCGTGGAAGGGGCCGATGCCGTCGTCAACCTCGTCGGCACGCTGCACGGCGGGCGCGGTCGTCCTTACGGGCCTGAATTCGCGAAGCTGCATGTCGATCTGCCGTCGAAGATCGCCGCCGCCTGCGTCGGCAAGGGTGTTCATCGGCTCGTTCATATGAGCGCGCTCAACGCCGATTCGAACGGCCCGAGCATGTATCTGCGCTCGAAAGGCGATGGCGAGAAAGCCGTGCTGTCGGCCGCGCCACTCGCGACGACGATTTTTCGGCCGTCGGTCGTATTCGGTCCCGAGGACCGCTTCCTCAATGTGTTTGCCGCGCTCCAGCGGCTCTTCCCCGTGCTGCCGCTCGCCAAGCCCGACGCAAAATTCCAGCCCGTTTATGTCGGCGATGTCGTTAAGGCAATCGTCGGCACGCTCGATCTCGATGCCGCGCATGGGCGGATCTATGAACTCGGCGGACCTACCGTCTATACGCTTGAATCGCTTGTGCGCCTGTGCGGTCAGACGATCGGCCGCCAAGCCCGCATCGTGCGGCTGCCCGACGCCCTTGCCTACATGCAGGCGCTGAGCTTCGAGGCGCTGCCGGGCGAGCCGCTCATCACGCGCGACAATCTCAATTCGATGTCGCGCGATGCCGTCATGGAAGGCCCGCTCGCCCCCGAGCTGGATCTCGAACCCGTCGCCATCGAGGCGATCGCGCCCACGTATCTGAACGAGGCGTCGCTGCGCTCGCGCTTCAGCGCATTTCGGGCCACGGCGGGGCGCTGATCGTACTGCCGATGGGACCTGCCGATGGCGGCACGTGCGGCTATGTGCCGCTATGTGCCCCTTCGCGGCGCGACCTGCACGCTCATGGCAATATTGCAGGTCTCGACGCGCGTCGATTTGCTCGAGCGCATTCATTTTTAACCCGCCAACCCCTTTCGCGGTGACGCATGAAACTCATCATCGGTGACAAGAACTACTCCTCCTGGTCGATGCGGCCTTGGGTCATGATGACGCATGTTGGGATCCCATTCGACGAAGTGCTGGTGCCGCTCGGCGAACCCGATACGAAGGCGCGCATTCTCGAGCACTCGCCGTCGGGCAAGATGCCTTGTCTGATTACCGACGACGGCCAATCGATTTGGGAATCGCTTGCGATTCTGGAGACGTTGGCCGAGCACTATCCGCAGCACGCGCTCTGGCCGAACGAAGCGGCCGCACGCGCCCATGCGCGCGCGGTATCGTGCGAGATGCACGGCGGCTTCGGCGAGGTTCGCACCCATATGTCGATGAATGTGCGCGCACACCGGCCCGGCAAGGGCGCGACGCCGGGTGTGCTCGCCGATGTGGCGCGCATCGATGCGATTTGGAGCGAGTGCCTTGCGCGTTACAGCGGTCCGTTCTTGTTCGGCAAGACGTTCGGCATTGCCGATGCGATGTACGCGCCCGTCGTCTCGCGGTTCATCACGTACGCCCCGCCGCTGTCCGACGCGGCGCGCGCCTATATCGAGAGCGTGACTGCCTTGCCGGCCGTGCGTACTTGGTTCGACGCTGCGCGCGCCGAGACGCATCGCATCGGCTACTACGAAGACGGCGACGAATGAAGATTTACGCGGTAGGCGGCGCTATCCGCGATGCACTGCTCGGCGTGCCCGTGTCCGATCGCGACTATGTCGTCGTCGGCGCGACGCCCGAGCAGATGGTCGCGCAAGGCTATCGGCCTGTCGGCAAAGATTTTCCGGTTTTTCTGCATCCCGAGACGAATGAGGAATACGCGCTCGCGCGCACCGAGCGCAAGACAGCGGCGGGGTATCACGGCTTTCAGTTCTACTACGCGCCGGATGTGACGCTCGAAGAAGACCTCGCCCGCCGCGATTTGACCATCAATGCCATGGCGCGCGAGGTGCGGCCCGACGGCGAACTCATCGGGCCCGTCATCGATCCGTTCGGTGGGCAGACCGATCTTAGTGCGCGGCGCTTTAGGCACGTGGGCGAGGCCTTCGCGGAAGACCCCGTGCGCATTTTGCGCGTCGCCCGTTTCGCTGCGCGCTTCGATGATTTTTCGCTCGCGCCCGAGACTCTTCGGCTGATGCGGCAGATGACGCAAGCCGGCGAAGTCGACGCGCTCGTGCCGGAGCGGGTGTGGCAGGAAATCTCGCGCGGGCTCATGGAGCGCAAGCCGTCGCGCATGTTCGAGGCGCTGCGCGAATGCGGTGCGCTCGCTCGCGTGATGCCCGAAGTCGATGCGCTGTTCGGCGTGCCGCAGCGCGCCGATTACCATCCCGAGATCGACACCGGTGTGCACGTGATGATGGTTGTCAACTACGCGGCGGCGCGCGGCTATGCCTTGACTGTGCGGTTCGCGGCGTTGACCCACGACCTGGGCAAGGCGACGACGCCCGATGACGTTCTGCCGCGCCACACCGGCCATGAAACACGCAGCGTCGATTTGCTTAAGCCGATGTGCGAGCGCTTGCGTGTGCCGAACGACTGCCGCGATCTCGCGGTGCTCGTCGCACGCGAGCACGGTAACATTCACCGGGTGATGGAGATGGGGGCCGCCGCGCTTGTGCGGCTTTTCGAGCGCTGCGACGCGCTGCGCAAGCCGGCGCGTTTCGCCGAGGCGCTGCAAGCGTGCGAATCGGATGCCCGCGGCCGGCTAGGCTTCGAGAGCCGCGACTATCCGCAGGCCGAGCGGCTGCGCGTGGCGCTGGTGGCGGCGCGCGGCGTCGATGCCGGCGCCATCGCCCAAGGGTCTGCCAATCAGCCCGCGAAAATCAAGGAAGCCGTGCAGCGCGCGCGGATTGCGGCGGTGGCGGCAGCATTGGGTGAACAGGGGTGAATCACAGCGTATGCGACCGATCCCCCCGCGCGAACGCATCGAGCGTGCCGTCGATGCCGCGCGAGAACGCGATCACTTTGAACAATTCGCCCATTTCCGCTTCGGACAGCAGCTTCTGCACGGCATTGGCGGCTGGAAGGAAGCGGGCCGCATCGGCCGGATCGATTTCGGCAAGCACCTCGGTGATGCCGGCGTTCATCAGGAAGCGCGCCTGGGACATATAACCGAGCAAATCAGCCCCCGTTTCGACGCCCGCTTGCGCGATGCCCGTGAAGTCGACGTGAGCCGTGATGTCCTGCAGCCCAGGATAAAGGAACGGATTGCCGTGCGCGCGGTGCCGGTAGTGACACATCAGGGTGCCTTCGGTGCGCTGCGGATGGTAGTACTCACTACGCGGAAAACCGTAGTCGATGAAAAAAGCCGCGCCGCGGGCGAGCATCGAGCAGACCGTGCGGGTGAACGCAGCGCCGGCGCCATGCGTTTCGGCGACGTAGTCGATTTCCGGTCCGACTTGGTCGTCGATTTCGGCCAGCAGCGCCGCATCGTCCTTCGATAACCGCACTCCGGCCGCATCGAGCGCGCGCGCTTCGTAATGCAATGTGCCGTCCTCGCCCACGGCTACGCCGCGTGCATGCCAGATGCCGCCTGTCCGTGCGAAGAGCTGCACGGGCATGGCGTCGAGCACCTCGTTGCCGAGCACAACGCCCTCGAAACGCTCGGGCAGCGCGTCGAGCCAACGCACGCGCGAGGCCAGCGCGTCACCGAGCATTCCGATCGTTCCGCGCTGCCGCCCGCGCAACTCGCCCGACAAATCGACGATGGCATAGCTGTCGAAGGGCACGCCGAGCGTATCGAGCGCGGACAGCACGCCGGCTGCGAGCCGCCCCGTGCCGGCGCCGAACTCCATCAGCTGGCGTGTGCCGCTTGCGGCAAGTGCCTGCGCGAGCGGGCGGGCGAGCGCTTGCGCGAAAAGCGGCGAGAGCTCCGGCGCCGTCACGAAATCGCTGCCGTCCTCGGCCCGTCGGCCGAATTTGCGCGCGCCGCCGCTGTAGTAGCCGAAGCCGGGCGTGTAGAGCGCAAGCTCCATATAGCGATCGAACGGCAGCCAGCCGCCGGCTGCCGCGATCGCGCCCCGGATATGCGCGGTGAGATCGGCGCTGGCGCCGAGCGCGTCGGCGGTCGGAACGGGTAAACTAGCGGGTTCGTGAGCATTCAGATTCATTCCGGCATTGTAAATGACCGCTTCTGCAGATATTCCCCCTGACGCCGGCGCCGCTTCGGCCCCCGCGCGCATCGTGCTCGTCACGGGCGCCGCGCGGCGCATCGGGCGCGCGCTCGCGCTCGGTTTCGCGGCCAAGGGGTGGGATGTCGCCGTGCACTACGGCGCGTCGCGCGTCGAGGCCGATACGCTGGTTGAGCAGATCCGCGCGCTGGGCCGTCGCGCCGCGGCGCTGCCGGCGGATCTGAGCGTCGAGCGCGAGGCTGTGGGGCTCGTCGCGGCTTGCACGGCAGCGCTCGGACGGCCCGCGTGCATCGTCAACAACGCTTCGCGCTTCGTTGAGGATACGGCGCGCAACGTCAGCTACGAGACGCTGATCGCACACATGGCCGTGAACGTTGGCGCGCCGCTCGTGCTTGCGCGCGCGCTGTTCGACGCGATACCCGATGCCGCGCGCGAGGACGAAGCGCTGCGCGGCGTCGTCATCAACGTGCTCGATCAGAAGCTATACAACCTGAATCCCGACTATTTGTCGTACACGTTGTCGAAGGCCGCGCTGCAAGCGGCCACCGTGACGCTCGCGCAAGCGCTGGCGCCGAAGGTGCGCGTCGTGGGCGTCGCGCCGGGCTTGACGCTGCAATCGGCCGACCAGACGCCCGACGAATTCGCGCAAGCGCACCGCGTGACGCCGCTCGGGCGCGCTTCGACCGTAGATGACGTCGTTGCGGCTGCTTGCTATCTGGCCGAAGCGGGCGGGGTGACGGGCACGACATTGATCGTCGACGGCGGCCAGCACCTGGTGCCGCTGCCGCGCGACGTGATGTTTTTGACGCGCTGACGCGCACCGGCCCCGGCCGCGCCGGGCCCTTCGCGCTCAAGCAGCGCATATTTTGATTGGAACGAAGATGGTTGCCGCTCTCTTGCATCCCCGGCTCGCCGACTGCCGCAGACTGTTTCTGCGCAATTACGAGGTCTACATCAACATCGGCGTGCACGACTTCGAAAAGCGCGGAGAGCAGCGCGTCGTCATCAATGTCGAACTGTTCGTGCCGCTCGCGCAAACCACGCCGA
The DNA here is from genome assembly GCA_966212065.1 of uncultured Burkholderiaceae bacterium. Classification (GTDB taxonomy): domain Bacteria; phylum Pseudomonadota; class Gammaproteobacteria; order Burkholderiales; family Burkholderiaceae; genus Trinickia. The sequence goes on from CBIHOQ010000001.1 coordinate 248,913, forward strand.
TCGAAGACAAGTTGCACGAGGTGGTCGATTACGACTTCATGCGCGCGACGATCGCGCGCCGCGTCGGCCAGGGGCACATTCATCTGCAAGAGACGCTGTGCGACGACATCGCAGCGACGATGCTCGATCATCCCCGCGTGCGTGCCGTGTCGGTTTCGACCGAAAAGCCCGACGTCTACCCCGATTGTGACGCCGTAGGCGTCGAAGTATTTCGCATCAAAGAGGTATCCGCATGAACGCGCCCGAGACGATCGCCGCCGCAGGGCGGGCGATTCAGACCGAAACTGCCGGCGAGGCGTCCGACGAGGCGCACGTTCGCCGGGTGCTGACGCGCCGCGAACAAAAGCAAGCGTACGAGGACAACAAGCTGTTCAAGCGGCTGGCGCGGCTCGTCGGTCAAGCGGTCGGCGATTTCAATATGATCGAGGCCGGCGACAAGGTGATGGTCTGCATGTCGGGCGGCAAGGACAGCTATGCGATGCTCGACATCCTGCTGCGGCTGCGCGAGCGCGCGCCGATCGATTTCGACATCGTCGCCGTCAATCTCGACCAAAAGCAGCCCGGCTTCCCCGAGCATGTGTTGCCCGAATATCTGACGAATCTGGGTGTGCCGTTCCACATCGAGAACCAGGACACCTACAGCATCGTCAAGCGGCTCGTGCCCGAGGGCAAGACAACCTGCTCGCTATGCTCCCGCCTGCGGCGCGGCATCCTATACCGCGTGGCCGGGGAGCTGGGTGCGACGAAGATCGCACTCGGCCATCATCGCGACGACATCTTGCAGACGATGCTGCTCAACCTGTTCTACGGCGGGAAGCTCAAGGGCATGCCGCCGAAGCTGCAGTCGGACGACGGCAAGAACATCGTGATCCGGCCGCTCGCGTACGTGAAAGAGACCGATCTCGAGAAATACGCGCAATTGCGAGCGTTCCCGATCATTCCGTGCAATTTATGCGGTAGCCAGCCCAACCTGAAACGTGCGGAAATGAAGGTGCTGATCCGCGATTGGGACAAGCGTTTTCCGGGGCGTGTCGAGAACATGTTCAATGCACTGTCGAACGTGGTGCCTTCGCATTTGATGGACGCCGCGTTGTTTCCGTTCGCGGGCCTGCGCGCGACGGGGCAGGCCGACCCACTCGGGGATATCGCGTTCGACGACGAACCGTGCGCCACGGGACCGGCTGACACCGGCGGCGAGTCGAGCGGCGGACAAGCGATTTCGTTCGTTTCGTTCGACGACCTCTGACGCCGCGCGACGGGCGCGGCCTGCCATTGCCTGCGGGTAGGCGGCTAGCGGCTAGCGGTAGGCGGGCCGCGCCGTGAGGGCTTTGCGCGGCCGGCCGCATGATAAAATCGCGCACCTTAGACCCCCACATTCTTCGCCGATGCCATGAACATCGTCATATTGGCTGCAGGCACCGGCAAGCGCATGCGCTCCGCGCTGCCGAAAGTGCTCCATCCGCTGGCCGGCCGGCCGCTCCTCTCCCATGTCATCGATACCGCGCGTGCGCTCGATCCGGTGCGGATCGTCGTCGTCGTGGGCCATGGCGCCGAGCAGGTGCAGCAAGCCGTCGCCGCCCCCGACCTCGCGTTCGCCCTGCAGGCCGAGCAGCGCGGCACCGGCCATGCCGTGCAGCAGGCGCTGCCGCTGCTCGACCCGGCGTGTCCGACGCTCGTCCTTTACGGCGACGTGCCGCTCACGAAGCCGTCCACGCTCAAGCGCTTGGCCGATGCCGCCGCGGAGGGCCGTTACGGCATTCTGACGGTGACGCTCGACGATCCGACCGGCTATGGCCGTATCGTCCGCGATGCCGGCGGCTACGTGACGCGCATCGTCGAACAGAAGGATGCGACGCCCGAGCAACTGCGCATTGCCGAGATCAACACGGGTATCGTCGTGACGCCTACGGCTCAGCTGGCTATGTGGCTTGGCGCACTGAAGAACGACAACGCACAAGGCGAGTATTACCTGACCGACGTGGTCGAGCACGCGATCGAAGCGGGTTTCGATGTGGTGACGACGCAGCCCGGCGATGTGTGGGAGACGCTCGGCGTGAACAGCAAGGCGCAACTGGCCGAGCTCGAGCGTATCCATCAGCGCAACCTCGCCGATATCCTGCTGGGCGCCGGCGTGACGCTGGCCGATCCGGCGCGTCTCGATGTGCGAGGGGAGCTCACGTGCGGCCGTGACGTCTCGATCGACGTCAACTGCGTGTTCGAGGGTAGCGTGACGCTGGCCGATGGTGTGGCGATCGGCGCGAATTGCGTGCTGCGTAACGCCACGATCGGGGCCGGCACGCGCATCGACGCGTTCACGCACATCGAGGGCGCGCAGGTGGGCGCGCAGGCCGTGCTCGGGCCGTATGCGCGGCTGCGGCCCGGCGCGGTACTCGGCGACGAGGCGCACGTCGGCAACTTCGTCGAAGTGAAGAATGCAACGCTCGGCAGAGGGTCGAAGGCGAACCATCTAACGTATATCGGCGATGCCGACATTGGTGCGCGCGTGAACATCGGGGCCGGCACGATCACCTGTAATTACGATGGCGCGAACAAGCATCGGACCGTTATCGAGGACGATGTCTTCGTCGGCTCCGACACGCAGTTGGTGGCGCCGGTGCGCGTCGGCCGTGGCGTGACGATCGCTGCGGGCACGACGGTGTGGAAAGACGTGCCCGAAGGCACGCTCGTGTTGAACGAGAAAACGCAGGTGTCGCGCGACGGCTACGTTCGTCCCGTCAAGAAGAAAACTTAAGCTGCGCGGCGGCGCATGCGCTCGCGCACGGACGTGATGGCGAATGCGCCGCACGATTAAGAAGAAGCACTACTCATACTCGCGAAAGGAAGGACTTCCATGTGTGGCATCGTCGGCGCCGTTGCGCAGCGTAATATCGTCCCCGTCCTCGTTGAAGGGCTGCGTCGGTTGGAATACCGCGGCTACGATTCGTGCGGCGTCGCCGTGCTGGCGAAAGGTGAGCCGCGCCGCGCGCGCAGCGTCGCCCGCGTGGCCGATCTGGATGCGCAAGTGCTGGAAGGGCATCTCGAAGGCGTGACGGGCATCGCGCATACGCGCTGGGCCACGCACGGTGCGCCCGTGACCAACAATGCCCATCCGATCTTTTCGTGCGATGCGGTCGCGCTCGTGCATAACGGCATCATCGAGAATTTCGAATCGTTGCGCGAGATGTTGCGCGGCAAGGGCTATGTGTTCGTATCGCAGACCGACACCGAAGTCATCGCGCATTTGATCCACAGCCTCTATCGCGGCAGCTTGTATGACGCCGTGTGCGAAGCCGTCAAGCAATTGCACGGCGCGTATGCGATTGCCGTCGTGCACAAGGACGAGCCGCATACCGTGGTGGGGGCGCGGCAGGGCTCGCCGCTTGTCGTCGGCGTGGGGCAGGGCGAGAACTTCCTTGCATCGGATGCGCTGGCGCTTGCGGGCAGCACCGAGCATTTCATGTTCCTTGAAGAAGGCGACGTGTGCGAGCTGACGCGTGAGGGTGTACGCATCAGCGACCGTGACGGCGAGCGCGTCGAGCGCGAAGTGCGCACCGTGCAAGCCTATGGCGGTGCGGTGGAGCTTGGCCCGTATCGGCACTTCATGCAGAAGGAAATCTTCGAACAGCCGCGTGCGATTTCCGACACGATTCCGGCCAGCGACACCTTCGAGCCGAAACTGTTCGGCGAATCCGCGACGGCTGCCTTCGACGAGATCGACAGCATTCTGATTCTGGCTTGTGGCACGAGTTACTACTCTGGTCTGACGGCGAAGTACTGGCTCGAATCGATTGCGAAGATTTCGACGCAAGTCGAGATCGCGAGCGAGTACCGCTATCGCGAATCGGTGCCGAACCCGAAGGCGCTCGTTGTCGTTATTTCGCAATCGGGGGAGACGGCCGATACGCTGGCTGCGCTAAAGCATGCACAGGGGCTCGGTCATCGGCATACGCTCGCGGTGTGCAACGTCGGCACGAGCGCGATGGTGCGTTTGACGGGGATGCAATTCTTGACGCGCGCGGGGCGCGAGATCGGTGTGGCGTCGACGAAAGCGTTCACGACGCAGCTCGTTGCGCTGTTCACGCTCGCGGTGACGCTCGGCAAGATTCGCGGCCATGTCGATGCGGCGCAGGAAGCCGATTATATGAAGCGGTTGCGGCATTTGCCGGCTGCGCTCAATAGCGTGCTCGCGCTCGAGCCGCAGATCATCGCTTGGTCGGAGGAGTTTTCGCGCAAGGAGAATGCGTTGTTTCTCGGGCGCGGGCTGCATTATCCGATCGCCCTCGAAGGCGCGCTCAAGCTCAAGGAAATCTCGTATATCCACGCCGAGGCTTATCCTGCCGGCGAACTCAAGCATGGACCGCTGGCGCTAGTGACCGAGGCGATGCCCGTGGTGACGGTGGCGCCGAACGACGCACTGCTCGAGAAACTTAAGTCGAACATGCAGGAAGTGCGTGCGCGCGGCGGGGAGCTTTATGTGTTCGCCGATGCGGATACGAAGATCGTCAACGACGAAGGCATGCACGTGATTCGGATGCCGGAGCACTACGGCATGCTGTCGCCGATTCTGCATGTGGTGCCGTTGCAGATGTTGGCATATCACACGGCGTGCGCAAGAGGCACGGATGTCGATAAGCCGCGGAATTTGGCGAAGTCTGTGACGGTGGAGTGAGGGAGCGGTTGCGGTTATAACGGGTTGCTGAGTCGCATTAATTTCGGTTACGAGGCTTCGATTTAGTTTTGGTCGCGGCTCTTGCCGGCCGCTGAACGTCGTCGCAGGTTACTGCAGGTTACTTATGGGACCGCTTGGGAGCCGGCGCGACGATCGCACAGCGACTTATTGTTCGTCATCGTCTCGGTGATGCTTGTGCCAGCCCTTGTGTCTTCCGTGGTCACCGTCGCCGTAATCCCCTTCGTCGCGGTAACCGTAGCCGTAGACCGGGGCTGGCGCGTAGACCACAGGGGGCGCCTCGTACACGACCGGGGGAGGTGCGACATAGACGGGGCCGGGCACCGCCAGGAAGACTCCAATGTCGGCGTGGGCGAGCGCTGCGCTCGATGCGCACGCAGCGGAAAGGCCCACTGCGAGAAAAAGGGTAGCGCGTTTCATTCAGTTCTCCTGCTCATTTCTGTCAGGGCCGGACAACGGCCGTCGACGTGGATTTTAGGGGCGGCGCTAGGAAGCCGGTGCGATTGAAATGTCAACGCTGTAACCGGCGGTAACCCGCTATGGAATACCGCGAGTGCCGACCCGCATTACGACGTGCTCAGGGAGTCGCCGGAGACACGGACGCGCTCACCGACCTGTACCGGCGGCTGCGTCGAGTAGGTGAAATTCCGGTAGCTGCCATCCTGCATTCTTACCTGCACCTCGTAGCTCGTAGCTTTGCGCACCACATGCTCGATTCCGTTGCCCGCAAATCCGCCGCCAACCGCCCCCGCAATCGTTGCGAGAACGCGCCCCCGTCCTCCACCAACCTGATTTCCAAGCAGCCCACCAGCCACCGCTCCACCTACGGCTCCTAGACCGGTCGTTGGTTCAGGTGCCTGGACTGCATTGATCGCGACAACCTCGCCGGCATTCGGGTCAACGGCGATCGGCCGTGGTGCGAGTCGCGCCGAGTTTTGATAGGTATCTTTGTTTGCATACCTGGGAGCCTGCTCAACCGGGGCGCTGGGGTGATGATGGACCCGGGGCTGGACTGGGGCTTCCTCCCGCGTGACACGTTGCTGAGTGTTCGGTTGCGGCGATGCTACTGGCGCGCCGGCGATTTGTCCCACGACAGGTGCTGCTTGCGCCGAAGGCGCAGTCGTTGCCCGTGACATCGGCAGAATGCCGGTTATCGCCGCAATGCCAGTGGCGCTGGCGAGGATAACGGCCACGGCCGCGCCAGCGACCAAAGGATGGATGCGCCCCCGCTGCGGCATGTTCGATGTGATGTTCGTGTTCATTACAAGCTCCACTGGTGTGTGCCTGCAATAACGTCGCCGCAGTGAGGATGGTGTACCCAGCTAGTACGATGCTTTGTAAGCATTTGTACCGTCCGTCCTGGCCATCGAAAGCACATGATCGATGCACGGCGACTTGACTGCCGTGGTCAAGCCGCCGCTTGTGAAGGCTGCACTTCAACGGTGACGTGCGACGGACCTTGCCCCTGTTTGACGGAAAAGCGTCCGGCGCGCTACGCTCTGTGCCGGTTGCCGGTGTCAATAACAACGTTTGGCCCTAGACACGCACAGTCTTCATAAATGGATACTAGGCGGCCAACAGCGATAGCGCACTGAGCTCTCTCATCAGGGCCGGCTTACGCGACTCCAACACGTCCGACTGAATTTGAAAAATCACGGACTTGATAAGGTCTGTCTGAGACAGTGCTGTTTCTTTGGCCAGGTTTTTCAGATCTTCGGCTATGCGCGGCGTGACTTTCATGGAGAGTCGCCGACGAGCACCCCCGCGACGTTCCTTGTATCGGGATCGAGCGGTAGTGAGAGCGCTGACCAACTCGGAGGCCGGGTATTCGCCTGACGCAAAACGATGAAGGTACACGGTCATCAAGACCTTTCGGAATTCCGTCGAGCTCTGGTTATCTACCGTGTAAGCTGCTAGATCAAGCGCGTCGATATAGATGGCGGGCAATTGTGCCTCGAGAGACTTCACCCCTCTTTGTCGAGCCTCTCGAATGGCCGGCGTAGACTGCGCCGGTGTCGCGACGATCTCGTCGCAAACGTCGCAAACAGCTACGAGAATGTCTTTCGCCAAAGCCTTGCCATCGCTGAAGGGAACATCCCGGCGAACGAATGTCGTGCCTACGAGTTGGCTGCAATGCGAGCAGATTGCCTTGCTCTTGTCGCCTTCCTGAAAGAGTTTTGCGCTCATAGTCTTCTAATCACTGGTGGACGCTGATGAACATCGTGTCTGGATTGTCGATAAAGTAAAACTTGATGTACCAACCCTGCGACACAATCACGTGGACATCAACCGACTGCACCTGATGGTGCGGGGAGCACTTGTGCTCGATTCCACTAGAGCGTCGGATAATCGCTTCAACTTCGGCGGCACTCACCACACCGGCCTGAAGGAAATTCTTCACGTCAATCTGGTCGCGCGCTTCATGCTGAAATGTCCCAGACCGCAACGCGGCAATCACGGCTCGCTTCGCCTCCTTGAACCCGCTAGGCATAGATGCTAGGCCTCCATTGTACGATAAGTATCGTAAACAACAAGCAACTTTCGTCGCCCATGCTATGGTCGGTTTTTCGGGGAGGAGGCGGCCGCAGAGAAAATCGGACTTTCCGAAGTGTTTGCACGCAAGCGACGTTTGCCGCCACTCCGCGCAGTCAGCATCTGATCGTTGCGTCGCCCGAGAAGGCGCAGCTTTGCCGGGGCGTTGACGGATTTCCCGGATGCGGGCGAGGACGCGGACTTTGAACGGGTGACACAGACCCACTGCGGTCCGCGTATTGAGCGCCCTTTGTTTGACGGAAAAGCGTCCGGCGCGCTACGCTCTGTGCCGGTTGCCGGTGTCAATAACAACGTTAAACAACACGAGGATCTACATGCGTCTCTTACTTGCCCTGATTGTGCCGTGGCTCCAGTTCTTCACGATCGGCCGCCCGCTTGCGGGAATCATCTGCCTGCTGCTCCAGATCACCGTGATCGGCTGGATTCCCGCTGCGATTTGGTCCGTCTACGCGCTGAGCCAGTACAAGACGGACCAGAAGATCGAGCGCGCCCTCGCGAGCCGCGGCTGACGCCGGACAAACAATCGGCGCTCAGGCGCCCCGTACGCTCAGCTCGGCAACTTCAGTTGCCGAGCAGGGAAATCAATGCCTGCTCGAGCCAATGTTCTGGCCTCTTTGCTTCCCCTGGCGATTTGAAGCGATCCCGAGTGAAGCCAGCGGTAGGGGCTGTGGTGCGCAGCTATCGTTGCATCGGTCAAATTCTTCAACTTTTCGAATTCCGGTAACTCGAACTTGTGCCTCAGCCACGTGACTTTCTCCACGAGTCGCTTGACTTCACCGGTGCTCGACGCCGGATGCGGTTCGACCCAGACCACCAGCTCGGTGTCGTTGTTTCTGATTCCGATGCCATAGTCCCACCGACACGCGCTTGGCTCGCTGTTTTCGAAGTGCGCGTCCAGATCGACGCTTTCTGTATGCGTCCATGGCGACGACATGGACACGGCGGCCTGATATTCTGCCTTCATTGCGCGTTTGCCACTTTGCGGTTCAACGCCGGCTTGCAACGCAAGCTTGCTTGAATTGCGATGACTCCGCAGTCTTTTCGCTCTTTTTCTTAGCGCGACTCATCGACCCTCCCTGGCCGTAGCCGTGAAGGTCATCGAGGAGCGAGTGCCCCAGCCGCTGGCCATTCCTCGGCCGAAGTAGGCATCGAGAAATGCTTCCTCGCGGCCGCCGAACGACATGCTGTGACGCGCGAACATGTCGTGAATTTGATCTCGATCGACCAATAGCTTCAATGTCTGCAAGAAGAGACTTTTGCCTGTCGCCTGCGGGCGGACGATGATCGACAAGTCGCCAAACGCGACGTCAGCGCTCGTGATCGGGCCAAATCGTTTGACGGTCAACCTAGGAAGCTTGGGCTTGGGCAATCTGCTCTCCTCATGCCATGATCGAGGCGATAAACAGCGAGGTCAGATTCTACCTTGCGCCGTCTCCACACCGATTCGGCGAGCCTACGAATGGCAGCCCAATTCCCCCAAACAGCCCGCGAACCAACGCGCGCCGCATTACGACGCCAATGCCTCCGTAATCGCCTCGCACAATTCCTTCGGCGCGAACTTCGCGACATACCCGTTCGCGCCGGCATTGCGCACCTGCGCTTCGTTCGCGGAACCCGTCAGCGACGAATGAATGATTACGGGTATGTGCTTGAGCCGCTCATCGGCTTTGATACGCCGCGTGAGCATAAAGCCGTCCATTTCCGGCATTTCCAAATCCGTAATGATGAGCGAAATCTTATCCCGGGCACGCACGTTGTCCTTCTGCGCTTCGTCCGCGTAACGCTGCAGTATCTGCCAGGCTTCCTCGCCCGTCGTCGCCAGCATGTGCGGGGCACCGATCGCCGTCAGCGCTTGGTCCAGCAGCGTGCGCGCGAAAGCAGAGTCGTCGACAGCCAAGATCTTTCCTTCGGCCGTGTAGGTAAGCTCCGCGCTGAGCTCGGCCTTGTTGACGTCGCGATGCTGCTCGGGGAACACGTCGCGCATGACTTGCTCGACATCGAGCACCTGCGCTAAGCGAAGCTCGCCGGAATCGCCGTTGAACCGAGCGATGCTCGTGATGTAGCTCGCCCCCCCGGTGCACTCGGCCGGATGCACCTGGCTCCATTCGAGCCGCACGATGTCATCGACATCTTCGACGGCGAACGCTTGCGTCGTGCGCGCGAACTCCGTAATCAGCAAGATGGTCGGTTCGCGCGACGGCTTGTTACGCGTCAGCTTGCATAAATCGATTACAGGAATGATCTGGCCGCGAATATCGATCGCCCCGGAAACGACATCGGGCGCGCCGGCGATCGGCGTGATCTCGCGGTTCGTGATGATCTCGCGAACCTTGAAGACGTTGATGCCGTAAAGCGCAGGCGCGAGGTCTGGACGCGCATGGCCCAAGCGAAACAGAAGAAGTTCGAACTTGTTCTTGCTCGTGAGCTGCGTGCGCTCATCGTGCGTGATGTCGTGGCGAGTCATGCCTGGCCTCTGCTTGGATTCCGAACGGCGTCTTTCCGCACTTCGCGCGAGGACGCTACCTTTCTGGTTGTCGGCCCCACATCGAAAGAACTAAAGGCAGGTTACATTTTCCCGCGCTCGTACAAAGCGTGGTCGTCGCTTAATTGCGAGACGCCGGGATCGATGCAATTCGCCGCGCAAGCCGCCGCAGGCCGCCGCACGTAGGTCGAGCGGAAAACCTCCATGTGGGCTCGGCGCACCGCGGGCCTGTCGCGACGACGGGAGTACCAAGGGAAAACGTGTGGTCAGCCTCAGCCGGCCCGTTTATTGCGAGCCAATTTTCGCCTGCACACGACCGCCAAGGGGGTGACCATGAACCGCAGCGCCAACGAGCCGGAACAAGTGGCCGATCAGCCGAAGCCGGCCCATCACAGCGACGACGCACGCAGCCGCATGCCGGAACGCGCCGACAAATCACGGAAGCAATCACCGGCCGATAACCCGGGGCAACAACCCGGCGAAGGCGAGCCGAGCGTCGGCTAAGCGAGTACGCAGGAAAGGGGACGGGCCGGCTCGCGTCGGCCTATCCCGTGTGGCACGACGCCTTACTTGCCGGCGGTGGCCTCGCATTTCTTCATGAACGACGCCTTTGCCGCTCCGGCAAGCACCTTGCCGTTCTTGCCGACGGCCTTGGTTTCGCAATCCGTCTTGGCGGATTTCATCTTGCCGGCTTCGCACTTCTTCACGAACGAGGTCTTTGCCGCGCCGGAAAGCGGCTTGCCGTTCTTGCCGATCGCTTGTGAGGCGCAATCCCCCGCAGCGGGGGCAGCGGCGGTGACCGGCGCGCTAGCGGAAGCGGCGCCCGACGCCTGGGCGTGGGCCATGCCCACCGCAAACATACCGGCGATCGCAGCCAAGACGAATTTATTGAACATGACCATTGCCTCCTGAGGTGGTGTGAAGCGAAACGCTTCTCCTCCTTAACGGTGTGTGAGCACAGCGGTTGACCGCCGACTAATCAATCGAGCGTCGAATATCCGCTGCACGGCCTGTTGCTAACAAAAATTCAGATTGTGGGCGTCACTGCTGACCGCAAAGTCGCACCGCATCGTCTCGCCCGTTTGCCTCCATTCCTTTTGCGGCCGCGTTCGCCCTACTAGGCCGACAGCCGGCTGAAAGCCCTGCGTCATCACGGTTTCTCATTCCTGCTAGACAGTCGTCGGCTTGCGCAGTCCGTTTCTCCCACAACAATGAGGTGATGCATGGAACAACGCAGGAAGTGGTCGTATTTGGGCGCGGCCGTGGCAAGTGCCGCGATCGCAATGACCGGTGTGCAAAGCGTGGCGCAAGCCGGCGAGCACGACAACGGTCATGACCATGACCGCGGCGGCAAGGACGTCAAGCGCGTCTTGCTGATCAGCATCGACGGGCTGCACGAGCAAGACCTCGCACGCTGCATCGGCGCGAATACCTGCCCGAACCTGGCTGTCCTTGCGCAATCGGGCATCACCTACACCGAGGCCCGTACGCCCGGCCTGTCCGATTCGTTCCCCGGCCTCGCGGCACTCGTGACGGGCGGTTCGCCGAAGACGGCAGGCTTGTTCTACGACGTGTCGTACGACCGCACGCTCTATGCGCCGTCGGATACGAACTGCACGGGCAAGCAAGGCTGGAACGTCGTCTTCGACGAAACGACGGGCATCGATGCGCAAAACGGCGGCGCGCTGATCCATCTCGACGGCGGCGGCGCTTTCAATCCCCAAGCGATTCCGCATGCGCTTATCGGTGGCGTCTGCAAGCCCGTCTACCCGCACGACTACGTGAAGACCAATACGATCTTCGAAGTCGTCAAACAACACCTGCCCGGTGCCCGCACGGCTTGGGCCGATAAGCATGCGTGGGGCTACGACTGGGTGAACGGCCCGTCGGGCCATGGCGTCGACGATCTCGCGCGCACGGAGATCAACTCGATCGATCCGGTGACGAACTCGGATTACAGCGACGTCTATACGCACACGGAAAAGTTCGACGATTATCACGTACGGGCGATCGTCAACCAGATCGACGGCAAGGATTCGACGGGCGCGGCGAACGTGGCGGTGCCGACGCTCTTTGGCACGAACTTCCAAACGCTCAGCGTCGCGCAAAAGGCACCGGTCGCGAAGGGCGGCGGTTACCTCGATGCCGACTTCACGCCGGGCCCGCAAGTGGCGGCGGCGATCGCTTATGCGGATGCCTCGATCGGCCGCATGGTGTCGGAACTCAAGCAGCGCAATCTCTATGCAAGTACGGCCGTAATTGTGACGGCTAAGCACGGCCAATCGCCGGCGGACCACACGAAGCTAGTCAAAAACGGCGACACGCTGACAAAGCTGCTCGAAGCGAACAGCTACCTCGATCCTAACGGCAATTTCGGGCAGAACAGCACGGCGTCGGGCAACTTGAACGACGGCACCGGTCTCGCCGGTACGGGCATGGTGCAGACCGACGACGTTGGCTTGATCTGGCTGCGCGACCGCTCGCAGCTCGATGCCGCCGTGGCGACGCTGAAGGCGAACCTCGGGTGCAATGCGCCGGGGATCTGCGCGGACGGTCCGCAGGCCTATATCCTTTCCGGTGCTAGCCTCGCGCGCCGCTTCGGCGATCCCGCGCTCGGCCGCACGCCCGACATCGTCGTGCAGCCGAATCCGGGCGTGATCTATACAACGAGCACGAAGAAGGACGAAGAGCACGGCGGCAACGCTCCGGATGATAGCCATCTGGGTCTGCTCGTGTCGCTGCCCGGCATTCATCACGCGCGTACGATCGCCGCTCCGGTGGGGACGACGCAAGTCGCGCCGACGATCCTGCGCCTGCTCGATCTGCAGCCCGAGTGGCTGCATGCGGTCCAGCGCGAAGGCACGCAGGCGTTGCCCGGTTTTGAGGGCGACCGTTAAGTACGGGTAAGAATGCGGCGCACGCAATCGCAGGCCATGCGTTCGCGATGACGTAGGCGTCCCAACGAAATGCAGACGTTGGGGCGCCTACATGGCGCGCTGCATGCGGTTCGCGTCAATGCTCGTTGTGCGGCCCGCGCTCATGCGCTGCAAGCACCCGTTCGATACGCCGATCCGGGACCAGCCAAAGCAGCGCCACGCCGGCGAAGAACGCGAGCCCGATGCGCGGATACCCGCCCCACGCGGGGCCGATGCCGGCCAAATACAAGATGGGCGATATCTTCGCCTTCGCATCGCCCCCCATCGCCTTTGCAAGCAGACTCTCGGGCCCGTGATGACGCACGAGACTCGTCTGCAAGATGAACCATGCCAACGCACAGGCGAGTAGGTTGATGCCATAGAGGACTGTGGGCCAGCGGGCGAAATGATTCTCGCCCATCCATCCCGTGCTGAACGGCAACAGCGATAGCCAAAACAGCAAATGCAGGTTCCACCAGAGAATCGCGCCGTTCACGCGATGCGCGGCCTGCAGCATGTGATGGTGATTGTTCCAGTAGATGCCGATGTAGATAAAGCTGAGCACGTAGGTCATGGCAACGGGCCAAAGCTGCAAGAGGGCCGTCAAATCTTCTCCGTGCGGCACCTTCAACTCGAGCACCATGATGGTGATGATGACGGCCATCACGCCGTCGCTGAACGCTTCTAGTCGGTTTTTTTCCATCGTCGTCGAGGTGCCGCTTGGGCGAGATTCATTGTGGGTCAACGCGCTGTGCGAAGTCCAAGAGCGTTCCGTCTCCGCGCAGGCGACAGGGCCCTCTTCTGCGGTCCCGCCCGCACTGGGGCGCGGTCTTGATGTCGTGTATTTCGGGCGCGTGGCTGTCATTTGAGCACATGCGAATGAGGCGCGGCCTTGAGATCGCCCTTTTGCGCAATCGTACTGCCCGCGCGGGACGTCCGAGGCGTCGCCTCCCTCGGCATCCGATTTGCTTGGGGGACGCTAGACGGCGCGATCACAACCTTTCGCCGACGCCTGGTTTTGCACGCCAAAGTCCGCCCGCGATGTGCGGGTAACCGTATCGTCAACGAGGAGGTGCGTCGCATGCATTGCGCAGACAAGATCGGTTTTTCGCTTCTTTCCCTCGCGGCCGCCGCCGCGCTGAGCTGCGCGCCCGTCGCCGTCCACGCGCAGCGGCCCGCTTCGATGCCGAGCAGTTCAGCCGAGGCGCAATCGGCGCCTGCCGGCGGCCAGGGCGCGACGGGCGATTCGACCGCTGCTTTCAAGTCGGCGGACGAGCGCATGATGAAGAGTATGGAAGGGTCCGCCTATACCGCCAATGCCGACCAGGATTTCGTCTCGCACATGATTCCCCACCATCAAGGCGCGGTGGACATGGCCGAAGTCGAACTCAAATACGGCAAGGATCCGCAGCTCAAACGCTTGGCGCAAGGAATCATCTCGAGCCAGCAGAAGGAAATCGCGTTCATGAAGCAGTGGCAGACCAAGCACGGCTATCGATAAGCTGCGCGATCACCCGATCCTTCACCCCATCCGCAGCTTCTTTGCGTCCTATTCAACTTGATAGGTTCGCCGGGTCATCCGTTTCTTGGTAAATTAGCCTAAACAAGATAAACATCGCCCGCGAGTGTCGTGGCGCGGCTGTGACCGCGCCGTCCGGCCGTCTCGGGCGAGCTTGCCTCTTGAATCGCGGCGCTGCGCCGCCTCACAGAATGTTGGCGCGTTGCCCAGCATCCCGCAGGAGGTGTCCTGCATTTAACCTTTAGGAGTCCTAAATGGATGATGTATCAAGCTACTTCGCAGCACCGTTGGTGCGGCCCATGCCGGTGAAGATGGGCGCCTGGTAAACGGTTTTGGTTTTGGCATAGAAAAAGAAGGGGGCCGCGCGCCCCCTTCTAAGTGGAGAAAACGCATGGAACTGCTGCCGGGAAAGTCGCTCATCAAATTCGATGGGCAGTTTCCGATCTACAACTTTTTCTTTCCGAGTCAGGGCAAGGAACGCACGGCCGCTACCGCACCGCAGATATGGGCCGAGGCGGCGCGCCAGGTTCAATCGCGTGCGCTGTATTTCCATATCCCCTTTTGCGACACGATCTGCAACTTTTGCCCATTCACCCGCGGGCGATATTCGAGCCGGGCGGTTATCGACGACTATTTCGCGACGCTGCTTGCCGAAATTCGCCTGAAGGCGGATCTCATCGATCTCAAGCAAGTGCCTGTGTCGGCGATCTTCTTCGGCGGCGGCACGCCGAGCCTGCTGGACCCGGAGCAGATCGTCGAACTGGGCGCCCTGATACGCAGCACGTTCGATCTTTCCGGCCTGCGGGAATTTTCGTTCGAGGTGGAAGTAAAGAGCCTGACGCCTGAGCGCGCGGAAGCGATGCGCGCGATCGGCGTCACGCATCCGCGGTTCGGCTTGCAGACCTTCTCGCCAAAATGGCGCGAGACCTTCGATCTGACCGCATCGCTCGACCAGATTCACGATGCGGCGGCCTTGCTCAAGCGATTGTTTCCGTTTCAGACGTTCGACATTTTGTACGGCATGAGCGGGCAGGATGAGGAAGAACTGATTGCCGATTTGCAGGCGGCTGTTGCGCTAGGGACGACGAACGTCGATATCTATCCGATCGACAATATCGTGACGCAAGTCGGACTGCACGCGAAGCTCGAGCGGGCGGGCGCCACGCCGACATCGGCCATGCGCAAATTCGGCATGAACGTACTCGTCGATCAGGCGATGCGGCACGCGGGCTTCATGCCGCACAACGGCCATGGATACGTTCGCACGCGCGCAACGACCGACGTGGTGAGCGAAGCGTACTCATTCGTGTATCACGAGCATGTCTACGGTTATCACGATTACGACCTGATGGGCTTCGGCGTCAATGCGATCAGTTCGACGATTGGCCACGTCATGACGCAAACGCATAGCAAGAAGATCTATCGTGAAGCGGTCGCACAAGGTCGCATTCCGTGCGAGATCAGTCGGCATGATCGAGCGCTCGACTTCGCGCGGCCGCTCGTGCTTCGCCTGCCGTATCACGGCCGCATCGATACGCGAAACGTGCGTTGGGATGAGGTGCATCCCGAAGTGCTCGGCAAGCTCGAGCGTTTGAAACAAGAGTCGTTCATCGTAGAAGACGGTGCGTCGCTGTCGCTGACCAAGCTTGGCTGGTACTGGTACGTCAATCTGATGTACTTCCTCATGCCGAGCGCCGATCAGTTGCTGATGAACGGCATGGTCATCGACAAGCTCAAGGATCCGGGCCGCCGATTTTCGAAGCGGGAATTGTTGTTTCCGATCGTGCCTGCGCACACTGCCTAGGAGACCCGATGCTCGCGATGCTGCGCAGGGAGCGCCGTCTCTCCGTTTTGTTGACCGGCAATTTACTGTCGCAGATCGGCGATGGCATCCATGAGTTCGTCTTCATCATCACGGTGCTGAACACGACGCACGCCAATGTGGCCTTGTCCGGCATCATTTACTTCTTCCGATTCATTCCCTACCTGGTGC
This sequence comes from uncultured Burkholderiaceae bacterium, assembly GCA_966212065.1. Classification (GTDB taxonomy): domain Bacteria; phylum Pseudomonadota; class Gammaproteobacteria; order Burkholderiales; family Burkholderiaceae; genus Trinickia. The sequence goes on from CBIHOQ010000001.1 coordinate 265,062, forward strand.
TTGGCCCGCTTGGCGGGGCCCTGTCGGATCGCTTGTCTCGCCGCTCGCTAATGATCGGCGCGGATCTAGCGAGGATGGCGATTACGGGCGTGTTTTGCCTACTGCTGTCGAGCGGCCGCATCGACGCTGTGGCGCTCGCACTCATCGGCATGTCGATGACGGCGTTTCGCACCGTGTTCCAACCTGCGTTCCAAGGCACCATTCCCTCGCTCGTGCGGGCCGAGCATCTGCCTGCCGCGAACGGCGCAACGCAAATGGCGGCGGAGATGGGCGGCCTTGTCGGTCCCGCGCTGGGTGCGACGCTGCTCTATGCCGTGGCAAACGCGGGCTATGTGCTCGCGATCGATGCGGCTACGTATCTCGTGTCGGCGCTTTGCATTTGGCGCTCGATCGGTGGGGCGGAGGCGGCGGCGCCGCAGCGTGGCCTGCCGCGAACACGGGTGACGCTGCGCAGCCTCTATGCGGAATTCGCTGCAAACTTAAAGGCATCGGCGGCTAAGCGCGATCTATCCGTCAGCATCGGCTACTCCGCGCTATGCATTTTGTTCGTCGGCGCCGCATTGCGCGTGCTGATCCCGACGATGCTCAAAGGCGAGGGCTACGCCGACAGCATCATCGGTTACGCCATGAGCTTTCTCGCGCTCGGTGCGCTGGCCGGCGCGCTCTTGTGCAGCAGCGTCTCGCGCGATTTCAGCACGCCGAGCTTGATGACATATTGGCGCTTTTACGGCTTTACGCTTGCGCTGTTACCGTTGTGCGCGGTTAGCGTCCCCGCGATGCTCGCCGGATGTTGCTTGCTGGGCGCGATTGGCGCGTTTGTGGACGTGGTGCTTCCGACGAATATTCAACGCTTATCCACCGAGTCGAACGTCGGCAAGAACTTCAGCTTGTTTTCGACGCTGGCCAATACGAGCGAGGCCATGTCGGGCGCGTTCGCGGGTGTGTTGAGCGCGATCGCGCCCGTCGGCATCGGCATTTCCCTCGTTGGTGTTGCCGTTGTATCGATCGGCTGCGCCGGTACGGCGCGGGTGGCTAAGCGTCATGACTGATTCCGCGCATCTTGCTTATGGTCGGCACGTGCTGGTCGACCTCGCGGATACCTGCGCCTCGGTACTTAATGACTGCGCCACACTCGCGAAGGCGTTGACGGATGCGGCCACTGCTGAAGGCGCGACGGTGCTCGGGACCATCGAGCATACGTTTGCGCCGAGCGGCGTGACGATTCTCCTCCTGCTGGCCGAGTCGCACGTATCCCTGCATACGTATCCCGCCGAAGGACGCGCGTTCTTCGATGCATTTACCTGCGGCGTGCGCTGTGAGCCGATCAACATCTTCCGCCGATTCATCGATGTGCTTCCGGTCGGCGCGTACCGAGTCGTTTGCTGTGAGCGCGGAGAAGCTACGAAGCGATCGACGATGCCTTGGCCTCTGTAAGGCATTCGCAAGTGCCGGATCGCTTGTCACGGGTGATTGCCGTCCTTACACTCGCGTGATTCCAACGCGCCGCCGCAACGAGGCGGCGCGACCCATCCCCACGCGAGAAAGGAGCCCAACCAGCATGGCCGAATCTTATTTTCCGCGCTGGCGCATTGCGCCGAGCGCCGCCGAGGGCCGCGTCGTCGCGCCCGACGAGCGTCTGCCCTGGCCGCAGACGTTTGCCATGGGTATTCAGCACGTCGTCGCGATGTTCGGCTCGACCGTGTTGGCCCCGCTGCTCATGGGCTTCGATCCCAATCTGTGCATCTTCATGTCCGGCATCGGCACGCTGCTGTTTTTCGTGCTCGTTGGCGGGCGAGTGCCGAGCTACCTCGGCTCGAGCTTCTCGTTCATCGGCCTTGTCATCGCCGTCACGGGCTATGCGGGGCACGGGCCGAACATGAACCTGCCCGTCGCACTGGGCGGCATCATCGTCTGCGGCGTCGTGTATGCGGTCATCGGACTCATCGTCGGCGCGGTCGGCACGAAATGGATCGAAACGCTGATGCCGCCCGTCGTCACGGGCTCGATCGTCGCGGTCATCGGGCTGAATCTGGCGCCGATCGCTGTCAAGGGCGTGAGCGGCTCGGTATTCGATTCGTGGATGGCCGTGGTCACGGTGCTCAGCGTCGGGATCGTCGCCGTATTCACGCGCGGCATGGTGCAGCGCTTGCTCATTCTGGTGGGGCTATTGATCGCTTATGCGCTCTATGCGATCGCCGCCAACGGCATGGGCCTCGGCAAGCCGATCGATTTCTCGATCGTCGCTCATGCCGCCTGGTTCGGTCTGCCGCACTTTTCCGCGCCCGTCTTCGATCCGCACGCGATGCTGCTGCTCGCGCCCGTCGCCGTGATCCTCGTTGCCGAAAACCTCGGGCACATTAAGGCCGTCAGCGCCATGACGGGGCAGGACCTCGATCGCTACATCGGCCGCGCGTTCGTCGGCGACGGCCTTGCCACGGTCGTATCGGGCTTTGCCGGCGGTACCGGCGTGACGACGTATGCCGAGAACATCGGCGTCATGGCCGTGACAAAGATCTATTCGACGCTCGTGTTCGTCGTGGCCGCTGCGATCGCGCTCGTGCTCGGCTTCTCGCCGAAATTCGGCGCGCTCATCGAAACGATTCCCGGCCCTGTGCTGGGCGGCGTGTCGATCGTCGTCTTCGGGCTCATCGCCGTGACGGGCGCGCGCATTTGGGTGGTCAACAAGGTCGACTTCTCCGATAACCGCAATCTGATTGTCGCGGCCGTCACACTCGTCGTCGGTGCGGGCAACTTCTCGCTGCAAGTGGGCGGATTCGCGCTCGGCGGCATCGGCACTGCCACGTTCGGGGCGATTCTGCTCTATGCGCTGCTGCGCGGCGAGTTGGCGCGCGCTCCGGTGCTCTAAGCGCCGCAACGGTGCTCGTGGCGCCTCCGCCCGCACCGTAAAGGTGCGGGCGCTGCGCGGCGGCGATCGCGGTTGTGCCCTGCCGGCGCTCGCTGCGCCTCGCATCGCCCGCCCGCTTTAGGCGTTCTGTCCGTTCCGCCCGCCCGCGGCACCCCTCGTCGATGCTGCGCTCGCACGGACCTTGCTTTCGTCAGCGCTGCCTTAACAGTAAAAAAGATCCGAGGGAGCCGTCGATGAGGTCGTTTGTCTTTTGTTCTATTTCATGCGCGCCCACGGTGCGCGACGTGCACGCCTACCGTGCCCGGAGGTCGCCATGGTGATGTCGGTGCGTGAGCCAGGCGCCGGGGCATCGCCCGCGCTCGAATCGGACGTCGCATCGGGCCTGGAGCGCTATACGCTGCGTCATCGTGACCTCACGCTCACGAGCGTGTTCCAACCGATCTTCAGCCTGTCGCACCTGCGCGCGGTGGGCTACGAGGGCTTGCTGCGCGCGCATGACATTTTCGACCGCCCGGTGCCGCCGCTCGACGTATTCGGCGATGCCGCGCGCCAGGGCGAGCTTCATTACGTCGACCGGCTTGCGCAATCGCTCCATCTGGAAAACTTCAAGACGCTGCATGCGGAACGCGAATGGCTGTTCCTGAACGTTCATGCGGGCGCGCTGGCCGATTCGTATCATGCCGCTGCATTCCGTGCGCATCTCGATCGCTTGGATTTGTCGCCGCGCCGCATCGTGCTCGAGTTGCAGGCTGTGCGCGCCGAGGATTTCGATAAGCTCGCCGAAGAAGCGCGCCGTTTTCGCGAGCAGGGCTTCTTGATCGCGCTCGACGATTTCGGCGCGGGCGATTCGAATCTCGAGCGGATTTGGCAGCTCGATCCCGACATCGTCAAGGTCGATCGCATGATGCTCTCGCAAGCGGCCCATCGCACGCAGGCGGCGGCGATCTTGCCGGGCTTTGTGGCGATGCTGCACGAGGCGGGTAAGCTCGTGCTCATCGAAGGCGTCGAGACCGAGTACGAGGCGCAGCTCGCATTCTCGTGCGATGCCGACTTCGTCCAGGGTTTCCACTTCGGGCGCCCCGGCCCCGCGGCGGCCGACAGTGCCTATGCGGCCGAGCGCATTACGGCGCTGGCCGAGCAGCACCGCGAGCAAAGCGAGGCCCGCGAACGTGGGCGCGCGGGCAAGCTGGCGCCGTATTTGCGCGCGTTCGAGCGAGCGGGCGAGCGTCTTGCGCAAGGCGAGCCGCTCGAGGAGGTGTGCTGGAACTTCCTCGCGCTCGATTATGCCGCGCGTTGCTTCTTGCTCGACGCACAAGGCCGGCAGACGGGCCGCAACGTCGTTCTGCGTGCGGATCGCGCGGGCCAGGAGGCGCGCTTTTTGCCCGTCGCCGATGCGCAGGGCGCCAATTGGATGCGCCGCCCGTATTTCAACGCCGCGATCGATGGGCCGGATCGCGTTCATGCAACGAAGCCCTACCTTTCCATCAACGAAGCGCAACCTTGCGTGACGCTTTCGATGGCCGTGCGCATCGGCGAACGCCTGTGCGTGCTGTGCGGCGACATCGACTGGCAGGATGCCGAGCAAGGCGTTTGAGCGTTCGCGGCGCGCCGGCTGCCTGCGCGCCGTCATGCCGTTTTGCAGGCCGACTTGATCTGTTTCTTTCCACGCCTATCATCAGAGTAGGCGGGTTTCGGCTATCCCCACGCCGAAACCGGCTTGTCTCGATAACAAGCAAAAAGGAAAGGAGCACAGACATGACAGTTCGGCATCGCGGCGCATTGCGCGCGTTCGATGGTGTACGACAGGCGGCGCTCGCCGGCATAGGCGCGGCTGCATTATCGATTGCGGCCGCGCCCGGCGCGGCGCAGGCGCAAGAGACGATCAAGATCGGCGTACCCGTGCCGCTCTCCGGCGGCTACGAAGGGGCAGGCAGGGACATTCTCAACGGCGCGCAGCGGGCGGCCGACGATATCAACAAGCGCGGCGGCGTGCTCGGCAAGAAGATCGAACTCGTGCAGGCGGACGACGGGTGCGATGCCGACAAGGCTGCGCAAGCCGCGAAGACGCTCGTCAGCCAAGGCGTCGTGGCGGTGGCGGGCGGCTACTGCTCGAGCGCGGCGCTGCCCGAGTTGCGCGTTTTTCACGAGGCCGGTATCGCATACGTGATGGATGCGTCGACGAATCCGGCGCTGACTGAGAAGGGCTGGGACAACGCGTTTCGCACGATCGGACGCGACGACGAGCAAGGGCCGTTCGCGGCAAAGCTCATGAAAGAAGTCCTGCATGCGAAGACGGTCGCGGTCATCAACGACAGCACGACCTATTCGAAGGGGCTCGCCGACAATACCGTCGATGCGCTCAAGAAGCAGGGCATCGACGTGGTGTATGACGATGCCGTGACGCCGGGGCAGATGGATTACGCCGACGTCGCGAAGCAGGTCGCCGCACTGAAACCCGACGTTGTCTACTACACGGGCTATTACCCCGAGGCGGCGTCGCTCGCGAAGGACGTTCGGCAACTGAAGCTGCCGATCAAGTACTTGATGGGCGGGGACGGTACGACCGAACCCGCGCTGATCAAGACGGCGGGCGAGGCCGCGAAAGGCATGATCTGCACGACGGCGCCGCTGCCGCAGTTCCTGACAGGCCAAACGGCGCGCCGCTTCGTTGCGGACTACAAGAAGGCGTATGGCGCCGAGCCCGGGCCGTATTCGATCTACGAATACGATGCCGTCCGCGTGACGGCAAAGGCGATTGCCGATGCTAAGTCGACGAAGCCTGCCGACATTATCGCGGCCTTGCACAAGGTGTCGGACTTCAAAGGGGCGACGGGCGATATTTCCTTCAACGAGAAAGGCGATCGCACGAAGGCCGTCTATATGGCCGTCATCGCGGAAAAGGGCGGCTTCCGCGCGTATCGGGAGCTCGACCCGAGCGGGCGCTGGATCTCGCCGAAGTAGCGGCACCCAGCGCGCATCGCGCTTAGGCCTACTTTGCGACCACGACCGGAATGCCGCGCAGCGAGCCGGCGCCTTTCATCTCGTCGAGCGCGTGCTGCACGGCCGCGCTCGTCGCCGCATCCACACCTAGGCGCGCAGCGAGTTCGCGCTCGCTGCGCTTCACGCCGGCAAGGTTGCGCAGCTTCACGTGCCCATAGCCGCGGATTCCCGCATGGAGTTCCGCCAGCTTGGCGACGTCTTGCGCGTTGGACGCAGCCAGTGCCGCGAAGGCGCGCTGCATCGTCGCTTCGTAGTCGTCGGCGAGCGCGCGCTCCATGCGGCGTTCGACGGTGCGGCCGAACGGATCGAACGCGGTGCCGCGCAGGCCGCGCCATTTTGCGAGCATGCCGAGTACGGGCCACAGCCACTGACCGAACGTCTGCTTGCGCGGCACCTCGCCGGCCTTGGCCTTGGCAAGCGTCGGCGGCGCCAGGTTGAACTTCACGCGAAAATCTTTTCCTGCCGTGCCTTCGAACTGCGCTTCGAGTGCCTCGCGGAACGCGGGATCGGTGTGCAGGCGCGCCACTTCGTATTCGTCCTTGACCGCGAGCAATCGATAGAACGTCACCGCCACGGCGCGTGCAACGCCGGTGGCTTCCGTGGCTTCCGGTACGCGCGCTTGCGCCTCACGCGCTTGCGCGACCAGCGAGCGATAGCGTTGGACATAGCGCGGGCCGCCGTAGTCTGCAAGACGTGCCTCGCGGTCGGCAACAAGCGCGTCGAGTTCGGTGCGTTCGTCGCGTTCGTCCGCTGCCACGCCCGCCACCGGAGCACCGAGCTGCCCGCTTCGTTCGGCATGGCGCTCGGCCCATAGCGCATCGAGCTCGGCGGGATCGGCAGCGGCCAGCCGGCCCACGGCGAACGCTAGCTTGTTCATCGGCACGGCAACATTGTTCAACTCGATCGCGCGCATGAGCGCCGCGTGCGAAACCGGCACGAGCCCGAGCTGCCATGCGAACCCAAGCATGAGGAGGTTCGCGCCGATCGTATCGCCGAGGAACTTGCCCGCGAGCGCCTGCGCGTCGCACGTCGACATGAACTCGGCGCCTGCCGCGTGTCGCATTTTGTCGATGAGCGCATCGGCGTGCAGGCTTGCGTCGGGATGGTTCACGAACTCGGCATTGGGAATCCGATGCGTGTTGACGACGATCCGCGTGCGGCCGTGGCGCACCGTCTGCAGTGCATCGGCGCTCGCGCCGACCACCATGTCGCAGGCCAGCAGCACATCCGCTTGCTGCGTGTCGATGCGCACTTGATTGAGCCATTCGTCGCGCGCCGCGAAACGCACGAACGAGAGCACCGCGCCGCCCTTTTGCGCGAAGCCCATGAAGTCGAGCACCGACGCGCTCTTGCCTTCCAGGTGAGCCGCCATGCTGATCAGCGCGCCGACCGTCACGACGCCGGTCCCGCCCACGCCCGTCACAAGGATGTCGTACGGCGCGGCGGCGAGGCCCGTGTGCGGCAGCGGCAATGCGTCGACGCGGCGGGCGAGCGCAGCTTCGTCGAATGCGGCGCCGGCAGCCTTCTTGAGCTTGCCGCCTTCGATCGTCACGAAGCTCGGACAAAAGCCGTTCACGCAGGAAAAGTCCTTGTTGCAAGACGATTGATCGATGCGGCGCTTGCGCCCGAGCGGTGTTTCGATCGGTTCGACCGAGAGACAGTTCGACTGCACGCCGCAATCGCCGCAGCCTTCGCACACGGCCTCGTTGATGAATAGCCGCTTGTCGGGATCGGGGAATTCGCCCTTCTTACGGCGGCGGCGTTTCTCGGCGGCGCAGGTTTGGTCGTAGATGAGCACCGTTACGCCCGGCGTTTCACGTAGCGCGCGCTGCACGGCATCGAGTTCGCGGCGATGGTGGAACGTCGTGCCCTTCGGGAACTGCCCGTGATGGCCATCATATTTCTCGGGCTCATCCGAGACGACGACGAAGCGCGAGACGCCTTCGGCTTCGACTTGACGCGCGATCTGCGGCACGGAGATGCTGCCGTCGACGGGTTGGCCGCCCGTCATCGCCACCGCGTCGTTATAAAGGATCTTGTAGGTGATGTTCGTGTTCGCCGCCACGGCCTGGCGGATGGCGAGGATGCCCGAATGAAAGTAGGTGCCGTCGCCTAGATTTTGAAAGACGTGCTGTGTCTTCGTGAACATCGAATGAGCGGCCCAGTCCACGCCTTCACCGCCCATCTGAATCAGGCCCGTTGTGCCGCGGTCCATCCAAGACGCCATGAAGTGGCAGCCGATGCCGGCCTGGGCAATCGAGCCTTCGGGCACCTTCGTCGACGTATTGTGCGGGCAACCGGAGCAAAAGTACGGCGTGCGGCGCACGGCGTCGGCGGCGTTCGAGAGGATGGTCGGCGCGACGAGATCGACGACGCGTTCCCGGCGATCGAGGTTGGGCTTATGCCGCGCCAGCCATTGAGCGAAGACGGGCAGCACGCGCGACGGGCGCAGCTCGCCGAGCGCGGACAGCAGCGGCGCCCCGTTCGCATCGTGTTTGCCGACAACGGCCGGCCGCGTACCCGTCGCCCGGTTGTAGAGGTAATCCTTGATCTGCTGCTCGACGACGGGCCCTTTTTCCTCGATGACGAGCACTTCCGACAGGCCTTCGACGAACGTATCGATGCGCGTCATCTCGAGCGGGAATGAGAGCCCGACCTTGTAGATGCGGACACCGGCCGCATCGAGATCGGCGACTGTCAGATCGAGCCGGCGCAGCGCTTCCATCAGATCGAGATGCGCCTTGCCGCATGTGACGATGCCGACGTTCGCGTTGGGGCTGGTCGCGATCCACTTGTCGATGCTGTTCGCGCGCGCGAATGAGCGCACGGCGTCGAGCTTGGCGTCGAGTCGTGCTTCGATCGTAAGGCTCGGCAGATCGGGCCAGCGGTTATGCAGCCCACCGGCGGGTGCCGCGAAATCGGTGGGTATGCTCCAGTGCGTCGTGAGCGCGTCGAGATCGACGGTAGCGCCCGATTCGACCGTCTCCGAAATCGCTTTGAAGCCGACCCATGCGCCCGAGAAGCGCGACAAGGCGAAGCCGTAGGCGCCGAATTCGAGCATATCGGCGATGTGCGACGGATTTACGATCGGCATATGCCAGGCCATCATCGCGAAGTCGCTTTGGTGCGGCATCGACGACGAGACACAGCCGTGATCGTCGCCGGCCACGACGAGCACGCCGCCGTGCGGCGACGAGCCGTAAGCGTTACCGTGCTTGAGTGCATCGCCGGCGCGGTCGACGCCGGGGCCTTTGCCGTACCACATGGCGAAGACGCCATCGACGGTGCGCTCGGGATCGGCCTCCACGCGCTGGGTGCCGAGCACGGCCGTGCCGCCGAGTTCTTCGTTGATGGCGGGCAGAAAGCGCACGTCGTTTGCGTCGAGCAGCTTCGTCGCCTTCCACATCTGCTGGTCGACCATGCCGAGCGGCGAGCCGCGATAGCCGCTGACGAAGCCCGCGGTGTTCCAGCCCAGCGCGCGGTCGAGCTCGCGCTGCATCAGCATGATGCGCACGAGTGCCTGGGTGCCGGTGAGGAAGATGCGCCCGTGCTTGGCGGTGAGATTGTCGGTCAGCTGATACTCGGATAGAGCGGGCGTGCCGTCGGTGGGCAGGCGGGCGGTCATGGCGTTTGTCTCCTTCGATTCTGCTTTGTGCCCATGCAGCGCGGCGGCGGCCGGCGCAGCCAAGGCATAGGGCTGCGAAGGCTCTATTTTTGAGCGTCGAAGGGGGAGGATTTTTACTATCTCGCCTGCGGCATCGTGCGGATGCGGCAATTCGTGCGCGCCAGATGCAAAATCCGAGAGGATTTTTGCGGCGCGTGCGCCGCTTCAGTTTCCGTCCGTCTCGTCGAGCGGTACAACCTCGTCGAACTTCGTGTAGTCGATGTGCGTGACACCTTCGTCGTCGTCGTGCAGTAAATCGACGAAGCGATGCTGCCAGCGAATGTCGCTATGACTCAAGGTAGTACGCCCGTGCATGATCTGCGTCGTGGTTTCGTCCGCGCCTTCGCCGCGCGCAGCATCAGCGTCGGCTGGCCGTCCAGCGGGCGCACGACGGCGTAGCGCGAAAAGATGATGCGGGCGCGCGGGCGCGAAAACCGCACGAAGATGAGGCCCGTCGCCGACGCGATGCTCGACATCCCGGTGAAGATTTCGAGTGCCGCGATCGCGTGCGCGTACACCGTCTGCGGGTGCATATCGCCATAACCGACCACCCGAGTACCCGACCACCCGACCACCCGAGTACCCGAGTACCCGACCACCCGACCACCCGAGTACCCGACCACCCGAGTACCCGAGTACCCGACCACCCGAGTACGCGACCACCCGAGTACGCGACTACGGGAATGCCCTCGGCTTAGGCACGCCGGCGCCATGCTCGATGTCGGACTGTGCCTGCTGGCGTGCCGATTCGATCGCTTCGGCGGCGCTCTCATAGCCTGCATCGCCGCCTATAGTCGTCCAGCGTTGCACGGCCTTATCATGCTGCCGGATTTCGTATTCGGCATCCCAGCGCGAGCCTGCAAGCTCGATGGGCCGCACGTGAATCGAATAGACGCCGTATACGAAGAGTTCTTCGGCCATCTTGCACCTCCTATTGGCCATTCGCCGCGGTTTTCAGCGATTGTTCGACACGCCTAGCTAAGCGGGAGGGGCGGGCGACGATGAGCGCCGTCCCGCTGCAGCTACAACTCGATTTCGCCGAGGATTTGGTGCGCAAGCGCCTTGGCTTCCTCCAGCGCTTCGGTCACGGTCGCGCTCGCCCCCTTGACTTCGTAGACTGTCGTCTCGGGTTCGCTCGCGTCGTCGCGCGCAAGATGCACGACGCCTTGAAACCGGCCGTCGTCGAGCCGCTGCACGCGGGGGGTGGCCGTATAGATGCCTTTCGTGTACGTGAGCTCTTCCATGATGACGCTCCTGTCCGGACGCATAAATTCATGCTAGCACGCACCGATGGAGCGTACTGGCCCTTCCGCGTTCGCTCGCGCGCGTGCCGTACCAGGCTTGCGCGGCGCCTCCCCTCAGGATGAGCGCACTCTATTGCAGCAGCGCGACGACCTCGTCGAGTGTCGGGGAATGCGCTCCCGCATGCCCGCATGCCGCCGCGCCCGCCGCCAGCGCGAACGTCAAATGATCGCGCCAGCCGCGCTCCGGCCGCTGCATCAGGCTAAAGAGCAAGCCGCCGATCGAGGCATCGCCCGCGCCGACCGTATCGACGACTTCGACGCGCGGTGGCATCGCGGCGATGGTCTCGCCCGGCGCGATGAGCGTGGCCGGACCCGAGCCGCGCGTGACGAGCACCGTGGCCTCGGGGTTCATCGCACGTAGCGTCTCGAGCGCGGAGTCTTCGTCGGTGCCGAAGAGGCAGCGCAGATCTTCGTCGGATACTTTGATCAGATCGGCCAGCGAGGCCATCGTCTCGAGCATCGGGCGATAGCCGTGCTCCATCAGATTGCGGTAGTTCGGGTCGAAGCTGATGCGCAGGCCATGCGCTCGCAGATCGGCCGCCAACGTTGCGAGCGTCGCCGAGAGCGGTGCGCGCGCAAGGCTGATGCCGCCGAAATGCGCCCAGCGTGCGCCGCCCATCCAGCCCTCGGGCAGCGATTCGGGATCGAACGCGAGATCGGCGCTGGCGTCGCCGATGAAGAAGTAGGCCGGTGGACGCGTTTGATGAACGATCGCGAGCAGCGGTGCGCGCTCGACACGTTGTAAGAAGCGCAGATCGAGGCCGGCCGCCTCGCTTGCGCGCCAGAGTTCATCGGAAAAGCAGTCGGTGCCGATCGCGCCGGCAAACGCGGTCGGCACGCCGAGGCGCGCCACCGCGCGTGCGACGTTCCAACCCGCGCCGCCCGGGTGCGAAGTCCAATGCGGGCCGTCGGCGCGAACGAGATCGGTGAGGATGTCGCCCGCGCTCACGAACAGCGGGAAAGCGGCCGGCTCGCGGCGTGCCGCGGCGGCCGCCGTGCTCTTTGAGCTAGGGGTGTCCATGATGGGATCGTCCATTCAAGCGCGGCGCGCCATACCGCCGTTGCCACCGCTTCCATTTGTCTTGCCGCGTCCGTTTCCGTTTCCGTTTCTGTTTCCCGCGCCGTTCGCCGCGCCGTTCGCCGGCTGCAGGGCCGAGGCTAGATGGCCGTTGCCGTTCGGGCTTGCTTCCGCATTTGGGTTCGCGCCCGCTTCGCCAAGTGCATTGAGCACTTCGTAGCAGGCGCCCATCGTGTGATAGTCGGTTTTGCCGGCCGGGCTCTTTTCGTCGCTGTACTTGCGGTTGTCGCAGGTCAGTATGCGATACCAGGCGCCGTGGCGATGATCGACGAAGTGCGTCCAGCTATAGCTCCAGAGCTCGTCGTACCAGTCCCAGAAACGCTCGCTGCCGGTACGGTGCCCGAGCAGCGCGGCCGCGGCCAGCGTCTCGGCCTGCACCCAGAAGTACTTGTCGTGATCGCAGATCTTGCCGTCCGGGCCGAAGCCATAACATAGGCCGCCGTGCTCGTCGTCCCAGGCGTGTGTGAGCGCGGCGTCGAACAGCTCGATCGCGCGTGGGAGGAGCCAAGGCAGCGGCCGATGGCGCTCGAGGATCAGCAGCAGCTTGGCCCATTCGGTTTGATGACCGGGCTGAAAGCCCCACGGACGAAAAATACTGGAGCTGTCTTCCTCGTTGTAATGCCAATCGACCGACCAATCGGCATGGAAGTGCTCCCACACGAGCCCGTGCGAGAGCTGGGCCTGGCGTCCTGTGATGTTCGTGGCCACCCGCTCGGCGCGGTTCAAATAGACGAGGTGTCCCGTCGCCTCGTAGGCCGCGAGCAGCGCCTCCGTCGTATGCATATTGGCGTTTTGGCCGCGGTAGGTCGAAACGTGCCAGTCGGGCGTGGCTTCGTCGGCATAGAGCCCGGCCGCCGGGTCCCAGAAACGGCGCTCCATCAACTCGAACGTCTCGGCGATCTGCAGCCGCGCCTCCTCGATGCCCGCCATCGCCGCGTGCGCCTGCGCGAGCAGCACGAAGGCGAGCCCGTAACAGTGGCGCGTGCCGTCGATCGTGCGTTTTTCGCGGTCGCGCCACTCGATTTCCCAGTCGTACCCGCGGTGCTCCGCATCCCAGTGCGCATCGCGCAGGAATGCGAGGCCATGGCGCGCGTAGTCGAGATATTGAGGGTCGCGGAAATGGCGGTACGCCATCGCGTAATTGAAGACGAAGCGGCAACTGCTCACCAGGTGGCGCGAAGTGCGGTTGTAGACGGTGCCGTCGTCCTTGAAATAGTGAAAGAAGCCGCCCGACGGATCGTGGACCGTCGGCGCGTAGAACGCCAGCGTATCGGCCACATGCCCGAGCAGGAATGCGCGGTCGCGGAAGTCGTCGACGGGCGGCACCATTGCGTTGGTGTGGACGATGCCGGGCGCCGGCTTGATGTTGCGAGTCGCGTTGGGAAGCTTCGTCATGATGTCGTTTCCGGTTCGATGCCGGCGGCACCGAGCGCGTGCTGCACGCCGGTGCCGCCGATCGTGCTGGCCCGCTCGATCAGCCGGACGGGCAATCGCACCGTCAGCTCGCCGGGCGTATCTTCAAGCAGCAATTGAACGCCGCGCGCGCCGAGCGCCTCTTTGTCGGCCGCGATCGTCGTGAGCGCCGGCGTGGCGTGCGACGCGGCGGGGATGTCGTCGAAGCCGACGAACGCGATGTCCTCGGGCACGCGCAAGCCGCGTGCTAGGGCGACCCGCATGGCGGCAAGTGCGGCGACGTCGTTGTAGGCGAACACGGCGGTCGGCATGCGCCCGGGGCCCTGCGCGTCGAGCAGGCGCTGCATGGCGAGAGCGGCGCCTTCGTCGGGCGGCAGGTGGGCGTCGATCGACGTTTCGAGAGACGGATCGAACAGAAGCCCGGCCTCGAAGAATGCGCGCCGATAGCCGAGCGCGCGCTGCGCGATGCTGTAGTGCGCCAGCGAGCCGCCGATGAATGCGATGCGTTTGCGCCCGAGCGCGAACAAGTGCCGCATCGCCAGGGCCGCGCCAGCGGCGTTGTCGAGGTTAACCGACCGCATCTTCGGCGCCCATAGATCGATCAAAACGAGCGGGCGCTGCATCGCCGCTACCGCCGCGAGGGTTTCCGGCTCGACGAAGCCGGCCACGGCAATCGCATCGGGCGCGTGCAGGCGCAATTGCTCGGCCACGTCCTCGGTCGGCCCGGCCGTCAGCAGCGAGGGCACGATGCCGTGTGCCCGGCAGGCGTCTTCCACACCGTGCAGCACGTGCGAGAAGAAGGGACTGGCGCCAAAGTTATTGTGCTGACGATGCAGCAGAAAGGTGAGCCGGCGAATGCGCGGGCGCAATTGCGCGGCATCGTAGCCGAGACGCTGTGCCGTCTCGACCACGCGCAGCCGCGTGGCTTCCGAGAGGCCGGGCTGGTTTTTCAGCGCCCGCGACACCGTGCCGATCGACACGTTCGCCGCGCGGGCGATGTCGCGAATCGTGGTGGCCATCGTCGCTCGTCTCTAGGTCGGGATGCCGCAAATTGTATAGTAAAAATGCCAAAACAGAGCGCAGAGAAACGTAAAGGATTGCCCTTACGCGTTCTCATAGCGTAGTTTTGAGAACATTTTACTGTTTAGTAAAAATTACTAAACCGCCCGCTCGCGTAGGTGTATCAGCGCGGCGCCTTCTTCGAGATCGACGACGAACAGCCCGCTCGCCTCTTGCTTGGCGCGGTGCTTGGCGAGCGCGGCCACCGAGGCGATCTCCTCGCTGCCGTAGCGCGTATCGTCCGCGCTCGGCGGCACCCCCACGCAGCCGATCGCCATGGTCACGAAGCCGTAGAACGTCGAATTACCGCGTCTGTCGTCCCCCTGAATGCCGCCGGCGGCGCGGTCTTCGTCGGCGTAGAAGTGCAGTGCCCCCGTATCGAACGCTTCGATCGCGCGCGCCGCGCGCGCTTGCCAGTCCTCGCTTTGGAACAGGATCAGGAAGTCGTCGCCGCCCACGTGACCCAGGAAGTCGCGCGTGGGATCGCAGACGTCGGCGAGGACGGCCGCTGCGAACTTCAGCACTTCGTCGCCTTGCCAATAGCCGTAGCGGTCGTTGAACGGCTTGAAGTGATTGAGGTCGACATAGCACGCGTAGAAGGCCGCCCGGTGCCCGATGAGCCGGGCGATGTGAGCGCTGATCGGAATGTTGCCGGGCAGGAATGTGAGCGGATTGGCGTAGCGGGCGGCTTCGATGCGCACCTCGGTGACGGCGCGCACGAGGCTTTCGCCCGTGCCTAGGCCGACATAGCGTCCTTCGTCGGTGATGACGAACCCGTCGGCGAGATAGCGCTGGTCGTCGCTGGCGAGCAGCTTGGCCATTTGCTCGACCGTCATCGACTTTTCGATGAGGACGGGCGATGCATTGGCAAACAGCATGCAAGGGCGCTTGCCGAAAAGCTCGCGATGATAGGGCAGCGCATAGTGATCCATGAAGCTGCGCCGATTGATGAGCGCGATCGGTTCATCGTTCTCGACCACGGCCAGCGCGTGCAGTGCCGGCAAGCGGCTGAAGAGTGCGAGCACGTCGTTGTTCGTCGCGCTCGTCGGTACTGCGGGCGCGGAGACGATCATCTTCGCCGCTGCCATGCCGCCTGACGGCGAGGCGGCGACAGGGCCGCGCGTCGCGCCCGGAAACACGGCGATATGTCCGGCGCCGAGCGCGTCGCGTGCGGCGTCGGCGAGCTGAGAGGCCGCACGCGCGTTAGGGCGCCCGAAGAAAAACCCCTGGCCGAGTGCAATGCCCATGTCGCGCACGACGATGAGATCGGCTGCGTTTTCGATGCCTTCGGCGACGAGGCGCGCGCCGCTCGCTCCTGCAAAGTGCTGCATGGCACGCACGGCCTCGAACTTGAGCGGATCGTTGGCGATGTCGTCGATGAAGAAGCGATCGATTTTGACGACGTCCGGCTGTAGGCGCACCCAGAGATTCATACTGGCATTGGCAGTGCCGTAGTCGTCGAGCGCAAATTGGATGCCGGTCTCGCGCAGCGCCGCGACGGCGGGCGCGAAGCTGCCCACGTCGGCGACCGCGCATTGCTCGGTCAATTCAAGCACAAGGCGATCGGCGTTAAGGCCGCACCGCTGCAGCCAATCGATTGTGCTCTGGCGCGTGTCCCGCAGCGAGAGGAGTGCGTCGGCGCTGAAATTCAGAAACAGTTTGCCTTCGCACCCGAGGCGTGTGAACGCGGTGACGCAGGTGCGTGCAGCCGCATGTTCGAGCGCGACTGAGCGCCCTTCGCGGGCCGCCTGGCGGAACAGCGCGTCCGGCGATTCGAGCGGCGACCCGG
This sequence comes from uncultured Burkholderiaceae bacterium, assembly GCA_966212065.1. Lineage (GTDB taxonomy): Bacteria > Pseudomonadota > Gammaproteobacteria > Burkholderiales > Burkholderiaceae > Trinickia. Next base: position 281,235 of record CBIHOQ010000001.1, read on the forward strand.
CTGGGCCGCGGATGAGGCCTTCGTAGCCGAGAATGGTGCGACCGTCAAAATCGACGATGGGCTGAAAGACCGCGGTAAGTGCACGCCGAGCGATCAGTTCGGCGGTGCTGCTCCCGCGAAGCGGCAATGACGGGCTCAATGACATGAAGGGACGACAAGCCGGAATGATTGGACAGTCGGCTTATCGGCCGCCCCCGGGGAGAGTTCAATGAATTTTTCGTGATGCGTCGCACCGGCATGGTGCGTCGCAGTGCCGAACGTCGTTTCCGGTTAGTTCCGATTAGTGTTAGTTGTGCCTGCGTCGTTGCGCCGCCCGGCAACCGCCCGCTAACCGCGCGCTCGCCGCTAATCGGCGATGGGTTCTCGCCCGGGCTGCGCCACGGCGTCGTTGGCGGCATCGGTCCCGACGCACGCAAGCTCGGCCAGTCCGATCGTTTCGGCTTCCTTCACCGGCATCGGATCGGCGATCACCACGCGGTTGCGTCCGCTGCCTTTCGCATCGAGCAATGCGGTATCCGCCCGCCGGATCACGCGGTCGATCGGCTCGCCGCGCGCGTGTTGCGCGACCCCGACGCTGATCGTCATTGCGACTTCGAACTGACGCGCGTCCTCGATCCGTTTGCGCAAACGTTCCGCGACAAGGGCGGCAGCGTGCTGGTCGGTGCCGGGCAGTAGGACGACGAATTCCTCGCCGCCGAAGCGGCCTGCCACATCGGTCGGCCTCATGCTGTCCTGGATGTGTCGCGCAATCAGCTGCAGCGCGCGATCGCCGGCGTCATGGCCGAAGCGGTCGTTGACCGCCTTGAAATGATCGGCGTCGATATAGAGCACCGAGAACGGCTGGCCCACGCGTTCGGCGCGCAGCAGAATACGGCGGCCGAGTTCGAATACGCGGCGCCGACGCGGCAACTGCGTGAGCTCGTCGATGTCGGCGAACGCGCGCAACTGGCGCTCGAGCCGAAAGCTCTTCTTCTGCGATCGCAGCGCGAACAAGTTTGTGACGAGACTCGTCGAAATGGCGATGAACATGGACAGCACGACGCCGAACTGCTCGACGGCGGGCGGCTTGCTCAAGGCGACGAGCGCGAGCGGCCCGGCGACGGCGAGCATGGCCGCGGCCGGAAAGTCCCATCCGCGCAGCAGTACGGGACTGAATGTCAGGGGAATCAGAACGAACGCGGGCAGCACGATGAGCATGCCGTCGCCCCACTGCAGCGCATGCAGGACGATGCCGGCTTCGAGCGCAGCGAGGAAAAAGAGCGCCGCCAAGCTCGCGCGCAGCCCGCTTTTCAGCCAGGCGACGATGAGCGCAGCCGCCATCGGCAGCGCCGGCAGCGCGCTCGCGAGCGCAGCGGAGGCCATGCGCTGCTTGCCGAGCCAGGCGTCGCCAAGGACAAGCACCACGTAGCCCACGAGCGCCATCGCAAGCTGGGCGCAAAGGAACGACCACAGCCGGTGGGCCGCGTAATCTTGGAACGATTCATTATCTTCCGGCGCCTCGATCGTCTTGGCGCGCCGCCCCCGAATGCGTTGCATGCGGCGCGATGCCGCTTCGTGGCGTACCTCGTGAGATCGATCCTCGCCGGTCATTTATTTTCTCGCTTGGACATGAAACTTCGGCATTTTACGGAGGAGGCTTATCGGCGCCCTGTTTCGTGGCGCCATTCTAATAGCGCCAAATGCCGAGCGCGATGCTTTTGATAGCTTTTGATAAGATTTATGAGTTGGGCAAGCGCGATGAACCGAGCGATCCCTCTAGCGTTAAGCGCGCGTATTGACGCCCGACTGTTAATGGCCCTTTGGGGCCATATGACCGCATGCACGCATTCCCAAAGTTGGGGATCGCGGAAATCGGCAAACGTTTGCCGCGTTGGAACCGGTTTTCGCGTCGCAAAATGCGGCGTCGTATTAATCACCTTTTTTGTGATCGCCAAAAATACCGTGCAATGCCCTATGCGCGTCGACGGCCGCGTTCAGCGCGTGTGCGCGCTGGCAGCCTGCGAATTTTTGCCGGATGCGCCGCGCGTCGACCAGTGCTGCGCGAGCGCCGCGCAGACCATTAATTGCATCTGGTGGAACAGCATCAGCGGCAGGACGACGGCGCCGACCGCCTGCGACGCGAAGATGACCTTGGCCATCGGAATGCCCGATGCGAGGCTTTTCTTCGAGCCGCAAAAGATGATGGTGATTTGGTCTTCGCGGTTGAAGCCGAGGCGCTTGCTCGTCAACGTCGTGATCGCGAGTGCCGCGGCAAGCAGCAGTGCATTGATGACGAACAGCCCGGCGAGCGCCCCAAGCGGGAGGTGATGCCAGAGGCCTTCATTGACCGCTGCGCTGAATGCCGTATAGACGACGAGCAGGATGGAGCCTTGATCGACGAAGCGCAGCACCCGCCGATTACGGTCGAGCCAAGGCCCAATCACCGGCCGCAGCAGTTGGCCGGCGATGAACGGCACGAGCAATTGCATGACGATGGCCGCCACCGTATGCCAGCCCGAGCCCGACGTGCCGGCGTGATTCGTGACGATCAGGCTCACGAGCGCCGGTGTGATGAAGATGCCGAGCAGACTCGACGCCGATGCGCTGCAGACGGCGGCCGGCACGTTGCCGCGCGCGATCGACGTAAATGCGATCGAGGATTGGACCGTCGACGGCAGCGTACAGAGAAACAGAATGCCCATGTACAGCGCCGGCGTGACGAGCGGGGCGAGAAGCGGCTTCAGCGCGAGCCCGAGTAGCGGAAACATGACGAACGTGCTGACGAGGACGAGGGCGTGCAGGCGCCAGTGCGTGGCGCCGGCCACGACAGCTTCGCGCGAGAGTTTGCCGCCATGCAGGAAGAACAGCAGGCCGATCGCGACGTTTGTCAGCGCATTGACCGCGACGGCCGTTTCGCCGCGACAAGGTAAAAAGCTCGCTAGCAGCACGGTGCCGATCAACGCGAGCGTGAAGTTGTCGGGGACCAAAAAAGGAAGGCGACGCATAAGCGATTATTGGTGACGATAAAAGAGCCGCTGCGCAAAAACCGCGCAAAAACCGCACAGAAACGAGCGGGGAAAACGAGGCGCGGAACCGCGGTGCATAGAGCGGCCGAAATGGTCGCATGAATGCGTCTTCTCAGACAAAAACCGCACAGTAACACCGCGTTACAACGGCACCTCTCGCCTAACACTTTTTGCCTCGACACCTCGACGGCCGCCCCATAAATTACCCTTCCGGGCTCCCTCGGAGCACGATTTATCTGACGACCGCTCGGTAAAGAAGGCGCGCCGCTCGCGCCGCGCGCCGCGGCCTCCGAGAGGATGGTAGGCGAGTGCATCGATTATGGCGGCTTCGGCTTTTCACACCTTTGGACGTTGTGCGGCGGCGGCGCTATGCGCGGTTGCGCTTTCGCTCGCCTATGCCCAGCGGCCGCATGGGACTCGTGGGGGCGTTGCCGAATCAGGCGCCCGTTCGTTCGAGCGCGCGCCCGGGCGTCCTGCAAGCGTCACCGCATCGCACCCCGGTGCGCGGCGTCACTTCGCGGTGACGGTCGATCCATACGGGCACGGTGGCCCGCGCATCGTTCCTGCAGCTTCGATTACGCCGGCAGGCCCGTTTTACCGGCCCGTCAGCGAGGAGGCACGCACCCTGGCGCGGGAAGGCGGCGCCGCTTATTTGCGCGCCGGCTCCATCCGCTCCGACATCGCCCGCTACAACGAGGAGCGCGGCCCTAACCGTGTGCCGCATCCGCCTACCAGGGGCGCGCGCTCGTCCGAGTCTCCGCCCGTCTATCGCAATTAGGGCCTGCATGATTCGCATGAACGGAGACGTTCGATACTAGGCAGTCCGTGACAGTCCGTTCGGGGCATCGCCGCCCCGATTTTGCCGATTCTCCTTCCCTCTTTCCCTTCATCGCGCCCGGTCGGGCGAATCCGCACTCGCGGCTTGCGTCGCTGTGATGCTAAGCGGATCGCTATACCGGCAATAAGCGAGCGTATTTCTTTCCGGAAATATGACCAGTAACGATGGACCCGCCCCAAAGGAAACGCAGGCGATCCACGGCCCCGAGAACGGCTCGCGCGCTTCATTTTTGACAAACGACAGGAGAATTCATGAAAGCCACCGTCAGCCGCGCGCTGAAAACAACGCTCAACCTGGCGGCCGTTGCCGCTTTTGCCACAGCCGGCGCCGGCGCGCACGCCCAATCGAGCGTGCAACTCTATGGGCAAGTCGATTCGTGGGCGGGCATGCAGCAGTTCCCGGGCGGACAGCGTGCATGGGTGGTCGGCGGCGGCGGCATGTCGACGTCATACTGGGGGATGAAGGGCGCGGAGGACCTGGGCGGCGGCTATAAGGCCATCTTCACGTTGGAAGACTTCTTCCGGCCGCAAAACGGCAACTACGGCCGCTTCTCGGGCGATACGTTCTTCGCCCGCAACGCTTACGTGGGCGTCGAATCGCCGTACGGCACGGTGACCGCGGGCCGCCTGACGACGCATCTGTTCGTCTCGACGATCCTATTCAATCCGTTCATCGATTCGTACACGTTCTCGCCGATGGTCTATCACGTGTTCCTCGGCAACACGGCGGTACCGACCGGTGCAACCTACGCGACCGATACCGGCGTGGTCGGCGATTCGGGCTGGAACAACGCGGTTCAATACTCGACGCCGAACTACAACGGCTTGTCGGGCAGCGTCATGTACGGCCTCGGCAATCAAGCCGGCAACAATCGCTCGAAGAAGTGGAGCGCCCAGTTCCTCTACTTTCACGGGCCGTTCGCGGCGACGGGCGTCTATCAGTATGTGAACTTCAACAATGGACCGAACGATCTCGGCCAGGTCACCCCGTTCGGCACGATCGTGCCGTTCAAGAGCCAGAGCGTCGCGCAGTTCGGCGCCAGCTACGACCTGAAATTCGTGAAGTTCTACGGTCAGTACATGTACACGAAGAACGACGGACTGACGGGCGGCGGCTGGCACGTCAATACGGGGCAGGGCGGCGTGACGGTGCCCGTCGGCCCCGGCACGGCAATGGCCTCGTACGCCTACTCGCGCGACCGCGGCGGGCTCAACCAAACGCGCCGCACCTGGGCGATCGGCTATGACTATCCGCTGTCCAAACGTACCGATCTGTATGCCGCCTACATGAACGATCAGTTGAGCAATCTGTCGACGGGGCAGACGGTCGGCGCGGGGATTCGCGCCAAGTTCTGAGCGCTCGGCTGCGGTCAGCCGCCGCTGGCCTCTTTGGGTAGCTCGCGCTTCATTCGCTGCCACTTTGCGAAGGTAAGCAGCCCAGCGTCGAGCGCCGAACTGTCTAGCGGCGTGAGGCTGTAAAAAGCGTCGGGCCATTCCGGGATCGGCAGGGGCTTCGCCGTTGGGAACGCCGTCGATCCCGGCCGATAGGCTTGATACGGCCAGAAAAGCGGCATGACCGTGCGCGCTTCCATATCGCGGCGCAATCCTGCCGCACCGCCTGCGTCCGTCACGGTGTCGCACTGGAATGCCCACTCGTCGGCGTTCCATGCCACGAAGACGCTCGCATTGCCCTCGCCGTCGAACGTCAGCACGGCATCCTGCGCGGGACGCCAGTAGTACTCGACCCACTTCTCGCGATCGGCCAACTGTTCGAGTAGCCGTACTACTCTCGGATCGCAGTAGGTCGCGCCAACATCGTGAACCCCGATGTGGCCTCTCGATCTGCAATGCCTTTTATTGGCGTCGGCCAGCGCGGCAGCCAGCTTGACCGGCATCTCGAGATCGCCCTTGCGCAGATAGAAATCGATGAGGCCTGCGTTGAAAGCGTCGACCGCCTCCGCGTAGCCCGCGGCGCCGGTCAGCAGGATCTTCGTGCAGGCGGCATCGTTGATCGACGAAAGAAACCGGATGCCATCCATCTCCGGCATTTCGTAATCCACCACGACAGCGGCAACTTCCTCGAATCGCGCGGCGTCCTCGAGCGCGTCCCTGCCCAATGCGCTGCAGCCGCCGCCTTCCACTTGCGAATAATTGTCCCCCGCCATGCGGATAGGCGGCGCACCGCGATCCCGCGACAACATGAAATCCAGCGCGGCTTGCGGCCTCGTGAAGAACCGATTCAGTGCCCTGTCTCGAAAGATCCCTTGTAATCCATTCAGAAAATCCGCGTTGTCATCCACAAAGACAACGGATACGGGGTGAAACATCGGCTGCGTGACAAAGGAACTCATACCGGGCCTCTTCAAAAATGACTTAGATCACACGCTCAGGCATTTGCCTCAATCGTCGTCCATCACTGCCTCGCGCGAATATACGCGGTAAGAATCGGACATTCCCCTCATCAGGTGAATGCGCCGCTACCGCCGGTAGCGATTTTTCCGAGGAGTTTAACCATGTTGACGCGAGATGCAATTCCCCCTCTCCTTTCCACTGGAACTCAGTTGCTTACGCCCGAACCGCTCGACGTGACGGCACCCAAGACTTTTCACCATGTAATCGATATTTATCTCAAGGACTCGAACGCCTTCATGAACACCTATTTCGCCCGGTACTTCGAATGGCAGGGAGTATGCCGAGAACGCTGGTTTTACGAGTGCATCGACAACAATCTGCTCGGTGCGGGCGGTACGTTCGTCACCAAGCGCGCCCATCAAGAATACGTGCAAGAGACCTTTCCGTTCCAGCGGGTCGATTGCTACCTGAACACGGTAAAGGTCAGGCAATGCTCGGCGTACCTGCTGTTCCGCTTCTACGTGGGCGGTCGGCCGGTGTCGATGGGTTATCAGCAGATCCTTTTCGCCGGTCCCGACAAGCGAATTCGGCGATTCCCGGCCGGGGTGATCGAGCGTGTCACGCAATACGAGCTGGCCGTGCCGCCCGCTGCCTAGCAACCGCCGTAATTGACGCTGACTTGACGCGATAGTCGTAGTCATAGTCATAGTCTCAGTAAGGACGCGGCGGATCGTGCCATTTGCGAACCGCCGCGGATCCAGACTGGGACTGGGATTGGGATTCAGATTGGGGCCGCGATCCGGATTCCGATGCCGGTTGGGGCAGTCGCAGCACGAATGTCGTATGGACATCAGGCACCGATTCGCACGAGATGCTGCCGCCGAATGCCTCGCAGACCCGACGGCAGAAGGTCAAGCCGACCCCGACGCCGCGCCCGTGCGCCTTCGTCGAGTAAAACGGATCGAAAATACGTGGCAGCACGTCGGGCGCGATGCCCGACCCCGTGTCACTGAAGCGCAGTACGCAAAAGCCCTCGCTGCGATGCGCGCCGATCTCGATGCGCCCCTTGCCGGCCGAGTGGATAGCGTGAATCGCATTCTTGAGTAGATTGAACAGAACAAAAATCAGCAGCGAATCCGAACCGAAAAAGCGAATATCCGGATCGGTCGCCGCGACCGTCACGAGATCCCGGTCCCCGGCTCGGAACGGAAAGCGATCGAATGCCGATTGAACGCACGAAAGGACCGAATGGGCCGCGAAACCGCGTTTATCGACCCGGTTCAATGTGAGCGACGCCAGCGCCATGTCGATGACGATGCTCGTGCTGTCCACCTGGCGCCGAATCGCGGAAGCGAGCGCCGCGAATCGCTCCGGTTCGTCCAACATGGACAGGGCGTCGCCGCATAAGCGATGCTGCACCGCCAATCGATATCCACGCATCAGTTCGGGAAGCGCGTGCCGCAATTCATCGGCGTGCAGGCCGATCGTCGCAAGCGGCGTGGCGACCTCGTGTGCAACGGTCGCCAGCATCAAGTAAGGCCCCATGAGACCGTAGCGGACGATGGATACCGCAAGAATGCCAAGGCTGATTGCGATGAAGACCACCCCGAGCGGGTAAAACGCGTAGCCGTAATTGACCGCGTAGTCCGTCGCGGCGAGTGAATACAAGCCCAGGCTGACGAGACACAGATTCAACTGCCGGCGGGAAGTCGGCGCGTCGGCGTGACGTTTGGCCCGCAGCAGCAGCCAGCCGCTACGCGCGGCAAGAAGAACCGTTTGTGCGACGTGGATCGGATGCAACCGGCCGGCCTTGGGATAGGGCCCAAAGAAATAGGAGCGGAAGCCGTCGACGATTTCGTTGCTGGTCAGCAATAGGGCTGCCAGCACGATGCACAGACCGTAGGAAGCCAACAGCAGCGGCTTTTCGCTTCTGCGCGAAACGACTGCCGTCATGAAGTGGTAGAACGTCGTCGGCAGAAATAGGATGAAAAGATAGCCGGTTTTGACGAGCAGGACCGCGATATCCGTACTGCTCGTTTGGAACAGGAAAGCCCAAGTCCCTTGCCAGACGAACGTCGTCGCACACATCGCCACGAACGGAACCGATACCCGCGTCGCGCCCTCGGTGACGAGGACATACGTACCGAATCCGAGAAACAACGCGGAGACGAATGCGGGCAATAGCGAGTACATGGGTTCTTTCGGGGTTCCCGTATTTGTATGGGCGCATTGACTGGCCGGAAGCTTCGCCGCGCAAAAACAGACAGATCTGTTCTCCTTGCGCGCCTAGGATTATTCCGAATCTATCGCGACATCAAAATCGGAAGGATCGTCTGCATTTTATCCGTCGAGATACTGGTTTCTTGAAGCGCGATCTTAACGTATCTGCACTTTGTCCCGCGGTTTCGATCCGCCATAAATCGAGTAAACGCTCGGCGATATCGATCGGACTAGGCTGGATGGCTCGCTCGGCGGGCTACCAAAGCGCCGCTAAGCGAGCCGTCCCCGCCGTTGCCTATACTGGCAACAACGACTATCGGCGCCAGCCGACAAGCGCAGCGAGGGGCAGCCAATGACCGATCTTTCCACGCCGCAACGCGTCCGCTCCGCGGCGGCCGCCCTATCTCCGCGCGTGCGTTTCGTGACGGCCGCCGCGCTATTCGACGGCCATGACGCGGCGATCAATATCGTCCGGCGTATCTTGCAGGCGAGTGGCGTCGAGGTCGTTCATCTCGGCCATAACCGGTCTGTTGCGGAAGTCGCGAGCGCCGCGCTAGAGGAGGATGCCGACGGCGTTGCCGTCTCGAGCTACCAAGGCGGGCACGTCGAATACTTCAAATACCTCGTGGACGCGCTGCGGGCCGGCGGCGGCGAGCGGATTCTCGTTTTCGGCGGCGGCGGTGGGGTGATCGTTCCCGAAGACGTCGACGCATTGGAGCGCTACGGCGTCGAGCGCCTCTATTCTCCGCAGGAGGGCCAGCGGCTCGGGCTGCAGGGGATGATCGACGACATGATCGCACGCTGCGCAAAAGCGGCGGCGCGAGCGGCTTTATCGTATGCGCAGGAAAGCGCGGCCGCGCAGCTGGCCGCGCTCGAGAGCGGCGGTGCGCCGGCGTGGCGAGCGCTGGCAACATTGATCGGCGCGCTTGAGAACGGCCGCGCCGATGCCGCGACGCGCGCGGCGCTGGCCGAGCGTGTATCGGCTGTGCGAGCCGTGCCGGTGCTCGGCGTGACCGGCACGGGCGGGGCCGGCAAATCTTCGCTGACCGATGAGCTCGTGCGGCGCTTCCGGCTCGACTACGGCGATGCGCTGTCGATCGCGATTCTCGCAATCGATCCGTCGCGGCGCAAGTCGGGCGGCGCGCTGCTCGGCGATCGGATTCGCATGAATGCGATCGGCGACTGGGGCCATGGGCCGCGCGTATTCATGCGCTCGCTCGCGACACGCGATGCGGCGACCGAACTGCCCGATGCCATCCCCGATGCAATCGCGGCGTGCAAGGCGGCCGGCTTCGATCTCGTTATCGTCGAGACGTCGGGCATCGGCCAGGGCGATGCGGCCATCGCAGAGGTGGCGGACTGCTCGCTTTATGTGATGACGCCCGAGTTCGGCGCGGCCAGCCAGCTCGAGAAAATCGACATGCTCGACTTCGCCGATTTTGTCGCCATCAACAAGTTCGACCGCAGCGGTGCGCTCGACGCGCTGCGCGACGTCGCCAAGCAAATACAGCGCAATCGCGGCGCGTTCGGCCAAGCGCCCGAGCAGATGCCCGTTGTCGGTACGATCGCCTCGCGCTTCAACGACGACGGCGTGACCGCGCTCTATCAGCGAATCGTTAAAGCGCTGCGCGAGCGGGGAATGCGCGCGCCGGAAAGCGGGCCGCGCCTGCCGCGCACCGACGCGCGCCATTCGCGCGAGGGCGGTGCGATTGTGCCCGTGGCGCGTGTGCGCTATCTCGCCGAGACTGCCGAGACGATCCGCACCTATCGGGCACGGGCGGACGAGCAGGCGCAATGCGCACGCGAGCGTTGGCAGTTGACCGAAGCGAGGCGAATGGCAATGCAGGCCGGGGGTGCCGGAGGTGGGGCGGCATCGCGCATCCCGGCCGACGCGCTGGTATCCCAACTCGACGCGTTGATCGCCGAGCGCGATGCGCGCCTGGGCGCGCACGAACGCGCGCTGCTCGACGCGTGGCCGCGGACCGTGGCCGAATACTCGGGCGAGGAGCGCACCGTGACGATCCGCGGCCGCGAGATCCGCTCGCTGCTGACGGTGACGACCTTGTCGGGTACTTCGATGCGCACAGTCTCGCTGCCCAAGTTCACCGACCCGGGCGAAACGCTGCGCTGGCTCATGCTCGAGAATTTGCCGGGTTACTTCCCGTTCACGGCCGGCGTTTTTCCTTTCAAGCGAGAGAACGAAGACCCGACCCGCATGTTCGCGGGCGAAGGCGACCCGCCCCGTACGAACCGGCGGTTCAAGCTGCTTTCCGACGGCATGCCGGCGCGGCGCCTCTCCACCGCATTCGATTCCGTGACGCTCTACGGCGAAGACCCCGACGAGCGCCCCGATATCTACGGCAAGATCGGCAACGCGGGCGTCTCGGTCGCCACGCTCGACGATATGAAGTCGCTCTACGACGGATTCGACCTTTGCGATCCGGCGACATCGGTCTCGATGACGATCAACGGGCCCGCGCCGACCATCCTCGCGATGTTCTTCAATGCGGCGATCGATCAGCAGTTGGAACGCCTGGCGGCGCGTTGCAACGAAGCGGGGCGCGAGCCGAGCGCAAGCGAGATCGAGGCGACGCGGGCGCGGGCGCTGCGCGAGGTGCGCGGTACCGTGCAAGCCGACATTCTCAAGGAGGACCAAGGCCAGAACACCTGCATCTTTTCAATTGACTTCAGCTTGAAGACGATGGGCGACGTGCAGGCCTTTTTCATCGAGCACGGCGTGCGCAATTTCTATTCGGTGTCGATTTCCGGCTATCACATCGCGGAGGCCGGCGCGAACCCGATCACGCAACTCGCCTACACGCTTGCGAACGGATTTACCTACGTTGAGGCCTACTTGGCGCGAGGGTTGGGCGTCGACGATTTTGCGCCGAACCTATCGTTCTTTTTCTCGAACGGAATGGAGCCGGAGTACACGGTACTTGGCCGAGTCGCGCGGCGCATCTGGGCCGTTGCACTGCGCGAGAAATACGGCGCCAACGAGCGCAGCCAAAAGCTCAAGTACCACGTGCAGACGTCGGGCCGCAGCCTGCATGCGCAGGAGGTCGAATTCAACGACATTCGCACGACGCTGCAGGCGCTCATTGCGATCTACGACAACTGCAACTCGTTGCATACGAACGCATTCGACGAAGCGGTCACGACGCCGACCGAAGCGTCGGTGCGCCGCGCGATCGCCATTCAACTCATCATCAATCGCGAGTGGGGTCTCGCGAAGAATCAGAATCCGAATCAAGGCAGTTTCGTCATCGACGAATTGACGGATCTCGTCGAAGCGGCCGTGCTCGAGGAGTTCGATCGTTTGACCGCGCGCGGCGGCGTGCTGGGCGCGATGGAAACCGGCTACCAGCGCGGACGCATCCAAGACGAATCGATGCGTTACGAGCACCGCAAACACGACGGCTCGTATCCGATCGTCGGCGTCAATACGTTCGAGGGCGAGCAGGGCGGCGAGCCCACGGCGACGCTTGCATTGGCGCGCTCGACGAGCGAAGAGAAGGAGCGCCAGCGCCAACGACTGGCCGCCTTCCATGCGCATCATCGCGATGAAGCCGCGCCGATGCTCGAGCGGTTACAGCGCGCCGTCTTCGAGGGCGAGAACGTATTCGCCGTACTGATGGACGCGGTGCGCGTCTGCTCCCTAGGGCAAATCACACACGCGTTGTTCGAAGTGGGCGGACAGTATCGGCGCAACATGTGAGCCGCGCCGGTGGGCTTAGCGCGCCGATGGCTTAGAACCCCGGTGGACTTAGCGCGACGCGAGCAACCGTGCGCAAGCGTCGTCGTATTCGCGCTTGAGGCGTTCGACGAGCGTCGCGACGCTCGGCACGTCGTTCATCAAGCCGACGCCTTGACCCGCGCCCCAGATGTCCTTCCACGCCTTGGCCTTGTCGCTGCCGAAGTTCATCTTCGTTTTATCCGATTCCGGCAGCGCCTCCGGATCGAGCCCCGCATTGAGGATGCTTTCGCGGATGTAGTTGCCGTGAACCCCGGTGAACAGGTTCGTATAGACGATGTCCGATGCGTTGGAATTGACGATCGCGCGCTTGTAGTCGTCCACGGCATGCGCCTCCTGCGTGGCGATGAAGCGCGTGCCCATGTACGCGAGATCGGCCCCCATCGCCTGCGCGGCGAGAATGGAGCCGCCGTTGGCGATCGAGCCCGAGAGCACGATCGGGCCGTCGAACATGCGCCGCACTTCACCGACGAGCGCGAACGGCGAGAGGGTCCCTGCGTGCCCGCCCGCCCCGGCGGCGACGAGAATCAAGCCGTCCACGCCTGCTTCGAGCGCCTTTTGCGCATGGCGCAGATTGATGACGTCGTGCAGCACGATGCCGCCGTAGCGGTGGACGGCATCGATGATTTCCCGCGCGGGCGCCCGCAAGCTGGTAATGAAGATCGGTACCTCGTGTTCGACGCAGACGCGTACGTCGTCTTCAAGCCGCGCGTTCGATTGATGAACGATCTGGTTCACCGCGATCGGCCCGATCCTCGCACCGGGATGGGCGGCTCGATAGGCGGCGAGCGATTCGCCCATCTGCGTCAGCCATTCGTCGAGCAACCCGGCGGGCCGTGCATTGAGGGCAGGGAACGAGCCGACGATCCCCGCCTTGCACTGTGCGAGCACGAGCTCTGGGTAGCTCACGATGAACATCGGCGACGCGACGACAGGCAGCGTCAAATTCCGTAGGACAGCGGGCAGGGCCATGACGCGTGTCTCCTTCCTTTCAAAAGAACGATCGTTCGATTATAGGGGATGCGAGTGCGCCGAATGCGCGCGCGGCGTTGGAGGGAGTGCTCTCTTTCTACGTTTCGTGGCGTGCCGAACGAGCGCGTCTCGTCCGCGCACCTACAATACGGGAAGTTCGAACAACAACGCGCAGCAGGAGCCAAGCACTATGAGTTTCGCCGACTTTACGCCGTTTCGCATCGACGCAAACGGCGTCGAAATCTTCGGGATGACCGGCGGCGACGGTCCACCGTTGCTGCTGATGCACGGGCATCCGCAGACGCACCGAATCTGGGACCGCTGCTTGCCGCGGCTTGCCGAGCACTTCACCGTCGTCGCGACGGATCTGCGCGGCTACGGCCAATCGGCCAAGCCGGAGAGCGACGAAACGCATGCCCCGTATTCGAAGCGGGCCATGGCGGCCGATCAAGTCGCCGTCATGCGCCATTTCGGATTCGAGCGTTTTCTCGTCTGCGCGCACGACCGCGGCGCCCGCGTGGCGCACCGGATGGCGCTCGATCATGCCGATGCGGTGGAGCGCATGATGCTGCTCGACATTGCACCGACGCTCGCGATGTACGAGGGCACCGACCGTGCCTTCGCCACCGCTTACTTCCATTGGTTCTTCCTGATCCAGCCGCAGCCGCTGCCCGAAACGCTGATCGGCGCCGATCCGGCTGCCTATGTCAAAGCTGTCATGGGTGGCCGCCACGCGGGGCTTGCGCCGTTCGAGCCCGATGCGCTGCAGGCCTACTGCGATGCATTGAGTGGCCCTGGCGCGGTGCACGCGATGTGCGAGGATTACCGCGCGTCGGCGACGATCGATCTTGAACACGACCGTGCCGACCTCGAGCGCGGGCGCAAGATCGGCTGCCCCTTGCGCGTGCTGTGGGGGGCCGAGGGCGTCGTCGCGCGCTGCTTCGATCCGCTCAGCGAATGGCGGCGAGTCGCACGCGACGTAAGCGGTCGTGCGCTGGCGTGCGGACATTACATTCCGGAAGAAGCGCCCGATGCGCTCATTGCTGAGATTCACGACTTCTTCGAGACGGACGAATCGGGCGAGGGCGCCGCCAGCGCAAGCCCAAGCGAGCAGGTCAACGCGCCGCGCGCTTGATCGAACGCGGCTTGGCGGCTGTTTTGGTTGAAGCGGGCTTTCCCGGTCTGCAGGGAAATCACCGATGCGTTGCGCCAACGCGCATCGGTATCATGACGACTGACACTGATCACGTCGGAAATTGCGCCGTTCGTCCTCGATGACGAACGGCTTTCTTTTTTGTGTATCCGGTTTGGGCTGCTCTTCGAGGCTCGCTGGCAGCCGGCTTTCAACGTTACAGCGGGCGGCCCAGCACGGCCAAGCGACACCGCAACATTATTGGCCGCTATCGTTGCTCAACAGTGCCGTCTGCGCGTCCCGAATTTTTTCCTGCAGCAACGGAAGATCGCGCTCAATCGTCTTCCAGACGATCTCGAAGTCCACCTTATCGTAGCCGTGAGAAACGCGGTTACGCATCGTGTACATGACGAGCCAAGGGATGTCGTCATGCTCGGCGGCAAATTCCGGAGCCACTCGCTGGATGTTATTCGACGCCTCGCCAAGGATTTCGATGTTGCGGATCACGGCGTCTTGCACCAGTTCATTATCCAGAAACGCAACTTCGTCCATGTCAGCGGTGTAACGGGCGATGCGCGCGATCGCCCTCAAGATGTGTTCCAGATAGTCCGGGACGCGCAGTCCTTTGGTCACACCAGCACCGCCTCTGAGAGGACCAGACTACGGAAGGAATCGGGCAACGCCCTGGGGGTTAGCACATCGACCGACACGCCCAAGAGGCGTTCAAGTTCCACCTGGATAGCGGCGACATCCATTAGAGTTGTTTCGGGCGTCGGATCGACGAGAATGTCGAGGTCGCTTCCCTCGGTATCCTCGCCGTGCAGCACCGAGCCGAACACGCGGGCGTTTCGGGCACGGTGAGACTCCACCACATGGCGAATCACGGCCCGATTTGAGCGCAATGCATCCGAAGGTTTCACGTACGTTCCCCCACAGCCCTATTTGGTTGGATGATAGCTGAACGCGACGCCTGATGTGCCGGCAGGCTCCGGCTTTGCCCCTAAATCGCAACGCTACCCTGACCGGTTGCAAGCATAGCCAGATCCGGGCGCTGCTGGGTTCATGCAGCGGTTCGAGCCTTGAGCCAAAGAGCGGAGACACCGCCTTGCTTAGTCGCCGGTGTCCACAGTTACGCCCTCAGCGCCACATCTACAACAGGCGCGCCCGTCAGCACGAGCAACTCCTGCGGCGACAGATTAAATACCGCATGCGGATGCCCTGCCGCCGCCCACAGGCTATCGAGTTGCAGCAGATCGGCATCGATCAACGTGACGGGCTCGGTCAGATGTCCGATCGGACAAACGCCGCCGATCGCATAGCCCGTTTTTTCGCGCACGAACTTGGCATCGGCACGGGCGATATCGCCCACGTGCTGCGCAACTTTCACCTCATCGACACGATTCGCGCCGCTCGCCACGACGAGTATTGGCGCATCGTCGCCGCGGCGGCGAAAAAGAATCGACTTCGCAATTTGCGCCACGGAGCACCCGAGCCCCGCCGCGGCTTCCGCCGACGTCTTTCCCGTTTGCGGGAGCATTACGACAGGCTTTTCATGTCCGCGCTCGCGCAGCAGCAGCGCAACGCGGCGCGCCGTCTCGGGTAACGCGGCCAAAGGCTCCGATGCGTCCGGGCCGTCGGGCATCTTCGTGGGCGTAAAGTCCGGGTGCTCCATATCGGGTGGTTCCTGTTTGCTCGTCATGTCGATCGGTTCGAATCGGTCGATGGTTTTGATGAAGCCGTCTCAACGCGGCAACGCAGTGCGGCCTAGTTCACGAAGCGCACGCGGCGTTGGCCGCCTTGGCGAGCAACGCGCGCCCTGCCCGCGACGCATTCTGCCGGCCGATCGACGTCGAAATGAAATCGCCGATCGCCACCACCGCATCGAGATCGATGCCGGTCTCGATGCCGAGCCCATTCATTAGATAGAGCACGTCCTCCGTCGCGACGTTGCCTGTCGCGCCCTTGGCATAAGGGCAGCCGCCAAGCCCCGCCACCGATGCGTGGAAAATCTCGATGCCTTCGAGCAGCGACGCGTAGATGTTCCCGAGTGCCTGTCCGTACGTGTCATGAAAATGCCCTGACAATTGCTCGCGCGGAAAGACCTTCGTGACGGCGGCGAAGACTTCGCGCGTGCGGCCCGGCGTGCCGACGCCGATCGTATCGGCGATATCGATTTCGTCGCAGCCGAGCGCGGCCATGCGCTGCACGACGTCGACGACCGAGGGCACCGGCACATCGCCTTGATACGGGCAGCCGAGCGCGCACGAGATGCTTGCGCGCACGCGCACGCCGCTTTCCTTGGCGGCGCGCGCAACGGGCTCGAAGCGCGCGATGCTCTCGGCGATGCCGCAGTTGATGTTCTTTTGCGAGAACGCTTCGCTCGCCGCGCCGAAGATAACGATTTCGTCGGCATGCGCGGCGAGTGCGCCGTCGAACCCTTGCATATTCGGCGTGAGCACCGAGTAGATCGTGCCTGCGCGGCGCTCGATCCCGGCCATCACTTGCGCGCCGTCGGCCATTTGCGGCACCCACTTCGGCGAGACGAACGATGCCGCTTCGATGTTGCGGAAACCCGCCGCCGATAGGCGGTTCACGAGATCGATCTTGACCTCGGTCGGCACGAACTGCTTCTCGTTTTGCAGCCCGTCGCGCGGGCCCACTTCGACGATTTTGACTGCAGCCGGCAAAGACATGGGGTGTCTCCTCGAAAGTATCCGTTCGGGATGCTAAGCAAATCGGTTCGGTTCGGTTCGTGCGGGCGCGAACATGCGCAAGCCGCTACTCGAGCCTCGATGTGCAACTCTGGATTTTAGTAGCCGCGCCGGCGATCGACGATGCCGCTTATTGCTTCGCCGCGCGAAAGCGCTTCAATCTTACGCGCAATTTGTTCGACGGCAGGCTCGCGCAGCGTCAGCGCCGAGATGTGCGGGGTGATCGTCACGCGCGGCAGGCGCCAGAACGGATGATCGGCCGGCAGCGGCTCTTGCGCGAAGACATCGAGCGTGGCGGCGGCGAGATGGCCTTCATCAAGTGCATCGATCAAATCCTGTTCGACGAGATGCGCGCCTCGCGCCAGATTGATGAGGTAGGCGCCTCGTGCCAACTGAGAGAACGTCTCGCGGTTCAGGATGCCGTCGGTGGCCGGCGTGCTCGGCAGCAGATTGACGAGCAGCTTCACGCCATTCAGGAATTGAGGCCATTGCGCCTCGCCTGCGAACGTGGCGACGCCGTCGATCATCTTCGCGCTGCGGCTGTAGCCGCGCACGGGTAAGCCGAACGATGCGAGCGCTTTGGCCACATGCGCCCCTAGCGCGCCCAGGCCGAGCACGCCTACGTGAAACGCTTCACGCGGATGCGGCTCGAGCACATGCCAACGCGCGTGGCTGCCGTGCTGTCGCTGTGCAAGTTCGTATTCGTCGAAGCGGCGCATGTAACGCAGCGCGGCGTACACGGCGTACTCGGCCATTTGCGTGGCCATTCCCGTGTCTTCGAGCCGAACGAGCGGCACGTCGGACGGCAGCGTGCCCGGCGCGCGGCGCTCGTGCGCCAGCAGCGCGTCGACCCCTGCGCCGAGCACGAAGATGGCGCGCAAGCCGGCGCGCGGCGTGAATAGCTCGGCAGGCGGGCGCCAGACGATGGCGTAATCGGCGGGTGCGCTATCGCCGGGCGTCCAGAGACGAATATCGGCCGCGGGCAGGGCGCGTGCGAGCGATGCGAGCCAGGCAGGGGCGTCATCGATATGCGGCGTATAGAACAGGATTTTCATGCGATGGTTAAAAGCCAGGCCGGCGCGGCCGATTGTCTGCGGGGGACACGCGTCATTTTACGGCGAGCCCAAGCAATCGCGATCGAAAGGCGGCGCTGCCGCAGTATCGACGACCCTCAGGACAATGGCCAAAGTATGCAGTCCGCAGCCGCATAGGCCGAGCACGGGTCGTCCCGTCCGGTACGCAAGCTTGCCGTTCCTACTATATAAGCGACGCTAACCGGCGCGTCACTTCTTGCGCGACGCTCAGGCTACAGCGCGGGCGTTTGGACTCTGTGCCCGAATCCCAAGCCGATCAAGCAGCTTGCGATCCGCTTCGGCCTGCGGGTTGCCCGTGGTCAACAATTGATCGCCGTAGAACATGGAATTCGCTCCGGCGAGGAAGCACAGCGCCTGCAGCGCATCGTCCATTTGCTGACGCCCCGCCGAGAGCCGCACCACCGCGCGCGGCATCGTGATGCGCGCCACCGCAATCGTGCGCACGAATTCGAACGGATCGATCGGATCGACATGGCCGAGCGGCGTTCCTTCGATCGGCACGAGGTTGTTAATCGGCACCGATTCGGGATAAGGATCCATGTTAGCCAGTTGCGCAATGAGGCCCGCCCGCTCGCGGCGCGATTCCCCCATGCCGACGATCCCGCCGCAGCAGACGTTGATCCCCGCGTCGCGCACGCGCTCGAGCGTATCGAGCCGCTCTTGATAGCTGCGAGTCGAAATGATTTGCCCGTAAAACTCCGGCGATGTGTCGAGGTTGTGGTTGTAGTAGTCCAGCCCGGCTTCGCGCAACGCCTTCGCCTGATGGTCCTCCAGCATGCCGAGCGTCATGCACGTCTCCATGCCCATCGCCTTCACGCCGCGAATCATGTCCTTGATCGGTTCGATATGGCGATCTTTGGGGCTGCGCCACGCCGCGCCCATGCAAAAGCGCGTGGCGCCGTTCTCCTTGGCCACGCGTGCGGCGTCGAGCACGGTATCGACGTCCATCAGCTTCTCGGCCGCGAGGCCCGTGTCGTAATGCGAGGATTGCGAGCAGTACTTGCAGTCTTCTTCGCAACCGCCGGTCTTGATCGAAAGCAACGTCGAGAGCTGCACCGTGTTGCCGTCGAAATGCTCCCGATGCACCTGCTGCGCACGATAGAGCAAATCGTTGAACGGCAGCTCGTACAGTGCGACGACGTCGGCGACGCGCCAGCGCGGTGCATCGCTTGCCGGTGCGTCGTTCGTTGCAGCGGCGTCGGATGTCCGCAGAGCATGTTGGGCTTCGGTCATATCGTTCGTCCTTGGTGAAGTCATGGATTGGAGTGGGGGCGGGGGCGCTCGCGCAATGCCCGGACGAGCGCCTCGATGTCCAGATGCTTCGACGCTTGTTCGGGGGAGGGCGGCGTCAAATGCGGCACCCGGCCGATGAGCGGTGCCTCGTGCTCGCGTGCGAGCCGCAGCCGCAACGTCTCGATGTTTTCGTCGACATAGTGCATGGCTGGATCGACGAGGTTCGCGATCCAGCCGATCAACCGCAGGCCGCGCGCGGCGATGGCATCGGCCGTCAGCAGCGCATGATTGATGCAGCCGAGGCGCACGCCGACGACGAGTACGACGGGCAACGCGAGCGCGACGGCTAGGTCGGCCGTGTCCCGCTCGTCGTCAAGCGGCACGCGAAAGCCGCCGACGCCTTCGACGATCACCGCGTCGGCTCGTCGCATCGCCTCGCGGTGGCAGTCGACGATCGTCTGGAGTTTCAGCGCGACGCCTTCCTGAGCCGCGACGATATGGGGGGCGGCGGGCGCTTTGAGCAGATACGGCGTGCGCATCTCGGGCGGTAGCAACGCGCCGGCGGCGGCATCGAGCAGATCGGCGTCGTCGTTATGCCAGAGGCCGTCTTGCGCGTCGAAATGCGCGCCCGCGGCGATCGGTTTCATCGCGGCGGCGGACAAGCCGGCTCGCGCAAAACCGCGCAGCAGCGCGCACGAGACGAGCGTCTTGCCGATCTCGGTATCGGTGCCCGTGACGAACAGCGAAAGAGCCGAACTCATGCAAATTCTCCCAAGCGAACGAGCGCCGCATCCAGCCGGTCGAGGTCGTCGAAGCTGTGACCCGCCGATAGCGAAATACGCAGCCGTGAAGTGCCGGCCGGCACGGTTGGCGGCCTAATTGCCGGCACCCACAATCCTTGCGCGTCGAGCCGGGCGGCGAGTGCAAGCGTCTTTTCGTTGCTGCCGATAATGAGCGGTTGTACGGCCGTGGGCGAATCGACGGGCCGCCAGCGCGTGCTTTGCAATATCTCGCGCGTGCGTGCGATCAATGCCGCGAGGTGTCGGCGGCGCGCGTCGCCTTCCTCCCCCGCGATCAGCGCGAGGCTGGCCGAGACGGCATGCGCGATCGCCGGCGGCGACGCTGTGGTGAAGATATAGGGCCGCGCGCGTTGCAGCAGCCACTCGATCACCGTCTCATGCGCGATGACGGCGGCCCCAGCCACGCCCACCGCTTTGCCGAACGTGCAGAGATAGACCAGATGCGGCGAGCGCAGCGCGGCGTGCGCCAGTGCGCCGCGGCCTTGCGGGCCGAGCACGCCGAAGCCATGGGCGTCGTCGACACAAAGCCACGCGCCGTGCCGCTCGGCCAATTGAACGAGCCGTGCGAGCGGCGCGATATTGCCGTCCATGCTGAATACGGCATCGGTGACAATCATTTTCACGGAGGAATCGGACGCATCGAGCATCGCCGCGAGTGCTTCCGTATCGGCATGCGGATAGATGCGGACGTCGGCGCGCGAGAGCCGCGCGCCGTCGATTAGCGAAGCATGATTGAGCGCGTCGGAAAACAGCGTCGTGCCGCGGCCGGCCAGCGCTGTCAGCGTGGCGAGATTCGACAAGTAGCCGGTCGAAAATGTCAGCGCGCGCGGTGCGTCGACGAAGCCGCCGGCAAAGGCTGCAAGCTCGTCTTCCAGCACCGCATGCGCGCGCGAATGACCGCCGAGCAGATGCGAGCCGCCGCTGCCGGCCCCATAGCGGCGCGTCCCTTCGGCCATGGCTTCGGCCAGCAGCGGGTGCGCGGCGAGGCCCAGATAATCGTTGCCGGCAAAGCCGACGATTGCGCGGCCGTCGACGGTCATGTGGGCCGCGCACGGCGTATCGGCGATGCGCCGCCGGCGCGTGAGTCCGCGCGCCTCGATGTCGGCGAGCCCTTCGCGCAGTGTATCGAGCAGGAACATCACGGCGCTCCGTCGGCCAACGTGGCTTCGAGCGCGGACAGCGTGCGCGACGCAAGCAGCGAGATCGTTTCGGCGTCCAAGATATAGGGCGGCATGAGGTAAACGGTGGTGCCGATCGGTCGCAGCAGCAATTCCCGCGACAACGCCTGCTGGAAGAAACGCCGCGAGAAGGTGCGGGCCGCTTGCCCTTCGAGCGCGACGTCGAATGCGATGATCGTGCCCGTGCGGCGCACGTGGCGTACGCGATCGTGCTCGTGCAACGGCGAGAGCGCCTGCATCAGCGCGGCCGCTTTCTTGGCATTCGATGCGAGCACGTCGTCGCGCTCGAATAGATCGAGCGTCGCAAGGGCCGCGCGGCATGCGAGCGGATTGCCGGTGTACGAATGCGAATGCAGGAAGCCGCGCGTCGTGTCGTCGTCATAGAAGGCCGCGTAGATTTCATCGCGCGAGAGCACGAGCGAAAGCGGCAGGTAACCGCCGCTGATGCCCTTCGACAGGCATAGAAAATCCGGCCAGACGCCCGCTTGTTCGCACGCGAAGAAGGTACCCGTGCGGCCGCAGCCGACAGCGATCTCGTCGGCGATCAGGTGGACTTCGTAAGCGTCGCACAGCTTGCGCAGCCCGGTCACGTAGGCCGCGTCGTGCATCGCCATGCCGGTCGCGCACTGCACGAGCGGCTCGACGATCAGCGCCGCGATGCGCGAGCCGTGTGTTTCGAACAGACGGCGGACATCGTCGAGCGCGCATGCTGTCACGTCGGCCGCGCTTTGGCCGGGTTGCGCCAAGCGGGCGTCGGGCGACGCGACGATATGCGCATGACGAATGAGCGGATCGTACGCATCCTTGAACAGGGCGACGTCAGTCACACCGAGCGCGCCGATCGTCTCGCCGTGATAGCCGCCTGCTACGCAGACAAATTCGCGCTTCTCCGGGCGACCGCGATTGCGCCACGCGTGAAAGCTCATCTTCAAGGCGATCTCGACGGCGCAGGCGCCGTCGGAAGCGAAGAACGCATGCCCGAGCGTGCCTTGCGTGCGGGCCGAGAGCCGCTCGGCGAGTTCGACGGCGCACTCGTGCGTGCAGCCCGCGAGCATCGCGTGTTCGAGCGTATCGAGCTGGGTTTTCAGGGCCGCATTGATGTCGTCGTTCGCATGGCCGAATAGATTCACCCACCACGAGCTAATCGCATCGAGGTAGCGGCGCCCCTCGCGATCGTAAAGCCATGCGCCCTTGCCGCGCGCAATGGCAATGAGCGGGAGCCGCTCGTGATGCTTCATCTGCGTGCACGGATGCCAGACGGATCGCAGGCTTCTGGCAACCCAGTCCTGTGCATCTACGTTTCGATCGTCGACTGCTTGCGTGTTCAATCAGCGCTCCATGGCGTGAACGGCTGCACGCGTTCGTGCCCCGTTCATGCTGAAAACGCGCCGACGGTCCGCCGATGAGCAATAGGCAATAGGCGACGACCGCTGCGCGAACAAAAACGGCGTGAGAGTAGCGCGTTCGGCGCGCGATTGCACCTATCCCCGTTCCGCGCCCGGGTGAGCCGTTCCCCGCTGTTTCAAGCATCTAGCGGCGCTTTTGGTGAGATCGACTGAAATAGGCTGAATTGGCGACGGCAGAGTGAGACGCCGACGCAAAAAAAATTTGCGATTGGCCCTTCGGAGCCGTTTCGCGTCGGCCATCGAGCCCCATGGAGCCATCGCGTTGAGTGCTTGTGGCGGAGCAATCGACGCAAAGAACAGACGCAAAGAACAGACGAAAGAGGGAGGCGCGCGAGCGAGCGCTCGCGCTGGCGATCAATCGCGGCTGGCCAGCGCGGACGAGTTCACATCGTCGCGCGCTGTTGACGAAGCCGTTTGCGAGTCGGATCGAGACTTGTCGTTCCAGACAACCTGATTGTCGACGGCATAGAGCCGGCACGGGGCATTACTGTTCTCTTTGCGGCAGTTGGCGAGCGCGACCGACATCGGATCGTCGCCGCCCTCCGCCCACGACCATGCGCCCGAGGACGACACGGCGAATGCGCGCGTCGGATACTGGCTCAAGAACTTGCGATAGGCCTCGCGTCCGGCGGCATCGACATAAGGCACCGCGTTCACCGCATCGACGGACGCGTAGCCCGACGGCTGCGGCATCGCGGGCCCCTGGACCTGATACTGCACGTGCGTGGGCATGCCGATTCGCTCGAGGAACGCGTCGACCGCAGGCCACCAGACCCGCACGCCGTCGCGATCGACGACGAGCCGGTGTGCATCGTTCTTGTAATCGCCGAAGTCGACCATCTTCGCGTGCGCGCCATGCTCGACGTAGGCTGCGTACATACGCCGGGTCAAAGCGGGCGTCCAGACGGAATCGTTGTCGCCGTAGACCCACAGCGAAGGGATGCGCACGGCGTCGCCGTATTGCTCGAACGCGTGCGTGAGATTGTCTTGCCATCCCGCGCAGGCGTCTTGCCGCAACCCGCCCGAGAAATTGATGAGACCGCGCACGCCAGGCGCCGCCTCGACGCCGTATGCGATCGTCGTCAACCCGCCGTGCGAGGTGCCTGCCACGACGATATGGGACGCATCGACATACGGCAGGCGCGACGCGTAGTCGATCGTCGCTTTGACGTCGTCGGCTTGCGCCATGCCGTTCTTTTCGATGTCGCAGCCTTCCTGGCGATACGTGCCGCCCGAGCCCGCGAACCCTTCGCGGTTGGGCGCGACGACGACATAGCCGCGCCGCACGAATTCACGCGCGAACGACAGCGGCCGGCTGCGCGGCTGCGCGCGCGGATCGCCCTCGATCTTGCCGTGATTGAATATGATCAGCGGAAACGGGCCGTTGCCGTCGGGCTTGTAGATAGTCGCCTCGAGCGTGATCGTCCCTGCCGCATCGACGGGAATGCGCACGATGCCTTCGTTCAGATTGCCGGCGAGCGCGGGCGGCCGGTAGGGCGCGTCACCGAATTCGAGCGGGGCGACGCCTGCTCTGGACAGCCGGCCCATGTCGTTCGACGCCATCGTCATGCTGCGCATCGCATCATCGGCCGAGGACCCCGGGGCGCCGGAACCGGCGAAAGCACCAGCCCATGCGCACGCGCACAAACAACCGACGAATACGTTCTTCAAACTCATGCGCGTCTCTGCCCTGATTCCCAAAAAAATGCATCGCGATGATGAACCGGGCGTATCGATCTGCCCAGCCCGATCAGTATCCGCGAGCCGCGCACAGCACCGTTGCCCAAAAAGAGGCCGGCACTGGCCGCAATTTGCCCCTTCGGCAGCGGGGAGCGGTGGCCGATGGCGCAAAAACACGGGAAAGTGGCGCGTGGCGAAGGCTGGCTAAGGGTGGCCCCTAAGCCGCGTTGTTGTCGCCGGCGTCGATAGCCGGCCGGGCCGTCGCAAGACGTCCGTGCCGACGCACCACAAGAGACGCCATCGTAGCTTTGCCGAAATGTTTCGTGAATGCAGGAGAACCCGGGGCGCGCAGCGGCCCGAGCGAGTGTGGCGGCAACCTTTGCCAAGGCAAAGGTCCGCCGAGAGGAGGGGCGAGTTAGTGCTCGCTTACGTCGCCATCGATATAGCGCCAGCGTTCGTCATCGCCGCGCACGAAACGGCTCACTTCGTGCAGACGATAAGCGCGGCCGCCTTGTTTATAGCGCGCCACGAACTCGACGATCGCATGATGCGCGTCTTGCGACTCGAATCGCTTGATTTGCAACCCGAGCCAGCGCTGCGCGTCGGGGGCATCGGCATCGGCATTGACATCGAGATCGGCCGGACGCGTTGCAGGGTCCCATGTCATGCGCAGGTAGTCCGTGCGGCCGAGCACATAGGCCGAGTAGCGCGAGCGCATTAGTTCGAGCGCGGTCGGCGCCACGGCCGGCCCGTCGAGATAGCGGCCGCAGCAGGCGGCGAATCGGGGCGCCGGCGCGTCAGTCTGACGGCCGGGAGCCGCCCCCCCGCACGGGCAGTCGAGCGGCGGCGGTTTTGGCTGGTACGCGCCTGTCACGCGGCAAGCCCTCGGGCGATGAGGATCTTTTGGATGTCGCTCGTGCCTTCGTAGATCTGGCACACGCGCACGTCGCGGTAGATTCGCTCGACCGGAAAATCGCTGACGTAGCCATATCCCCCGAAAGCTTGCAGGGCCGCCGAGCAAATGCGCTCGGCGGCCTCCGATGCAAATAGCTTCGCCATGGCCGCCTCGGTCAGGCAGGGCAGGCCCGCGTCTTTGAGCGAAGCGGCGTGCCAGACCAGTTGGCGCGCGGCCTCGAGTTGGGTCGCCATCTCCGCGAAGCGGAACTGCACGGCTTGGTGAGCATAGAGCGGCTGGCCGAAGCTTTCCCGCTCGCGTGCATACGCGAACGCCGCCTCGAACGCCGCGCGCGCCATGCCGACGCTTTGGGCGGCGATGCCGATTCGCCCGCCCTCGAGCCCCGACAGCGCGATCTTGTAGCCTTCCCCCTCGGCGCCGATTCGATTCGCGGCCGGAATACGGCAGCCTTCGAAGACGATCTGCGCCGTGTCCGACGAATGCTGGCCGAGCTTGTCCTCGATCCGAGCGACGATGTAGCCGGGCGTATTCGTTGGAACAATGAACGCGCTGATGCCGCGCTTACCCGCCGCTTTATCGGTCACGGCCAGGACAATCGCCACGTCGCCGTTCTTCCCGCTCGTGATGAATTGCTTGACGCCGTCGATGACGTAGTGCTCGCCGTCGCGCGCCGCGCTCGTACGGAGTGCCGATGCGTCCGAGCCCGCTTGCGGCTCGGTCAGGCAGAACGCGCCGAGCATGTCGCCGCGCGCGAGCGGCGTGAGCCAATCGCGCTTTTGTTGCTCGCTGCCGTAGGCGAGCAAGATGCTGCAGACGGGGCAGTTATTGACGGAGACGGCCGTGGAGGTGCCGCCGTCTCCGGCCGCGATCTCCTCGAGGATGATGGCCAGCGCAAGCGCATCCAGCCCCGCGCCGCCGAAGTCGGTAGGCACGAGCACGCCGTAAGCACCGAGTTCGGCCAGTTGCCGATGCACGTCCTTAGGGAACGTGCGCTCGCGGTCCCACGTGGCCGCAAAGGGAACGATGGCCTCGCGCACGAACGTGCGCACCGCATCGCGGATCATCGTGTGATCTTGGTCAAGCACCATATCGGCGTCTCCGTCTCGATTTGATTATTTGGTTTTTTACTTAGGACTACCAATCAATCGATGTCCCGTCGTACTGAACGAATCGGCCGTGATAGCTCTCTCGATCGACCGCGGCAGCGGCGATGACCGTGCGCATGCCCGAGACGCTGCGTTCAGCTTCGATCGCCGCGTGCGCGCCGCCCATGGCGGTGCGCACCCAGCCCGGGTTCAGCGCGATGCAGGTCGCGCGCCGCGTCTGCAGCGCCGTGGTGCGCAAAGCGCTGTTCAGCGCCGCCTTGCTCGCGCGATACAGCCAACCCGTCGTGCCGGTTGCCTCCGCGATGCTGCCCATGCGGCTCGACAGCACGCCGAGCACGCCGTGCGCGGATTCGACGAGCGGCAGCAGCATCGGCATCAGCATCATCGGACCGCGCACGTTCGTCGTCATGACGTAGTCGAAATCCTCGACGCTGAACGGCTCGACGCCTTCCGTGGCCGGGCCATAGACGCCCGCCACGATCAGCGCGACGTCGAGCCGTTCGCCGGCGAGCTTGGCCTCGAGCGCCGCGATGTCGGCAGGCTCGGTGACATCGAGCGAGATCGGCTGCGCGCCGAGCGTTTCCAGTTCGGCCAGCGCGCGGCCGTCGCGCGCGGTGGCGATGACGCGCCAGCCCGCGGCGTCGTACTGCCTGACGAACTCATGGCCGATGCCGCGCGATGCGCCCACGATCAATACTGTCTTCATCGATGCCTCCAGACCTAAACCCGAAACCTAGACAGGCTCTCAAACGATTTCGATCCCCATGGCCGTCGCTTCGCCGCCGCCGATGCACAGGCTCGCCACGCCGCGCTTGCCGCCGCTTGCGCGCAGCGCGCCGATCAACGTGACGAGAATGCGCGCGCCCGATGCGCCGATCGGATGGCCGAGCGCGCAGGCGCCACCGTTCACGTTCACCTTTTCGTGCGCGATCGCATGGTCCTTCATTGCGGCCATCGTCACGACGGCGAACGCTTCGTTGATCTCATAGAGGTCCACCTCGCCCGCACGCCAACCGTTCTTCTCGAACAGCTTGCGGATGGCGCCGACGGGCGCGGTCGTGAACTTCGACGGCTCCTGAGCGAACGTCGAATGGCCGACGATCCGCGCGAGCGGCGTCACGCCAAGCCGCTCGGCTGTCGATGCACGCATCATGACGAGCGCCGCGGCGCCGTCGGAGATGGACGACGCGTTCGCGGCCGTGACCGTTCCCGTCTTGCTGAAGGCGGGTTTGAGCGTCGGGATCTTGTCGAGGTTGGCTTTGAACGGTTGCTCGTCGCGTGCGATCGTGGTTTCGTCGCCTTTGCGGCCCGCGACCTTCACCGGCGCGATTTCCCAAGCAAACGCGCCGTTTTCGTTCGCCCGTTTGGCTCGCACGAGCGATTCGACGGCGAACGCGTCTTGCGCCTCGCGCGTGAAGCCGTAGGCGCTTGCGCATTCCTCGGCGAACGTGCCCATCAGGCGGCCCTTGTCATAGGCGTCTTCCAGGCCGTCGAGGAACATGTGATCGAGCACTTGCCCGTGCCCCATGCGCATGCCGCCGCGCGCCTTCGGCAGCAGATACGGGGCATTGCTCATGCTTTCCATGCCGCCCGCGATGGCGACATCGACCGAGCCCGCGGCGAGCATGTCGTGTGCGAACATCGCGGCGCGCATGCCCGAGCCGCACATTTTGTTGATCGTCGTGCAGCCTGTCGCCAGCGGCAGACCGGCGCCGAGCGCCGCCTGCCGCGCCGGGGCCTGGCCGAGCCCCGCGGGCAGCACACAGCCCATCAGGACTTCGTCGATTTGCTCGGGCTTCAATCCCGAGCGCTCGAGTGCCGCCGCGACGGCCGCCGAGCCCAACTGCGGCGACGTCAGCGAAGCGAAGTCGCCTTGGAAAGCGGCCATCGGCGTACGAGCCGCCGAGACGATGACGATCGCATCTTGGGTGCTGCGCGTAGTGTCAGTCATGCTTGATCTCCTTGATTACACCGTGGACCACCTGTTCGACCTTCGCGAGGGTTGCGGCGTCGGCGGCGACCACGTCGTTTTGTGCCGATCCGGCTCGCTCGGCCGAGAGTGCGGCGACACAGCGTTGATAGGTTTCCTCGAGCATGTCGGCGTTAGAGATCGTCATGCCGAGGTTGCGTACGCGTCCGTCATGCACGCCGTAGGCGAGGCCATGCACGGTTACCGGTTGGCTGCGCGCCCAGGCGTCGTTGACGCTCGTCGTGCGGCAGACGTTGACGACCTGCTCGATCGTGTTCAATTCGACGAGGCGGCGATGGCGCGCGATCATCGGCCATTCTTCGAGCAGCGCCGCATGCTTTGCGCGCACGTCGTGCACGTGATGCAGCCAATTGTCGGCGAGACCCACGCGCCGGTTATGCAGCGCCGCACCCACGCCCGAGCAGCCGTAGTGGCCCACCACCATGATGTGCTTGACCTTGAGCAGGTCGACGGCGAATTGGATCACCGATAAGCAGTTCAGATCCGAATGGACGACGACGTTCGCGATGTTGCGGTGGACGAACACTTCGCCCGGCGGCAGGCCGATGATCTGATTCGCTGGCACGCGCGAATCGGAGCAGCCGATCCAGAGATACTCGGGCGCCTGTTGATCGGCGAGCCGCGTGAAGTACTCGGGGTCTTTGGCGAGCTTGCGTGCGACCCACGCTTCGTTATTGGCGAACAGCTGGGCGAGCGGATGATTCTGATCGTTCATAGTGCGTGTCGTCGTAGTGGTTAGACCCTAACGGACTAGGGCGATGAAGGAAGGCGACCGAGCGGGTGGATGCAAGCAGCGTGTTATGCCGCCCGCGCCGCATCCGCGCCGCCGCCGGTTGCCGTAGTGGGATCCGTAGCGGGATCCGTAGCGGCATCCGCGTCGGCGGGGTTGGCGGCATCGGTGCTTTGCGGCGGGGCGAAGCGTTCCGCGTAGCGGACGCAAAAGCGCGCGCTTCGGTCGTAGGGAAAGAAGTCGGGCAGTTCGCCCTTGAGCAGCAATTCCTTATGTTTTTGCCAAAGCGCCGGATCGAAGAAATCGGCGTGATGGCGCATGAAATACTGCCGCACGGTGGGATCGCCGAGCAGGAACGTCGAATAGGTTTCGGGAAAGATGTCGTTGGGCGAAACGCCGTACCAGGGCTCGGCCGACAGCTCGTCCTCCTCGTTCTGTGCTTGCGGCACATGGCGCACGTTGCAGTCCGTCAGATACTCGATTTCGTCGTAGTCGTAAAACACCACCCGCCCGTGCCGCGTAACGCCGAAATTCTTGTAGAGCATGTCGCCGGGGAAGATGTTGGCCTGCATGAGCTCCTTGACCGCATCGCCGTATTCCTTGATCGCGTGCTCGATGTCAGCTTCGGTGCCGTTTTGCAGGAACAGGTTGAGCGGCACCATGCGGCGCTCGATATAGACGTGCTTGATGACCAGGCAATCGCCTTCGTACTCGATCATCGACGGCGCTTCTTTCTCGAGCTCGCGCACGAGTTGCTCGTCCAGGCGCGCGAGCGGCAGCGCGACGCTCGAATACTCGAGCGTATCGGCCATGCGCCCGAGCCGGTCGTGCCGCTTAACCAGCAGGTACTTCTCTTGGATCCTCTCGCGCGTCGTGTCCTTCGGCGGCGGAAAGACGTCCTTGATGATCTTGAAGACGTACGGGAACGAGGGCAGCGTAAAGACGACCATCACGAGCCCCTTGATGCCGGGCGCGACGATGAAGTGATCGCTCGAATGCGACAGATGCTTGAGCAGGTCGCGATAGAAGTTGTTCTTGCCTTGCTTCTGCAAGCCGACCGACGTGTAGATTTCCGCTCTGGGCTTGCCCGGCATGATCGTGCCGAGAAAATCGACGTAGGCGGAGGGCACGTCCATATCGACGAGAAAATACGAGTGCGAAAAGCTGAAGACGATCTGCAATTGCTCGCGCTTGAGCAGCACGGTATCGAGCGCGAGCAGGCCCGGCTTCACATGGCGGATCGGCACGGCGAACGGCAGCAACAGTTCGCCGTTGATGATGCGCCCGACAATGTAGGCGGCTTTGTTGCGGAAGAACAGCGACGACAGCACATGAACTTGGAAGTTGAACGCTTCCGAAAACGCGCCGTAGGTCTCGTGGATCGTATCGATCATGCAGGCGACGTCGCGCGTCAAATCCTCGAATGGCCGCTCCAACTGAAAATTGGTGACGATGCGCTCGAGCGTGGCGGCCAGGCCGTCCTTTCCCGGGTAGTAGGCGCGATAGGTCGGCTTCGCGGCGGGCTCTTCGTTCTCCAGATATTCCGTTGAAATGACGGGCCGCACGAAGATGAAATCGTTGTTGAAATACGAGCGGTGCAGGATCTTGCAGCAAACCGAATTGAAGAACGTCTCCGCGCATTCGGGTTGCAGATGGTGCGTGAGCAAGCCGATGTAGTGAAGCTTGATCTGCTGCCAAACCTCATCGTCGATCTTTTCGGCATCGTATTCGTCCTCGAGCAGGCGCACGCATTCGTCGACACGATCGTCGTACGAGGCGATGCGATCGCGCGCGAGCTTTTGCAGCGCGAGCCAATCGGCCGCCTCGAACAGCGTTTTCGCGCGGACGGCCGCCTCGCGGAAATTGCCGTAGTGGTGATTGAATCCGTCGAGCATCGTCTGAGCGACGTCGAAGCCGATCTGCGACGACAGCAGTTTGGGAAAGAGCTTCATGTTTCCTCGGATTGCGCGATGCTGCCGTTCATCACACCGCTGCATTCGGTGCGGGGATGGTTTTCGGCCAGCATCGTCCGGCATTGCGCTTCGTACTGCGCGAGGTCTTCGAGCGTCGCCGTCAAATCCTCCATCTGGCGCTCGAGCACTTGACGGTGCTCGGCGATCGTTGCCAGGAACGCATGTAGTTGCGGGACGGTATCGGTCGGCGATTCGTACAGATCGAGCAGTTCGCGGATCTCCGACAGCGTGAAGCCAAGCCGCTTGCCGCGTAGCGTTAGCTTAAGGCGCGTACGGTCGCGATTGGAGTAGACGCGACGCAGACCGCTCGCGCCCTCGCGGCGCGGCGCGAGCAGCCCCTGATCCTCGTAGAAGCGGATCGCGCGGGGCGTGACGTCGAATTCGCGCGCGAGTTCGGTGATCGTGAAGTGCTGGGTCATGGTCATCGCGTCGGATGGATAGGCGGCGCCGGCAGGGCAGCCGAGGCTAAATGGGGCAGGCGATTTTAACGCGCTCGATCGGGTAGAATCGATCGACGTTTACGTTATCGTCAACTCTGACAAAGCGCAACTGGCCGCGCGAGGCGGTTGCATCGACTGAGAATCTGCTGATGAATGTATTGGAACATCAACTCGACTATCCGTTCGCCGACGCGCTGCCCGAGCCGGGCCGGTTGCGCGAGGTGGCGCCTGGCATCTATTGGGTGCGCATGCCGTTGCCGTTCGCGCTCGATCACATCAATTTGTGGCTGTTGCGCGATGAAATCGACGGTAACGAAGGATGGACCGTTATCGATTGCGGCATCGCCGACGAATCCATCAAGACGAATTGGGAACGCATTTTCGAGCATGAGCTCCGCGGCTTGCCTGTCTTGCGCACGATCGTCACGCATTGCCACCCGGACCATCTCGGGCTCGCCGATTGGATCTGCAATGGCGGCGCGCGCGAGCGCTGGCGCGTACGGCTTTGGATCACGCTCGGCGAATACATGTTCGGGCGCGTGATGGCCTTTGGTGACGGTTCCAACGCCGGGGGCGAAGGCGCGGCACGCCATTTCGCCCGGCATGGGCTGGCCGATCCGGTTGCGCTCGATAAGCTCAGCAACCGGCGCGACTATTACTCGAAGCTCGTGCCGTCGATGCCCTCGCAGTATCGGCGCCTGCGCGAAGGCGATGTGTTGCGAATCGGCGGGAACGACTGGCGCATCATCACCGGGTACGGACATTCGCCCGAACATGCCGCGCTCTTTTGCGAGGCGACCGGCGTGCTGATTTCGGGCGACATGGTGCTGCCGCGCATCTCGACGAACGTATCCGTCTTCGATGTCGAGCCCGAAGGGAACCCGCTTGCGCTCTACCTCGAATCGCTCGGCCGGTACGAATCGCTGCCGGCCGCGACGCTCGTGCTGCCGTCGCACGGCAAGCCGTTTCGCGGCCTGCATACGCGCATCGCGCAGTTGCGTGAGCATCACGTAGCGCGGCTCGCCGAAGTGCGCGAGGCATGCGCCGAGCGGCCGATGAGCGCGGGCGACATCGTGCCGCTGATGTTCAAGCGCGCGCTCGACATCCATCAAATGACGTTCGCGATGGGCGAGGCGCTCGCCCACCTGCATCTGTTGTGGCTGGCGGGCGAACTCGAGCGCCGCGAAGACGCCGATGGCGTCGTGCGGTTCTCGCCTGTGCGGGGCTAGGCCGGCCGATCGCTCCCCGAGCGCATTGCGTCCGCGCGCAGCAGCAGCAATTCACGCTCGCGTGCGTTTTGCGTCATCGCGGCCGCGCGCTCGCACTCCGAGCGCGCTTCCTCGAGCCGGCCGAGCTTAGCGAGGAAATCGGCGCGCACGCTGGGTAGCCAGTGGTAGCGCGTGAGCGCCGGATCGGCTGCCAGCGCTTCGACGATCGCGAACCCCGCCTGCGGGCCGAAGGCCATGCCGACGGCGACCGCGCGATTGAGTTCGACGACGGGCGAAGGGTTGACCTGCGCAAGCGCGTCATAGAGCGCGACGATCCGGGCCCAGTCGGTATCTTCCGCCCGATGAGCACGCGCATGGCACGCCGCCAATGCCGCCTGCAGCGCGTAGGGTCCGAGCGCGCCGTCGAGCGCTTCGGCGCGCGCGAGCGCAGCCAGCCCGCGCCGAATCAAAAGCGGGTCCCAGCGCGATCGATCTTGATCGGAGAGCAGCACCGGGCGGCCGTTCGCGTCGGTGCGCGCGTGTAGCCGGGACGCCTGCAGTTCCATCAGTGCGACGAGCCCGTGCACTTCGCTGTCTTCGCGCGCCAGCTCGGCGAGAATGCGGCCCACGCGCAGCGCTTCGTCGCAGAGTGCGGGGCGTACCCAGTCGTCGCCGGCCGTGGCTGCGTAGCCCTCGTTGAAGATCAAGTAGATGACTTCGAGCACCGACGCCATGCGCGTCGCGCGTGCTTCGGCGCGCGGCACGTCGAACGGCACGCGCGCTTCCCGCAGCGTGCGCTTGGCGCGCACGATCCGTTGCGCGATGGTGGCTTCGGGCGCAAGGAAAGCGCGTGCAATCTCGTGCGTGGCGAGCCCGCCGAGCAGCCGCAGCGTCAGTGCGACGCGCGCGTCCATCGACAGCACCGGGTGGCAAGCCGTGAAAAGGAGCCGCAGCAGATCGTCGCCGATATCGTCGGCGCGCGCGGCGTCGAGCGAGTCGACGAAGTCCGGGACGACATGCGCTTCGAGCGCATCCAAATCGCGCCCGATCGCTTCGTGCTTTTTCGCGTGAAGCGCATCCTGCCGCAGCTTATCGAGCGCGCGATGCTTGACCGTCGCCATGAGCCAGGCGCCGGGATTGTCGGGCACGCCGTCGCGCGGCCAATGCTCGAGCGCGGCAACGAGCGCGTCTTGCGCGAGTTCTTCGGCGATGCCGATGTCTCGCACGAGCCGCGCCGCATGGGCGACCACACGTGCCGCCTCGATGCGCCAGACGGCTTCGATGGCTCGATGGGTGGGATTGCGATCGGGCATCGCTTAGATCAGTTCAGCGCAGGTTCGCGTCGATTTGCCGGAAGCGGTCGACGCGCTCGCTCGGCTGGAAATCGTCGAATTCGTAAAGCGGCCTGACCTCGATTTCACCGTCGGCCAGTTCGCCGAACGGTGCCGGGAAGCGCCGCGCCCATTCGAGCGCTTCTTCGCGCGAGCGTACTTGAATCAGCGTGTAGCCGGCGATGAGCTCCTTGGTCTCGGCGAACGGCCCGTCGACGATCGTGCCCTTGCCGCCGCGGTAGCGCACGCGCCAGCCATTCGAGCTTGGCTGCAGCCCGTTCGCATCGAGCAGGACGCCGGCCTTCGCCAGCGCCTCATGGTAGCCCGCCATGGCGGCGATCAGCGCTTCGTCGGGCATCGCGCCCGATTCGCTTTGGGCATTGGCCCGGACCATGATCATGAATCGCATCGTTTCGCTCCTCGAAGGTGAGGGAGACCGCTCATCGCTCTCCTGTCTCTACGACGAACGAAAGGCGTCAGGTTCGACATCGGCCAATCGATTCGGGGCGGCAACATTCAATGTTCGTGCCTACTGCCGATTACTGCCCGAGCCCGTTACTCGTAGCAGGGCGCGAGCCGGCGTACCTCGACCGTGCACCATTGCGCCGCCGGGCACTCGGCCGCGATGGCCAGGGCGTCCTCCTCGCGATCGCAATTGAGCAGATAGAACCCGCCGACCATTTCTTTGGCTTCGGCGAAAGGCCCGTCGATGAAACGGCGCTCGCTGCCGCGCAACTCCACGCGCACGGCTTCTTCCGTCGAGGCGAGCGACTGCGCAGCTACGAGTACGCCGCGCGCTTTTAAATCGTCGCCGAAGCGCACCATCGTGTCGTAGGCGGCACGCCCCTCGTCGGGCGTACGTTCGGCGCGCTGGCCGATCGGTTCCATGATCAACAGTAGATAGGACATTGGGGACTCCGGAAAGACGCGCCGGGTGCGGCGCTGCGCTCGCCATGAAGGATAGAGCAGCCGAGCCTACGTTGCTACCGCGTGAACGCGTGGGATAGGCGACCCGGAGGAATCGGGCCTTAAGGCGAAATCGCCCTGGCGTCGGCCTGACGCAGCGCGTTCATGTTGCCGACGAATGCGTCGACGATCTGCTGCGCGAGTGCGGCCACGGCCGCATTCCGATCGGCTCGCTCGAACGAGAGCTTGGCCGGCACGACGAACGGCCGCCACCCGTCCGCGCCGCCCGATGGGGCGGGCGGTA
This sequence comes from uncultured Burkholderiaceae bacterium, assembly GCA_966212065.1. Taxonomy (GTDB): domain Bacteria; phylum Pseudomonadota; class Gammaproteobacteria; order Burkholderiales; family Burkholderiaceae; genus Trinickia. Next base: position 316,513 of record CBIHOQ010000001.1, read on the forward strand.
CGCCCAAGATGGCGAACGGCGTATCGGCGCCGTGCTCGAGATCGGCAACGGTGACGGAAACATCGGCGCCCAGCGCTTCACGCTCGCTTTCGGGCGCGGTGCCGTCCGACGCCACGGCAGGCGCCTCGCCTTGCAAATGAAAGACGCCGCCGACGAGCCAGCCCGTCACGGGCGGCGGCTCGCCCGGTGCCAGATAGCGCGCCGCCACACCCGCGTGGTTCAGCCGCTGGACGACTGCCTGCGCGACCAGCCCCGCGTCGCGGCCCGCTGTGTGCGCATGCAGCGCCGCGCGCAGATAGGCCAGCAGCCCGGCAGGCGGCGCACCGGCCGGCACGGCGACGAAGTGCGTGACATAAACGGCCTGTGGCACGGCCACCATCGGGGCGGGCCCTTTGGGCGCAGCCGGGATAGGGGCGGTGGGGGGCGGCGTCTCGGTCGTCGGCGCAAGGTCGACTTGGGAGACGGTCATTGGCATGATCGCGACCGACGCGCCCATGTCCGGCTCGAGCGCGGCCTTTTGCCCGAAGGCGGCGCCCGCCGCGGCCCAGATCGTAAAAGCCGCCACGATGCGGCTAAGGTTTCGCATGACTGCCCCGGTTCGCCTAGATCGATTCTTTTCTTTGCTCCGGGCGCTAGAGTACGGTGGTCCTATGGCCGACGTCAACGAACCGCAGCCTGCACCGCATCATTGAACCGAGACGTCCGAAAAGTCTTGCCGGCCGAATGCGCTGACTTTATAGCCGGCCACCGTCTTGCGCGTGATGGCGCTCGCGGTCGGATAGCCGAGCGGAATCCAGAGCGCCTCGTCGTGGATGATCTTTTGCGCGGCCTCATAGTCTTTCGAGCGAGCAGCTTGGTCCGCGGTCGCCTTCCCGTCGGCAATCAGCTTGTCGAGCTTCGGATCGCAATAGCGCGCGAAGTTGATGCCCGACTTCACGCCGTTGCAGCTGAACAGCGGCGTGAGGTAGTTGTCCGGGTCGCCGTTGTCGCCGGCCCATCCCATGAACAGCATGTCGTGCTGCCCTTGCTTTGCTTCCTTGATGAGCTCGCCCCATTCGATGATCTTGACCTCGGCCTTAACGCCGATCTTCGCGAGATCGGCCTGCAGCAGTTCGGCGCCCGCTTTGGGCTTCGGATTGAGCACGCTGCCTTGCGGACGCACCCAGATCGTCGTCGAGAAGCCGTTCGGATAGCCGGCCTTCTTGAGCAGATCCTTGGCCTTCTCCGGATCGTAGGGGTAGGGCGCGATCGCTTTATCGTAGCTCCAGGTCGTGGACGGATACGGGTTCACGGCCGGAGCGGCCGTGCCTTCGAATACGACCTTCAAGTAATTGGCGCGATCGAACCCCATGTTGATTGCCTGCCGCACACGCTCGTCTTCGAGCGGCTTATGTTGCGTATTCAACGCGACGAAGGCCGTCATGAAAGCGGGCGTTTGCACGACCGCGAGCGCCTTGTCCTCTTTCGCGGCGGCTACGTCGCCGGGCTTGGGCGAGAGCGCGATCTGGCATTCGTTCGCCTTGACCTTCTGCATGCGCACGGCCGCATCGGGCGTGATCGTGTAGATGAGCCGCTCGGCCTTCGGCTTGGGCCCCCAATAGGTGGGGTTGGCGTCGTAGCGGATGACGGCGTCCTTCGTATAGCTTTTCAGGACGAACGGGCCCGTGCCGATAGGCTTGGCGTTCAACTCCGTCTGCTTGCCGGCCTTGAGCAGTTGATCGGCATATTCGGCCGAATAGATCGAGGCGAAGCCCATCGTCAGCACGGCGAGGAACGTGGCATTCGGCTCGTTCAGATCGAACTGCACCGTATGGTCGTCGATCTTCTTGATGGCCTTCACGAGCTTGACGAGCCCCATCGATTGCGCATGCGGGAAGCCGTTCGGGCCGGCCACCTTGTGCCAGGGATTGGCGTCGTCGAGCATCCGGTCGAACGTGAAGACGACGTCGTCGGCATCGAGCGGGCGCGTCGGCTTGAAGTAATCGGTGCTTTGGAACGCGACGTTCGGGCGCAGATGGAACGTGTACGTGAGACCGTCGCCGCTCACTTCCCACTTCTGTGCGAGCGAGGGCACGACTTTCTTCGCGGCTTCATCGTAGTCGACGAGCGTGTTGAAGACCACGTCGGCCGATGCATTCGTCGTGACGAGCGAGTTGAATTGGACGACGTCGAAGCCGTCGGGACTCGATTCGGTGCAAACCGTGAGCGGCTTGGCGAGCGCGAGGGCGGGCAAGACGGCGAGCGTGGCGGCGAGCAGTTTGACGCGCATGGGTTCTCCAAGTGAGGCGAGGGTGGCCGAACATCGAGGCGGCGCTGGGTCGAGCCAAGCAGCTTAGCGCAAGCGAGGGGGATCGACAACGATACGCCCCTTATATGGATATGCCGATCGGGAGCGTGCAGGGCTCGGCGGTTGGCTTGTGCGTCGATCGCCTTTGCGGCGCCTTCGGCCCGCTAGACAGCACGGCAGCACTCGGCAGCGCTAAGCAGCAAGCAGCACCGCGGCGCGGCAGCACTAAGCAGCACTCGGCGCCGCGTTCGCTCGCGATGGCGAGGTCGGTTTTCAACCGACCGCTCGCGGTTTGCGCGGCGCTTTCTCGAAAAGCCGATCAAACAGCCAGCGAGGCAGGC
>CBIHOQ010000002.1:0-267731 GCA_966212065.1 uncultured Burkholderiaceae bacterium
AGGCACAGGCAGGCACAGGCGTTGCGTGCGAAAGGGCATAGGCAATCGTTCCAATGGAGGTGTCTCATGCCAGAACGGAAAACACTGTCGCGCGCCGCGGCCGATAAGCGAGAGGGCAAAGCTGCGTCGACGCAAGCCGGCGAATTCGTTAAAGAGGAAATGGACCACGTGCGCAGCGGCAAGCACGGCGTGCGCTCGGCGAAGCAAGCCGTCGCGATCGGCTTGTCGAAGGCGCGGCGCGCCGGCGTCGACCTGAAGCCCCCGGAGAAGGGGAAGACGAGCGAAGCGACGCGCAAGAAGGCGGCAAAAGATGCGGCTGCGGGCCAGGGCAAGGCCAAGCACTCCGCCAGCACCGAGACGAAGGCGAAACGTTCGCGTACGTCGGAGTCGGTACTGAAGAGGGAAAGCAAGCAAGGTGCTTCGCACGAAGCGGTTTCCAAACAGGCGAAATCGGCGGCCGCGAAACGGCCGGCCGCGAGCCGTTCGGCGGCAGCTAAAAAGGCTGCCCACACGAAGGGCGCGGCGGGACGCTCAGCTGCTGCGAAGAAGGCGGCACGCACGCGCGCGGCAAGGACGCATGCGCACCATTGAGGTGGCGAACTGGCGCGTCGAGCTTGGTACGCGGCCTGGGGTACGCGGCCATAAGCGACAAGCTCGACGCGTCTATCGAAAATCGACCGCGACCGCGACCGCTGCCGATAGGAAAACGGCGTACGCCTTTTGATCCAAATCAATAGGGGGATGAACAAGGTAAGCGCAAATTCCTATCATAAGCCTCGAAGTTATGAAAACTGATGAGCTTATGTGGAAGTCCGTATAAACGGCCTACTGCTTGAAGTGCCGTGCGGCAAACGCCTGATCGAACTGCCGGGCGCGCTGCACTTCGTCGCTGTGCAGATAGGTCGAGGTCGTCGAGATCGACGAATGGCGCAGATTGTCACGCACCATGATCAGCTCGGCGCCGCGCGCCAGCGCGTGCGAAGCGTGTGTGTGCCGCATCCAGTGCGGGCTCGCCCGGCGCAGCTTCTCGGCCGTCCCGGGCCGCTCGTCCTGAATCCCATCGGCCACGAGCAGAAGAAACGCCTCAGTACGCGCCAGAGCCGCGTGCTTTCGATGCCGGCGGCGTCCCCCTCGAGGCTCGCGACAAGCGGCGTCGCCGGGTTCCAGCGCGCGGGCGTGACGGGCAGGCCGCGCTGCACGAGATACTGGTCAAGTGCCGTTCGTGCAAGCGGCGGCAACGCCACCTTGCCGCGCTTGCCACCCTTGCCGAGCACGTGCAACCAGTGAGCGCCGTGTTCGTCACAACGGACGTCGCCGAGCTTCGCGCCGACCAACTCGCTCGCGCGCAGACCGGTCGCGTAGCCGAAGTCCAGCAGAAATCGCAGGCGTTGCGCGGCAGCTTCGCTCCAGCCGTACGCCCACTCGAGGCCGTCAGCGAGCGTGCGGATCAGCAGCCATTCGCCCTCGGAGAAGCCGCGGGACACGTCCAGTCCCGCACGCGGTGCGTGGCTCTTGACCTTGATGCCGGCGAACGGATTCGCGAGCACGTAGCGTTGCTCGACCAGCCAGCGAAACATCGCCGAGAGAACGTTCAGCGCGTACGCCGCCGAGCGGGGTGACAGCGCACCGTTGAAGGGCCGCCATTCGACACTGTGCCGCGGCCGCGATGGCCCGACCCAGCGTTCGCGCGGTGTCGGCCGCCGCAGGAAACTCCGATACGCGATCGCGTCGTCGGTGGTGAGCGACGATAGTGCGCAGTCGCGCTCGACGATCGCCCACAAGATCAGACGTTCGGCTTCTTTACGGTAAGCGCGCTGCGTGGCCGCCGACTCGTGCAGTGACAGCCAGGACTGAACCGCCTCATAGTCGTTCGACGCCTTGAGCACGCAGGCGTCCGCCGGGGCGCGGTACTGTCCGCGCGAGCCGTCGACCTCGTGTGGCACGCGCAACTGCTCCCACGGCACGATGTTGCCAGCCGGCGTAGCGACAATCAACGCACGGGCGCGCTCGGTCAGGGCAGGATGGGCGGCAAAGAACCCCTCGATTCGGCGCGCGCCGGCGACGCCGAGTCCGGCGATGGCCAGCCACCAGCGACGCCGTCGTGGAATCCGCACGGTCAGGTCAGCTAGCGTCCGGATGCCGTGCGCGTGCAGCGCTGCAACGATACGCGGTGGTAACCACAGATCGACCGGATCGGCGACCATCGGTACGGGGGCCGACAGATTGCGCAGCACCTCGATTGCGCGGGCCACCCCATCCGCCGATGCTGTCGTCGGGCGATCGACGAAGACGCTCGCCAGATCATCACGATGGCGCGCCTGCGCGTACGCTATGAGCCGCCGACGAATCCGGCCGAGCACACCGCGCGACGACGCGCCGGCCTCTTTTCGGTCGCCCAGATAGCGGGCGACGGCGGCCCGTGCGTCAAGGCCCGCGTACCAACTGCGCAATGCGGCGAGTTCAGCTTCGTTGGGGAAGCTGGATCGAGCCTCGTCGATGGGTAAGGCGTCACGCGTTTTCATGATCGGCAGTTTAGATCAAAATCAGTGATGGACCGATAAGGTTAGTTATCCGTCCGCAGCGGCCGCGCTGCCTACTCTTTCCTTTCACGCCGCCGATCTAACCATTCTCCGGCCGCGCTTTGTCTAAATAGGCTTAGCTTTCCCCGGACTCGCGAACCATGAAGCACTCCGACTTTCAGGTGGGCGCGCGTTTAGTTCGTCGATCAGTCGGCGCTCATGGAAAAGACGCTTCGACAAACACGGAAACTGCCTCGGCACAGATGCGCGAAGTTCGGAGTGGATGATTGACGTACCGCGTGTTGAACTTTCGCCGCGAAGCCGTGTAAGGCGCGCCGTCAACCGACAAATTGCAAAATGGGACCGCGCGCGGCTGCCGTCGCCAGAACACCGGAGCAGCGTGACGTGAGCCTCTCCGGCTTGTGGGCGGGCGGCCAGGTCGGGCGGTCGGCCCGTGTGGTTTGATCCGGCGCCGCGGTGACACCGCAGTTCGAACGAAGGAACAAAGAAACAGCCGCCATGCTCGCTCTGCGAGGGTGCATGTTCCCGGCCAATAGTCGTCTATATTTAAGCAAGATTGCGCGCGCGAACTGCCTGTTTCGCATGGCGTTTTCCCGGTTCGCCGTCTCGGAGAGGTGTCGCATTCAGGAGGGCAACATGCAGCTCGGCATGATTGGATTGGGACGCATGGGATCCGATATGGTGCGGCGCCTGATCAGGGGCGGCCACGAATGCGTCGTCTACGATGCCCAGCCGGCAGCCATCCAGAAGCTCCTGCAGCATGGGGTCGTGGGTGCGTCTTCACTCGAAGACCTGACCGCGCGACTCGCGAAGCCACGCGCAGTCTGGTTGATGGTGCCCGCGGCGGTGGTCGATTCGACGCTGGCCGGGTTGACGCCGCTTCTCGAATCCGGCGACGTGATCATCGATGGCGGCAACTCGTGGTATCAGGACGATATCCGGCGCGCAGCGGAATTGGCGCCGCGACAGATTCACTACGTGGATGCTGGGACGAGCGGCGGTGTCGCCGGGCTCGATCGTGGCTATTGCCTGATGATCGGCGGCGAAAAGGATGTCGTGCAGCATCTTGCGCCGATCTTTGCCACGCTGGCTCCCGGCGTCGACGCGGCGCCGCCCACGCCCGGACGCCAGAAGGGCGCCAGCACTGCTGAGCAGGGCTATCTGCACTGTGGTCCGCAAGGTGCAGGCCACTTCGTCAAAATGGTCCACAACGGCATCGAATACGGCCTGATGGCGGCGTATGCCGAAGGGCTCAACATCCTGCACCATGCCGATGCTGGCAAGCGGGCGCGCGACGCGGATGCCGAGACGACGCCGTTGCGCAGCCCCGAGCACTACCAGTACGAACTGGACCTGTCCGAGATTACGGAAGTCTGGCGCCGTGGCAGCGTCATCGGCTCGTGGTTGCTGGATCTTATCGCCACGACATTTCTGAATGCCCCGGGACTGAAAAACTTCGAGGGGCGAGTGTCGGATTCCGGAGAGGGGCGCTGGACGCTCTCGGCCGCCGTCGACGAAGGCGTGCCGGCACCGGTCCTCAGCGCTGCGCTCTATCAGCGCTTCAGTTCGCGCGGCGCAGCGGATTTTGCCAACAAGGTGTTATCTGCCATGCGGCATGATTTCGGCGGGCACGTGGAAAAGACGACTGATCAACCCGATAAGCAGCAAGGATGATCCGATGCCCACACCGCATTCCGACGCTTTGGTGTTTTTCGGCGCTACGGGCGACCTGGCCTATAAACAAATCTTCGCCGCGCTGCGGTTGCACATCGACGCGCCACGCTGGGAGGTGTTCCGTTCTACATCCGGACCGGCAAGCGACTTCCGGTAACGACTACCGAGGTCATGCTCAAACTCAGACGGCCGCCGCACTCGGCCTTCGATGGAGCGGGGGACGTCCCCTTGAACTATTTCCGTTTCCGGCTCAGTCCGGATGTCCTGCTGTCGGTAGGCGCGAGCGTCAAGAAGCCGGGGGAGGCGATGATCGGCGAACCTGTGGAGCTCATCGCCCGGCGCCATACGGGGGACGAGATGATGCCCTACGAGCGTCTGCTCGGCGATGCGTTGCTGTTTACGACCGATGAATGCGTCGAGGCGGCCTGGCGAGTGGTCGATCCCGTCCTGGGCAACGTGACACCGGTTTCGGCATACAAGCCTGACAGCTGGGGTCCCCCAGAGGCCCACCGGATCATGACCGGCGATGACGGTTGGCACAATCCCGTCACGGAGGAGGCGACTCGATGAGCGCGCCCGACGAAGTGGTGTTTCTGCTTGATTGCGACAACACCCTGCTCGACAACGATCGGGTACAGGAGGATCTTCGCGCGCATCTCACGCGCGAGTTTGGTTCCGGGAACAGCGACCGATACTGGGAAATCTTCGAAACCCTGCGCGCCGAGTTGGGTTACGCGGACTACCTGGGTGCGTTGCAACGCTTTCGACTGGAAAATTTGAGCGACACGCGGCTGCTGTTCATGTCCTCGTTTCTGATCGACTACCCGTTTGCAAGTGTGCTGTACCCCGGCGCGCTTGACGCCGTCCGGCATCTTCGGAGCCGGGGGTTGACAGTCGTTCTTTCCGATCGCGATGTGGTATTTCAGCCGCGCAAGATCGAACGCTCCGGCCTATGGGCGGCTGTCGACGGCCGCGTGTTGATCTATGTCCACAAGGAAATGCAGCTGGATGCGGTTGCGCGGCGTTACCCGGCCCGGCGCTACGTGATGATCGACGACAAATTGCGCATCCTGGCGGCGATGAAAAAGACATGGAAAGACCGCCTTACAACGGTCTTCCCACGTCAGGGACGTTACGCACTGGACCCGGCGAATCTCGCCGCACATCCGCCGGCCGACATCACGATCGAGCACATCGGCGAGCTGGCCGATGCCGATCTCGCCGCGCTGTTCGGAAACGGGGCCGGCGAGGCATAACAGGAGGCATCGATGAAGCCGACCCGACAACTGCACGACCTCGGCCAAAGCCTTTGGCTCGATAACATCACGCGCGCTCTGCTGACGGACGGCACGCTGCAGCGCTATATCAGCGAGCTCTCAGTGACCGGGTTGACGTCCAACCCGACGATTTTTGATAAAGCCATCATGGAGGCGGATCTCTATGACGCCGCCATCCGGCAACTGTCGGCGGAAGGGAAATCCGGAGAGGCGCTGTTTTTCGAACTGGCGCTCGAGGATCTGACCAGGGCCGCCGACCTGTTCCGTCCCATTCACGACAGCACCAATGGAGTTGACGGCTGGGTGTCGCTGGAGGTGTCTCCTTTGCTGGCACAAGATACGGCCGGCACTATCGACGCGGCTGCGCGCCTGCATCGAGCCGCGCAGCGTCCCAATCTGTTCATCAAGATTCCTGGCACGCCCGAAGGCGTTCCCGCGATCGAGGCGTCGATCTTCGCCGGCGTCCCCGTGAATGTCACGCTTCTGTTTTCGGGCGAGCAATACGTTGCCGCAGCGCAGGCGTACATGCGCGGCATCGAGCGGCGGATCGCCGCGGGGCTCGATCCGCACGTCGGTTCGGTCGCGTCGATTTTCGTCAGCCGCTGGGATGTCGCGGTGAAGGACAAGGTTCCTTCACAACTTCGCAACCGCCTCGGAATTGCCATCGCCAAACGCGCGTATCAAGCGTACCGCGAGCTGCTGGCATCGTCCCGCTGGCAGCGACTGGAGATTGCCGGCGCCCGGCCGCAGCGCCTGCTCTGGGCCAGCACCGGCACCAAGGATCCGGACGCCGCCGACACGCTCTATATCGAGTCGCTCGCGGCCCCTGACACGATCAACACCATGCCCGACAAGACCCTGCACGCCTTCGCGGATCATGGCCAACTGAGGGGCGTATTGCCGGTGGATGGCGGCGACGCCGAGGACGTGCTCGCCGAATTCGCGCGGGCCGGTGTCGATGATGCGGCGCTCGCGACCCAACTCCAGCGCGAAGGAGCGGAAGCGTTCGACAAGTCGTGGAAAGATCTCATCGGCCGCATCGCCTCGAAGAGCGCCATGCTGGGAAAGGGCGATCCAACGCGTGCAGGACAATCGTGACCACGAAACGCGCCGGTCTGCCCCAACGGCTGACTGAGCGGCCGGCGTGGAAGGCGCTGGCAGCGCATCACCGAAAGGTGCGTCATCTCCATCTGCGGCAGCTCTTCGCCGACGATCCCCTGCGGGGCGAGCGCCTGAAAGTCGAAGCCGCCGGTCTCTACCTCGATTACTCGAAGAACCGGGTGACCGACGAGACGATCGCGCTTCTCGTGCAGTTGGCTGGCGAATGCGGTCTTGCGCAGCGGATCGACGCCATGTTCAGCGGCGCACCGATCAACGTGACAGAGCGACGGGCTGCGCTCCATGTCGCGCTACGGGCGCCGGAAAACGCGCATATTCTGGTCGATGGCGTCGATGTGGTGCCCGACGTGCACGAGGTTCTCGGCCGCATGGCCGCCTTCTGCGAAAGCGTCAGGAGCGGCCGCTGGCGCGGTCACACGAATCGGCCCATTCGCAACGTCGTCAATATCGGCATCGGAGGCTCCGACCTCGGTCCGGCGATGGCTTACGAAGCGCTGCGTCATTACAGCCAGCGCGACCTGACATTGCGCTTCATCTCGAACGTCGACGGCACCGACTTTGCCGAAGCCACGCGCGATCTCGATCCCGAGGAGACCTTGTTTGTCGTCTGTTCGAAAACCTTCACGACGCAGGAGACTCTGACCAATGCCCGCCTCGCCCGTGCCTGGAGCCTGCGCACTCTGGGTGACGAGCGCGCGCGATACGTCGCCACTTCGTCGCCGTGTCCACCAATGCCGAGGGCGTCGCCAGTTTCGGCATCGACACCGCCAACATGTTCGGCTTCTGGGACTGGGTGGGCGGTCGCTACTCGATGGATTCCGCGGTGGGGCTGTCGACGATGCTCGCGATCGGACCGCAGCACTTTCGCGCCATGCTGGCTGGCTTTCATGCGATGGACCAGCATTTCCGAACCGCGCCGTTCGAGCGCAACCTGCCGGTGTTGATGGGGCTGCTCGCGATCTGGCACAGCAATTTCTTCGGCGTACAGACGGTCGCGGTGCTGCCCTACGAGCAATATCTGAAGCGCTTTCCCGCCTATCTGCAGCAGTTGACGATGGAGAGCAACGGCAAGCACGTCACGCTCGACGGCGCGCGCACCACGTATCAGACAGGCCCCATCTACTGGGGGGAACCGGGCACCAACGGCCAGCATTCGTTCTACCAGCTCATTCACCAGGGAACCCGCCTCATTCCCTGCGACTTCATCGGCTTCTGCCAGAGCCTGAACCCGCTCGGCGATACGCATGACCTGCTGATGGCAAATCTGTTCGCGCAGACCGAAGCATTGGCGTTCGGTAAGACGCAAGCCGAAGTGGAGGCCGAGGGGACGCCGAGTTGGCTCGTGCCGCATCGCGTCTTCGAGGGCAATCATCCGACCAGCACCATTCTCGCCGAGCGCCTGACGCCGGAATCTCTGGGGCAGCTCATCGCGCTTTATGAACACAGCGTCTTTACCCAAGGGACAATATGGAATATCGACTCTTTCGATCAGTGGGGCGTCGAGCTGGGCAAGGTGCTGGCGCAACGCATTGCGCCCGAGATCCAGAGCGCAGACGAGTCCGGGTTTGCTCACGACAGCTCGACCAACGCGCTGATCCGGCGCTACCGGTCTTTGCGCGAGGCGTCGTCATGAGCCTCGAACGTGCCTCGTTTCGCCAGCAATCAGGAGAGCGTGCATGAGCCCCTCGGTTTCCGCCCCAATCACGGCTGCGATGCTGGACGCTCTGTGCGTCGACACGCTGCGTTTTTTGTCCGTCGATGCTGTGCAGAAGGCCGACAGTGGCCATCCTGGTCTACCGCTCGGCGCCGCGCCCATGGCGTACGTGCTGTGGACCCGCTTTCTCAAACACAACCCGGCCAATCCGGCGTGGCTCGACCGCGATCGCTTTGTGCTGTCTGCTGGCCATGGCTCGATGCTGCTATATAGCCTGCTGCACATGACCGGCTACGATCTATCGCTCGAACAGATCAAACAGTTTCGCCAATGGGGAAGTCTCACGCCCGGTCACCCGGAGCGCGGCCTCACACCCGGTGTCGAAACGACCACCGGGCCGCTCGGTCAGGGCTTCGCCAACGGGGTCGGCATGGCGATGGCCGAGACACATCTCGCCGCACGCTACAATCGCCCGGGCTTCGAAATCGTCGATCACTTTACCTACGGCATCGTCAGCGACGGCGATCTGATGGAAGGCGTCGCGTCCGAAGCGGCTTCGCTCGCCGGCCATTTGCAGTTCGGCAAGCTGATCTATCTCTACGACGACAATCAGGTCACGCTTTCTGCGGGCACGGATATCACGTTTTCCGAAGACCGTGCGCGACGTTTCGAAGCTTATGGTTGGCATATCCAGGCCATCGACGACGGCAACGATCTTGCCGCCATCGGGCAGGCGCTGGATAACGCACGCGCTGAAACGCGCCGCCCCTCGCTGATCCTCGTGCGCTCACATCTCGGCTACGGTTCGCCGAACCGGCAGGACACTTACAAGGCGCACGGCTCGCCGCTCGGCGAGGAAGAGGTGCGCCTGACCAAACAGAACCTTGGCTGGCCGACCGAGCCGGCGTTTTATATTCCCGAGCCCGCACAGGCACATTTTCGTCGCGCGCTGGAAGAGGGGCAGCACAGAGAGACTGAGTGGAACACCCGTTTCTCCGCCTATACGCAAGCGTTTCCCGAACTCGCGGAAGAGTTGCTGGGCGCGACGCGCGGTGAATTGCCGCCTGGCTGGGACCGAGACATCCCGCTCTTTCACGCCGACGCCAAAGGTATCTCCACGCGGGTCGCATCGGGCAAGGTGATGAACGCGATCGCGTCGCATTTGCCGTCGCTGATGGGTGGCTCCGCGGATCTCGATCCGTCCACGTTTACCGGACTGTCCAGCCTCGGCGACTTCGAAGCCCCCGGCGCCAATGCTCGCGACCGGCAAGGTTCGGAGGGAGGCGGCTGGAGTCGTGCCGGCCGCAATCTGCACTTCGGCGTGCGCGAGCATGGCATGGGTGCGATCCTGAACGGTCTGGCCGCTCACAGCGGGACCATACCGTTCGGCGCGACGTTCCTGATTTTTTCGGACTACATGCGCCCGCCGATCCGGCTTGCCGCGCTCATGCATTTGCGCGTGATCTATGTGTTCACGCACGACAGTCTGGCGCTCGGCGAAGACGGCTCGACGCACCAGCCCGTCGAGCAGCTCGCCAGCCTGCGGGCCGTGCCGAACCTGAACGTGATTCGCCCCGCCGATGCCAACGAAACGGCCGTAGCCTGGCGCGTCGCACTGGAAACGCGCGATCGGCCGACCGCGCTCGTCCTGACGCGCCAGAACGTGCCGACTTTCGACCGCACCCAGTTCGCTGCCGCCGACGGCCTTCGACGCGGTGGCTACATCCTGGCCGACACGCCCGACGGCAAACCGGCGTTGATCCTGCTCGCCACCGGCTCGGAAGTCGCGCTTGCAATGGCCGCGCGCGAGCGGTTGCTGGCGCAGAACATAGCGGTGCGCGTGGTGTCGCTGCCGTGCTGGGCGCTGTTCGATGCGCAGCCACAAGCGTACCGGGATACGGTGCTGCCGCCCGCGGTCGGTGCGCGCCTGGCGGTGGAGGCCGGCGTGCCGCAAGGCTGGCATCGCTATGTCGGCGAACGTGGCGAGGTGCTCGGCATGGAGCGTTTCGGCGCGTCGGCGCCGGCCGATGTCCTGCTGCGCGAGTATGGTTTCACCACTGACAACGTCTGCGCACGCGCCCTGGCGCTTGCCCGTTAGCGAAGGAAGGCGAACGCACGTGTGACCCGTTCACGTAGATTTCTCAGATCGGCACTCGGTAGCCGTAGAATTCGTGATCCTCGTTGTAGCCGCCTTCACCGGCGCCGAGGTCGGCGAAATCATGCACGAACTCGATCGCTGCAACCCACTTGACCATCTTGAAGCCGAGTTCGTTCTCGCAGCGCAGCCGCAACGGCGCGCCATGCAGCACGCTAAGGGGCGCGCCGTTCATCTCGTAGGCGAGAATGGACAACTCGTGCCGCATGTTGGCGATGCTGTGCACGTCGTAGTAGCGTCCACCGTCGCCGCCATCGGCCAATGAATAGAACACCGCGTAGCAGGCATCGGCGGTCGGTTTCACCAGATCGAGGAGATCACGCATCGGAACGCCGCCCCACTTGGCGACCCCGGACCATCCCTGAATGCAGAAATGCGTGGTGATCTGTTCCTGCTTCGGCATCGCTTTCAGCTCGGCATATGTGAGCTCTGCGGGCTCTTCGACCAGACCACCGATTCTCAGCCGGTAATGCGCGAAATCGTCCTTCACGAGTTCGTCGAACTCGGACGACGCCGGCATCGTCCCGTTGGGCCAGAAGTACGGCGAAATGTCCTGTTCGGTAAGCTGGCTGGTCGGATCCCACCACTGCGTCACGCTATTGAACGGCCGGGCCAGGAACGCTCCGATCCGCTGAACGAGGCGCGCATGACGGAGCGTAAACGGAGACGCCAGCCACCAGGTTGCGGCGACAAGCGCCATGGCCGGGACGAAGACGAGCACGCCGCTCCAGGAGTCGCCGTTCACGCCAGCGAACATCATGTTCAGATTCACGCGGGCGCCTGTGATGAACACCAACGTCACATGCGCGAGGATATAAAACAGGAACCAGCACAGCGCGATGAAATGGATCGAACGCGCCCGCTGCCGGTTTAACGCCCGGCCGACCCAGCCGAGCCGGTTGGAGATCGCCGGGCTCTGCATGAAGCCGGTCAGGATTGAGGTGGGCGCGGCGATGAACACCGTAGTGAAATAGGTGATCTGTTGCAGGCTGTTGTAGCGCAGCCAGCTGTGATCGGCGGGGAACGTGAGCGACAGGTACTGAAGGGCGGTCGAGGCTGCGTTTGGAATCACTTCCCATGTTGTCGGCACTAGCCGCAGCCACTGGCCGGTGGCGAACAGCAGCGCGTAGAAGACGATGCCGTTGATCATCCACAACAGCGTGATCGAAAAATGCCACCATCGGGCGAGGCCGATGGAGTGACGGATTCCAGGAATACCGAGCCACGCGGGAAGCGTGACCGAATCGTCCTTCGCAGTCCACACCCGGCCGGCGGGCACGTCCTTCTGGAAGCGAAACCATTCCGTGCCGGGCGTGCAGTCGCGTTTCCAGTACAACCGCGGGTGGTCGGCCAGAATCTGGAGTCCGGCGCGAATGATGAACGCCATGAAAAACAGGTTCAGGAAATGCTGCAGCCTGAGCCATGCCGGAAATCCCGTGACGACCGCCACCGCGGATGGCGGGATGCCCGGGTAGCGCACGAGGAATTCCTGCACCGCCGGGACTTGCCGCAGTGCCTGCGCGACGGCCACGCCGATAACCAGCAGTACGAAAGCAATCGGCAACGCCCACAGCACGTTGACCCAGCGCTGACCGATCCGGACCCGGGGAACCACGCCTGCCTGCGGCGGTAACCAGTGATTCAGGCGAACCCGGTCGTCCGCCGGGCTCAGACTTCCCTCCACCGGGTCATGGGGCGGGGCCGGGTGATTGTGTGCCATCCTTGAGTTCTCCTTACCGTCCCGCAACCTCGTGTTCGGTCTGGCGGACATCAGCCGCCTTGATTCAGATTAGCCGGCCGGTCAACCATGTCTTGGCCACATAATCTCGGCCTTGATGTCCGGCTCGCCATTGAGTCGATGAGGGACGTGAAAAACACGCTCAACGGCCGGACGAGCGCCTGGAACGCGCCCGCAATGCATTGATTTCATCGAGCAGGTCGAGTGCGAGCGCAACGCCGGGTGCGTTGATCTCGAGATCCTGTGCGAGCCGTCGGGCGGTTCGCACACGGCGCAGGGCGGCACCGCTGAAGCGCCATTCGCGCGGCGTGTTGCCTTGCGGCTCGACTGCGCCTTCGGCGATCCATAACGTCAGCTGTTCTTCCGACGCGCCGCTTGCCCGGCACAATTCAACGAACGTGAACTCGACGTCTTCCTCAACGATCTCACCTTCCGTGAAGACCATCACCGATTCTTTCATGGTCGATCACCCGTAAAATGCGCGCGCGGATCGAAGTGGAACGCCTGCCGCATCGCGTCGTAGGCCGCCCGCGCGCTGTCGCTGTCGGCCGGCGGCAACACGATCGTCAACGTCACGTAGAGGTCGCCCGGCGTCTTCCCCGGAATCCCCTTGCCCTTAAGTCGCAGCCGCTGGCCGTTGGCCGACCCCGCTGGCACGGTCAGCTCGACGGAGCCATCAGGAGTAGGAACGGTCACCTGGGCACCGAGTGCAGCCTCCCAAGGCGCCACCGGCACATCGAGCGAAACATCGCGTCCGTCGACATGAAAACGCGAATCCTCGCGAAACGCGATTTCCAGATACAGGTCACCGGCTGGTCCGTGTCGCAGTCCGGCTCCGCCCTGACCGGCAAGGCGCAGGTGCTGCCCGGCCCGCACGCCCTTGGGAATGGCGACGTTCAGCGTACGCGGCTGCAGGATGACATGCCCGCGCGCGTCGAGGACAGGCATTTGCAGCGAAATGGAACGCTGCGCGCCGTGATAGGCATCCACCAGATCGATCACGACTCTGGCGTGATGATCCTGTCCGGGGATCGGGCGTTGCATTCCACGATAGGCATCCTCCAGATCGTCCGCGATCGCGGCGCCGCGATCGGGTGCCGCGCCATGCCATTTCGTTTGCCGCGAATTGCCGCCTGCCCGCGCACCCCCGAACATCGCTTCAAAGAATTCACTGAAATCGGCACTCGCGCTGGGCTCGTTGCCTGCGCCGCTGAATTCGAAGCCCGCGTCCCAGTCGGGCGGCGGCTGAAAATCCTGGCCGTTCTGCCACTGGCGGCCCAAACGGTCATAGGCTGCGCGCCTCTCCGTATCCTTGAGGACCTGATAGGCTTCGCCCAGTTCCTTGAAACGGTCCTCGCCGTCAGCCTGCTGGGTGACGTCCGGATGATATTTGCGCGCGAGCTTGCGATACGCGCGTCGGACCTCGTCCTGCGTCGCGGTGCGCGGCAGTCCGAGAACCTCGTAGTAGTCCCTGTATTTCATTCCACATTCCGCCCGACTCCGAGTCGTGCAACCATCGCGTGGTGGGATGGTCTTTTACCCGGAACTGTTGTGCTTCTTTCAGCCCACCGTGCCCGCATGTCGCCAGTCTGTCGCGGCGATCGTCCTCTCGAATTCGACTTCCGCGCGCAAACCTTCAAGATCGCGGTGAACGACAGCCACGGCCAGCTTCCTTCCACCCCGACGATAGGTGACCGTGCAGTTTCGCGTTTCGGCGTCGAGCCGGCCGTCGATCCCGGCCTCATCCCAGCGCTCCGCATGGCCGACATAAGCGAGACCGAAATCGTACTGCTCGGTCCAGAAGAAAGGCACCGCGTCGAACGGATCGCGCCGGCCGAGCATGTTGCGCGCCGCAGTCTGCCCCTGGCGTTCGGCTACCACCCAGTGTTCGACGCGGAGGCGCTCGCCCGTGAGCCGGTCCGGCCAGCGTGCGATGTCGCCTGCCGCGAAGATGCCCGGGACGCTCGTCTCGAGGTACGCGTTGACGATGATGCCGTGGTCGACGAGCAGGCCCGCCTGCTCCGCGAACGAGATCACCGGCCGTACACCGATGCCGATAACGACAAGATCGGCGGGAAGCCGCTCCCCACGCTTCAGTTGGACGCCCTGCGGGTCGATGGAGATCGCTGTGGTGCCGAGGTGGAACGTGACACCGTGGCGTTCGTGGAGCCCGCGGATGAAGTTTCCGACGTCCGGTCCGAGGATTTTCTCCATCGGAACGGCATCTGGCGCAACCACCTGCACCTCGATATTGCGCGCGCGCAGCGATGCGGCCACTTCGAGCCCGATGAAGCTCGCGCCGATCACCACCGCCCGCTTCGCGGTGAGCGCCCCGGCGACAAGTGCGCGGCTGTCGGCGAGCGTGCGCAGATAGTGCACATGTGGGAGATTCGCACCTGGCACATCGAGCCGCACCGGCTCGGCGCCGGTGGCGAGGAGCAGGGCATCGTAGACAACGCGGGTGCCGTCCACCAGTTCTAGGTGCCGGCTCTTCGTGTCGAGCGTAGCGACGGGAGCATCCAGCTTCAGGTCGATGCGATGCGCCTGGTAGAACGCCAGTGGACGTAGAGGATTCGACTCTGCGGGCGCGGTGCCCGCGAGGAAGCCCTTGGACAGGTTGGGCCGGTCACACGGCCTTGATGGATCGGCGCTCAGCAGGGTGATGCTGCCCGTATATCCTTCGAGACGGAGTGTTTCGGCAGCGGCGTGCCCCGCCGCGCCACCGCCCACGATGACGATCGATTTCGGCGTGCCGGCCACTGCTGGCAAGGGCTTCGGTTCGACGGGCGCGAGCTTTTCACGAACATACACGCTGCCGTCCTGCTGTTCGACACGCCAGCAGGCAATCGCGTCCAGTGCCGGTGCGCGCAGCGCTGCGCCGGTGCGCAGGCTGAAACAGGCATGGTGCCAGGGACAGCGGACCGTGTCGTCGACCAGCAGCCCGTCGGCCAGTGGAGCGCCGTAATGCGTGCAAACAGCGCCGATCGCGAACAACTCGTCCGCGCGCCTCACGAGCAATACCGGCTCGCCGTGGGCATGCCCCTGCAGCATCGCGCCGTCGGCAATTTCTGAAAGCGCGACGCCGCTGGCGAGGTCGGGTCCGCTGAGTTGATTCGCAGGTTCGTTCATTCGATTCTCCTGACGTCGGCGATGCGCGGCAGGGTCTCACCCGCCGCTTCTCAGGACAGATTTGGCAGTGCCGCTATGCCCGTCCCTCGACACCGACTCCGTAGACATGCACCATCTGGCCCCCAAGCCAGCCTGAAACAAAGAGCAGTGCGACCCCGACAATCGAAAGCAGAACTGGCGCGCTCAGGCCCGGACTCACGCTCGCGGGTCTCCGCATGCGCAGCCAGATATTGATCGCAAACAGCACGACGACCGTGAGGTTGATCGTCATGTGGATTAGTGCAATTTTCTTGACCGGTGGGACACCGCCCTTGTAGAAAAGCAGATCGATAAATCCAGGTATTGCCGCGCAGAGCGCGCCGACGAGGCCGCCGACCATGCTGTAAAGCGCGACGGTAGCCCACGCGTCTTCGGGGGCGCCGGCCAGACGGATGACGTCGCAGACGAGGGAAAAAATCCAGAGACCGATTGGAAAGACGACCAGCATCGGATGGATGGGATGTTTGCAAATGCTCGCGGGAGTGTGCATGGGTATCCTCCGTCGATCGCCCTACAAAGTATGCGATGGGCGAAGCGGATTGCGGCATCTGCGGTCCTGTCACAACCCGCGCCGTTTTGTTGCGCCCGTTCCGTGCACCTGAGTGCATGCCTCACGGTAACGAACCCGGAATGGCCAATGCACACAGGCTTGCAGCGACAGGGTTTCACATTCGTTGGCGCCTCATCTGTACGGTAGCAGTCAACGCCTCTCAGGAAGCCATCTTTTTCAGCGCGCCACCTTTGTGCATGGCGATGTGGTCGGTCTTCTCACTCCTGATCTCGTACTGTGGATCGTCCACGCTGGCGTGATGGGTGTATCCCTTGTAGTCGGTGTCTCTCGTATGCACCTTGATGATCTTGCCGCTGACATGGCCAGCCTCCGAATTCCACGTCACGTGATCGCCAACCTTAAATCTCGTTGTCATGATGGATGCCCTCCGTTCGGCACTGCGTCCAATGCACTGATGCGAGGACGCGCGGGCACTATCGTGCATTCAACTGCAAATTTTCATGTAGCTCCTGTGTGCTTCACTATAGGTCATGTTGTGACATAGTTTAAATTCAATTGAATTGCCCAGACGCATGATGCAAAAGAGAAGAGTCGACCGCGTCTGGTGACGTTGGACGAGTTCATTTCGGGGTGACCGCACCGCGCGCAGCACGTTTTGCTCGTGTAGCGGCTGTCTCGGCTCATAGCGCGGTGACCGGTGGATGATTCCGCTTGAGATCGGCGCGGCCGACATGGCGTTCGTCCGCATGAATAACTTCAGTTTCTGGCTCCTGCCGCCCGCAGCAATACTGCTCATCGGGTCGTACTTTATGCCGGGTGGCGCGGAAGCGGCGGGCTGGACGATGTATGCGCCGCTGTCGACCCAGATGGGTCCGGGTATGGAAATGACGATTTCCGCGGTGCATCTGATGGGGGCGTCGTCGATCGTGGGCGGGATCAACATCATCGTGACGATACTGAACCTGCGCGCGCCCGGCATGACGCTGATGAAGCTGCCAATGTTCGTCTGGACCTGGCTGATCACTGCCTGTGTGCTGCCATACTTTCGGGATACCGCCACAAGTTGAATAGCCGCGCGCAGGCCTATAACCAGAATCGAGGGAGCAGCGCATGCAATTCGAACATTTGGAATTCGAGGTGGAAAAGATGACCGGTGGTGGCGACGCACAGACCCTTGCGCGGGCCATGGGCGCGGTCGACCCTGACGCGAAGGTCGATGTCGACGTTGATGCCAGAATCGTAAAGATCGACTCGTGGATGATGGCCGAGGAATTCCTGGTTGCGTTCGAGGACGCCGGCTACAAGGCGAAGATCAGCAAAGGTTGAACCGGGGGTCCGGACGGGTAGTGTCGGATGACCATATTGAAAACCAGTGTGATGATCAAGCACGTTGGGTGAGAGTCTAGTTGTCCGACTTAAGTAGGACGCCGCGTCGGGCATCGAAAGACGCATCCTCGGACCCTAATCGTAGACGAGACCCTCATTGAGGCTCCATCATGCAAACCTCTCGTGAAGTTGAGCGCGCGGCCCGGCAGCGCGCAGATCACATTGAAGCCCTGATCGACGAGGCCGGGGCGGAGAGTTTCCCGGCAAGCGATCCTCCTGCCGTCCATCCTGAACACGGGCCGGTCACGACGAACGCGGTGACCGGTATTGAGGCGACGGGAACACCGTTATAGGTCATGTGCTAAAGGCGGGATCGCTCAAGCTGGCGACCATCCCGCCTTCACGGCCCAGAGGCGCTACGCGCGGTCCTCCTGGTATCCGCAATCGGCTTCGGCAGCGATCACGCGGTGCAGCTGAACGAAGCGCTCGTGTACCGGCGTTTGAAAAAGCGGGTCGGCTGACCGATTTGGGCTTGCCTGCAGAATTGAGGACCAGTCGCCGGGATCCAGATGACGCGTCGCGACGGGAAACACCGTGAGTTCTTCAACCGCCATGTTATGGCGCAGCCGCTCCGCGTACAACCGGATACGGAATTCGAGGAGCTCTCTGGACATATTTTCATCGCGCATCATTGATTCGAGATCCTGAATCAACTCGTGGCCCTGACGCGCCAGTGTCGCGTGCTGCGCCGACAGTTCGCTTCCCAGTTCGTGGGCCAGTAGCTTCTTCTCGAGCAGCGTTCCGATAATGCGGTCCTCCAGCGCATGGTGGTTCACGTCAGGAAACCGCGTCAGGTAATACAGGGCATCCACGAGCAGTGCGCCGTTCGCCGCTACCTGTGCGTCGCAAAGCATCGATTGACGTTCGAGGAGTCGCACGAGTCGCTCCAAACGTCGATGTTCGGCGATCAGGTTGTCAATGATGATCGCCATGCTGGGCCTCGCGCGACTGCCCCTCTTCCTTCATCACGTCGAGCGCGAGTGCCGAATGCGCGTAAGCCGCACCCGCACGCATCTCGGACGCGACCCAGATCGCTTCCATGATCTCCTCGTCCGATGCTCCAGCCTTCAAGGCCTCCTTCGTGTGTCCCCGTATGCAGTAGGGACACTGCGTTACATGCGCGACGGCCACTGCGATCAATTGTTTCGTCTTCGCCGGCAGTGCGCCGTCGGCGAAAACGCTGCTACTGAAAGCCCTAAATGCAGCGAGCGTTTCAGGTGCGAGTTCCCGGCGTTGTCTGGCAATTTCCGGGCTTTGCCTCGGATACATTGAGTTTTCCATCATTCACCTTCTGCGAAAAACGCGGACGTTCGCGGTCGACATTGTCGGACTCAATCAGGCCCAACGTGTCGGTGCTGACGCCGCTAGGAAATAGGCGGGCCGCGAAGCCCACCGTCACGTCGGGCCGGTTGTGGAACCCGTTCGTAACCATCTCTTGAACTCCAGATACGCAACGATGAAGCGTTGCCGGTAGAGATGGGAATGCGCGAAATGTCCCTTGCTGAGGACCGCCCGACGGTAGATCTGCATCGTGCGGCGCACCCACGCGGTGGTCTGCCGCAATCCGTCGCGTTCGATGAGGAATTCAACGCGTGCATGCTCGCTCATTCTCGCCCCTCTATCGCGTTTGGTTCGTGAGTTCCTTCCGCTGACCGGCTCCCGGCTGGCCTACTGAGCGTGCGGAAGGTAAAGGGTCACAAGCACTGAGGCGCTCCACGGCCTCGAGCCAATGTGGCTCCCCGCCCGACAGGAACAGCATATCCCCGCTACGCATCAGTTGCGCTCCAACGCCGGTGCCGAATGTGACGACTCCTTCCAGACACTGCACGGTTATTTCTCCGGGCGCCCGGTGCTCGGAAATGTGCTTGCCCGCCGGAAGCACAAGCCGAACGACCTCCAGGTGGTCTGACCGTATGAGGATGATGGATTTCGAATCCCGCAATCCATCGCCGAGTGGTCGAACGTCGATCAACTCCCCTTGTGTCGCCCTTGGCGTTGCCATATCAGTCTCCCTACGTCAGTTTGTGGCACTCAGATTGCTCTGCGCGCAAGCATGCTGCGAATCTCCGCGATTGCCTTTGCCGGATTCAAGCCTTTGGGGCAGACATCCGTGCAGTTCAGAATCATCCGGCAACGCTGAAGACGGTACGGATCATCAAGATTGTCGAGCCGCTCAGCCGTCCCCTCGTCGCGGGAATCGACAAGAAAACGATAAGCCTGCAGGAGCCCGGCAGGACCGACGTATTTGTCTGGATTCCACCAGTACGAGGGGCACGCGCTGGAACAGCACGCGCACAAGATGCACTCGTAGAGACCGTCGAGCTGATCGCGTTCCTCGGGCGTCTGGCGCCTTTCCCGCTCGGGCGGTGGAGTGTCATTGATCAGATAAGGCTTGATCGAATGGTACTGCCCGAAGAACCCGGTCATGTCCACGATCAGGTCGCGAACGACTGGCAATCCGGGCAGCGGACGCAAAACTGTGTGGCGGGGAAGGTCATTAAGGTTGGTGATGCAAGCGAGCCCATTCTTGCGGTTGATGTTCATCGCATCTGAGCCACACACGCCCTCGCGACACGAGCGCCGAAAGCTTAGCGTCTCGTCCTGTGCCTTGAGCTGGATAAGTACATCGAGCAGCATCCGGTCAGACGCGGTTACGTCTATCTCGTACGTTTGCATGTACGGCTTGGGATCCCGGTCGGGATCATAGCGGAAAATTTCAAAGGTTCTTGTGTCACTCACGATGTTCCTCCTCTGGAACAGATCTCGTATGCGGCGCGCGCCGTTCCCTACGTCGATCCATTCCTTGCCACCGCAGACCAACCGCATTGCGGTGAAGTTCGTGTCTTGTTGGATGACGGAGATACGTCCGGTGTCTTCGTCTGCCCGCGCTGCCTTGACCGACCATCATTGGCAGCACCATCCGCTCGGCCGCGACTAATGGCGCTGGATCTTGCTCATCAAATAGTCGCGCAGGACGACCGCCTGATTGTGTTCGGTGTCTCGCGCACCATAAAAGAGTGTCACGGGCTTTTTCCTTGCGGCGTCCAGAATCGGTTGCCAACTGGCAGGACTGACATCCAGTTCGTGTTCGTAGCGTCGGCGGAATTCGTCCCAACGCTGCGGGTCGTGACCGAACCAGCCGCGCAGCTCGTTGCTGGGTGCCACCTCCTTGAGCCAGCCGTCGAGTTTCACGGATTCCTTCTTGATGCCTCGAGGCCAGAGTCGATCGACAAGAAAATGCACATGTCCGTCATCGCCCGCGTGCTCATATACGCGTTGAATTTCGATTGCGTTTTTCATGATCGCGATGCTCCCGTGTCAGCATCTCCCAGAAGAACGTGAAAGTCGGTGCCGGCCCAGCGTTGCGACTGCGGGAAATAGAAAGTGAAATCAAGGACTGAATGGCCAACAACTTCGGCGCTGTCGAACCGGACGCCGTCTATGGAAAAGGCTCTCACCCGCGAAGGCCTGTCAGCCACCTCTTGCCAGCCATCGAACCCGTAGTGCAGCCAGAAGGGCTCCAGATTTTCGATGAGCAGCGCTCGACCTGCGGGCAGCGTATCGAACGGCTGCACTTGACGCCAATGCCAGGTCGCCGCCTGCGGCCGCTGAGCGTGGTAGCGCCGTTCAACACTCGAGAGCAATTCAATCGGGCGCCCTTGATGCCGCGCAATTAGCAACTTGAGAAATTCGGCATGTGCCCACACGAGCGGCATGGCGCTGCCGGTTGGTTTGCCAGGCTCGAGCCCTCGCTCGGGTATTGGATCGGCGTCCCACACCTGTTCCGGAATCAAGCCATTTGCTCCGGTCATCCGCGTCATCATCTCGAGATAAGGCAACGGGTCGATTCCCAGCATTAGATCGAGATGGGCTCGCTCGCCCGTCAGCAGAGGCCACAATCGCCCGACACCTGTCCCATCGAAAGGTGCGCCGCTTTCGTGTTCGCCGTAACCGTCGCCGTTATAACGTCGGTAAGCAATGCCATGCGGCGTCCGGACACCCAGTATGCCGTCGATGATTTTTACAGTGTTCAGGATGCGTCGATCGCGTGCATCGCGCAATCCGAGACGAGCCAGATAGAGGCATTCCATGCCGATGAGCTCGGCAGCGGGCGCGCTGCTGCCTGCGCGATTGGCAATGTCGATTCGACCTCGCAATCCGCCCTTGCATAGCGGCGCCGCAATTCGAACGTAATAGCCGTCGATGCCAAAGGCCTCGGAAAACGTTCCATTCTCAACGTAAGTCCAGTCTTCAAGCCGTTCATTCCAATAGTCGGCGAGCGACAGGACGTAGGCGTTCTCTTCGTCCGGCAGATGTTCGGCCCCGCAGACCAGTGCCGCGATCTCGATGCCAAGCGTGAACGGCGAAATGCCGGCGTTTTCTTCCCAGCGATCCTGGGGGCTGCAAGGGCCATTGCGCACGATATAGCCGATGGCGCGTGCAATCATTTCGGTCCAGCCCGTCCGTGCGCCCATCGTGCCGCCCTCGGCGAGCTTGACTGCAAGCAGTACCGGAAAGCCCACTTCATCGAGCTGGACGCCGGTCCAGAACGGCCGTCCGTCAGGGTAGCTGTTCTGACTCCAACTTCCGTCTGCTCGTTGCGTTGCAATCAGATAGTCAAGCGTGTGCCGGGTATCTTCGACACAGCCGATCGCTAGCAGCGCGAAGGCGGCTTCGACGGCATCGCGCGTCCAGACGAGGTGATACCCGCCGGTACTGTCGCTTGTGTTGCCCCATGGAATGCACAGGCTGGCAATCAGCGCGCCTGGATACGTCCGTCCCTCATGGGCTTTCAACACCGACGCGGAAAGGTAAGCCTCGTATCGAACCGGCTCCGGCGTTTCAGGAATAGCGATTTCGGTGGCCCACGCTTGCCAGGCTGCGGCGCACGAACGCTGCACAGCATCGAACCCCTCGGAAAGACTCGATCGCACGAGCGTGCAGGCGCCTTCCGGCGTCTCGGCAAAACCGAGCGCAAGCACGCCTGTGGAGGCAGCCAGTTCCCCCATCAAGGCAACGTTGCCGTTCAGCGCCTCCGCGAAGGTCCAGTCCATGTACGCATGGTTGGCGAAGTCTTGCCAACCATCGGAATACCCGACGTATCCAGCACTTGCACGTGAGAAGCCGCAATCGGCTGCAAGATGAAGTGCAACGCTGTCCTTCCATGCCACGAGGCCGTCTGCTACCCGCGCATTGTTATGGCGACCGCTGCCGCCCAGATGGGGGGCGAGCAGCGCGTAGAGCTTGACGTCGGTTCCGGTGAGCCGGAATGCGACGAGCATCACATCACGAGTCGGGTCTGGCGACAGATTAAGCTCGAGGCGATACCCATCACCCTCGTGCACAATCCGCGGCAGGGGAATGAAAGGGCTCGGGAGCGCAAGCCGGTACCGACCGACGCGCTTCAGTTCGTGCCAGCCGCGTGGCCCGGCGACGATAAAACCCAGGTCGCGCACCTGAGGCTCGCCAGCGGACGGCCAGTAGACCTCGTTGAGGATGCCATGGCCAATCGACGCCCATATGCGGCTACGGCCCAGCGCAGTCGTCACAAGGTCCTTCGCGCTCGAGGTCCAGGTAGGGGCAATCCCAGGCCAGCCGGGCGCACTTCCTGAAACATCCACTGCCTGCGTGTCCATGTCGAAGTCGATAAGTCTGGGAAAGCTTTACCTCTTGAGCGACCGATTCAAGTCTCTGTCAAGCGGCGCGTTCGCGCAAAGCTCGCAGTTCCTCCAGCACGCCGCTATCGATCAGCTTCACAGCGTATTCCAATGCATCCCGTCGTGCCTCGCCCTCGCGGTGACATCGGAGTCGAGATGGCGAGCCGCTTGGGTCGGGCCGAGATTGCAGCCCATCGCGAAAATCGTGAGCAAGTAGCGCTCGGCCGCCTTGCGAATCTGCGGATCGCTCCCGGACAACGGCCCGAAGTGTCGCGTGAAGTGGGTCCAGTGCTCGATGTTCGCGAGGATGTCCAGCATGTTGCGTGTCGGCAGGCGGGCGTTCAGCCGCTCCTGCAAAGCGATCGCGCTCGCGCTTGTGCGGCAATTCGGCGTCGAGCTTGTGGGAAGCGTCTGTGAGCCATTGACGCAGATGGCGCACGAAGTCACTGCTGGTCGCGGGCATGCCGAGTTTGTCGCAGTAGTCCGGCAACTGCTGCTCGCATTGCCGCCATGGCAACAGGTGATCGCGATAGTCGGCGTATGCGTCTGAGCCCGATACGCATAGATCGCCGACCCGTAGTTCCTCGGCCATGTACGAGAACACGCAGAGCTCGAGATACCGACGATTGGTCGGGGGTCCCTCGCCGTGCGAGCGCCGCACGAGCTTGCGCCACCGCGGCGCGGCGAAGCTCACGTCGACATCCGCGTCGATCCACTCCCGATGCAGCGATTCGTTCTCCAGCACTGCATCGAGTGCGTTTAGCAGCGAGCGGACCGGGCTGGTCGAATCCCATTCGAGCGTACGGACGACACGCATCATGACCGAACGGTGCGCCTTGAAGTGCTTCCAGAGCAATGGTAGATAGTTGCGGCCGCTGAACGCGCGGATTGCCGCACAACTCCCGCGCAACGGCTCCAGATCGCCTTTCGGCGCGAGCAGCTTCCTGACCGCCCGGGCGATGGCCGTCTCGTCGGATTCGTCGGCAAGGATGTCGACTACGCCGTCAAGCAAGCCGACGAGATCCTCAACCTGATCGCGCTGTTTGCGCTCAATCGCATCCAGTTCGTTGCTCGCGCGCTTGTGGATGGCGCCCATGCGCCGGACGAACATGTCGGCGAGATCGTCGCGGGCGCGCACGCGCATGCGGTTGAGCAGCGCGACGATCAACGTGTAACGCTTCTCGGGCAGCGTGTCGTTCCTGAGCGCCGACGCGTCGAGCGCCATCGCCTGATTCGCGAGCGAGCGCAGCTTCGAGGCGGGGATTCCCGCAATGGCCAGCGAAAAATCGCCGAGATCGTCGAGCCAGGTAATCTGGTCGATCAGCAGTTCCAGATGCTGGCGTGATGGGCGTTTCGCGTGACGCTTGATCCGGTTATAGGCAGTCTGCCGGTTCGACAGATCGCGCGCAAGCAATCGGTCGAGCGCGAGTTTCTGCTCATCGGTTAAGCGTCGCGTGACGCGCTTGAAGAGTCGGGACTGCGCCCGAGCGTGGATCTGTTCGGTCAGACGGTCGAGCGTCGAGAACGCCGGCAGCTCGATATCGCGCGCGATCAGCTCGTCGATCGTCGCGTTGATAATGTCCACCGGCTGATCCATCGTCAGCGACGCGGTGTGCGCTGCCCGTGTTGCTATCGCGTTCGCGTCGGTGCCGTAATAGGGCTTCACGTCGAGCCACGTGCGCACCGCGGTGTAATGCCGGAAGAGCGTTGGAGACGATGCCGTGTCGTAGCCAAATCGCACGGTGTCCGAAAAGTTGGCGGCCGCCCGGACATGATCGACGACGGCGGGTGGAATGCTGTCGACCGGCGGGAAATAGTGCAGTTGCTGAAAGACCTTCAGTAGCACGAGCAGGCCCAGTCTAGGCCGCTCGCCGCGCGTCGAACGGCGCGCCCAATCAAGTTCGTCGGACAGCGGCGTGTAGCAGGCTTGCAGTTCCCGAGGTGCCAGAACCTCGGGGAAGCGCGGGTACGCGGTACGTTCGAGGGTAGCCATTGCGGATCGTCCGGATCGCAGAGGGCCGCTCAGATTAGCGCAAGAAAAGTCTGGCGTTACAACTTCAATTCGTAATGATCAGCGCAATATTCATAACCAAAAGGCTTATGATAGGAATTTACGCTTACCTTGTTCATCCCCCAATAAAAGCGCAAGCGAAAGAGCAAGCGCCGCATCCGCGGTCGAAATCTAATATTCCGATCATTGCTCCGGCCGGCCGCGCGTGTCGATGCGCGTATACCTGATCCCTAAAAGCGGCGCCACGCCGCTTTCTAATCTAAAGAAACGAAAGGGCGAGTCGTTAACTTGCGCATAGACCGAGCAGCGCGGCGCCTTGTTTCATGTATAAGGCCGCTCGCGCCGGGCGCGAACAACAATCGAACGGGGAAATGATTGTGACCCAGCAAAAAACCTCATGGACCCGCACGGCCGCACCGGGCGAAGTCATCTACTCCGAGGGATATTCGGGCGAGCCGCTCCTGTATGTCATCACGGAAGGCAAGGTCGAGTTGTCCACGAGCTGCGACGACAAGAAAGTCGTCCTGGCGACGCTCGCCAAGGGCGAATTCTTTGGCGAGGCCGTGCTGCTGCAAGCCGAACCGCGCGCTCACACTGCAAAGGCGCTGGCGTTCTGCCAACTGACCGTCATACACGCGCGCATGGTGGAGGAAGAGCTCGAGCGCGGATCGCCGCTCTTGCGCCACATCGTGCGCACGACGATTCGCCGCAGCCGCAAGAAGGACGATCTGCTCGCCACTTATACGCACGCCGATTTTCTGCCGGGCATCGTCTCGTATGCACACGTGCTCTCGCTGATGGCGGGCGCGGTCGGCGGCGACTCGATGGACTCGCGCATGCGCCGCGGTCAGTCTGAAGAATCGGCGGTGCCGCTGCAGGACGTCGTCAAGAAATTCCGCGGCATTGCAGGCCATTCGCGCCCGCACGTGATGACGATGCTCGGCAGAATGGAAAAACTGAACCTAGTCTCGCTCGGCACGGGGCGTGCCGAACATCTGAGTGGAAATTCGCGCGACGCGGCATCGAATCGGCAGGTCGTCACGTTCGATCCTGCGCGCGTCGTCGAGCGTGCGCAGCAAGTGGCCGATAAGGAACTCGATATCGCCATCAACAGCGAACTCGAACTCATTGAGTTGTCCGATCTCGAAGCGTTGATCGGTGTCGAGCGAAAGATGCTGCTAAACAAGCTGTCGCACGACGAAATCGCCGACGACATGTTCGCGTTTCGCAAGACGAAGGTGCTTAGCTATGTGGAAGAGAAGGGCGTCAGCTATTTCTCCAAGCGCGCACGCAATGGCCAGATCGCGTCGCTCGAAGACATCCAGTTCGTCGATCATCGCACGCTGTTCGATGCGGTGAGCGCGACCGATACCTACGATCTCGCCAAGCTCGCGGCATCGAACGGCGATCAGACGGTCGTCGACAAGTTGCTGTCCGTTATGACCGAGGCGCGCAAGAAAGAAGTCTCGTGGGTCATGCGCCGCGATTTGAAAATCGATCAAGCCGAAGTTGACGACATCGAGCAGCGTTTCATCGAGACCATCCGCGCGATCAAATCGGCGAGCGGTACGGCTCCCGCGCCGATGACCCGCGAGGCGTGATCGTGCGATTCGCGAGTACGCGGCCACCCGCGTGCTTGCGCGCTTTCCCGCAATCGGCCGCCGTTTGAAAAGTAAATTGAGCTGCGAAGAACACTGAATCGTTCGGGGTACTTATGGATCTTCTAACCGTCATCGGCGCGCTCTTCGGCGCGGCGGCCCTCGGCGTGGGCTTCTGGCTCGAAGGCGGGCATTTCACGACGCTGATTCAAGGCGATGCGTTTGTGATCGTGCTGGGCGGCACGCTCAGTGCCGTCATGATTCAAAACACCTGGTCCCGATTCTTCGACGGTATCAAGCAACTGCATCTTGCCTTCATGAAGGCACGCCACGTTGATCGAAAGAGCCTATCGACGCTGCTCGAGTGGGGCGATCAAGCGAAGCTGAACGGCATGCTCGCCTTCGAATCGATCGACGCGACGCACATCAACGCCTTCGCAAAACGCGGCTTGGAGTTGCTTGCCAACGGCGTCTCGACGGCCGTGCTCGAAGATGCGCTGCACCGCGAACTCGTCGCGTACGAGCGCAATCGAATGGCCGCGGCGCGCATTTGGCAGCAGGCCGGGGGCTATGCGCCCACATTCGGCATCCTGGGCGCGGTGCTCGGGCTGATCCACGTGACGGGGCACGTGCTGGAGCCCGCACAACTGGGCAGCGGCATTGCGACGGCGTTCACCGCGACGCTGTATGGGCTCGGGCTGGCTAACCTCGTATTCCTGCCGCTGTACGGCAAGATCAAGGCGCAGGTCGATAGCGAATTGCGCTTCAGGAAACTTTATATGGACGGCCTGCTCGCGATTTCCCGCAAGGAATCGCCGCAGACGATCGAAACCCGCCTCGCGGCCGAAGTGCGCGAGCGTGCGGCGGAATCGCTCGGCTAGGCAACGGCCTATCCGACCTCTAAACGGAGCGAGCGCCGATGAGCGTGCTAACGGACGGTAAGCGACTCGTCTTGGGCGAGATGGGGCACGAGGAGCACGACCAGGAGCCAGAGCAGGCGGAGCGGTGGCTTATTTCGTACGCCGATCTTATTACGACGCTGATGGTGTTCTTTCTCGCGTTGTATGTGCTGGAGCTTGCGAAGGACCACGATCTTCAGACGAAGCAGTTCGAGGCGCAGGTCGCGAGCGCGCGTACGCAGCACGCGACGAGCACGGCGGCCGACGCGCGCAAGGCCGCGCAGGCGACGCTCGTTGCGCTGCTCAAGCCGCTCAGCGACGAGCATGCGATTACGATGAGCGAATCGACGCAAGGCGTCGAAATCGCGATCAACGCGAAGGTTCTCTTCAATGCGGGCGATGCACGGCTACTGCCCGATTCTATCGACGTGCTCAATCGCGTGGCGAAAGTGCTGGCCAATCAGTCGGGGAAAAACATTCTCGTCGAAGGGCATAGCGACAGCACGCCTATCTCCAACGGCAAATACGAATCGAATTGGGAGTTATCGGCCGCGCGCGCGGGCGCCGTCGTTCGATACTTCGTGGATAAAGGCATCGAGCCGCATCGGCTTTCGGCAGTCGGGCGGGCCGACAACGTTCCCCTCGTGCTGGGCGACGATACGGCGGCGCGTGCCGCCAACCGGCGCGTGACCATTCTCGTTCAGTACTGAGCGGGCTCGTGTGACGGAAAGGCGTTCGTGCGCGCTCGTCACGACCGACGACCCGTCGCGATAGACGATAATACGGCATTCCACGCATGCCTCTTCCGCGAGGAGGGGCAGCCGAGCGACCGTTTTCGTCCCGAATTGACTTCCCATGTCCGACCTTAAGATCGACCGTACCGCGAAGACTTTGCGTGAACTGACGTTGGAGAAACTGCGCGGCGCCATCGTGCAAGGTTATTTCCGCCCGGGTGCACGGCTCGTCGAGCGGACGCTCTGCGACGAACTTGGCGTAAGCCGCACTGTTGTACGTGAGGTGCTGAGGCATCTCGAAACCGAAGGGCTCGTAGAGACAACAGGGCGAAACGGCCCCATCGTTGCGCGAATCGATCCGGCGCAGGTGGGCGAAATCTATGAATTGCGGGGTCTACTCGAAGCCAACGCTGCACGCGCCTGTGCCGAACATGCCACGCCCGAACTCATTGGCCAATTGCGCGAGATTCGCGCGACGATCGAGGAAGCGTTCGCCAAGGAAGACTTGCCTCGCGTACTGGAATGCACGGAGCGTTTCTATGATGCGATGTTCGCCGGCGCGCGCAAGGACGTCTCGTTGACCGTCCTGAAGATGCTGAACGCGCGGATCAATCGGCTGCGCGCATTGACCATCGCGGTACCCGGCCGCGGCGGCGAATCTAACCGCGAAATGAATGCACTGCTCGAAGCGATCGAGCGACGCGACGCCGAAGCCGCGTCGGCCGCTTCATTTGCGCATATCAAGCGGGTCTCCGAGCTTGCGCTGCGTGCACTCGCGGAACAAGAGCAGCAAGGCGACCCCAGTCCCCGTTCCTGATTTTCTTCTAGGCACATTCTTCTTGCGGCCGCCGGTGTCACCGGCGGCCGTTTGCTTTGTGCGTGCTTTGCCCCGGTCCCCCGCCAACGCCGCTCCGCACTGCATCCGCAAAGACCGCCCGTCCCTCGTGCCATTGCCATGCCAGAAGTCGCTCGGCCGGCGTAGTGGTATTCCATAATACCAACGCGTGGTTGTGCGCCATAAGCTGGTATACCATAATCTCAACCATCGCCATTCGCGGCGCTGGGCCTGGTCAGGAGAACGTTATGAAGCTGGAAGTGCGCAAGCTGGTCACTTATGTCGAACAAACGTTGATCGAGGGAGGGAGGGCGGCGCCCCGGCCGCTTGAGCTGTTTGGTGTCGCAGCCGTGTTGCGCAACCCCTGGGCCGGTCGCGGTTTCGTTGAGGATCTGAAGCCGGAAATTCATGCGCTCGCACCTGGACTTGGCGAACTGCTGACGGCCGAGATCTTGCGAGTAGCGGGTTCCGGCGATGCGGTCGAAGGCTATGGAAAGGCGGCCGTCGTCGGTACCTCGGGCGAACTCGAGCACGCTTCGGCGCTGATCCATACGCTGCGATTCGGCAACCACTATCGCAAGGCCGTTGGCGCTAAGAGCTATCTGAGCTTTACGAATCTGCGCGGCGGCCCGAACTGCCCGATCTCGATTCCGTTGATGCACAAGCACGACGAGGGCATGCGTTCGCATTACCTGACGCTGCAGTTCTCAATTGGCGATGCCCCGGCGCCCGATGAGCTCGTCGTCGCGCTGGGCGCATCGATCGGCGGGCGGCCGCATCACCGAATCGGCGACCGCTATCAAGATTTGGCGGAGCTCGCGTCCAATGAAGGTTGAACGCACGCTCGAGCGTACCGTGACGTGCGGCACCGCCGGCAATACCACCTACAGCATCTATTCGCCGCGGGCGGCGGAGGGTGCGGAGACGGTCGTACTGGTCCACGGCGTAGGGATGAATCAGAGCGTGTGGTCTCCGCAGATCGAAGCCTTGACGGTGCGCTATCGCGTTCTCGCCTACGACATGCTCGGTCATGGCGGTAGCGCGCTGCCGACGCCTTCGCCCACGCTCGGCGACTACGCTGCGCAGCTCGAAGGGCTGCTCGACGCATTGCAAATCGACCGCGCGCATGTCGTCGGCCATTCCATGGGGGCGCTCGTCGCACTCGAATTCGCGCTGACGCATCCGCGCCGTTCGCTCAGCGTGGCCGCATTGAATGCGGTGTACGACCGCACGCTCGAGCAACGCGAAGCGGTCATGAGCCGTGCCGCGACGCTGGACGATGTGCCGCTCGATGCCGGTATCGACGTAACGCTCGCACGCTGGTTCGGCGATCCGGTTCCCGCTCATTTGACGAAAGCGGCGCAGGCCGTGCGCGAATTGCTGTTGTCGGTCGATCCCGTCGGCTATGCACGCACGTACCGGCTGTTTGCGCGCGCCGACGCCGCGCATATCGGCCGGCTGCCCAAGCTCGCCGTACCCGCGCTGTTCCTCACGGGCGAATGCGACGCCAACTCGAGCCCTGCGATGTCGCGCGCGATGGCCGCAGCCACACCGATCGGCCGCGCCGAGATTATCGAGAACGAGCGCCATATGATGAGCATCACCGACCCGGTGCGAGTGAACGAACGATTGCTCGAATTTCTGTTTGAAGCGTCTAACGCTCAAGCAAGCCAATCGAGCCAGACGCCAGTCGATGCAGGGAGGATGCAATGACGGATCCGATCTATGAACAGACGATCGATATCGCCGAGTTTCGCCGTGCGCTCGGCGCGTTCGTCACCGGCGTGACCGTGGTGACGACGATGCAGCCCGACGGGTCCCCGCGCGGCTTCACGGCGAACTCATTCACGTCGGTTTCCCTGGATCCGCCGCTTATCCTCGTATGTATCGCGAAGGCGGCATCAAGCTATCCGGTGTTCTCGCAGACGGGGCATTTTGCGGTCAGCGTGCTGGCCGAAGATCAAAAGGCAGTATCAGGCGTATTCGCCTCGAAAGCCCCTGACAAATTCTCCCAAGTGGCGTGGCGCGCCCGCGTGACAGGCGCGCCTGTCATGGACGGCGCCGCCGCCAGCTTCGATTGCGCGACGCATGAAATCGTCGATGCGGGCGATCACATCGTTCTCATCGGCCGCGTCTTGGACTTCATTCATTCGGCATCGTCGCCGCTCGGCTATTGCCGCGGCGCCTACGTGAATTTCAGTCTGTCGCTCGATGCGCTGGCTGCGGCCGGGCCGCGCGCAAGAGTCGGTGCGATTCTCGAACACCGCGATGGACTCGTGCTGCTCGATACGCCACAAGGCCTGCAGTTACCGAACGGTGCGAGGCTCGAGCCCGAAAGCGATCCGGCGAGTCTGCACGGCGTCTTGGCGAAGCTCGGCCTTAAAGCGCATTTGGACTTTCTCTTCGCCGTATTCGAGTCCGGCAAGGGGGCTGCGCTCGGTGTTGAAATCTATTATCGCGGCCGGGTGAAAAACGACATTACGCCCCAATCGGGCGGGCCGATTCTTATTGTTCCGTTGCCGCAAATACCCTGGGAGGGGTTGCGCGACGAAGCCGTGCGCTCGATGCTCCAGCGCTACGTACGGGAGCGCAGCGAGGATGCATTCGGCATCTATGTCGGCGATACCGAGGCCGGCACGGTGCAGACGTTGGCACCGGCGCACTGAACGAATTCACGAATCGAGGGATGCATCATGAAATTTTCGTTGTTCTTGCATATGGAGCGGTACGACGCGACGACGTCGCATCGCGAGCTGTTCGACCAGATGACCGAGCTCGTACAGATCGCCGAGCGGGGCGGGTTCGACACCGCATGGATCGGCGAGCATCACGCGATGGAGTTCACGATTGCGCCCAATCCGTTCGTCAACTTGTCGTATCTGGCAGCGAAGACCGAGCGCATTCGTCTAGGTACGGGCACCGTGATCGCCCCGTTCTGGCATCCGATTGCATTGGCCGGCGAAGCGGGCATGGTCGATGTCGCGAGCAACGGCCGGCTGGACCTCGGTATCGCGCGCGGTGCGTACTCGTTCGAATACGAGCGGCTGCTGCCCGGGCTCGATGCGATGAGTGCAGGCGCACGGATGCGCGAACTCGTTCCGGCGTTGCGTCATCTGTTTAAAGGCGATTACGCCCATCAGGGCGAGTTTTGGTCCTGGCCGTCGTCGACGCCGGTTCCGCGGCCCATTCAGCAACCCCATCCGCCGATCTGGCTCGCCGCGCGCGATCCGAACTCGCACGCGTTTGCGGTGGCCAACGGCTGCAATGTGCAAGTGACGTCGCTGGCCGCGGGCGATGCGGAAGTCGTGAGCCTCATGGAGCGCTTCAATGCGGCCTGCGCAGCGAATCCCGCCGTACCGCGGCCGCAAGTCATGATGCTCATGCACACGTTCGTCGGTGCCAATGCCACCGAAGTCGATGAAGCCGTGGAAGATCTCGCGCGCTTTTACCGGTACTTCAGCAAATGGTTCAAGAACGAGCGCCCCATCGAGCAGGGCTTCATCGAGCCGCTCACGAGTGCCGACGTCGAGATGTTCCCGCAGTACTCGGCCGATAACATTCGCAAGAATCTGGTGATCGGGGAGCCCAAGCAAGTCATCGATCGCCTGAAGCGTTACGAAGAGCTCGGCTATGACCAATACAGCTTTTGGCTCGATAGCCATATGAGCTTCGAGCGCAAGCGCAAGTCGGTCGAGTTGTTCATCTCTGAAGTGATGCCTGCCTTCCGCGCACGCTGACTGACGCATTGCCTTCAGCCCATTTCACGAAGGGAGCGGCTTGAAATGTCTCAACGGTTTCAGCAGTACGTCGACGGCGCGTTTGAAGATGCTTCCGAGTATTTCGACAGCATCGATCCGTCGTCGGGCAGCGTCTGGGCGCAGATGCCTATGGCCAACGCGCAAGACGTCGACCGTGCCGTGCGCGCAGCGCATCGCGCGCTGAGCGATACCGCGTGGGCGCATCTCACCGCGAGCGCGCGCGGCAAGCTGCTGTATCGGCTCGCCGAATTGATCGAACGCGATGCGCCGCGGCTGGCGCAGTTGGAAACGCGGGACACCGGCAAGATCATCCGCGAAACGCGCAGCCAGATCGGCTATGTCGCCGAGTACTACCGGTACTACGCCGGCGTTGCCGACAAGATTCAAGGCGCTTGGCTTCCTGTCGACAAACCCGATATGGAAGTGACGCTGCGGCGCGAGCCCGTTGGCGTCGTCGCGGCCATCGTGCCATGGAATTCTCAACTGTTTCTGTCGGCGGTGAAACTTGGTCCCGCGCTCGCGGCGGGTTGTACCGTCGTACTCAAGGCGTCCGAAGACGGGCCGGCACCTCTGCTGGAGTTCGCGCGGCTCGTGCATGAAGCGGGCTTCCCGAAGGGCGTCGTCAATATCCTGACGGGCTTCGGCAGCGATTGCGGTCGGACGCTCACGAGTCATCCGCTCGTCTCGCGCATCGCATTCACAGGCGGGCCTGAAACGGCGCGGCACGTCGTGCGCAATTCGGCCGATAACCTCGCAGCGACGTCGCTCGAACTGGGGGGCAAGTCGCCCGTGCTCGTGTTTGACGATGCCGATCTCGACAGCGCCTGTAATGCCGTGGTCGCGGGCATTTTCGCGGCGACGGGGCAAAGCTGCGTGGCCGGCTCGCGCCTCATCGTGCAACGCGGCATTCACGATGCGCTGATCGAGCGCTTGATCGCTCGCGCGCGCGCGATCCGGATCGGCGACCCGCAAGACATGGCGACCGAGATGGGGCCGCTCGCGACACGCCGCCAGCTTGACCATATTGAGCAAGTGCTGCGCGCAAGCGTCGAAGCGGGCGGCCGCATCGTGACCGGCGGCTCGCAGCCGGACGGGATCGGCGAGGGTGAGGGGCATTACTTCCTGCCGACCATCGTCGATTGCCCGCATGCGCAGGTGCCCAGCGTCATGGAAGAGTTGTTCGGCCCCGTGCTGAGCGTCGTGACGTTCGATACCGAAAGCGATGCGATCGCGCTTGCGAACGATACGCGCTATGGGCTTGCGTCGGGCGTGTTCACGCGGGACCTGACGCGTGCGCATCGGCTCACACGTGCGTTGCGCGCCGGCATCGTGTGGGTCAATACCTATCGCGCGGTCTCGCCCATCGTGCCGTTCGGCGGTTATGGCCTTAGTGGTCTTGGCCGCGAAGGCGGGCTCGAAGCCGTGCTCGAGTACACGCGGACGAAGTCGGTGTGGATTCGCACGTCAGACGAGCCTATTGCCGACCCGTTCGTCATGCGCTGACCGAAGGCACGATCGAACGCTCACACGACACAACACTTATCCAAGCGCCGAAAAGGAACCCACCCCATGTTTTACGAGATCCGCACGTATCGCATCAAGACGGGCGCGGTGCCGGCCTATCTGAAGCTCGTCGAGGAAGAAGGCATCGCGTTGCAGAAACAGTACCTGGGGCAACTGATCGGCTATTTCCATTCGGAGATCGGTCCTCTCAATCAAATCGTCCATATTTGGGCTTATCCCAGCCTGGACGAACGCGAGCATCGGCGCGCGGCGCTCGCCGAAGACCCGGTGTGGCGGGCTTTTGCTCCGAAGATTCAGGCCCTGATGGAAGAAATGGAAAGCAAGATCATGAGACCGGCGATGTTTTCGCCGCTCAAATGATTGCGTCGTAACTCACTCAAATCGCGCTTCGACGATTCAATACTATTCTGAATGATTCAGGAGACAAGCATGAACAGCAAAAGCCTCTTTCGCGCGACAGCGTTGATTGCTACATGCGCGGCGACTTTCGTCGCGACTGTCGTTGCGACAAGCGCCCTCGCGGCCGAACCGATCGTCTTCACGAGTTGGGGCGGCACGACGCAATCGTCTCAGGATAAGGATTGGGCGAAACCGTTCACGCAGGCGACGGGCATCAACGTGCTCATGGACGGCCCGACCGATTACGGCAAACTCAAGGCAATGGTCGATAGCGGAAACGTGACTTGGGATGTCGTCGACGTGGAAGGCGATTTTGCCTATGCCGCGCAGAAGGCGGGGCTCGTCGAACCGATCGATTTTTCGGTCGTCAAGAAAGACGAACTCGATCCTCGCTTCACGTCATCGGATGCCGTGGGCAGCTTCTATTACTCGTTCGTGCTCGGCTTTAATAAAGCGAAGTTCTCGGGCGCGCAGCCCTCGACGTGGGCGGATCTGTTCGATACGAAACGCTTCCCCGGGAAGCGCACACTCTATAAGTGGTCGGCGCCGGGCGTGCTCGAAATCGCGCTGCTTGCCGACGGCGTCCCGCCGAACAAACTCTATCCACTCGACCTCGATCGCGCGTTCAAGAAGCTCGATACGATCAAGAGCAGCATCGTTTGGTGGAGCGGCGGCGCGCAATCGCAGCAGTTGCTTGCATCGGGAGAAGCGCCGATCGGCATGTTTTGGAACGGACGCCTGCATGCACTGGAACAAACGGGCGTGCCGGTCGGCATCTCGTGGAACCAGAATTTGACGGCAGCCGACATGCTCGTGATCCCGAAAGGCGCCAAGCATCGGAACGAGGCGATGAAATACCTCGCTGCCGCGACGAGCGCGCAGGCGCAAGCGAAGTTCGCCGCGGACACGGGTTACGCGCCGATCAACGTGAAGGCCCCCGCGCTGATGTCGGCCGCGGTCGCCAAGACGCTGCCCGACCAGTACAAATCATCGCAGATCGACCTCGATATGAAGTACTGGGCCGAGAACCGGGATGCGATCGCGAAGCGCTGGTACGCATGGCAATCGAAGTAAGCGTAACGTGGGTGGCCTCAGGCGCGGGCCGTGGAGTTCGGATTGGGAGTCAGCATGCCTAACGTTTTGAGTACCGTCGTGCATCCGTCTACCACGCCTATGCGTCGGCGGCGCGATTGGCGCAGCTTCCGTCTGCTTGCGCCGGCGTTGCTGCTGCTCGTGATCTTCTTTCTGCTGCCGGTGCTGTCATTGCTCTTGCGTAGCATCCTCGAGCCGACGCCCGGTTTGCACAACTACGCGCAGCTGCTGGGCTCGACAACGTATCTGCGGGTGTTCGGCAACACGTTTCTTGTGGCAACGGTCGTGACGGTCGTGACCGTGGCGATCGGATTTCCGACCGCGTGGCTTCTCGCGATTGCCCCGCGCAGGCTGAGCGCCGTGTTGTTCTCGATCATGCTGTTGTCGATGTGGACGAACTTACTCGCGCGTACGTTCGCTTGGATGGTGCTGTTGCAGGCAACGGGACCCATCAATCGTCTGTTGATGGCGCTGGGCCTGATCAGCGAGCCGCTCGCGCTCGTGAACAACCTCATTGGTGTGACGATCGGTATGACGTACATCATGCTGCCATTTCTCGTCATGCCGTTGCATGCGACGCTGCGCAGCATCGATCCGTCGACGTTGCGAGCGGCGGCGATATGCGGGGCGAGCCGTTGGCAGGCGTTTTGGCGCGTGCTCGTGCCGCTCGCTATGCCCGGCGTCGCATCCGGTGCACTGATGGTGTTCGTCATGGCGCTCGGCTACTTCGTCACGCCTGCGTTGCTCGGCGGCCCTTCGTACATGATGCTGGCCGAATTGATTGCCCAGCTCGTGCAGGAACTGTTGAACTGGGGGCTCGCCGGTGCCGCCGCATTCGTGCTGCTGGCCGTGACGCTTGCACTCTATGCGCTGCAATTGCGCTTCACCGGCGGTGCGCGCGCAAGTTTGGGAGGACGCTGATGCTGCTCGATTTCGATCGTCTTGGCGCGGTGCGCTGGATGTTGATGGCCGTCGGTGGCGCCGTCGCAATCTTTCTGCTGTTGCCGATCTTATTCATCGTAGCGCTGTCGTTCGGCGATTCTCAATGGCTTATCTTTCCGCCGCCCGGCTGGACGCTGCAATGGTATCGCCAGCTATTTACCGACCCTGGCTGGATCGACGCGCTGCTCACGAGCACGAAGCTTGCGGCGATCGTTACGGTGCTCTCGGTGGCGATCGGCTTTCTCGCGTCGCTCGCGCTCGTGCGCGGCAGGTTTCGCGGGCGTGGGGCCGTGCAGGCATTCTTTCTGACGCCGATGGTGTTGCCCGTCGTCGTGCTGGCCGTCGCACTCTATGCATTCACGCTGCGGGTCGGTTTGAACGGCACCATGACGGGTTTCGTGATCGGCCATTTGATCATTGCGCTACCGTTCTCGATCATTTCCATCAGCAACTCCCTCGTGAGCTTCGACACC
Source organism: uncultured Burkholderiaceae bacterium (assembly GCA_966212065.1). Lineage (GTDB taxonomy): Bacteria > Pseudomonadota > Gammaproteobacteria > Burkholderiales > Burkholderiaceae > Trinickia. Next base: position 37,145 of record CBIHOQ010000002.1, read on the forward strand.
GCACTGGAAGACGCCGCGCTGATCTGCGGTGCATCGCCGCTTGAAGTGAAGCTGCGTGTGACGCTGCCCGCCATCAAGCTTGGGCTGTTCGCCGCGGCTGTCTTTTCGTTCCTCGCCTCATGGGATGAGGTCGTGGTGTCGATCTTCATGGCGAGTCCGATGCTGCAGACGTTGCCCGTTCGTATCTGGACCACGCTGCGGCAGGACCTGACGCCCGTCGTCGCGGCGGCGTCTTCGCTGCTCGTCGGCTTGACGGCCGTATTGATGTTGGCGGGCGCCGTAGTGCGCCGCGCCCGATAAAGAGGCGATGAACCATGACTGCCGCATTCCTGCAGATTCAGCGCTTGCGCAAAACGTACGACGAGGTCGTCGCCATCGATCAAGTGTCGCTGGACGTGCGCAAAGGGGAATTCATGACCTTCCTCGGGCCGTCGGGCTCGGGCAAGAGCACAACGCTCTATATCGTCGCGGGCTTCCAGGAGCCGACCGAAGGGCGCGTGTTGCTCGACGGCAAGCCGCTGCTGTCCGTGGCACCGAACAAGCGCAATATCGGCATGGTGTTTCAACGCTACACGTTGTTTCCGCACTTGACCGTCGGCGAGAACGTGGCTTTTCCGCTGCGGGTTCGCAGGCGCTCCGACGCCGAAGTGAAGGCGAAAGTCGAGCAGATGCTGGGGCTTGTACATCTTTCCGAGTGCCGCGATCGCATGCCCGCACAGTTGTCGGGCGGGCAGCAGCAACGCGTGGCGATCGCGCGTGCGCTGGCTTACGACCCGCCGGTGCTCTTAATGGATGAGCCGCTTTCCGCGCTCGACAAAAAGCTGCGCGAAGAGATTCAACTGGAGTTGCGCCGCATTCACCAGGAGACAGGCGTCACGATTCTCTACGTGACGCACGACCAGGAGGAGGCGCTGCGTCTGTCGGACCGCATTGCCGTATTCAACAATGGGCGAATCGAGCAGGTGGGTACGGGCGAAGAGCTGTACGCCAATCCTGCGTCGCGCTTCGTCGCGAGCTTTATCGGCAATTCGAATTTCTTGCCGGTGAGGGTCACGTCAAACGGCGAGGGCCGAATGAGCGGCGTCTTTCCGAATGGTCACGCGGTAGCGGCGGGCAGTCTTGCCCCATCGCTGCCGGCAGGCGGGGAGGGGACGTTGATGATTCGCCCCGAGCAGATGCGCATTCGCGCCTTGCAAGGCGCGCACGGCGGCGCGGGCCTGCCGGTAACGGTGCGCGACGTCACCTATCTGGGCGATGCGATGCATTACGCGGTGGCGACGTCATGGCAGCAGGAGATTTCGATTCGGATGCCGGCAGCTCATCGGCACGACAGCGGCCTGTCGGTCGGCACGCAGGCGCTCGTCGAGTGGGACCCGCGCGATATGCGGCTTTTTGCCGAGGCATGACGGCTGCCATGAGCGACGCGCTTCCTTCACTGAAAGTCGAGCGCCGCACGACGACGCTGCGCGAGTTGGCGCTCGAAAAGATGCGCACGGCTATCCTCGATGCGCATTTCCTGCCCGGCGAGCGGCTCGTCGAGCGTGCGTTGTGCGAGGAGCTTGGCGTGAGCCGTACGGTGGTGCGCGAGGTATTGCGACATCTCCAGGCCGAAGGTCTTGTCGATTCGATTCCGAACCAGGGGCCTATTGTCGCCGTGCTCGATTCGGAAACAGCGGCGCAGATCTACGACATTCGCTCGCTGCTCGAGGGCGATGCCGCGATGGCTTGCGCGCAGCGGGCGGCCGAATCCGTGGCGCTGCGCCTGACCGATTGCATCGCGAGCATCGAGCAGGCGTTTGAGGCGCACCAGCATGCACGGGTTCGCGAATGGACAACGGCGTTCTACAAACAGATGTTCCGAGGCGGCGGCAAGGACGTCGCTTGGGAAATCGTGCAGACATTGAACGCACGCATCGACCGGTTGCGCGCGATGACGATCGCGTCCGACGATCGCGGACGGCAGGCCGTGAAAGAGATGAATCGGATCCTCGATGCGATCCGCTGCCGCGATCCGCAGCGCGCGCGTGACGCGGCGACGGCACATGTGGCGCGCGTGGCCGCTATTGCCGCGCAGCTTTTGCGGCAAGGAAAAGGGAGTGTTTGCAGTGACGTAGGAAGTTAAACGAAAAGAACCGATGGAGCGTTCTGTCTAGTCCGCGCCGGGGCCGCCTGCTACACTCGCTACCTTCGTGAGTCCGTGTAAAAGCGGGTGATCAAGCTTGCACCGTACGGTCCAAGCTTGATCTTATCTCATGCGAGAACATTCCCCGGCAGCCGCGATGAGCAGGAAAGTCGCCTGCCGGGCGTTTGGCTTCGCATTCCAAATTGGATCACCCATCGGGGACAATCTTTGAAACGCCTCGGCCTTGCGCTTATCGTGGCGCTGCTGCGCACGCTTTCCGTGCTTCCTTACAAATTCGTTGCGAGGCTCGGCGTGGTTATCGGTACGGCGCTGTATGCGCTCCCGAGCCGCCGCAAGCATATTGTCCTTGTGAACTTGCGCCTTTGCTTCCCCGAGAAGACGAGCGACGAACATCGGAAGATCGCGAGAGAGCACTTCCGCCATGTCGTTCGCAGCTATCTCGAGCGGGGCATTCAGTGGTTTGGCAGTGCGGAGTCGATCCGGAACATTGTCCAGCTCGACAGCAAACTCGATCTCGACGACGATGCCGCGCCGCCTACCATCTTCATGGGTTTTCACTTCGTGGGCATTGAGGTGGGCTGCATGCTTTACTCGACGCACCTGCCCGTTGCCTCGCTGTATACCCGTATGACGAATGCAGCCATATGCGATCTGGCCAAGCGGCAACGCGGCCGGTTCGGCGCCGAAATGATCGAGCGCGCGACAAGTGCGAGGAAGATCGTGGCGTTGTTGCGTTCCGGCAAACCGGTCATGCTCGCGGCGGATATGGACCAGGGTGTTGATAACTCGGTTTTTGTTCCGTTTTTCGGTGTTCCTGCGTGCACGCTTACGGCCGTTTCGCGGCTTGCGAGACTGGGGCGCGCGCGGGTTGTTCCCTTCGTGACCGAAGTGCTCCCGGATTATCGGGGGTATAAATTGACGATTTTTGAACCGCTCGCGGACTTTCCGTCGGGAAGTGATGAGGTCGACGCGCGCCGCATGAATGCGTTCCTCGAGGAGCAGGTCGTTAAGTTTCCTGAGCAATATTACTGGGTGCACCGACGGTTCAAGCATCGGCCACCGGGTATGGCGTCGGTGTATTGAGCGGTTTGGTAGATCGTTGGGTGTTGGGAGGGTTGCCTCGACGCTTCCTTGAAGGACGTTCCAGCAGCGATCTTCTCAACGAGGGCCACGGCGCCTTGCGCGCCACCGTGTGAAGCAATCCACTGAGTTGCGACACGCTGCCTTTGCGTAAAGTTGGCGGTCCACCAGCGCGGTCTTATTCCACTCGAACGTGCCGGTAGGCAGATAGGTGGGCGCAGAAACCAGACAGCGGTTTGATTCGTGAGCTGGCGAAAGGTATCGGAGATCATTGGAGGCATAGATTGCTATGCCTTCGTCAAACCAGATGGGCATCCGTCCCGTTGCGAACGCCCATAGGCCGATGCGGTGATGTAATTCGTTCATCGAGAGTTCGTGAGCGGCAATGGTCGCATTGCTGCCTCGTGGAGATAGCACGGCTACCTGGTCAAATAGCGACATGCCTCTTCGCCGGCCGCCACCGAGGCGACGGAAACAATCATCGTCCGAACAAACAAGGATCCGAGGCTTCGCTTCTAGCGGCCCCCAAAACTTTGTCAGTTCACTGCGAGCCTGCTCGATCGTGTCGACTATTGCAACCTGTTCCCCGTCCCGAGTCTTTTTCTGGGCATAAATGTCGGGTCGAACTTCCGTCCCGATTGAGAGAAGACGCTACGCTCGTCTCAGTCTGAGAACCCAAATCTCAATACGCCTAATGCGCACTCGATGCCGGTTATAAGGCGGAAGGCTTGATGTTCTGGTTGTGACGGAACAGGTTGTGCGGGTCGTACCGGTTTTTCACCGCAACAAGACGCTCGTAGTTCAGACCATAGGCCGCGCCGATACGCTCTGGCTCGTCCTCCGTCAGGAAGTTTACATACACGCTGCCCAATGCAAAAGGCGAGGCCGCCTCGAAAAACGCGCGAGCCCAAGCGATGCATCGCTCATCTTCGCTCGGCTCGGTCCAGCGGCCGTGGACATTCATTACAAATTTTGAGTCGCGGTTCGGATAGGCAGTGGCCTCAGCCGGGACACGGGTTGTTTGCCCCCCAATCTGGCCGAAGAAGATTTCGCATTGCGGGGATGGCAGCTTGCCCATGGCGTCAATCAGCACGTCCAGCAGCCCGTCCTCCAACTCGGCCAGATTGTGCGATTTCCAGTAATTGCGCGCGCCGGGTGTCAGCAGCGGATCGAATGCCTGTTGCCACATCGCATATGGCATCGGGCCGAGATGTTCGCCGTACGGAGTGCCGAAGCGGCGCACCTCCTCGATTGCACCCGGGCCGTCAACGACCGCACCGTTGTAGCAGCTTGCAAAAGCAATGATCGGCTTGCCGTGGACCTCCTGGGGCAGGAATGGCAGCGGCGGCGCTAAGCGCAGCACGGCCCATACAGAGAGTTCGTCCGGCATATCGTCGACTGCTACGCGGTATTTCTGAAGCGCATCTTTTGCCTGTTCCAATGGCAATACGACGAGCCCGCCGAACACCTCCGGCCCCACCGGATGCAGCCGGAACTCGAACATCGTGACGACCCCGAAATTACCGCCGCCACCGCGAATCGCCCAGAACAGGTCTTCATTTGCGTCAGCAGCGGTATGAACCAGTTTCCCGTCCGCAGTGACGACGTCTGCCGAGACAAGATTGTCGACAGTCATCCCATATTTCCGGCTGAGCCAACCGAATCCGCCGCCGAGCGTCAAGCCCGACACGCCGGTAGTTGAATTGATCCCGAGCGGTGTCGCCAGCCCAAAAGCCTGAGCCTCATGGTCGAAATCGGCGAGCGTGGCGCCGGGTTCGACATAGGCGCGACGCGCAACCGGATCGACCCGTACTGATTTCATCGGCGACAAGTCAATCATCAGCCCGTCGTCACAGACCGCGCTGCCGGCGATGTTATGCGCACCGCCACGCACAGCCAGCGGCAGGTCATTGTCGCGCGCGAAGGCCACCGCGCGGCGGACATCCGCAACTCCCGCGCAGCGCACGATCACTGCCGGGGAACGGTCGATCATTGCATTCCATATACAGCGCGCTTCGTCGAAACCGGGATCGACAGGCAGCAGCACTTTCCCTCGCGTCACACCTTTCAACTCTTCGATTGCATTGAGGGACACATTGACCATGAGGCAACTCTTGGCACGTGGACGATACTTGAGGCAACAGGTAAGGGAGATTGCAACGGTAAAAACATATGTAGCAAGCGGTTGTTACGCGTGACGCGGTCCTTCCACGGGCGGCGTGCCGTCATGAAATAGTGACTTCAGTTGAGACCGCAGTTCCGGCGAATCGGCATGCTTGTGAACCGTGACCGCGTGCTGTACGGCCGCCTCGAGCAACTCAGTTTCAGAATCCGCGGATAGCGCGACAGAACAGTTCATTTCGCTCGGAAATTCGCGGCAATCGATGTATTTGCGCGTCATAATTTTCTCCACGTACGAAAGTAGTCACGGGTCTTAATTAAATTACCGCGCGAGATGCCGCGCGAAATACGGGGGCGCGATCGCGTCTCCTTGTCGCAAAGAAAATCATTGTGAAAGTATAGGTCGCGGATGCTCGGCTCGCGTGAATATCGTCTGGACGAAACGGCGCAAAGTGATCATTGACCGATCACGTGACGTCCGGAAACCGCGCGCGGGGGGCGGTTGTCCGGGTGGAAGCGACGGTTGGATGTCTGTTCGAAAGCGTGGTTCGAAGTCCGGTCGCGGCCGGGTGCTGCCCGATGCAATCGGCATACGCCGCCTGAAACCGCCGAGCCGGCGATCGGCAGCATGCGTTAAGGCTTGTCCAACGCCTGCCCGCACGCGTCGTCGTGCGCTCACGCGTCGAGCAGACAGGGGCAGGCGTCGAACAACCCTGAACGACAACGGCCGGACCCGATAAGCGGAGGCGTCAAAGCGTTGCTTGCCCCACCACAGTCTGTTCATAAGGGCGAGGGATGGGCGACCTTATTCCGACGAAGGATAGCGGGTATTAGCGTGATGGGAACGAGGGCAGTAGATACGATGGTTCTGTGAACCGAGTCGCGCGCGGACGCCCCAGTGTTTGCCGAGAACGATCCCACTGCACAAAATCGTGGCGGAGGCCGATCTCTTCGCCAGCATGCATAAGAGGCGATGCTCGTGGGTCGCCGCGTCAACGCCACCGCCACCGCGTGGGCGTGCTGCACCCGGCCTAAGCCACTCACCCTTGCGTACTGGCGGAAGTAGCTGCAAGCATGATTGATCATGCGGCCGGGGCCGCGTGTCCGCCGTCGCCCCTCGTCCGCACATCGTCGTATTCCCGCGAGATGTCCTTGTTCGTGTAATCCCCCAGACGCGAAGCGGCGGTCAGGCTGAGCACCGCGCACACGAGGACATAGCCCGCGATAGCATAGCCCGAATGGGAGTAAGCCAAGAGCGCAGTCGCAATCAGCGGCGCCGGGCCGCCCGCAATGATTGAAGCCAACTGGTAGCCCATGGACGCACCGCTGTAACGCAGCCGCCCCGTGAAGGATTCAGCGATCAAGGCGGCTTGGGGACCGTACATCATTGAATGCGGTACCAGCGAGAGCACGATGGCCGCGAAGATCCACACTGGATTCCTGGTGTCGACCATCGCAAAATAAAGGAAGCCGAATACGCCGACGGCAGCGGCGCCGATCATGTACATCCGCCGGCGTCCGATCAAATCGGACACGTGGCCAAAGAACGGGATGGTGAAGAATTCCAGCACGGATGCCGCCAGCACCGCCGTTAGCAGCAGGTCGCGTGTCACGCCCAGTGTCGTGACGCCATAGGTGAAGACGAAGGCCGTGAAAATATAGAAAGGTGCCTGTTCGGCCATGCGCGCAAAGGCCGAGAGAAGGATGTCTTTTGGCTGGCGGCGCAATACCTCGAGCATCGGCGTCTTCTCGATCTTGCGTTCAGCCAGGAGCCGCGCAAAGATCGGCGTCTCGAGAATATTCAAGCGGATGTAGAGGCCAATCGCGACCAGTACGATACTGATGAGGAAAGGTACGCGCCAGCCCCACGTGAGGAAACCGCTGCCGGAGATCTGACTCACGGCCAGCACTGCCAGGTTGGCCAGGAACAGTCCCGCCGGCACCCCGAACTGCGGCCAGGAGGCGACAAAGCCGCGATGCGCGTTGGTGCGCGCCCATTCCATCGACATCAAGACCGAGCCACCCCATTCGCCGCCGACGCCCACCCCCTGGATGAAGCGCAGCACCGTGAGCGCGACGGCGCCCCAGATGCCGATCGTCGCATAGGTCGGAACAAAGGCCACAGCAAACGTGGCGAGTCCCATTAGTAACAGCGTCGCGATCAGCGTGGCCTTGCGTCCGATGCGATCGCCGTAATGGCCGAAAATGGCCGCGCCAACCGGCCTGGCTACAAAGCCAACGGCGTAAATCAGAAAAGCCTGCAGCGTACCGACGAGTGGGTCCGATCCGGGAAAATACAGCTTGGCGAAAACCAGGCCGGTGACCGTACTGTAGAGGAAGAAGTCGTACCACTCGATCGTAGTACCAATCGTGCTGGCAATGACGGCGCGGCGCAACTGAAGCCGGGCGTCCTCATCGGAGAGGGGCGTCGCCCCTGATTGCGTGGCGGCCATTTGAGATCTCCCCAAAAAGGGCGATATTCGCGTATAGACCGTTTTCGCGATGAGTGGTTCCGATAGTGGCAAGGTGCGACCGCGAGGAACGCGTCACGATGATTAGCATGTTGCGCCGAGACAGATGCGGCGTGAATCTCGGTTCGTTAGTGCGCTGATCGTTGACGATCTACGCGGGGGTGTCGAACGTCCGAAACTGCCCGACTAGCGCCCCACGGCGGAACTCGACGATCGATCGCCTCTTACCGCCGGAAAAGGCCAAGCTATTCAACGCTGGCTTTGACGGCGACGCGTGGCCAGTGCCGCACAACGGCACAACCGGAAACTTTGTACTGGCGCTACCGGCGGGGAAACGGATATGCGCTGTCTATGCAAGGCGCGCTGACGCACATACGCTCGAGTTATTGTTCTCGCAATTTGGAGGAAATCCGGCCGCCCCGATTGCTGCCGACAGGCAGCATGACATATTCGCCGACACTGGGCCAAACGGAAAAAACACACACCATATCGTACATCTGGTCGACTCCTGGTGATCCCGCGAAGCTGCTCTTCGTGCTGACAACTTCCGAATCTCCCTCTGCTCAAGTACAAGCACTGGGGACCGTTTCGGTTCTCGGTAACTAGGCTGCCTGATCGTCTTGAGGTCGAGCGCCCGTTGTTGGCTTAGCTGCGGTCGCCGACCAACAACGCGTGAGTGGCCGTCCTAGCCAGCCTCTTGGCGCACCATTGCACTGACATGGCTAGCGCCGCCGCCTCAACGAATGCTGCAATGGGGCGTTGATGGGGTAGTGTGAACGAAAGAAGCAAACAGAATGCCGCGAATGAAAACCGGCCAAGGACCATGCCGCGTAGCATCGAAATGACGAAGTCGGGCCCATGCGCGCGATGCGACGACACCGATAACACGATTCCAAGTAACGGGAATACTGCGAGCAGACCACTCCATGCGGCGCCCACCCATCCCGATAGCGACGTGACCGATATCGTAAGTGCCGCACCGGCAACCATCCTGCCGGTCAAATCAGAGCGGGTTAGCGGTGCACCCGCTGCGACAGCCGTACCGCGTGGCAGAAACGACTGGCCGAAGCAGACAGCGAAGAACGCGGCGGTGGCCGCCCACAAGGGCGATGTCGGCAACAACGAAAGGCCGCCCGCGCATCCGAACCACGCGATGAGACCGGCAACCAGTGAGACCGGCCATGCACGGGAGCGACAGGTCCACGCGTAAGCGAAATTGAACGCTTCCGATGCGAGGATGGCCGAGAGCGAAAGTATCGCTGCATGTGCCCCGAAGTTCGGGCCGTGCGCGAGTACCAGAAGGTAAAGAATCGGACCGGCTACAACAGGAAGACCCGCCAGCCATCCAGCAATTGACGGCCCCCACCACTTGCCTGACATCGAAACGACCATCAAAAACAGCGGGACCAGTGTGAGCTTGAGCGCGAGCATGACGAAATCGGACAGATTTAAAGACGAGACAATTACCCCTGCCGGCCGGCCACGGTAGTTGTCGATCAAGCGCGGCCAAAGTAGTTGGCGACTTACAGTCGGCCTTCAACGAGTGGTTAGGCGTCCGGATGCCCTTGGCGCCGTAGGACGACATGCGTCGCCTTCTCCGACGTTACGAATTCAACGCATTCGTAGCCCAGAGCCCGCAAGTCAACTCCTTTGAACAGCGGTTCTCCCCGGCCGAGCAGGACTGGCGCTATAGCAAAGTGCAGTTCATCAATGAGGCCTTCACGAAGATACTGCTGGATTGTGTCCGGCCCACCGCCGATCCGCACGTCCAGTCCGGCAGCGGCCTCGCGTGCACGGTCGAGCGCCTCGCGAATGCCTCCTGTTATGAAGTGGAACGTCGTGTCGCCTTCCATCTCGATGGGGGGGCGAGCATGATGGGTCAAGATGAAGACTGGAGCGTGATACGGTGGATTGTCTCCCCACCAGCCTTTCCAGTTTGTGTCCGGCCAGTCCCCACGAATGGGGCCGAACATGTTCCTCCCAAGAATCCAGGCCCCAACGTTCTGAAAGCCACGGGCAGCGAAATCATCGTCAACCCCGGTCGTACCGCCGTCCTTGCCGAACAAGGCCCGCTGGAACGTGCGTGTTGGGACTAGCCACTGGTGCAGTTCCGTCCCGCCAACGCCGAGCGGATTGTTGATGTCTTGATTCGGGCCTGCTCCGTATCCGTCGAGCGAGATGGTGAAGCCCGCAACGCGAACTCGTGTCATCGTTTGCCTCCGTTTAGACGCCTAACGTAATGTGATCAGCAAATCTCCATGGCTTGCCGGCATTAAGCGAGAATCAATTAAAAACAGACCGCAACGCCAGTGTAAGACAAAGCCAGACGGATCAGGTCCAATGCTCGTCTTTGCATAAGATTCCCGTTCGATATCCTTAATAACGTAGGCAGGAGACTTATCTCGATCGCTCGCGTGGTCCTACCATTGACCGGAGTACCAAACGTGCTTCGGACTGCCGCCGATGGTCAACGATCGAGGCGGCTGCGTCGATCGTTTCAGCATGGCCTTGAAAGGTTGCGCTCGACATTCGACGGTGTAAGCAAAACGGGTGAGCGTCTTTTCAGCAACACTTGTAGCACCTGCGGCGACGTGCAGACGTTCACCCGAACAGCGCTTGCGGGATTCAGCCGCCCTCGTGCGGATAGGCGAGCTTATCCGGATTGTCGAGCGTCCGATAAGGCAGAGTATCTGAGGCGCCATGGGCAGTCGTCTGGTCGATGACGCGCTCCACGTCGGCTGTCTTGGCTAGGCCAGACAGAAACGCCTGCTTATTGAAGTCGGGCGAGACGCAGCCCTGGACGTAGATGAAACGCCGCTGCAACACTAGCCAAAGCGTCGTTTGCTCGCGCCAGTGTGTCGACGGCTCGATGTTGGTAAGACGGCGCTTGACGGCCTCTTGGATTTCGCGATCGTAGAGATAACTGTTCGAGAGCCGGCAACGTCCTTCCCACCAGCAGCTATTGCCGCGTTCGACGCGGTAATGGGAGTCGGCCAGCCATTCCTGCTCAGTTCGCAGGGGGCCGAGCGGGACCGGGCAACCAGATATCGCGCTTGACACCTGAAAGAACGGGTCATTGCCATGGTTCGCGCGCGGCTCACCGGCCCAGCCGGGCGTCGTCGACAACGTGCAGATCACCGTCGCCAAGATGGCGGCGATGTATGCACCAACCGTATGCTTCATGATCACCTCCCAGCCCGCGCAAGGCGCGGTAGGCCGGTCACTCGTCGGTGCCGATTGAATCACGTCAAGTCTGCGGTGGCAAGCGGCGGCGACGCGAAGGATCCTTCAATGCTTCGCGCGCCAGATCGCATCGCCGCGGTGGCAGCCGCTCGTCAAAATTGGTGATCGCCGCACCGGCACGCGAACAAGCGTGGGTATCGATCTGCATCGCAAGCACGCGATCAGCCGGGCCCCAGGGACTGGGCCAATGCTTGCCCATGACGGCACCTCCTCTTCAAAAGAATAGGCGTCCGTTTTTGCGGGTCAACTTCAAAGTACTGTCCGATCACGCCTTTGAGAGTTCCACCTGTCTTGATATGTAGCCTTTGGGTCGGGGCGTGATAATCGATCACATGATGCCAGACAGAGGGAGAGGTACGCCTCGCGGACTCAAAGCCCCAATCGGTGCGCAAACTGGTTGATCCCCGGCGGCAGATGTCGCCGATCGACCACCCGGAACGGACCTTCAGTTTTCCGCAAAGCGGCCGTTGAATGTGATGTACGCGTTTGTACGCCATCTGACGACCCGACTTCCTCCACACTCAAACATGCGCGCTCTTCGGTGCCTTCTCTGTCTGTCCGGTCTCCTCCTGATACTTGCTGCTTGCAATCGTCAAGCCTCCTTCGACGCTTCCATTCCGCGAGATCAATCGGTCATTGCGACGCAGATCCTTTCTGAGCTCTCGAACAGAGACTACCCCAGCGTCGAGAGCCGGCTTGCCCCCGGAATCAATACCGCATCGGCGCACGACGAGCTTGAACGCATGGCGGGCATGTTCCCGTCGGGAACGCCCAGGGAGATAAAAATCGTTGGCGCGAACACGTCAACCGTCAATGGAGTGACTACGTATAGCCTGACTTTAGAGGATGAGTACCCGAATACGTGGCTGCTTGCCAACATGGCTCTTCAAAAACACGGTGATCGATGGACTATCCTCGGACTCCACGTGTATCCGATGAGGCAGTCGCTCGAAACCGAAAACCGCTTTACCTTCAAGGGCAAGACAGCCGGTCACTACATCGTTTTTGCGCTTGCTGTGGCCATTCCATTCTTTGTTGCGTTTACGCTTGTGGCTTGCTTTCGAACGCCGATCGCAAAGCGCAAATGGCGCTGGTTGCTCTTCGTGGCAATTGGCATCGTGCAGTTCTCGTTCAACTGGACGAATGGCGCGGTACGCATTCAACCGATCACCTTCGAACTTCTCGGCTCGGGCTACTTCCGCGCCAGCCCGTATGCGCCGGTCATCCTCAATTTTTCCGTTCCGGTTGGAGCGATCGTTTTCTGGTTGAAACGTTGGTCCAAAGGCGCGGGAAACGACGAACGTGCCGAGACCAAACGGCGGGCTAACAGCGGAGTTCTTCGCTGAGAGACGCGGCGACTGCCCCTGTCAGCGCGCTGCCGGGCAATTCCTGTCAACGCCGATTTAAATCTGACCCACTTTTCGACGAATGGTGGGGTGGTTTTTATGCACCTGGCTACCAGGCACGCCAGCCCCGGTAGTGCGAGCGTTCCCGGCGGTTTAGGGGCGCGGAAACCGCGCGTCTTGATGCACACGCGTGCACTTTGAGCCAGGGCTCGCAAGCAGCTTTTCTAGCCCCTGCATGCTTTGCATAGACCGAGCAGGTGTGATATATTATGTCATGGCTGAGACGAAAATCCACGACGACCGCCACGTCATTACGAAGCGACGTGGCAATGGCGAACTGAGGCGCGAGGTCTGGGTCGACGCGAACGGTCGTGTCACTCGCTACAACCTCGCCTATATCAACCACGAGTTGTACCGGGGCGACAACGGGCGGGTGATCGGCTACGACAACGCGCACGGCTACCATCATCGGCACTATTTCGGCCAGGTGGAGCCGATCGACTTCGTCAACTTCGAGGATATCGAGGACCAGTTCGCGCGTGACTGGACCGCATTGCGGAGCAAATCATGAGCAAGACCCGAATCGAAACCGGTACTGAAGCGGAATTTTTCGCGCGGGGCAAGCATCTCGCACGTCAGATCGATCGCGGCGAACCGCTTGCTGAAACCCACATCGTTACATTCGACGACCCGACTGAGGTTGCGCAGTTGCTCACTCAGGCGCGTATCGGCCTGTTCCGCACGATAAAGGCTGAGCCCGCGTCGATAACAGCGATTGCAGCGCGCTTGCATCGTGATCGCAGTGCGGTGAAGCGCGACGTTGACGCGTTGCTTGCTGCGGGACTGGTGTCTGTCGAGATGGCGGCGAATCCAGGGCACGGCACGCACAAAGTTGTGCGTGCTATTGCATCGCGCGTCGACTTGCACGTGTTGATTGACTAAATCTGTCAGGATGGGTTTCGTTCCGGGGCGTTAGGCGTTGTGCGACGGGCCAGGAAAAGGCTATTGCTTGCCCCGGTGATGGGCGACTGCAAGTCGCTTTTAGACGGCGTTACAAACTGAGCTGCGTAGGGCTAGTCCGGTGCTGCTAGCTTCGGTGTATCAAGCACCGCGGCCTTCGCACTCAGTAGGGCTTCGTCTGAGACGTCGAAACGTCGAAGCCATGCGTCGCTGCTTGCTTTGGAGTTGTACACTGGTGCGTCGCCATTCACGGTACCCCGCTGAAGAACGGAAACGGTATCGGCGACAACATCCCGCAGCGCAGCGTTGACTACAACATATGCGGGGGGCGGGGCAGGGGCCGCGTTTGTTTGTGGTACCCCAGCTTCGGGAGCTACGCCAGCGCGAATCATCGTCCCTTGTGCGCATGGTGTTATGGAATACCAATCCCTCGGCAGCTCCGATTGCAACGTCTCAATGCCTCCAACGCGGTGGAGCATTGTTTTGTCGATCAACGTCAGCCAGTCGATCGTCTTTATTTGATCGGCGAGATCACGCACCTCCATCGCGATCGGGTCGCCGACATCAATGCCGGGGCCGAGGCGTTGTGCCATGTAGTATTCGCTACTTTCGTTTTCCGTGCGTCCGCTCGGGGATAAATTGATAGCAAGGCCGGCATGTCCATGCACAGCGTCGAGCATTGCCGCCGCCTCACGGAACAGCTTTACGAATGCCTCAGGGTTTGCCTGAACGAAAGGGCGAGGTAGGGTGAGCACCGCGACGTCCAACCCGCGCGTTCCTAGGTCGGCCTGGAACTTCTCAAGGCAAAAAGTAGTGAATTCGAAATGAGACGCCTCGCGAGCCGACTCACCACCGACATAGCATGCGTCGAAACCCTCGTTTTCGCCGGTTCTTTTTTCCAGGTCCCAGAGCGTCGGGGCTTTCTTGAATCGCAGCGCTCTCTTTCCGTTGAACCATAGCCAGTTGATCGGCGCGTCGTCATTGCCGGCTGCCTCACGTGCGAGTGCCAGATACGCGTCAAAAGTGGCGGCGATCGCTTGCCGCTTGGCACTCGTATAGCCGCCTTTGAAGTACAAAGCGGCGCGAACCGTTAGAGCAGCCCCGACGCCCTCGTGCGAATACCGGGGCTCGAGCAAGGCGTAGGGCAACATGTCCACTTTCGATAGTTCCTGCGCCCGCACTAGAAGCTCGTTCGTCATAGTCATATCTTTACCTGTCAGGGCAGTAGGCTCTGCGCAGGGTTAGGGATGGGCGGCACCGGGGGAGAGGTTCCGTGCATGTAACTGCCGAATCCCGGGTCGAGTAGATTGTCGAGATCAGAAGACGGTACGCGATTCGTTGACGGCACCGACTGCTCATTGCCGCCGTCCTCACAACCGCAATCCGAGGGCTCCATCAGCGCGACCTTGCTCGAGTCCCCTGCAATTCTCGCATATGCTTCCTGCTGCTTTACATCACGACGGTCCGGGGGGAACTTGATCTCGACGACGCTCTTGATGTTGTCCTGCGTCGGTGGCAAGGATGGGTCGTTGACGATTACGACGTCGGGACGTCGGATGTTTCCAACGCCCGGTGTATATCCATCCAATCCCCCAGGCCAATATTTTTGAATCCACCCGGGCAGGTAGTCATGTGCCTTCGTCACCATCGCCGAATTCATAATCGGTGCCGGCGGGTCGCGCGACATGTCGTAGTTAATTTCTGCCTTGTATGGACTTTGGTTGCCGCTGATCGCGTCGGCAGCCTTGAGCCGGCCGCTTACGCATTGCTGCCGCAGCTTCTGTCCGTCGGCGCCTATGGTCGGCATCGAGTTGCATTTGCAGATTACGGCGCACAGGGCTTGCCTATCCGACGCGCCGAGCGCATTGCGGCGCGAACGCACAATATTCGTTCGCCCATCGCCAGGCCCGGTCGACCCGTATCCGGGACCTTGTGCATAGTCGGTCATGCAGTGTCGGTCCCGGACCGCTTGAAGATCAGCGACGCAGCTTGACTGGTTTCGAGCCAATCGGTAAAGCCATTTCCGTCCGTAGTTCCCTTGATGGTCTGCCCGTTGCTGCTTGTCACCGTGTAAGAGTGATTCGCGACCGGTTTACCCGTGTTGTCGTCTAAAACTTGGAAGCGCCCGCGATGTGTTTCGTTCGAGTCGCTCGTCCGATGCGAAACCACGCTCCGGCCACCGCCAATTGAACTTCCTGCGCCGGTTGTGGGTGACGCCCTCGTGCCATTGCTCGATGCGATGAGCGTTGCCCCGCATGCCGTCATGTCGCCGTCGGACGCTACGGGCCGGCTATCGAATCGGGCGTTCAAGTCGGTTTTGATCTTGACTATGGGAAATATTCCACCGCACCGAGGACATGAAACCATATCGCCGAGCAGAGCCAATGCTTTGCCATCGGAAGTATTGGCCGGATTGCACGTGAGCACGATTCCGCCATGTGACGTGGGGTCGCCTTCTCGGATAAATGCAAATGACATACCTTGGTCGCCTCAAAAATTTGAGCGGCGAATTTAGCACGGGATCGGGGGCGATGGTCCTGTCAGAATTGGCAGGAGGGGAGCGGCTTGCCGTCTCATTCAGACGAGAAAAGCACAGTGCCGCACGGAACTGTCGGCTGTGCGGGGGCAAGCCGTCAGTGCTTGTCCGTGACCGTGCACAGCAACGCATCCCGAGCCTCTTGCAGCGCCGCTTCGAAGGTCCCAAATATGCGGCTTGTTCCGGCGCAGAAAGGTCGGCAAATGCCGATGCAACGTCTTCGATGGCAAGCAGTGTCGCGAGGGCATTGCAGCGATCGATGCGGATCATCGCGACATCGAAGACGGACTGTTGAAGCTCCGGGTCAGTGAGGCGGTGGCGCATGGTACAGGGCCCCTTCTGAGGGTTCATCAGCCCGGATCCTATGCCACGTAAGGCGGCCGGGCACGAGACAGGGTTGGCGTACCGGCACAGAAGGAGCCGGCGAGCCCGAAGGCTCCCCTGTCAAGGCCCGACCATAGGCACATGACACGCAGGTGATAGGCCGCGCTTTGGCCTATCACCTGCCTTCTGTGTTCCGGACGCCAATCCGGGTGTTCGCTGCTTTGAACACGCCGCAATGATAGGGGGCCAGTGCCCGCGCTCAAGCTCATGACTATTCTTATCAGACTTTTCCGAGTTCGTCCGCGATATCGAGTTGCGCTTGCCCATTTTCTGGGACGGCTGCGAAAAACGGTAACTGCGGTGACGACGTACCGGACCGTCGGTCAAGTCGCTGAATTTATGAGCATTTCCTGTTACCGCAATCCGGTCACGACTAGTAACAAAAACTGTAACTCGCGGCTAAGCTGCTGATTTGCAAGGGAGAGGGTCTTGGAGAACGGTTACCTGAATGGAAGGTAACGAGTGACTCTGCTGTTACGGAGTTGTGACGGCCTTAGGAATGCGCCAGCCTATTGATCCATAAGGGCTTGCGGGGAGCCTTGTGGTTTTGTTACTCGTGTTACTGCCTTCCGACGGAGCCGCGAAGTTTCGGCGCCCGACAGTCATCGATTGCGCGCCTCGAGTTGTCCATTCGGTATGTCGCTCGGGGGGGGGCGCAGCTACTCTAGAATCGCACTACGCCAAATTTACGCCAGATGAAGGTGAAACCCTCGTAAAATCAACGCTTTAATGGCGAGTTTTGGTGCCCGGGACCGGACTCGAACCGGCAAGCCGTTAGGCGGCGGATTTTCGTCACACTGCATCTTTCGATGTCGCCGAAGCATGTGCGTCGGCGTTCGTGCGCTGGACTATGCCTTCGCCATCGTGGCGTACGAGCTTGGCTCGTGCGCGCCGCATTAGGCGCCCCCCGTCTAGTCTCTACACCTTCCGCGAAACAGCCGTACGTGACGGCCCTGATTTTCGGGCTTGGCTCGGCGTTGCCTCGGCATGTTTGTCGTGCTTGCGCAGCAACAAGGGCGCCAGGGGGTTCGCCGAATTTGAAGGGTTCTGCACCGGCCGTTTCCGACCGGGCACTCAATTGCTTAAGTCCGCTATGTTTACCAATTTCATCACCCGGGCAGGGCGGACGCGATTCTACCACTGGTCGCCCGCGTCTCGCGCAGCTAGTCTCATCCTAGATCACGCCCGGCACTCGCGCCGGCTGTCCGCCGCACGGTGCTAGCATATTCGCTGGTCCGTTCGAAAGGGTAATAAGGAGGCGACCATGGATGGCTTCATGCGGCATCAACTGGAGGGCGTCTCGGTCGACATTCAGGTCGTACCGGTTGCACCAAGCGGTTTCGCCGCCCGCTTCAGGGTCTCGGGCGAACCGGGCGACGAGGCCGATTGGCCGGTCGTCCATCTGGCTCAAGGCCCGTTCGCCACCGCGCAACAAGCGGAAGAGGCCGCAAAATCGGCGGCGCTCGAACACATTCTCGAGCGAGGCTCGCCGGACCATTGAGGGCTGTCGTTCGCAGCGAGACAGGCTCCGCCGAGCGAAGCCGGGGATGTGTTTTTGCACAGGCCGCGCCGCTCCCGGTAAAATGCTCGGCTAATCCATTCACACCCTGGCGACGAACGCGTAAGGATTTTCCGAACATGACCGATCTTCGTTTTACTTCGCGGTTCGCCGCTTTGGTTTTGGCCGGCGGCCTCGTTGCCGGTTGCAGTACGTCGTCCCCCACGCAGATCGACTACAAGAGCGATTCGAGATCGAAGCAAGCGTCGCTCGCCGTTCCGCCGAATTTCCTCGACGAAGCATCCGATCAACGCTCACTGCCGCCCCAAGGCGGGGAGGCGTCGCTGTCCGGGCTCAAGCAAGTGCAAAAGGTGGCGCCCCCGGACAATGCCGTGATGCCGCCGGTCAAGGGCATGCATATCCAACGGGACGGCACGGAAAGCTGGCTCGTCATCGATAATCGCTCGCCCGACGAAGTGTGGCCGCGCATTCGCCGCTTCTGGCAAGAGCAGGGCTTCCTGCTCGTCGTCGATCAGCGCGACAAGCACGTGCTCGAGACCGATTGGAACGAAACGCGTCCGCAGATCAACGAAGGGCTCATTCGCAACACGCTCACGAAGGCGATGGGCAACTCGTACGTCGCGGCCGAGCGCAACAAGTACCGCACGCGTCTCGAATCGGCGCCGAACGGCGGCACCTACGTATTCGTCAGCCAGAAAGGCATGCGCGAAGCGCTCGAGGGCGTGAACAGCGACACGACCAAATGGGAACCGAAGCCGAACGATCCGGCACTCGAGCTCGAGTATCTGAAACGGCTGATGGCGGGACTCTCGATGGCCGATGCGCGCGGCGACGCAGCCGGCCCCATGGCGGCCGATATCGCACCGGAAGCGGCGAGCGGCACGGCTGCGGCCAAACCGGGCAAGCTCAACGCCGACGCCGCTGCCATCGCGGCCCGCAATGCCGCGCTGTCCGCGCAGTCGGACACGCCGCAAAGCGCAGCGACGAACGCGCAATACACGTCGACCGAACTGACGCTGGGCGAGCCGTACGATCAAGCGTGGGCCCGCGTGGGCCTCGCACTCGACCGTTCGAACTTCACAGTCGACGACCGCGATCGTGCGAAGGGCCTCTACTACATCCGCTACGTGGATCCGAAGGACAAGAGCTCCGATGAGCAGGGCTTCTGGAGCCAAGTCTTCCACGGACGCAAGGAGAAGGTGGCGAAGCAGTATTTGATCAACGTGAAAGCGGTGACTGAAAATCAAACGCGCGTGGCCGTCGTCGGCGACAAGGGCGATGTCGAAGGTTCGACGCCCGCGAAGGAAATCATGTCGCTGCTGGTCAATCAACTGCACTAGCCAGTTCCAACCTTCGGCTTACTGAAACATCGATAAGGACCCGCCGCAATGGCGGGTTCTCTTTTGCGGGCAGCCATCCTCGCGCCGTGTTCCCGCATGGCCCGGCACGTCACGTGACATTACGGCGTAACGTTTCCTCGACCAAGCGATTTCGCTTCGTCAACATCCAGGCTTTCTCTTTCGAATCAATACATTGCATTCGCGTTTCGCGATGGCATGCGAGCTGCTTTGTAGGGTGTCGGTAGGGCGGAAATGCAGGGAGGACCGAGGCGGCCTTCAAACCATAAGCCGCTGCCGTCGACGGATGAAAAGCTCGACTGGATCGAGCCGGCGATCGCGCAGTGGTGATCCAAGATAGCTGGGAAGCGCCGCTTCACAAATAGACACGGCTCGTGACGTTCGCGCGAGCGACAGTGGCCCCGTCGCCCATCCTCGTAATGGCGACGGTTTTACCCGCGTTCCACAGAACGCGGGTATTTTTTTATGCGGCGAGCGACAACGAATTCGTTAGGAGAACGAACTAATCGGAGAGACGAGGACGCTCAGTGGCTGACTTGCGCCACGTCGAGAATCAGGATGATGGTCCAATCGGCATCGCCCTCGTGATGGTACTGGCGCTCGGCGACGATGAACGGCTGCTGCTTACCTGCCGGGCCGAGGAATAGGACGTCGCCTTCCATCGGCAAGCATTCGACGGGCGGCAAAGCGAGAAATGCTTCTTGCGATCCGCGGGGCATCAGTTTTTCGATCTTCTGCGATGCCGCTTCCGTCCATTCGATATCCAACTGGATGTTGCTCATGCTGTCCTCTCCGCACCATGGTGCGCGCGGTTGTAAAACGATTCGGTGCGCGACTTTAGCATACCGGTCACGCCGCCTCGCCGAATAAAACGAAGCCGAAGCCGGCAGGACCGGCTTCGGCTCGACATGCGCCGGCAGCGGCTTAGCGGCCGTGCGATTGCCTTATTGGCTCGCGCCGCTCGCGGGCTCGGCTGTCTCGGCGCCGGCTGCCTTGCCTTTCGCGGCGTGCTTATGCATCGGCTTGTGATGGCGATGGGACTTCTCCATCGGCATCGACTCGTGCATCGGCATCTGCTCCTGTTGCTGCTGCAACGCCTGAGCGCGTTGCTCGACGTCGGCGGCCGTCGCCGGATCGGTGCTCATCGTGACACCGCCCTCGGTCTGCGCATGCGCGGCGCCCGCCAGCATCGAAAGGGAAAACAAGACAGTCAGGGACGCTTTCTTCATTATTGCCTCCGTGCAAAAAATGGATGGATGGTGGTCCAAATGCTGCCTGTCCGGCTGGACATTGCAAATTCTACTCAGCATAAGCCCAAGTACGGGATTCGTGTGGAGCAAATGCGACGATCGGTTACGTCTCGTTACATGTCGGGACTTATGCTTCAAAACCAGCCCAACGCGCGATAAACGCGGAACTGGGCGATACCGATCAGTTCATGCAGCGCGATGTTGGCCGAAGCGAGGTTCGGCCGGCGTGGCACGATGCCGCGCTTGGCAACTCGCACATTCGATGCCACCGGATCGGGCGTCAATCCGAACCGATGAAAATCCATGAGCGCACGCGGCATGTGATACGCCGACGTCACGAGCATCAGGGAATCGTAACGTTCGCCCCGCAAGATACGTGCGACATGCTGGGCGTTTTCATAGGTCGTGAGGCTGGTGTTCTCGAGGACGACGTCTTCACGCGCGACATGTGCTCGCAGCAGAAACGGGCCGTAGTTATCCGCTTCGGCCGCCGAATGACGTTGCGGATTGCCTCCGCTCACGATGACTTCGCAATGCCTTGCTTGCTGCTTGCATCGCGCATACAGCGAAGCGGCGGTCGCGATGCGCGGCAATGCATCGGGCTTCGGCACAAGCACGCCGTGCGCATCGTATCTCGTGCCGGCACCGAGCACGACGATGACCGTACGCTCGCCGAATCGCGGCGGAGGATAGCTCGATGCGTCGTGCTGCACCAAGGCAAGCAGTGGAGCCGTGAGCCAACCGGCCGACAGCAGCCAGAAGAGCAGGGGAGCCGCGATGGCGATCGGCATGCGCGCGCGGCGCCGTAGCACAAAAACCGCTAAAAAAACGGCGAATAAAGTGAATATGATCAATTGAGATGCGGTAACGTATGGTTTCGGGGATCGCACCGTCCTAGCTGGCGGTGCATTGAAATACGACTACGGGCGAACACGCATTCCTATGTGCGGCGAAGCGCCCGATTATAGGCAGTACCTACGACACGACGGCATCGGGCACTCCCGCTTGCCGCCCCGGCTTGGCGGCTAGGCGCTTGTCCGTCCCGGTCGCCGCACGGCATGGGCCGTCACGCGTCACGACGGCTGCACTTTAAGAAAGAGTCGAGATGACCACGTATTCCAACGAAGCGGTGCTCGAAGCGCTCAGGCGAGTGCAATATCGCCAGGTTCCATGGGCCAGGCGCCCTGGTGTGTTCGAATATCTGCGCGGCCTAGGTTTGATGGAGACGGTCCGCCAGCGCACGGTTGCACCGGGGGCCGGTTTCCATGCTCCGGTCGACATTGCTGTTCTGACGGATCGAGGGCGCGCCGAATTCAATCGCCTTGCACGAGAAGAGCGGGCCATGACGTGGACGGATGCTCGTGCAGGCGAGTACGCGCCAAGCGAAGCCGCTGCAATGGAAGCCCGGCAGTAGGCCGCACAGTAGGCCTCATTGAGTGCGGCGCTCGTCGTGGGCGTCATTCCGCGGGCGTCATTCTTTAGCCGCGGTTATCCAAAAAAACCCGTATCGCGAGGATACGGGTACCGGATATTTCTGCTGCCACGCTGTGCTCATGGCATTCACTCCGACCGGGCGGAATGGCCATTGGTTCCCTTCGGGTTCCCTCGTTTGGATTTGAACGGCGTGAATTGCGCAATGCGGGCGGATCAGCGCGGTGGAGGGGCGTGGGGGCTAGCGGTATTGCCGTTCCGGCGTGCATTGTTTTCGATATCTCCGCGCAAATTTCCGCGCGGAGCAGAGGCGCCAACGGGCGCGTCCGGCGGCGGGCCGCGCCAGCCCGCCGCCATCGCCGGCTCACTTGGCGGCGGGCGCGGGGGCTGAGCGGATGCGAGAGCGGCGTGCACAAAAACGGCGCTGCACAGAAGCAAACGCGTCTTGTAAATCGCTGCCTTCATTCGATCGACTCCCGCCAGGACGTGCCAGCGGCATGTCCGCATAAAGACACAATAAGCGTCCGGGCGAAAGCGCGCTGTAAATATTAGTAAATGGATGTTTCGGAATGGCCGGCCGACGATATGGCCCGCCATGGCTCGCGCTTATGCGCAGCGCGTCGAAGTGGCGAGTGACCGGAATATCGAATCGCGTCAGCGATGAGGATGAGCGGGGCGCAAGAACAACGCGCCGCATGGCTCGCTCGGGAGATGGAGTGTCGCTCGCGGGTTCGCGTGGGTCTCGTGGAAGTCCCCGCGCGATCGCCGCGTCGGTAGAGTGAGGGCTAATCAAGCCATTTTGATGGGCGCACGCCAAGATTCGGGGTTGGTCCAGAACGCACCGCGCAAGCGCTCCGGGCTGCGCGGCGCAGGCGGTTTGGCGGCGCTCGCTCCGATGCGTCCGCGTAGCGATATCTGGCGACCGCAGGTCCCTAAACGCTTGACGATTTCAGTTAGGGTGCCGTCCGCTTGCCACTCGTCGAAGCGACGCCGGCAAGTAGGCGGCGACGGATAGCGGCCCGGCAATTTGGACCATCCTTCTCCCGTCGACAATACCCACAGCACGGCATTGACGACAGCACGTGCTTCGACGCGCGGGCGCCCGCGTCGCTCGCTCCGTGCAGGTTCGGCACAGAACAGCGCTTCGACTAGCGCCCACTCGTTATCTCTCAAATCGTCGAACACCATAGGTCCTCACCTCTGCGAAACTGACTCCGGTGCGCTGCCCCGTGCCGCGCACTCTTGAGACACTCGGGTCGAGTGTCGAGCGAGCCGGTTAGGCGCCGCAAACGGATCATCGAATCGCGCGGCACCGACCGTAGCGCCGAGCAATGCATGAAGCGTGCCATATCGGTGGCGAATGCGTGCAGGCCCCGTCGCAATAGGCCTACGGGGCCGTCAGCTAGGGGCGTATGAGACGCCAAATTGTCCGGGCCGGAAATCAGGGCAATCACCAATCTTGTGCAGATCGGCGCGGCGTTTGTGCGTGGCCGCCCGCATATTGCGATGCGATAAAAATGCATTGACAACAGCCGAGTTCACCGATCGCAGTGGCATGCAGCAGGGGCGGGCGGGGCGAGCGCATGGCTGTGCGACCGCAGCAATACGGCCCGGCTCGCCAGCAAACAAGCATGCCCCGAGGCTGTTTAATATTTGACCGCGGGTGCGCCGCGGGTGCACTTTAGCCGCGGCGAGCGCATTCGATTGGTTGTTTACGCCTCCGGCCTTTTTGCGTAAGATGGCGTTTAGTCACGCGGCGCCTTCTCCGGATGGCCGCTGCTTTGTCCGGCTGGGCTTGGTTTGAGAGTTGTTTCGATTCGCCACCCCCCGGTCCGTGCTCCCATCAATATGACCGATCAAAATCGGGCGAGCGCGTCTTCAGTTCCATATCGTCTGTTTGATCCGGTTCGTTGACCACAGGGTCTGACCTAGCTGCATGAATACCCAAGAGGCGAAGATCGTCCTCGAGACTGCTTTGATTTGCGCGCAGGAGCCGCTGAAAGTCGGCGACCTCCGTAAGCTTTTCGCCGACGGTCTGTCGGCGGATACAGTCCGTGCGTTACTTGAGGATTTGAGAAGCGAATGGTCGGCGCGGGGCGTTGAGCTCGTTGCTCTGGCAACCGGCTGGCGCTTTCAAAGCAAGCCGGAGATGCGTCCTTACCTCGATCGCTTGAATCCCGAGAAGCCGCCGAAGTATTCGCGTGCGGTGCTCGAGACGCTCGCGATCATCGCCTATCGCCAGCCGGTCACGCGCGGCGATATCGAAGAGATTCGCGGGGTCACGGTCAACACCCAGGTGATCAAGCAGCTCGAGGATCGCAATTGGATTGAGGTGATCGGCCACCGCGACGTCCCTGGGCGGCCCGCGCTTTACGCTACAACGAAGCAGTTTCTCGACGATCTCGGGTTAAAGGCGCTCGACGAATTGCCGCCGCTCGAAGATCCGTCTGCGCAGAGCGCGGCCGATCTGTTCGCGCAACATGCGATCGAGTTCCCTGAGGATGCCGCCCGGACCCAGGCCCAGGCCCAGAGCCAGGTGCTCGAAGGCGGTGATGCGGACGGTGTGGAAACATCGGCCGTTCCCGCGGAACAAGACGCGGATGAACAAGACGCGGATGAACAAGAAGACGACGCGAGCGCGCGGTCCGACGGCGGGGCAAACGTTGCATCGTCCGCGGAAGGCGGCGCGGTGCATGCCGCAAACGGAGATCGCGGCTTGCGCGATGCCGTTTTGAATGAGACCGCCATCGAGCCGCGACAGCATGCGCCGGACGGCGTTTCTCGGGCCGGCGATACGCACTCGATGGAAGCGATGCGCGAGGACGCGCCGCATCGCGATGAACCGGAAGACGATACGGACGCTTTCAACGACGACGAACCCGCGTCGCGAAGTGCCTGACGTAACCGAACGCACGTAGCGCCCGCAACGGGCGCGCGATTGACACTTGAGGTTGTTTTGACAAATACCCACGACACCGATCTGTCCGCATCCGGGCATGCCGCAGAGGCCGCGCGCCGCGACGAGGCGCCGGCCGCGCAACCGGCGGGCGAATCCGAACATGGCACCCCGATCGCGGAAACGGGCGATCAAGAGCGTCCGCGCCGCGGCTTGCGCCGCGGCCCGCGCAGCTTGATTGCGCGCCGACGCGCCGCGGCCAAGACCAAAGGCGAAGCCGGAGCGCCTGCGCCGGGCCAGCAGGCGGTCGAGGGCGCCGACGACCCAGCGTCGTTGGGGACGCCTTCGCCCGAGGACGGTGCGCCTGCCGCGCCGCGTGGACCGCGCAAGGGCCCCCAAAAGGGCGGCCGCAAACAAGCCGGCAATCGCCGCGACGATGCGGGCGGCCAGGACAAAGACAAGCGGGACAAGCCAGGCAGGCGCGATGAAGCGACGCCCGGCGCGCCAGACGATTTGTTCGACTACGTGACCTCGCCCGCGTTCGATGCGGACAACGGCGACACGGGCGGCGTTGGCGCGCCGATGGTGCGGCGTGGCCGGCCGGAGCCGCAAAAGCGCGTGCTCGCGCCGGACGACGATGCGCCCAAGCTGCACAAGGTCTTGGCGGAAGCCGGCATGGGCTCTCGTCGCGAGATGGAAGAGCTCATCGTGGCAGGCCGCGTTTCGGTCAACGGCGAGCCCGCGCACATCGGTCAGCGCATCATGCCGACCGACCAAGTTCGCATCAACGGCAAGCCCGTCAAGCGCCGCATTCAGACCAAGCCGCCGCGCGTGTTGCTCTATCACAAGGCCACGGGCGAGATCGTCAGCCATGCAGACCCGGAAGGGCGTCCGTCGGTCTTCGACAAGCTGCCGCCGATGAAGACGGCCAAATGGCTCGCTGTCGGCCGGCTCGACTTCAACACCGAAGGGCTGCTCATGCTGACCACCTCCGGCGATTTGGCGAATCGATTCATGCATCCGCGCTACAGCGTGGAGCGCGAGTACGCGGTTCGCGTCGTCGGCGAGCTGTCGGAAGGCGCGCGACAGAAGCTCTTGCACGGCGTCGAACTCGAAGACGGCCCGGCGAACTTTTTGCGTATCCGCGACGGCGGCGGCGAGGGCACCAACCACTGGTACCACGTCGCGTTGGCCGAAGGGCGCAACCGTGAAGTCCGGCGCATGTTCGAAGCCGTCGGCCTCATGGTGAGCCGCCTCATCCGCACGCGCCACGGCCCGATCTCGCTGCCCCGCGGCTTGCGCCGCGGCCGCTGGGAAGAACTCGAGGAAAACCAGGTGCGCAGCCTGATGGCCTCCGTCGGTCTCAAAGCGCCGGTCGAGGAGAAGGGCGCTCGCCGCGATAGCCAAGAGCGGCGCCAACCCGATCCGATGCAGACGTCGATGGGCTTCATCAACCGCGACCCCGTACTGACGGCGCACAGCCGCTTCGAGCAGCCCGGGCGCGGCCCGGGGCGTCGCGGTCCCGGCGGTTTCGGAGGAGCCGGCATGGGCGGCTTCGGCGACGGCACAGGCGGCGGTTATGGCAACCGCGGCGGCGGCCCTCGCGGGGGCGGCCAAGGTCAAAAGGGTCGGCCGCAGCGTGAGGTCGACGGCAACCGCGCGCCGTCGGGCGTGGGCGGCGGAAATCGAGCCCCCTCGTCGGGGGCCGGCGGCGGCAAGCGCGCTTTCGGCAGCAACGCCGAGGGCACGCGCGGCCCGGGCGGCAACCGTCCGAGCGGCGGCGGCAATCGCGGCCCAGCCGGCAATCGCCCGAGCGGCGGCGGCACGGGCGGCGGCCCGCGGCCGGGCCCGCGCGGCCGTTCGCGCGGCCGCTGATACCGCTGATACGGCCTCGGCGCGCCGGCCGCGTCGGCCGGCGGGCCGGGGCGGCCGTCGGCGCGCGGCGCCTCGGGTGCGCGAAAGCCCCCACGGCTGCGGCTTTTGCGCGGGCGGTGGGGTGCAACGCGCGGCAAAAAATGCTAAACTCGCAAAGTCGCTGGGCGTGCGGCTCTTTCTGCGCGGCTCAGATGCGACCACCGGTAAGAAGAAGATGGGCGTGAAGCCCATTTTTTTTTGGCGGTAACGGTTCGGTTCGGCATCTTGGCCAGCAGCACCTTTCCGCGCGCCGGCATGGCGCGTCGCGCGGTCCCTGTAGGGGGTTGCGCGTACGCGTGAACACCTTAGAGGGCACTGTGCAACTGACGGAACTGATAGAAACCACGGTCTCGGGCATGGGCTACGAGCTTGTGGACCTCGAGCGCACCGGGCACGGCATGCTGTGCATCTATATCGACCAGCCCGCCGGTATTGCTATCGAGGATTGCGAAAAGGTTACGCGCCAGCTCCAGCACGTTCTGACGGTTGAGAACATCGACTACGAGCGGCTCGAAGTGTCGTCGCCCGGGCTCGATCGTCCGCTCAAGAAGCTGGCGGATTTCTTGCGTTTCGCGGGGAGCGAGGCGGTCGTGACATTGAAAAAGCCGTTGAACGGACGCAAAACGTACCGGGGCATCCTACATGCGCCCAACGGCGAAACGATCGGTTTGGAATTTGAAGGGACGGAGGGTGCCGCGATGCTCGATTTTACGCTCGCGGACATGGACCGCGCGCGCCTTGTTCCGCACGTTGACTTTAGGAGCCGTAAACAATGAGTCGCGAAGTACTGATGCTGGTCGATGCGCTGGCACGCGAAAAGAACGTCAATAAAGATGTGGTGTTCGCTGCGCTTGAAGCCGCTCTTGCTTCGGCCACCAAGAAGCTCTTCGAAGAAGACGTGGACATTCGGGTGCATATCGACCGCGAATCGGGTGAGCACGAAACGTATCGCCGCTGGCGCGTCGTGCCGGACGAAGCCGGCCTGCAAGAGCCCGATCAGGAAATCCTGCTGTTCGAGGCGCGTGAGCAACAGCCGGACATCGAACTCGACGAATATATCGAAGAGCCGATTCCGTCGATCGAATTCGGCCGCATCGGGGCGCAGGCGGCGAAGCAAGTCATCTTGCAGCGGGTGCGCGACGCCGAGCGCGAGCAGATCCTGAACGATTTTCTCGAGCGCGGCGAAAAGATCATGACCGGTGCGGTCAAGCGTCTGGATAAAGGTAACTTCATCGTCGAATCGGGCCGCGTCGAAGCCCTGCTGCGCCGCGACCAGTTGATTCCGAAGGAAAACCTGCGCGTGGGCGACCGCGTGCGTGCCTACATCGCCAAGGTGGACCGCACCGCGCGCGGTCCCCAGATCGAACTCTCGCGCACGGCGCCCGAGTTCTTGATGAAGCTGTTTGAAATGGAAGTGCCCGAGATCGAGCAGGGCCTGCTCGAAATCAAGGCGGCGGCGCGCGATCCGGGCGTGCGCGCGAAGATCGGCGTCGTGGCCTACGATAAGCGCATCGATCCGATCGGCACCTGCGTCGGCATCCGCGGCTCGCGTGTGCAAGCCGTGCGCAACGAGCTCGGTGGCGAGAACGTCGACATCGTGCTATGGTCCGAGGATCCCGCCCAGTTCGTCATCGGCGCGCTCGCGCCGGCTTCTGTTCAGTCGATCGTCGTCGATGAAGAAAAGCACGCGATGGACGTCGTCGTCGACGAAAGCGAACTGGCGGTCGCCATCGGCCGTAGCGGCCAAAACGTGCGTCTTGCCAGCGAGCTGACAGGCTGGCAGATCAACATCATGACGCCCGACGAGTCGGCGCAAAAGCAGAACCAGGAGCGCGGCGTTCTGCGCGACCTGTTCATGGCACGGCTCGATGTCGACGAGGAAGTGGCCGACATCCTTATCGACGAAGGCTTCACGAGCCTCGAAGAAATCGCCTACGTGCCGCTCAACGAGATGCTCGAGATCGAAGCGTTCGACGAAGACACCGTCCATGAGCTGCGCAACCGCTCGCGCGATGCGTTGCTGACGATGGCGATCGCGAACGAGGAGAAGGTCGAGGGCGTCGCGCTCGATCTGAAGAGCCTCGACGGGATGGATGCCGATCTGCTCGCCAAGCTGGCGGAGCACCAGATCCAAACGCGCGACGACCTAGCCGAATTGGCCGTCGACGAGTTGGTTGAAATGACGGAAATGGAAGAGGATGCCGCTAAGGCGTTGATCATGAAAGCACGTGAACATTGGTTTCAGTGAGTGATGACCATGGCGCACTAATTAGACCGCGATCTTGCGATCGCATACCCCGATGCTAACCGCAAGGAATCGGTCCTTGCATTAAGAGGAATGAATGGCGAGTAACAACGTAGCCCAATTTGCCGCGGAACTGAAAATGCCAGCCGGAGTGCTGCTCGAGCAGCTCCAGGCGGCGGGTGTCCAGAAAGCGAATGAAGACGATGCTTTGTCCGAAACGGACAAGGCACGTCTGCTCGATCACTTGCGCAAGTCGCACGGCTCGGCCGATACGGACAAGCGCAAGATCACGCTGACGCGGCGGCACACGTCGGAGATCAAGCAATCCGACGCGACGGGCAAGGCTCGCACCATTCAGGTCGAAGTGCGCAAGAAACGTGTGTTCGTGAAACGCGATGAGGCGGGCGAAACCGCCGCCGACGCGAGCCAAGGGGCCGCCGTCGAAGACGATATCGAAAGCGCCGAACTGCAGCGTCGCGAGGAAGAAGCGCGCCGCGAGGCGGAGCTGCTCGAGCAGCAAGCGCAGGAATTGCGCGAGCGCCAGGAGCGGCTCGAGCGCGAAGAAGCGGAGCGTCAAGCGCGCGAAAAGGCGGCCGAGGCCGAGCGTCTGCGCGCCGAGCAACAGGCTTCGGAACACCATGCCGAAGCCGCGGCTCGCGAGCAAGCAGAACGCACGGCCGGCGAGGACGATCGAGCCGCCGCCGAACGCGCGGCGCAGCGCGAAGCAGCCAAGAAGGCAGAGGATGCCGCGCGCGAAGCCGCCGACAAGGCGCGTGCCGAGCAAGAGGAAATTCGCAAGCGCCGCGATGCGGCCGAGGCCGAAGCGCGCGCTATCCGCGAAATGATGAACACGCCGCGCAAGGCGCAGCAGGCGAAGCCGCCCGAGCCGGCGCCCGTTGTGAAGCCGGCGGAGCCCGCGAAGGCGGCCGAGGCGAAGGGCACGCTGCATAAGCCCGTGCGCCCGCCCGGCGAGGCACCGCGTCCCGCCGCGCGCAAGCCGGCCGCCGGAGCGGCCGCACCGGCTACGACTCAGCCGTCCAGCACGCTCGGCCCGGACAAAAAGAAACAAGGCGGCAAGAGCACCTGGCAGGACGACGCCGCGAAGCGTCGCGGGATCAAGACGCGCGGCGATTCGAGCGGCGGCGTCGACCGCGGCTGGCGCGGCGGCCCCAAGGGGCGCGGCAAGCACCAGGACGCGGCCACGTCGTTCCAAGCGCCCACCGAGCCGA
This sequence comes from uncultured Burkholderiaceae bacterium, assembly GCA_966212065.1. GTDB lineage: Bacteria > Pseudomonadota > Gammaproteobacteria > Burkholderiales > Burkholderiaceae > Trinickia. The sequence goes on from CBIHOQ010000002.1 coordinate 67,271, forward strand.
TCGTGCGTGAAGTGCACGTGCCGGAAACCGTCACCGTGGCGGATCTCGCCCACAAGATGTCGGTCAAGGCTTCGGAAGTCATCAAGGTGATGATGAAGCTCGGCCAGATGGTGACGATCAACCAAATGCTTGACCAGGAAACGGCGATGATCATCGTCGAGGAACTGGGTCACCGTGCGGTTGCGGCCAAGCTCGACGATCCGGAAGCACTGCTCGTCGAAGGCGAAGCGACCGACGCGGAGCAACTGCCGCGTCCGCCCGTCGTCACGGTCATGGGTCACGTCGACCACGGCAAGACCTCGCTGCTCGACTACATCCGCCGCGCGAAAGTGGCGGCAGGCGAAGCGGGCGGCATTACGCAGCACATCGGCGCCTATCACGTCGAAACGCCGCGCGGGGTTATCACGTTCCTCGATACGCCGGGCCACGAAGCGTTTACAGCCATGCGTGCGCGCGGTGCGAAGGCAACCGACATCGTTATTCTCGTGGTGGCCGCCGACGACGGCGTGATGCCGCAGACGAAGGAAGCCATCGCCCACGCGAAGGCGGGCGGCGTGCCGATCGTCGTGGCGATCAACAAGATCGACAAGCCCGACGCGAATCTCGAGCGCGTCAAGCAAGAGCTCGTTGCCGAGGGTGTCGTGCCGGAAGAGTACGGCGGCGATTCGCCGTTCGTGGCGGTTTCGGCGAAGACGGGTGCCGGCATCGACGACTTGCTGGAGAACTTGCTGCTGCAAGCGGAAGTGCTGGAATTGAAGGCGCCTGTGGCAGCACCGGCGAAGGGCCTCGTCATCGAAGCGAAGCTCGACAAGGGCAAGGGGCCGGTCGCAACGATCCTCGTCCAGTCGGGTACGCTCTCGCGCGGCGACGTCGTGCTCGCAGGCAGCGCCTATGGCCGTGTGCGTGCGATGCTCGACGAAACGGGCAAGCCCACGAAGGATGCGGGCCCCTCGATTCCGGTCGAGATCCAAGGTCTGTCCGAAGTGCCGGGCGCCGGCGAGGAAGTCATGGTGCTGCCCGACGAGCGCAAGGCGCGCGAAATCGCGCTGTTCCGCCAGGGCAAGTTCCGCGACGTCAAGCTTGCGAAGCAGCAGGCGGCCAAGCTGGAAAGCATGCTCGAGCAGATGGCCGAGGGCGAAGTGCAGTCGCTGCCGCTCATCGTCAAGGCCGACGTGCAAGGTTCGCAAGAAGCGCTGGTTCAATCGCTGCAGAAGCTGTCGACCGACGAAGTGCGCGTGCAGATCGTGCACGGTGCCGTCGGCGGCATCAGCGAATCGGACGTCAACCTGGCGACGGCCTCGAAGGCGGTCATCATCGGCTTCAATACGCGTGCGGACGCACAGGCGCGTAAGCTGGCCGAGGCGAACGGTATCGACATTCGCTACTACAACATCATCTACGACGCCGTGGATGAGGTGAAGGCGGCAATGTCGGGCATGCTCTCGCCCGAGAAGCGCGAGATCGTCACGGGCATGGTCGAAGTGCGCCAAGTGTTCAAGGTGCCGAAGATCGGCGCGGTGGCCGGCTGTATGGTGACCGATGGTGTCGTCAAGCGTTCGTCGTCGGTGCGCGTGCTGCGCAACAACGTCGTCATCTTCACGGGCGAGCTCGATTCGCTCAAGCGCTTCAAGGACGACGTCAAGGAAGTGAAGCAAGGCTTCGAATGCGGTATGTCGATCAAGAACTTCAACGATATCGTTGAAGGCGATCAGTTCGAAGTGTTCGAAGTCACGGAAGTCGCGCGCACGCTTTAATCGCACGCGCGCGGCTCGGGGCGGAGCAGGCGGCAAGCCTCTCCGCCCCGTTGTTTTTATGGTGGCGCATCGGCGCGAGGGCGAGTACGACATGCCCTTGCGCGCGGTGCTCGCCGGGCCGCAAGCTGGCGCGGCCTAACCGCTAGGCGGGTTCATCATGTCGAAGAAACGCAGCTCTCCCAATCGCAACGTCCAGATCGCCGATCAAATTCAACGCGATCTGTCCGAACTCATCACGCGCGAAGTGAAAGACCCGCGCGTCGGGCTCGTCACGATTCAGAGCGTCGAGCTCACACCCGATTACGCGCATGCGAAGGTCTACTTCACGACGCTGACGGGCGATCCGCAGGCCACGCTCGTTGCACTCAATCACGCGGCGGGGCATCTGCACAATTTGCTGTTCAAGCGCTTGCATATCCATACGGTGCCGACGCTGCATTTCCACTATGACAAAACGATCGAGCAGGCCGTCGAGATGTCGCGCTTGATCGACGAAGCCAACGCCACGCGCGCAAAAGACGATTGACGATCGATCGACGACCGCGCCCGCGACTGAAGCTGAAACTATGCGCGCGGTTCGGCGTCGCGCGCTTTTGAACATGATTCGATGAAACAACCTCAACGTCCGCGCATTGCGCGTCGTGCGCTCGACGGCGTCTTGCTGCTCGATAAGGGTCTCGGGCTGTCGAGTAACGATGCGCTCGTCCGGGCTAAGCGTCTTTTCCTGGCTCAGAAGGCGGGCCATACCGGCACGCTCGATCCGCTCGCGTCGGGGCTTTTGCCGCTGTGCTTCGGCGAAGCGACGAAGTTCTCGCAGGATTTGCTCGAAGCGGACAAGACTTACGAGGCGACGATGCGCCTCGGTATCCGAACGAGTACGGGCGACGCGGAAGGCGAAGTGTTGGAGATGCGCCCCGTGCAAGCCGGTATGCCCGAAATCGAAGCAGCGCTCGCTCGCTTTCGCGGGCCGATCTCGCAAGTGCCGCCGATGCATTCGGCGCTCAAACGCGACGGGAAGCCGCTTTACGAATATGCGCGGGCAGGGCAGGTCGTCGAACGGGCGGCGCGCGATGTAACGATTCATTCGCTCGAACTACTCGGTGCAGCGCTGCCCGATGTGACGTTTCGCGTCTCTTGCACCAAGGGGACTTACATCCGTACGCTGGCCGAAGATATCGGTGCGGCGCTCGGTTGCGGCGCCCACCTGGTTGCATTGCGCCGCACAGGCGTCGGGGCGTTGACGCTCGAGCATGCTGTGACGCTCGAGGCACTAGAGGCGATGCAGGCAAGCGAGCGCGACGCATGTCTCGCGCCTGTGGATGCGCTGCTCTCGATGTTTATTCCGCTCTATCTCTCGGTAGAAGCGGCGCGACGCTTCCAGCAAGGGCAGCGGCTGCCGCTTGCGGAACTGCCCACGCTCACCGGCGGCGCCCCCGAGGGCGCCACGCGAGTCCGCGTTTATCGCGAGGAAGACGGTGCGCTGCTTGGCGTTGCGCGCGCGGAAAGCGGTGTCCTATCGCCGGAACGATTGGTTGTCTCGCAGCAAGCGTAACGGTCGTCGCACTACCAGCGTTACGCCTGCGATTTCAGTGCGCCGCTGACGCCGCGGCGCTCGAATCGCCGCTTGCGCTGCGCTCGGGCCGCGTAATCCAGATCAGCCCGATCAGCGCGATGAAGATAACCGCCGAGATATAAAACAGGTCGTTCACGCCTAGCTGGGCCGCCTGCTGCGTCACGAGTCGATCGAACATGCCGTAGCGCTGCGAGGTGTCGAGACCGAGCGAGCCAAGCTGCGTCATCGATTGCCCGAACGTCGGATCGAAAGCGTTCGCGCGCTCGGTCAACTGCGCATGGTGAAAGCTCGTGCGGTGATCCCACGCCGTGGTGAAGATCGACGTACCGATACCCCCGCACATGATCCGCACGAAGTTCGACAGCCCCGATGCCGCCGCGATCCGGTGGCCCGGCAGCCCCGAGAGCGTGATCGAGACGAGCGGAATAAAAAATCCCGCCATGGCGATGCCTTGCACGAGAGTGGGCATCGCCAGCGACCAGGTATCGACCCCGGTCGTATAACGCGAACGCAGCCAGAAGCACAGCGCGAAGACGACGAAGGCCGCGGTAGCGATCTTGCGCGGGTCCGTGCGCGGCAGGAACTTGCCGGTCACCGGCGAGAGCAGAATCGCGAAGAGGCCGACAGGCGCCATGACGAGCCCGGCATCGGTGGCGGTGTAGCCGATATCGGTCTGCAGCCACAGCGGCAGCAGCACGAGATTACCGAAGTAAAGCCCGTAGCCGATCGACAGCGCGACGGTGCCGCCCGTGAAGTTGCGCTTCTTGAACAGCGACAAATCGACGACGGGGTGGTCGGCCGTCAATTCCCAGACGACGAAAAACGCAAAGCCGATGAGGGCCGTGAGCGCAAGCGTGACGACCGTCGTCGACGAAAACCAGTCGAGATCCTTACCCTTGTCGAGCATCACTTGCAGCGAGCCGACCCAGATCACGAGCAGCGCGAGACCGACGCCGTCGATGGGCGCTTTCTTAATGACGGAATCGCGCGTGCGGAAGATGGCCCACGTGGCAATCGCCGCCACGATACCGACAGGAATGTTGACGTAGAAAATCCAGGGCCACGAAATGTTGTCGGAGATCCAGCCGCCGAGAATCGGCCCCGCGACAGGCGCGATCAGCGTCGTCATCGACCACATCGAAAGCGCCAGCGGCGCCTTGGCGCGTGGATAGCTCGCGAGCAGCAGCGTTTGCGACAGCGGGATCATCGGGCCGGCCACAGCGCCTTGAATGACGCGCGAGAAAAGCAGGAACGGCAGCGTCGGCGAAAGCCCGCACATCCACGACGATAGGACGAACAGCACGATCGAAGCGAGGAACAGGCGTACCTGTCCCACCCGCTCCGTGAGCCAGCCGGTCAGCGGCACGGAGATCGCATTGGCGACGGCGAACGACGTAATGACCCACGTGCCCTGATTCGACGAAACGCCCAGATCGCCCGAGATCGTCGGGATCGATACATTGGCGATCGACGTATCGAGCACGTTCATGAACACGGCGAGCGACACGGCAATCGTGCCGATCACCAGCTGCGCGCCGCTGAGCGGCGGATGGGGGGCTTGTGCCTGAGCCATTGGGCGGTGACCTCGGATCCGTTATTTGTTAGGTATGGCGTTCTTCGGTACGGCGTGCAAGCGCACGCCGCTTTACATCAATTTGGTATTGCCGCCCGCCATCTTTGCCGCATGGCCCGAGCGCGCGGGTGCCTGCGTGGCCGGCGTTCGTCGCGCGACAGCGGGGGCATTCGACCCGGCGTTCGCGGCGACGATGCGGGCGATTTCGGCATCGGCTTCGGCACCGTATTTGTCGAACACGTTCGTCTGATACACGGTGTTCTGCGCATTGCCGAGCTGGCCGCCATTCTCGTTCTTGATGTCGACATCGGCTTGCATCGACAGGCCGATACGCAGCGGATGGGCGCGCAGTTCCTGCGGATCGAGCGCGATGCGCACCGGCAGGCGCTGCACGACCTTGATCCAGTTGCCCGTTGCATTTTGCGCGGGCAGCAGCGAGAAGGCCGAGCCCGTGCCCGCCGAAAACCCGACAACCTTGCCGTGATAGACAACCGACGAGCCATAGACGTCCGCGGTGAGTTCAACCGGCTGGCCGATCCGCATATGCTTGAGCTGCCCTTCTTTGAAGTTGGCATCCACCCAGACCGATTCGAGCGGCACGATCGCCATCAGCGGTGTGCCCGGCGCAACGCGTTGGCCTACTTGCACCGAGCGCTTCGCGACATAGCCCGTGACGGGCGCCGGCAGTGTGTTGCGCGCGTGGCTCAGGTAGGCGTCGCGTACCTTCGCGGCGGCGGCGAGCACGTTCGGATGCGTGGCGATCGTCGTGTTCGACGTCAGCGCGCGATTGGACGCGAGTTGCTGCTGGGCGGCGTCCAGTGCCGCCTCTGCGCCCTTGACGGTGTCGCGCGCGTGAGAGATCTCTTCTTGCGAGACGGCGCCCGTTTGCGCGATGGTAAGCCGGCGGCGCAGGTCGTCTTGCGCACGCGATAGATCGGCCTGGCGTTGCGCGATTTGGGCTTGATACTGATCGTTATTGACGAAGAGGCCTCGTACTTGGCGCACGGTCTGAGCGAGATTGGCTTCGGCCTGTTGCAGCGAAACACGCGCGTCGGCGCCGTCGAGTACGACGACAGGATCGCCGGCCTTGACCGTTTGCGTGTCGTCGGCGTTGACGGCGATGACGGTGCCCGTCACTTGCGGCGTGATCTGCACGACGTTGCCGTTGACATAGGCATCGTCGGTGTCTTCGTGAAAGCGCGCGACGAGGAAGTAATACAAGCCGTACGCGATGGCCGCGATGAGGATCACGCCGACGAGCAGCGTCATCAGAAGCTTGCGTCTGCCGTTGTTGGTCTGCGACTGCACGCTCGCGGCGGTTTGTTGAGTGTCGCTCATGGAAATGCTCTCCGTTTCCCGAGCTTCGATCTTTCGAAGCTCTATCGTTGAATCTTGCTTTGTTGTCCGTGCGGGTTGCTGCGCCTCGCCGCTCAATCCGCCGACGCCGACGCCGACGCCGATGCCGACGCGGTTGTCGCGACCGCCGACGCGGGCACGGCAATGCCCGCCGTCTGCGAGTCGAAGCCGCCTCCGAGCGCGTGGATCAGCGCGAACTGCAGGTCGCGGCGCTTCATTTTCAGGTTCATCACCGTTTGCTCGGCCGTCAGGCGGTTGCTGTCTGCCGTCAGCACTTGCAACTGCGGCGAAAGCCCGGCCTTGTAGCGAATGACGGCGAGGCGATAGGCCTCGGCCGACGCATCGAGGGCGCGCTGTGCATCGCTCATTTCAGTGTCGATGGCGCGGATCGATGTCACTTGCGTCGCGACGTCGGACATTGCGTTAACCAGCGCTTGGTTGTAGTTCGCCACATCGAGTTCGAAATCGGCGTAACGGCCCTTGAGCTGAGCGCGCAGCGCGCCCGCATCGAAGATCGGCAGATGAATCGCCGGCCCGGCCTGCACGGTCCGGCTCGCCGCGGTCAGAAACCGGCTCCATCCGAATGCGTCGAAGCCGATCGCCGCCGCAAGATTGATGTCGGGGAAGAACTCGGCTTTCGCTTCTTTCACGTTCTGCAGCGCGGCTTCGATTTGCCAGCGGGCCGCGACGATGTCGGGGCGGCGCGAGACGAGATCGGCCGGCAGGTTCGACGGCAGCGTGACCGCGCTACTCGGTGCGAGCACGGGCTCGGCGATCTGGAGACCGCGATCGGGACCCTTGCCCAGCAGCGCCGCCAACTGATAGCGGACGGACTTGATTTGCCCGTCGAGATCGGAGAGCGTCGCCTGGGTCGTCGCGATATTACCGAGCGCGGTTTGCTTTTCGACGTTGGTGTCGAGCCCCGCTGCAACACGTCCGTTCGTGATCGAGCCGACTTCTTGCCGGTTGTGAATCTCGCGCGCCGCGATGTCGCGCAACGCGTACAACTGCGCCAGTTGGTTGTAGGTGCGCGCGACCGACGAGGCCAGCGCGATGCGCGCCTCCTGCATGTCGGCCTCAGCCGCTTTTTCCTGCGAGAGCGAGGCGTTCACGCGCGCGCGGTTCTTGCCCCACAGATCGAGGTCCCACGACGCGCTGGCGAGCACATTGTTATCGGTGAACCAATTGCCGCCGAACCCGGGCGGGTAGAGGCCGTTGGCGGTAAGGCGCTCGCGCGTGACCGAGTAGCTGCCGTTGACTTTCGGCACCAGATCCGAGCGTGTGCTTTCAATGAGCGACTGCGCTTTGCCGATGCGCGCCTGTGCCTGCGCGATTGACGGGCTGCCCGCCAGTGCTTCGTCGATGAGCTTGGGTAGCTGCGGGTCGCCGAAGTGGCTCGCCCAGTCGAGCGATGGCCACTGACCGCCCTCGTTCGGCAGGCTCTGCGACGCCTCGAGCGTGGCGGCCTGCGTGATCGTCTTGTCGCTATGGATGCCGGCGTAGTTGGCGCATCCCGCCAGCGCGAGCGCGGCGACCAAGACGGAGACGCCGGCGGCCGCGATCGCGCCGCGGCGCCCGCGAGCACCAACCGAGGGGCGAGTAAGGGACATCGCACGGCCTTTCGATGAAGATGTAGTCATGGGCTTTGCCACTTGTTTTTGGCGATTGAAGGTCGAAATTCGTTGCCGCGTCAGTCAACCGGCTCAACCGGCTCAACCCGCGCCGGCGAGCACGGGGCGCGGCACTGGCACTAATCCGCGGCGGGATCGCCCGTGTTGGCGAGAATCCGCCGAAGCATGCTCTTCAAGGATGCGACTTCCTCGGGCGTGAAGCCGGCCAGCGCCTTATCGACGACGCCGGAGAAAACCTCCGGCATTCGCGCGGCTAGCGTGTGCCCTTGGTCCGTCACGGCCAGATGGACGGCACGGCGATCCTCGGAACTGCGAACGCGCGAGAGCAGATTACGCTTTTCCAGCCGATCGATCAGCCGAGTGACCGCGCTCGCGTCAATCCCATAGTGGCGCGCGAGCTCGGCCGCCAGTAAGCACTTGCCGCTCGCGATCATGAACAGCATGCTCCCTTGCGTACTCGTAATGCCCAGTTCGTTGAGCGTGCGCTGCGTGACCAGATTCGAGAGACTCGACTTCACTCGGGCGAGCAGGTAGCCGACGCTTTCATCCAATTCATAGCTGGATAGATCGGGCGAGGGCGGCGCGGACGGTTCGGCCATGGCGATTTCCATGCGATTGCAATAGTTGACTAGGCATGATTATAGGCGTACTTCGGGTGTCCCGACAAGCATGGCTCGCTGCGCTGTCGTTTTTAAGTGAATCCTTAAGGCGAGCCGCCATTATGACGCTTTATGCGTAACGTTGCCGGCAGGGCGTCCAATGGCTAGCGGCGATGCTTAAGGGGTAGCGGCGATGCTTAAAAGGGCGGACCGCGATGAACGCGGAGGGACCGGTTCGCCGCGGTTATTGCCGGAGCGCAAGCTCGCGCGTAACGAGCACGGGCGAGCACGTGCTATAATTTTCAGTTATTCAGAAAGTGCGCGCCACCCCGTCAGGGGTCTTTGTCGCTTCCCTTAGTCGCCTCCGTCTCGCGCACGCAACCGGCTCTTATTTCTATGACTCGCGCTCTCCGCAACATCGCCATCATTGCCCACGTCGACCACGGCAAGACCACGCTCGTCGATCAACTGCTTCGCCAGTCGGGCACGTTCCGAGAAAACCAGCATATCGCGGAACGCGTGATGGATTCGAACGATATCGAAAAAGAGCGCGGCATCACGATTCTCGCCAAGAACTGCGCAGTCGAATACGAAGGCACGCACATCAACATCGTCGATACCCCGGGCCACGCCGATTTCGGCGGCGAGGTCGAGCGCGTGCTGTCGATGGTCGATTCGGTGCTGCTCCTCGTCGATGCCGTCGAAGGCCCGATGCCGCAAACGCGCTTCGTCACGAAGAAGGCGCTGGCCCTCGGTCTAAAGCCGATCGTCGTCGTGAACAAGGTCGACCGCCCCGGCGCGCGCATCGATTGGGTCATCACCCAAACGTTCGATCTGTTCGACAAGCTCGGCGCGGCCGAAGACCAACTCGATTTTCCGATCGTCTACGCATCGGGCTTGAACGGCTACGCATCGCTCGATCCGAACGCGCGCGAAGGCGACATGCGTCCGCTGTTCGAGGCGATTCTCGAGCACGTGCCCGTGCGCCCGGCTGATCCGGACGGCCCGCTGCAGTTGCAGATCACCTCGCTCGATTATTCGACGTACGTCGGCCGCATCGGCGTCGGGCGGATCGCCCGCGGGCGTATCAAGCCCGGCCAGCCGGTTGCGCTGCGTTTCGGGCCTGAAGGCGAGGTCTTCAATCGCAAGATCAACCAGGTCCTTTCGTTCACGGGTCTGGACCGCGTACAGGTCGAAGAAGCGCAGGCCGGCGACATCGTCCTCATCAACGGGATCGAAGACATCGGGATCGGCGCGACGATTTGCGCCGTCGACACGCCCGAGGCACTGCCGATGATCACGGTGGACGAGCCCACGCTGACGATGAACTTCCTCGTGAACTCGTCGCCGTTGGCGGGCAAGGAGGGCAAGTTCGTGACGAGCCGCCAGATCCGCGATCGCCTCACGCGCGAGCTCAATCACAACGTCGCCCTGCGCGTGCGCGACACCGGCGACGAAACGGTGTTCGAGGTGTCGGGCCGCGGCGAGTTGCACTTGACGATCCTGATCGAAAACATGCGCCGCGAAGGCTACGAACTCGCGGTGTCGCGTCCGCGCGTGGTGTTGCATGAAATCGACGGCGTGAAGCACGAGCCGTATGAGCAGTTGACGATCGACGTCGAAGACGGCCACCAGGGTGGTGTCATGGAAGAGCTCGGCCGCCGCAAGGGCGAGTTGCTGGACATGGCATCCGACGCGCGTGGCCGTACGCGCCTCGAATACCGGATTCCGGCGCGCGGGCTGATCGGCTTCCAGGGCGAATTCATGACGCTCACGCGCGGCACGGGCTTGATGAGCCATGTGTTCGACGAATACGCACCGTTGAAGGAAGGCACGCTGGGCGAGCGCCGGAATGGGGTGCTGATTTCGCAAGACGACGGCGCGGCCGTCGCCTACGCGCTGTGGAAGCTGCAGGACCGCGGCCGCATGTTCGTCAAGCCGGGCGACGCGCTGTACGAGGGCATGATCATCGGTATTCACAGCCGCGACAACGATCTCGTCGTCAACCCGATCAAGGGCAAGCAGCTGACGAACGTTCGCGCGTCGGGCACCGACGAGGCCGTGCGCCTCGTGCCGACGATTCAGCTTTCGCTCGAGTACGCCGTTGAATTCATCGACGACGACGAACTGGTGGAAGTCACGCCGCAGTCCATCCGTCTGCGCAAGCGCCATCTGAAAGAGCACGAGCGCCGCCGTGCGAGCCGCGAGGGCGCGGCCGACTGAAGGCCGCCCATCGAGCACTCAAGCATTCGAGCACTCGGGCAGGTCGGTGAGTCGCAGTGATTCACCGTCTGCCGCTGCGCCGCGAGGCCGCGGGTATCCGAAAGCCGCCTTTTCAGGCGGCTTTTTGCTTGGTGCATGCGCGACGACAGTCATTGCGTCCAATCTCGAACATTCGTTCTGTGATATGCTGCGCGTGGCTAGTTTTAGGTCCTTCCAAGCAAGACTTGATTCGCGCAATCCGCTAAACGGTCAGGCCGTGTCGCGGAAGGTTGAGTAACCCGCTATTTCTCGAGAAGCTCGAAGAAAGGTGAGCGTAAAAATGATGAAGCAATTCCAGCTGAACTCGTATTTGTTCGGCGGCAACGCTCCGTACGTTGAAGAACTGTACGAGCAATACCTCGATAATCCGGCGTCGGTCCCCGACAACTGGCGCGAGTACTTTGACGCGTTGCAAAACGTGCCTGCCTCGGACGGCAGCGCGGCGAGCGACGTGGCCCATGGCCCTATCGTCGAATCGTTTGCTCAGCGCGCGAAGGCGAACGCCTTCATCCCGCGCGAAGCCGGTGAAAATCTCGGTACCGCCCGCAAGCAAGTCTACGTTCAGTCTCTGATCGGCGCTTATCGCTTCTTGGGATCCCAATGGGCGAATCTCGACCCGCTGAAGCGTCGCGAGCGTCCCGCCATCCCCGAGCTCGAACCTGCGTTCTACGACTTCACCGAAGCCGACATGGACCAGACGTTCAGCGCGAGCAACCTCTACTTCGGGTTCGAGCAGGCGTCGCTGCGCGAGATCGTCAAAGCGCTGCGCGATACGTACTGCGGCACGATCGGCGTCGAGTACATGTACATCAGCGATCCCGAGCAAAAGCGCTGGTGGCAGGAGCGGCTCGAATCGATCCGCGCCACGCCGAACTTCTCGGCCGATAAGAAGAAACACATTCTCAATCGCTTGACGGCCGCCGAAGGCCTCGAGCGTTATTTGCACACGAAGTACGTTGGCCAGAAGCGTTTCTCGCTCGAAGGCGGCGAGAGCTTCATCGCCTCGATGGACGAAGTCGTTCGCCACGGCGGCGCGAACGGCGTGCAGGAAATCGTCATCGGCATGGCCCACCGCGGCCGTCTGAACGTGCTCGTCAATACGCTCGGCAAGATGCCGGCGGACCTGTTCGCCGAATTCGAAGGCAAGCATGTTGACGATCTGCCGGCCGGCGACGTGAAATACCACAAGGGTTTCTCGTCGGACGTCTCGACCGACGGCGGCCCGGTCCATTTGTCGCTCGCATTCAACCCGTCGCACCTCGAAATCGTGAATCCGGTGGTCGAGGGTTCGGCGAAGGCGCGTATGGATCGCCGCGGCGACGATCAAGGCGCGCAAGTGCTCCCCGTGCAGATTCACGGCGATGCGGCATTTGCCGGCCAGGGTGTCGTGATGGAGACGCTGAACCTCGCGCAAACGCGCGGTTACGGCACGCACGGCACGCTGCATATCGTCATCAACAACCAGATCGGCTTCACGACATCCGATCCGCGCGACGCGCGCTCGACGCTCTACTGTTCGGACGTCGTAAAGATGATCGAAGCGCCGGTGCTGCACGTGAATGGCGACGATCCCGAAGCCGTCGTGCTCGCCACACAGATCGCGATCGATTTCCGGATGCAGTTCCATAAGGATGTCGTGCTCGACATCGTCTGCTTCCGCAAGCTCGGCCACAACGAGCAAGACACGCCGGCCGTCACACAGCCGCTGATGTACAAGAAGATCGCCCAGCATCCCGGCACGCGTGCGCTCTATGCGGAAAAGCTCGTGCAGCAGGGCGTCATCACGGCTGAAGATGGCGAGAATTACATCAAGGCCTTCCGTCAAGCGATGGACGAAGGCCACCATACGATCGACCCCGTGCTCTCGAATTACAAGAGCAAGTACGCGGTCGACTGGGTGCCGTTCCTGAACCGCAAATGGACCGACGCGGCCGATACGGCTGTGCCGCTCGCCGAACTGAAGCGTCTGTCCGAGCGCATCACGACGGTGCCGGCCAACTTCAAGGTGCACCCGCTCGTCGAGCGCGTCATCAACGATCGCCGGGCGATGGGCCGCGGCGAAGCCCCGCTCGATTGGGGCATGGGCGAGCATCTCGCCTATGCGTCGCTCGTCGCGTCGGGCTATGCCGTTCGTCTGACCGGTCAGGACTCGGGCCGCGGTACGTTCACGCACCGTCACTCGGTGCTGCACGATCAAAACCGCGAGCGCTGGAACGACGGCACGTACATCCCGCTGCAAAACGTGGCCGACGGCCAAGCGAAGTTCACGGTCATCGACTCGGTGCTGTCAGAAGAAGCCGTACTCGGCTTCGAATATGGCTATTCGACGGCCGAGCCCAACACGCTCGTCGCCTGGGAAGCGCAATTCGGCGATTTCGCGAACGGCGCGCAAGTCGTGATCGACCAGTTCATCTCGTCGGGCGAAGTGAAGTGGGGCCGTGTCTCGGGCCTGACGATGCTGCTGCCGCACGGCTACGAAGGCCAGGGGCCCGAGCATTCGTCGGCGCGCATCGAACGCTATCTGCAACTGTGCGCGGAGCACAACATGCAGGTCGTGCAGCCCACGACGCCCGCCCAGATCTTCCACCTGCTGCGGCGCCAAATGATCCGCTTGTTCCGCAAGCCGCTCATCATTGCTACGCCGAAGTCGCTGCTGCGCCACAAGGAAGCGGTGTCGGATCTGTCGGAGCTCGCGAGCGGCTCGTTCCAGCCTGTGCTGGCCGAAGTGGACAGCACGATCGATGCGAAGAAGGTCAAGCGCGTTATCGCGTGTTCGGGGCGCGTTTACTACGATCTGGTCGCTCATCGCCGGGAAGCGAAGGCGAACGACATCGCGATCATCCGTATCGAGCAGCTCTATCCGTTCGCGCACAAGCAGTTCGAAGCGGAGCTGAAGAAGTACGACAACGCGACGGAAGTGGTGTGGGTGCAGGACGAGCCGCAAAACCAAGGGCCGTGGTTCTACATCGAGCATCACTTGAAGGAAGGCATGAGGGACGGACAAAAGCTCGCATACAGCGGACGTCCGGCTTCGGCTTCGCCTGCGGTCGGCTATTACGCGAAGCACTACGAGCAGCAGAAGGCGCTGATCGAAGGCGCGTTCGGCCGGCTCAAGAGCGCGCAGATCGCTAAATAAATAGATCGAGGGCGAACCGGGAAAGCGCCGATGCGCTTTCCCGCATCGTTTGAGCGCGCAAGAGGCGCGCATCGCGATGCGACGCAACGTGCAACGTTCGCCTCCCACACCAGATAAAAGAGTTTAGGAAAGATCAAATGTCTATCGTTGAGGTTAAGGTTCCGCAGTTTTCGGAGTCGGTTTCGGAAGGCACGATGCTTCAGTGGAAGAAGCAGCCGGGCCAGGCCGTGACGCGCGATGAAATCCTCGTCGAAATCGAAACGGATAAGGTCGTGCTCGAAGTGCCGGCGCCCGATTCCGGCGTGCTCGCCGAAGTCCTTATCGGCGACGGCGAAACGGTGCAGTCCGAGCAACTGCTCGCGAAGATCGACACGGAAGGCAAGGCCGGCGCGACGGCAGCGCCTGCGGCCGCCGCTGCACCGGCCGCCGCGCCTGCTGCGGCAACGGCTTCGGCCCCCGCTGCAGCGGCAGCAACGACCGGCGGTGCGCCTTCGCCGGCAGCCGGCAAGCTGATGGCGGAAAAGAACCTCAGCGCCGATCAAGTGCAAGGCACGGGCCGCGACGGCCGCATCACGAAGGGCGATGTGCTGTCCACCGGCGCCCCCGCCGCTCGCGCACCGGCAGCCGCTCCGGCTGCCAAACCCGCCAAGCCGTCGCTGCCTGACGTCAAGGCGCCCGGTTCGGCCGACGCTTGGCTGCAGAACCGGCCCGAGCAGCGCGTGTCGATGTCGCGTCTGCGCGCGCGTATCGCCGAGCGTCTGCTCGAGTCGCAGCAAACCAACGCCATTCTCACGACGTTCAACGAAGTGAACATGGCGCCGGTCATGGACCTGCGCAACAAGTACAAGGACAAGTTCGAGAAGGAACATGGCGTGAAGCTCGGCTTCATGTCGTTCTTCGTGAAGGCGGCAGTCCATGCGCTCAAGAAGTTCCCGCTTGTGAACGCGTCGATTGACGGCAACGACATCGTCTATCACGGCTATTTCGATATCGGTATTGCCGTGGGCTCGCCGCGCGGCCTCGTCGTGCCGATCCTGCGCAACGCCGATCAACTCTCGCTTGCCGAGATCGAAAAGAAGATTGCCGAGTTCGGTCAGAAGGCGAAGGACGGCAAGCTGTCGATCGAAGAAATGACGGGCGGCACGTTCTCGATCTCGAACGGCGGCGTATTCGGCTCGATGCTGTCGACGCCGATCATCAACCCGCCGCAATCGGCCATCCTCGGCGTGCACGCGACGAAGGAACGCGCGGTCGTCGAAAACGGCCAGATCGTCATCCGTCCGATGAACTACCTCGCCTTGTCGTACGACCACCGGATCATCGACGGCCGCGAAGCGGTCCTTTCGCTCGTCGCCATGAAGGATGCGCTGGAAGATCCGGCTCGCCTGCTGCTCGACCTGTAACGCTCGCGCTGGCTTCGTGCCCGGCGCTGGGTGCCCCGTGTTCGAAGCCGGCGTATCAATCGCTGTGACCGACACCGCAATGGCGCGCGTTGATGCATCGCGCGCGGCCATTGCGCTATCAAAAGGATTGTCATGTCTCAAGAATTTGACGTCGTCGTGATCGGCGCGGGGCCGGGCGGCTACGTCGCCGCGGTCCGCGCCGCGCAACTCGGCAAGCGCGTCGCCTGTATCGAAAAATGGAAGAACCCCGCCGGCGCGCTCAAGCTCGGCGGCACCTGCTTGAACGTCGGCTGCATTCCGTCGAAGGCGCTGCTCGCCTCGTCGGAAGCGTTCGAAAACGCGTCGCACCATCTCGACGTGCACGGCATCAGCGTAGGGGACGTCAAGATCGACGTCACCAAGATGATGGGCCGCAAGGACGGCATCGTCGAAAAAATGACGGGCGGTATCGAATACCTGTTCAAGAAGAATAAGATCACGTGGCTCAAGGGTCACGGCAAGTTCGTCGGCAAGAACGACGGCGGCGTGCAGATCGAAGTGAGCGGAGAAGGGGCGGCCGAAGTCGTCACGGCCAAGAACGTCATCGTCGCCACGGGCTCGAAAGCGCGTCACCTGCCGAACGTACCCGTCGATAACGTCATCGTTGCCGACAACGAAGGCGCGCTTGCGTTCGACACCGTGCCCAAGAAACTTGCCGTCATCGGCGCCGGCGTGGTCGGCCTCGAGCTCGGTTCGGTCTGGCGCCGCCTCGGTGCCGACGTGACGGTCCTCGAAGCGCTGCCCGCTTTCCTCGGTGCGGCCGACGAAGCGCTCGCCAAGGAAGCGGCGAAACTGTTCAAGAAGCAAGGGCTCGAGATCCACCTCGGCGTGAACATCGGCGAGGTGAAGACGTCGAAGAACGGCGTGACGATGGCCTATACGGATAAGGACGGCAACGCGCAAACGCTCGAAGCCGATCGCCTGATCGTGTCGGTCGGCCGCGTGCCGAATACCGACAACCTTGGCCTCGAATCGATCGGCCTGAAGGCGAACGAGCGCGGCTTCATCGACGTGGACGATCACTGCCGCACCAGCGTGCCGAACGTCTATGCGATCGGCGATGTCGTGCGCGGCCCGATGCTCGCGCACAAAGCCGAAGACGAAGGCGTGCTCGTGGCCGAAGTCATCGACGGTCAGAAGCCCCATATCGACTACAACTGCATTCCGTGGGTCATTTACACGGAGCCCGAGATCGCTTGGGTCGGCAAAACGGAGCAGCAGTTGAAGGCCGAAGGCCGCGAGATCAAGAAAGGCCAGTTCCCGTTCTCGATCAACGGCCGGGCGCTCGGCATCGCGAAGTCGGACGGCTTCGTCAAGATGATCGCCGACGCAAAGACGGACGAACTGCTCGGCGTGCATATCATTTCGGCCAACGCGTCGGATTTGATCGCCGAGGCTGTCGTGGCGATGGAATTCAAGGCCGCGTCGGAAGACCTCGGCCGCATCTGCCATCCGCACCCGTCGTTGTCCGAAGTGATGCGCGAAGCGGCGCTCGACGTCGATAAGCGCGCACTCAATAAGTAACGGCCCGCCCGGCTTCTCTCGCCGGGGCCGAGATACTACGGCGAAGGCGGGTAGGGCAGGTCCCTCCCGCCTTTGTCTTTTTGTATTTGCACGATGAACGTCATCGAATATTACAAGCACGAGCTCAAGACCCGGGGGTACGCCGAGGATCCGGCACAGCGATCGGCCGTCGATCGACTGCAGCAGTGCTACGAAGAGTGGGTGGCTTACAAGGCGCGTCGCTCCAATGCGCTGCGCAAGCTGATCGTCCGCCCGCAATTGCCTCGCGGCATCTATCTGTGGGGCGGTGTAGGGCGCGGCAAGAGTTTCCTGATGGACAGCTTCTACGCGGTCGTGCCGGTGCAGCGCAAGACGCGCATCCACTTCCATGAATTCATGCGCGAAGTGCACCGCGTGCTCGAGGAACTGAAGGGACAGGCGGACCCGCTCGACGAACTCGCGCGTCGCACGGCGAGGCGCTATCGGTTGATCTGCTTCGACGAATTCCATGTCTCGGACATTGCCGATGCGATGATCCTATATCGGCTGCTCGATCGGCTTTTTACGAACGGCGTGCAGTTCGTGATGACGTCCAATTACGATCCGGACACGCTGTATCCGGACGGCTTGCATCGCGACCGCGTGTTGCCCGCGATCGAACTCATTAAATCGAACCTCGACGTGCTCAATGTCGATGCCGGCGTCGACTACCGTCAGCGTACGCTCGCGCAGGTCGATGTCTACCATACGCCGCTGGGCGCGCAGGCCGATCGCGCATTGCGTGCGGCTTTTTCGCAATTGGCGGCCGTGCCCGACGAAAGCCCGATCCTCCATATCGAAAAGCGCGAGATCAAAGCGCTGCGGCGCGCCGATGGCGTGGTCTGGTTCGACTTCGCGACGCTATGCGGCGGGCCGCGCTCGCAGAACGATTACCTCGAGCTCGCAACGCGCTTTCATACGGTGATCCTCTCGGGCGTGCCGCAGATGTCGCCGCGCATGGCTTCGGAGGCTCGACGTTTCACCTGGCTCGTCGACGTATTTTATGACCACAAGGTCAAGCTGCTGATGTCGGCGGCCGTGCGGGCCGAGGTGCTCTATGTCGAAGGACCGATGGCGAATGAGTTCAGCCGCACCGTGTCGCGTCTCGTCGAAATGCAGTCGAAGGAGTATCTCGAGACGCCGCGCAGAATCGTCGATACGTCGTTGACGTAGTCGCCTTTCGTCGGCCTTCGCCGCACCTGGCCGCACCCGGCCCGTCGCATCTCGTCGCAACCCGTTGACCGCAACGGGAAGGGGCTGCGGGCGATTTTTGGGGCGGGATGCAGTTTCGGAGTATTCCGATAGGCGTTGCGCGTTCCGGGGCATATCGTGCTTTCCTTGTTTCGAAAAGGAGGCGCCTATGACCCCATACAGCGACATGACGGACCAGCAATGGCAGAGCGTCGTACCGCTCTTTCCAGAGTTCAATACTCGCGGGCGCGTCCGTGGGCGTCCGTTGACCGATACCCGCGCGGTGCTCAACGGCGTGCTATGGGTGGTCTACAGCAACGCGGCTTGGGCCTCCATGCCCAAGCGCTATCCCCCCTATCAGACATGTCACCGACGCTTTAAGGCATGGTATTCGGCGGGCTTGTTCAAACAGATACTGACGCGGCTGTATGGCGCGGCGGGGGCAGCGCTGTGCGAGACGATCAAGGCGCGCATGCGCGAGAAAAGGCCCGCCAATCCGCCGCGGTTCCCGTCCACGGCGTTCGTGTCGGTCGATTTGCCCAGGTTGACTTATCTGGCTTCATTGCGCCGCGCGGCGTGAGCGAGTCGCTTCGCCCCCCGAGTCGCTGCCCGAGTCGTTGCGCGAGTCGTTGCGCGAGTCGCTGCCCGAGTCGTTGCGCGAGTCGCTGCCCGAGTCGCTGCGCGACGCCTCGTATCAGTTATTGGCTTGCGCAGCGGCGTCTTGCCGGATCCACGTTTGGGAGCGGCCGAGCAGCGAGAAGCCGATATAGCCGCGCACGACGAGCTTTTGGCCGCCGTCTTCCAGGTGCATGTTGCACTTGTAAACCTTGCCGTTTTCGGGATCGAGGATATTGCCGCCGTCCCACTTCGTGCCGTCCTGCTTCATGTTTTGAATGATTGTCATGCCGAGGATAGGCTGATCCTTCCGCTCGTCGGTGCACGCGGTGCATCGCTTGCCTGGCTTGTCGGCGGGATTGAGTGCCTTGATGACTTTGCCGCTCAACGTGCCATCGTCGCTTTGCGAAATCTGCACGAGCGCTTTCGGCTGATGCGTGTTGTCGTCGATCGTTTGCCATACGCCGATCGGCGTGTCGTTGCCTTGCGCGAATGCGGCGGCTGCGCCAGCCAGCAGTGCGCCTGCCACCGCGGCGTGTTTCACGGCCTTCCACGCCATTGTCTTAGCGTAGTGCGAGAAGTGCGTCATGCCGTCCTTCTGTTGTGAATCGCCTATCGTTTGAAATGCGCTGCGGCGAATCGAGCAGCGTCGAGTCGCTTCACGTCTTCTATGAATTCGTGCAGGATACGCGCGAAACATACTGCCCGATTGATAGTGGTACCTCTAATCAAGATGGTGCTCCGGTCCCTCCCGCGAGCCACCAGAACCTACTGCGCTACCTCAGCGCAATTCAATAGCGTTCAATAAAGTTGATAGGAAAATGTCGCGTTGAATCGCGGGCTGCGCGACGGACTTTCGATCGGCGCATCGCCGACGGCTTTAGCCATCGACAGGCTCGGCGTGCAACTTGGCGTTGCGACGATTCACGACCTGTCGCTGACCTGCGGCGCTACGCAAGTGGTCTATTGATATAGCGACGAGCGACGTTACGACGAGCGTGATCGACGGCGGCGGCGGCCGGCTGCGCGATGGGGAGGCGCACACGGGCATGTCTGTCATCTCGCACACCGGCCGAAAGCGCGACCGAAACGATTGTCGGCCGCAGGCAGTAAATGTGACATGGGGACAGCGCGAGCGCGTGCTGGCGGCGCTGGCCGCGAACGCCTGGCGACGGCAGGACACAGCACAGTACCTCGGAATCCGCCGCAAAGTCTTGTGGGAAAAAATGCGTAAGTACCAGATCTTCGAGGAGGAGCCCGAAACGCGACAAACTGAGGGATAATGGCGCGCTTGAGGTAAAGATGTCTCAAAAAAGTAGAACTATTCGCGCAGGAAAGGACACATGAGCCACTATTCGCGTATGCGGGGGACCGCGCTTGCAGCGCTTATCGCAATCGGGGGATTGGGGATAAATGGTTGTGCCACGGCGCAATCCGATACGGGCGGCGCCGCGAACGTTGCACCGCTCGCATCGACAACTTCCACGCCTGATCTAGGCACAACGCTGGCTGCGGCGGCGCCTTCGTCGTCATCGGCCACCTCGGCGGACCAGCCGGCGGGGGCCGTAACGGCCGACGAAGCGAAAGACGGTCTGGGAACTGTTGCTGAACTGCAACAGCTAATGCACGGCACGGAGCTCTCGGAGCTGCGCACCGCCTACAACGGCACTTACGGCGCGAGCATGTTGCTGCATGGGAAGGACATGACGTACTACGTCGCGCTCTTTCAGCAGAAAAACTTTTGGCGCGTGATCAAGACGACGAACGAGGATTACGCGGAAGCCGTCTACGCCGAGTTCACGCATCGCAGCGCACAGTTGGCCGATGTCGAAATCAGGCGCACGAAGCTTGCAGCGCAAAAGGCGTACACCGAGGCGCAGATCGCCGCCGCGCAAGCGCGGGCCGATCGTCTGCAAGCCGATATCGATGTCGCACATAAACAACAAGAACTCGCGGCCAGCCGTCAGAAGCAGGCGCGCGAAGAAGCGGCGTCTTTGCAGTCGCAGCGGCTTGTGGCGCAGCAGCAGTTGAACGTCGTGCAGCAGCAGATTCATATGCTGCAGCGTGAGACGAACCAAGGCTTGCCGCGCAAGCATCCGTCGCACCATCGCAAGCATTGATTCGTCGGCATCGTTCGTGCGATGCCGTGCTTGCTGAATTCGATCGCCGCCCCGCAGCCGCCAAACCGGCTGTGCAGCGGCGTTTTTGCTCGACGCTACGAATAGCGCTCGGAGGTTCGAATGTCTTTTGCGCAGACCGGTGCGGCGCCGTATTACGCCGTAATCTTCACTTCGACTCGCACCGAGGGGGACGACGGCTACGACGAGATGAGCCGGATCATGATGGAGGCCGCGCAGAAGCAGCCGGGCTTTCTCGGCGTCGAATCGGCGCGCGAGGGCATCGGCATCACCGTTTCATACTGGCGGGATTTGGGATCGATCGCCGCATGGAAAGCCGACGCGACGCACCGGATCGCGCAGCAGCGCGGACGCGATAGCTGGTATGACGAATACGTCACGCGCATCTGCAAGGTCGAGCGCGACTATTCATTCAAAAAGGCGTAACGAGCGGCCGCGCCATGCGCGCGGCAGCAGGAAGCGCTAACCGCTCGCCGCTGCCGACCGCTCTTATCTCTTATTCTTCCTGACTGCCGGCATCGCCGTTGCCGTTGCCACTGCTATTGCCGTTGTTGCTAGCATCGCCAGTGCTGTTGCCGTTGCTGTTGTTGTCGCCATGGTGGCTGGGGCCATTGCTGTTGCCGTAGTTGCCGCTCGAGCTGCTTGGCAGCGTGCTGAACGGACGGCGCCGGCGCGTCACGACCACAGGACCGTCCGAGGAGCGATGCTCCGGCGCTGACGAGCCGTAACCCTCGCGGGGTTCGCGCGGCTCGCGTCCTTCCCGTCCCTCGCGGCTTTCGCGCGGGCCGGACCCTTCACGCGGGCCGTGCCGCTCGCCATAGCCGCCCGTGCGCGGCCCGCGCGGGCCGCCGGGGCGGGTGCCGGTATCGAGCTGGATCGTCGAAATGGCACGCTTGTAGATGCCTTGCAGCCCCACGGGCGTGCGCAGCATAACGAGATACTGATCGAACGACTCGATACATCCCGTCAGGCGAATGCCGTTGACGAGATAAATCTCAACGCGCTTGCGCTCTTTGCGCGCGGCGTTCATGAAGTCGTTCTGCGGATGCGGTTCGGACGGATTGGGCATTCCTGGTACAGCAGCGGGGGGCTGCTCCACGGTTGGTTGGCGGCTGCGCGACGAGAGACGGGCGCGATTGGCGTGGATTTTACCCCGTGCGCGCGAAGCGCGTGTCGATTTGGCGAAGATCGACTGCTCGCGCGCCGCAAAGGCGTATTTTGACGAAGCTTTGCACTATCGCGGCGCACGGCGCACCCGCCACCCAAAGTTCTACGCTAGCGTGTAGTGCCAGTGCCTGCGTCCGCGCCTGCGTCCGTGCTTGCGTCCGCGCCGAAAGCGTCACCGTTGCGGCGGGCGGCTCCGCCTTGCAGCTTCGCTAGCTTGGCGAGTTCCTCGTCTCGCAGGGCTCGCCGTAAGATCTTGCCGACGTTGGTCTGCGGCAGCTCGCTGCGGAACTCGATAAGCTTCGGCACCTTGTAGCCCGTCAGGCGCTCGCGGCAGTGCTTAAGGATGTTCTCGCGCGTGAGCCCCGGTGTGCGCGGCACGATGAACACCTTCACGCGCTCGCCCTGGGCGTCGTCAGGAATGCCGATGGCGGCGACCTCGCGTACGCCCTCGTGCATCGCGATGACGTCTTCGATCTCGCTCGGATAGACGTTGAAGCCCGATACGAGAATCATGTCCTTCTTGCGATCGATGAGCTTGATGAACCCGGCTGAATCCATGACGCCGATGTCGCCTGTCGCGAGCCAACCGTCCGCATCCAGCACCTTCGCCGTCTCGTCCGGCCGCATCCAATAGCCCTTCATGACCTGGGGACCTTTGACGCATAGCTCGCCCGCTTCGCCGACGTTGGCCCAACTGCCGTCGTCCTTGCGGAAACGCACGAGTGTAGAAGGCGCGGGCAGCCCCACCGAGCCGTCGAACTCGCGCAGGTGTTTTAGATCGACGGGGCTCAGCGCGACGATCGGCGAGCATTCCGTGAGCCCGTAGCCTTCGACGATCGGCTTGCCCGTGACCGCTTTGAAGCGATCGGCGACGGCACGCTGCGTCACCATCCCGCCCGCCATGGCGAGCTTCAGATTGGAGAAATCCCGTTTGCAGAATTCCTCATTGTCGAGAAACGCCTTGTAGAGCGTATTGATTGCAAGAATGCAGGTGAATTTTTGGTGGTGCAGCATGTGCATCACGCGCTTCATGTCGCGTGGATTGGCGATCAGGATGTTGCGCCCGCCCAGGCCGAGGAAGATAAGCCCATTCACCGTAAGCGAGAGGATGTGATAGAGCGGCAGCGGGGTCAGCACCGTTTCTACATCGCTGTTCAGCTGGTTTTCGGCCCACGCCTTCGCTTGCAGCAGATTGGCGACGATGTTGCGCTGGGTCAGCATCGCGCCTTTGGCGACGCCCGTCGTGCCGCCCGTGTACTGCAAGAAGGCGAGCTCGTCGTGCGAGACGAGCACCGGCGAGAACGGCGATTTCGCGCCGATCGCCAGCGCTCGACGCATTCGTACGGCATTAGTCAAACGATAAGCCGGCACGCGCTTTTGCACGCGCTTGATCATGAAGTTCAGCAGACGTCCCTTGGCATTGAGTCCGTCGTCGAGCAGATCGCCGAGCGCTGTCACGACGATATGCTCGACTGCCGTACCCGGCAGCGCCTGTTCGAGCGTTTTCGCGAAGTTTTCGAACACCACGATCGCCTTCGCGCCGCTGTCTTTTAACTGGTGCGCGAGCTCGCGCGGCGTATAGAGCGGATTGACGTTGACGACGACGGCGCCCGCCTTCAGGGCGCCGAACAAAGAGACGGGGTATTGAAAACTATTGGGCAGCATGATCGCGACGCGATCGCCGCGCGCGATGCCGATACGCTGAAGGTAGGCTGCGAAAGCTTTGGCTTTGCGTGCGAGCCTGTCGTATGTCATCTCGGAGCCGACGCTGACGAAGGCCGTCCGCCCGCGAAAGCGCGACGTGCAGTCGTCGAAGAAGTGGACGACCGATTGGTACTGCGTGACATCGATCTCGCGAGGTACATCCGGCGGATACGAGGCGTACCAGATGCCGTCGGTATTGGGGGCGCCCGATGCGTCGGGTACCGGGGGCTGAGCGACATTGCCCCTACTCAAGGCATCGGATGCGGCCTGCGAGGTGATGGGTTGCTCCATTTGGGTTTCTCCCTAGGTTTCATTGCCGTTGCGCCCGGGGTGTCATTCATGACTTATGAGGGGGTATGCAGCGGCGTCGATATCGATCGATTCGATTAAGGTCGATCGACGTCGACCGATGCATCGGCAGGCCTTGCCGCGTCTGCCGGCGATCGGTCGCATTGCGCTCGAGTCGAGCCTTCGTGGCGATCGCCCGGCGAGCGGGCTGCCGAGCGATCGAAGTCCGCTGGAAAATCGTCGACGCGAATGAACGCGGCGCCGTCGCGTGCATAGCGCACGAGCGTCTCGCGCTCGCGGCCGTCGATTAGGCCCAGCTCTAGCAATCCGTCGGCCCAAGCGGGCAAGTCGGGCAGGTTTTGCGGCATTGGCCGCACGCGGCCCGCGTGAACGGCTTCGCGCAGCTTCGATTCGATTTCGGCGACTTCTTGAACGAGTTCTAGCAAGCGCTCACCGCATGCGATTGGATCGTCGGAATCGGCTTCCGCCGGCACATGAGAATCGGCAAGCAGCCGGGTTCGGGCGCCGCAAGGCGTTTGTATCAGCAGCGCGATCGTGCTTGCGAGCGCATCGGAAGGCGGACGCCGCCGCAATCCGAACGGAAAGGCGAGCGCGCGCATGAATGCCGCGGCGAGACGATTCGGATAATTGGCGAAAAGGCCATCGAATGCTTGCTCGGCCGCGAGCAACGCGTCTTTGAGCCCCCAGCGCACGAACGGCAGATCCTCCGCGTGGGCGCCTTCGTCTTCGAAACGCTTGAGCGTGGCCGACATCAGCACGAGTTGCGAAAGGATGTCGCCCAAGCGCGCGGACAACCGTTCGCGCCGCTTCAACGCACCGCCCAGTTGCAGCATCGACAAATCGGCAATGAATGCGAATGCAATGCAAAGACGCGTGACGGCACGGTAGTAGCCCGCGAGGACAGGGCTCGCGCCGCGCGGCTTCTTCAGCAACGCGCCGCACGTCAAGCCGTGTGCGATGCAGCGCAGTGCGTTCGATGCGAGAAATGCGGCATGTCGGAACAATGCGTTATCGAAAGCGATCAGCGCGCGCTCGCCGTCGGTATCGCGCGCAGCCGTCATTTCCTTGAACAGATAGGGATGACACCGAATCGATCCTTGCCCGAAGATGATGAGCGAACGCGTGAGAATATTGGCGCCTTCCACCGTGATCGAGATCGGCAACTGCTGATAGGTGCGCGCTAGAAAATTCGAAGGGCCAAGGCAGATGCCTTTACCGCCGACCACGTCCATGGCGTCGTTGACGATACGGCGCGAACGCTCCGTCACATGATATTTGGCGATGGCCGATAGGACGGCGGGTTTTTCGCCAAGGTCGACCGCTTGCGCGCAAAACCGGCGCATCGCATCGATCACGTAGAGATTGCCGCCCATGCGGCCAAGCGCTTCATGGATGCCTTCGAATTTGCCGATCGGCGTCTTGAACTGCCGACGCAGCGCCGCATACGCGCTCGTGCCGCGTACAGCGAGTTTCGCCGTGCCGACGCCGGCCGACGGCAACGAGATCGCGCGGCCGGCAGCGAGACATTCCATCAGCATGCGCCAGCCGTTCCCCACCTGTCCCGGGCCGCCGATGACCCAAGCGATCGGAATGAATACGTCGCGGCCTGAGTTCGGCCCGTTTTGAAACACGGCGTTGAGCGGCCAATGACGGCGGCCGATCGATACACCGGGGTGCGAGGTAGGAATCAGCGCGCATGTGATGCCGGGCTCGTCTTCGGGACGCAGTAACCGATCGGGATCGCGCACGCGAAACGCGAGGCCGAGCACGGTCGCGATCGGGCCCAGCGTGATGTAGCGCTTATCCCAGGTGACGCGAAAGCCGAGCGTTTCGCGGCCTTCGTGCATGCCCTTGCAGACTATGCCGATGTCCGGAATGGCGGCCGCATCCGAGCCCGCGTAGGGGCTGGTCAATGCGAAACACGGGATCTCGTCGCCGCGCGCAAGGCGGGGCAGGTAATAGGCTTTTTGCTCGTCGGTGCCGTAATGCAGCAGCAACTCGGCGGGCCCGAGGGAGTTCGGCACCATGACCGATACCGCGGCGGCCGAGCACCGCGACGCGAGCTTCATGATGACTTGCGAGTGGGCGTAGGCGCTGAACCCTTTGCCGCCGTGGCGCTTATCGATGATCATGCCGAGAAAGCCTTGCTGCTTGACATACTGCCAGGCTTGCGGCGAGAGATCCTGCCAGCGCGCGGTCGTCTCCCAATCGTTTGCCAAGTCGGCCAGCCGCGCGCATTCGTTATCGACGAACGCGCGCTCCTCGTCGGTCAGTACGGGCGGGCCATGTGCGAGCAGCGCATTCCAATCGGGGCGGCCCGTGAACAGTTCGGCATCCCACCAGACGGTGCCTGCTTCGATCGCGTCGCGCTCGGTGGCCGACATCTCGGGCAACGCACGCCGAAACAGCGCGAGCAACCGTGCACTGACGAGCGTGCGCCGCAGCGGCCTGATGGCAACGATCAATGCGGGCACGACGAGTACGATGCCGAGCGCGATGCACCCGGCGACGGACGCCGCTTTCATCGCCGCCACGATTGCCAGCCACGCGCACATCGTGGCGAGCCACCAGCGCGAAGCGGCTTCGTTGAAGATCAAGATCGCGCACGCGAGAGCGAGCGCCACGACGAGCCATGCCATTGAGCCGATCCTCCCGGCGGCGCGTGTGCGCGCCGTCCGACGTTAGAGCGCGGGACGCGGGCCTTCTTGCAGCGGTGCTGCCGGCGCGAGCGGCGGCGATGCGTGTGCGCCCGGTATGTGCTCGGCTAGCGCGCGATCGGCATGCGTCGACGTATTCAGCGGACCGCAGGCGCTGATGCCGCGTGCAGCATCGCTGCCGTCGCCGGCATCGCCGAGTACCGCTGCGAACGCGGCGAGTTGCGTCCCATCGGGCAACGGCGCCTTGAGCGCGGCGACCATCAACGAAGCAAGCCGCGCGATGAGTTGCAGATCGCTGACCGCTTGCCCCTTGGAGAACTCCGCGATGAGATTATCAGTATCGGCACCCGCTAGCACGCCCGAGAGCGCCCCGATCGCAAAGTGCAGCCGCCATCCCAGTTCTTCCCGCGGTAAATGCGGCAGCGCACGCTGAAACGCATCGAAGAAGCGCTCCGCGACGTCCGCGTAATGCCCGTTCAGGAAATCATGGATGAAGAAGGATGGGTCCGTATAGGCGCGACCGAGCAGACGCAGAAAAGCGGGGCCGCCGACGCGAGGGTCGCGCGACAGACGCAAAGCGGGAATGAACATTGCGCCGAGCACATGCTCGCAGGTCAAGCGATCGCCGAGCAGGGAATCGAACCGTTCCAGCAGTTTCAACCGCTCGACGTTGAGCTTATCGAGCCTGCGTGCCAGCATGGCGTGAATGAGGGCTTCCTTACTGCCGAAGTGGTAGTTGACGGCGGCGAGATTGACGTCGGCCTTCGCAGTGATCTGACGTAACGACATCGCCTCGTAGCCGCATTCGATGAAGATGTCTTCAGCCGCGTCGAGAATGCGCGCCTTGGTATCGCCGCTGCTCCGGCTCGGTGTTCGAACTGCCATGTGCGCCTCCCATGCCGGTTTTCCGGCCGCGAACAAGCGATTCAAGTCTCTGATTGAAATTTCGTTATGTCTAGCACGATAAAAACGCTTTGAAGCGGCGGCAAGCGTTGTTTATGGACGGACCCCTCTAGTTGGGTTTAGTTGCGCCGCACTGCGGTGCAGCACGGCGCGCGGGAGCGTGGGGTGGTGGAGGGAAGAAAGGCGCGGCGCCTTTCTTCGATGCAGCGTGTTGGGCCGTCGTTAGGCCGTCGAAGCGACTTGCTGCGCGGACTTCGTCATGTCGATGCCGCGTTTCTCGGGGCCGAATAGGATGAGTACGGCGATGACCACGGAGGCGATTCCTGCGACGACGGCAAGTGCTAGCGCGTAATTGTTTCCGGAGCTAACGGCGAAACCCGCTTGCAATGTCGCATTGACCGATGCGATCAGGTTACCCAGCTGATAAACGAGGCCGGGAAACGTTGCGCGCACTTCATCGGGCGAGATCTCGTTCAAGTGGACGGGGATCACGCCCCAGGCGCCTTGCACCGAGATTTGCATCAAGAATGCGCCGACCGCGAGCAACACCGCGCCGCTCGAGAAGGCCCACAACGGCAGCACCGGCAGGGCGATTAACGCAGCGATGCAGATCGCGCGGCGGCGGCCGATTTTTTCCGATAGCGAACCGAAGAACAAGCCGCCTACGATCGCGCCGATGTTCAGCACGATAGCGATGATCGAAACTGTATGCGGATCGAAGTGGTGTTGCTCGCGCAGGAATGTCGGATAGAGATCTTGCGTACCGTGCGAGAAGAAGTTGAACGCCGTCATCAAGATGATCGAGTACAGCGCGAGCGTCCAATTCTTCTTGAACGTTCCCAGCAAGCTTGGGCGAACGCGTTTTACATCGAGCGCCTTCCAAGCCGGCGATTCCTGCACGTTGCCGCGGATATAGAGCACGAGCAGTGCCGGCGCTACGCCGACGAAGAACATGCCGCGCCAGCCGACGTATTGATAGAGCACGCCGAAGACGATCGAGGCGATCAGGTAGCCGCTTGGGTAGCCGGCTTGCAAGAGGCCGGAGACGATGCCGCGCGAGCGGGGCGGGATGGTTTCCATCGTCAGAGCGGAGCCGACGCCCCATTCGCCGCCCATGGCGATGCCGAAGAGGGCGCGCAGGACGAGCAGGGTGGCGAGGTTCGGCGAGAAGCCGGAGACCAATTCGAGCAACGAGTAGCAGGCGACGTTGACCATCAGGGTTGGACGCCGGCCGAATTTATCGGCGAGACGACCGAAGATCAGAGCGCCGATGGGGCGCATGGCGAGCGTTAAGGTGATGGCTAAAGCGACTTCGGGGATTTTCGTGTGGAATTCGGCTGCGATGTCTTTCAGCACGAACACCATGAGAAAGAAATCGAATGCGTCGAGCGTCCAGCCTAGGTAGGCGGCGATCGTTACGTTACGTTGTTCTTTGGTCCACGTCATTTGGTTGGTTCTCCTTTGGGCTCCAGATTCTGCGTACTGGTTGATTCCATTCGGATGCCTACCGCGCAAAGGCAGCGCATCACCCCTGGGTGCGTGAAGTGTACGCGCTCTTTAAGTGGACGCAGGGTTGGGAATGGGGGGATGAGGGGTAATACCTAGGGTGTGGCATAGGCGTCAATTGGGGCCCGTATGGAATTTGAAAGAATTGCGGCGTGATGGGGCGTAAACCATTCTTTCAGTGACTGAAGCTCACGCGCCATCCGGTCGCGGCTCCCGCATGCATGCACGCGCATGAGTCCTTTCGTTCGGTTGCCAATGGGTTTCCCACGAAGTGCGACGAAAACGACAACATGCAAAAAGCAGCCCCGCAGTTCACGGGTGGTGCAATTTCGGTGCAGCCGCGATGAAAATCTTCGCGACGACGCCGTCTATCAAATGTTGGTATCGGCGATCCGTTTGAGAAATTAATGCTATTGAGCGGACTGCATTCTGTATCTACTATCGTTACGTCGTACATGAAATAAAAAAACACGGTAGCTGAATGATGTTCGTTGCGATGAAGAAGTAATACTCGATCCATTTTTCTAAGGAGATTCAATATGAATCCTCGTGAAGATGCGAAACAAATCGGCACAATTCCGAATCTGAAGACCGGCTATGGGCTGCTCTCGATCGGAGTCGATTGGGCGAACATTGGGACTAATCCTAATAAAGGTGTTAATGTAAGCCTGCAAATAACTGGTGCGACCGACACTAACTCATACGGGTATACTGACTTGATTGTTTTCGCCGCGTATCCGTTGGATTATGACACGGCTTCGAGTTACACGCAGACCTTTAACCTGCAAAGCGGAAATGCGAGCGGTCTTCCGATTTCTGTGCTAACCGTTAGTAATAATACATTGAGTTTTACGATCGTACCTCCGCAAGATCCGACGGCTATGGCGCCGACAATGCCGTTCTGGACATTTCTGTGGGGGGGGTATCAAGGGCCGAGTAGCGGCACCGTACCCCCGACTCCCATTCAACCGGCGAATCTATTTTTGCAAGATTTTTCCGATCCAACGGTGACGCTTAACTTTAATTTTGCTAATCAAACACCCACATTGGTTCCAAAGAATAAAAATACGCAAAACTGGCAATGGAAGGATGCAGGGGTATAACATTTAATTATCGAGAGGATTTGGCGATGGCCTTCCCAATGGGTGACTCAAAAACATGCTTCATTTCTATCAATAATTACTCCTTTGGGAAGGATGTTGCGGTATCCTTAAAGGGTGTTTATCCGCGCTCGCTGCAACTTCCCGTCTGGGGTTTATATTCCCTTGTGCCGGAGGGATCGTTTGAGCTGTCCTGCGGCGTTGATCTGGCAATGCCGATTGTCGAATATTGGATGACAAACGATCAACTTTCAATCTCGGGCGATCCTCAATTTTTGAGTGAAATGGTACGTGCGCCTGGGGAAATCGTTCCGACAATAACGGTCACCCCCTATGTGTGGGTTGCCAGCGGCACACAAAAGATCGGGCTGCAGTCTGAAAACGACCCGAATGTGAAGGTCTCATGTAGCCTCGATGGTAAGAATTTCACTTCGCTGGAGAGCGGTATCGTCGCTTGGCTAGCCTGGTGATTTTACTGGCGAGGCTGTAACCGATCGTGACTGGACGGCGCGATTCTCGCGGTCATTAATGCGTTGAGGTTGGGATGACAACGAATCAGACAGACGGTAAGCCAGATGTTGATGTGGCGGCCGCGGATTGCGTGCACGGCGTCTCGTTGCTCTTTTCTAATTTAGCGAACGGCAGCAAAGCGCGCGTGGTTCTGCGGGACCAGCAAGCCATTTCGCTGGATATCGATCGCGTGCGAGATAGGCTTGTAGGATTGTCGCTTGCTTCGACACAATTAAATACTGCACTGCAATTGAAATTTTTCACGATAAATTCACAGGGAATTTTCATTGAGACAAACAATGCTTGCGAAAGCCTGGAGCTGAAGCTGTATGTGCGTAGCCAGACAAAAAAAATTTCCGGATATGCCGAACTTCCTCAAGACGGAAGTCTAAAGCTGGAATCGCTGGTCGATCGATCGACCATAATCGATCGCAGCTCGTTTTCGATCGACCTTAGCTAAAAAAACGGAGAACGATGGTGGCGCTCATCCCCGTCTCATTGCAGTTCGAAGATATTGGGTCGAATTCGATCATTACATTGGAAATAACCACGCCAGGGGCGATGTGGTCGCTAGGCAATGCCGATTTCGGCGGTTCGGGCTTCTCGTATAGCGATCTCTCGTCTTCTAATGGGAATAACAATAATTCTGCTCAATGCTGTGTTGACATGGTTGAGTTGACGCTTTCGGTCTTGACGATCCGCGTTGGGCAATATGGTTCAGTTCCGCCGTTTTCGATGGCGCTAATCCTGGAGTACGCTGACGAGGTCGAGTACATCGAAGGGAATTGCATGCTGAATGATGGGGGCCGAGTGTTGGCAAACGTGGGCGGAATCGGAAATGCTGAATGGCGTACCGGCAACATTTCCGCTGTGTTGCCGAAAAAATTGACGAACTTTAAGCGCGTTCGGTTAGCGATTAGCGCCCTGCCGCCCGGGCGGTCGATCGCGATCCAGCTTAATCCTGAAGCGCCCGGCGCGAAGATGAGGTGGTCTTTCGGCCCCCCAGGGGACGAGACGGCGAAAACAGGGATGGTGGTCGAGGCCGGGGCGGGGCAGCCGCTCCCGATAAACTCGATATCGCTGACCGCAGACTGTATTCAGATTGCTTCCGCTGGCGGGCCCGACGAGCCGCTCACGGACGTAACCTTGATGTTATACGTGGAGCGTCTGTGTTCGGCGGACGAAAGCCCCGATGCAAATGATTCGCGAAAAGACAAGATTCAAATGAGGGCGCTCTGCGACGATTCGGTCAGCGTTACTTGCCAGTTGAATGAAATACGTTCGGAGGGGCTTTCGGGGGCCTACGCCGTATTCCCCTTTTAAACGTTGGATTGCATTGGTCGTTCCTGTTTGGCCGAAATGATGTCGTGTCCTATCGGCGCGCGGCGGTCATGCGAAATGCCCCGTGTTCGATATTCTGTTCCTTTTCTCGTTGAAGCTTTCCATGCCAACGCCTCAAACCGATCCGGAACAAGTCATAGCAGGTGTTAGCAACGCGCTGCGCAACCTCATCTGCGCGTACGTTCCAAGGGTGGCGTCCGAAGAATCCGTGATGTTCGACTCGCCGGCGGCATACGATGGAACCGGCGAAAACCGCCTTTCGCTCTATCTTTATCAAATCGAGATCAATCCCGAACTTCGCAACGCGCCGCCAACGCTATCTGCCGATCGGAGCGGTCCGGATGTCGCATCGCTCGCGCTGACGCCGGCGCCGTTAGCCGTGGATTTGCTTTACATGCTTACCGTCTACGGGAAATCGCCCGACTACGAGCAGATGATCGCGGGTAGCGTCGTCGGCCTGTTAGACCGATGCGGCCGCATACCGGCCGACTTCATCACGCAACCGCTCAGAGATAGCGGTAATAGCAAACTCGCCGTCGTCCCTCAGCCGGCGACGATTCATATGCTGCGCGATCTATGGGCTGGTTTCCCTAACAAGCCGTACCACTTAACCAAGCTATACACCGTTTCCCCGGTTCGGTTGCCGGCGCCCACCCAGTTGGTCGATGTCGTTCTGACGGCCAACGTTGGCGCGACCATTACCAATCGCCAAACACCGCCGCCGAGGTGAAATCATGAAGCGCGACTTCGTAGTCGCCACGGGGCTGCCGGCGATCTTGCAGTTGAAGGACGGATTCTCAGGGGAATCGCTCGATGATGCGCCGGTGAGTTTTCGGCTCGACCAAGTGCCTTGCGAACCGATTCGTAAGGGGAGTGGCTTTTATATATTCACGGATCTGCTCGATACGTCGCCGCACAGGTTGGACGTGACTTGCGCGGGATTTGTGGACGTGCAAACGACGTTGACGGTGATCTCGCTTCCACTCGCCAAGCCGCTCGCGGAGCTCATTGTCGTGCTCGAACTGGGGCCGAGCCCGTCCTATTCGTATCCGGCTGGCACCACGCTGCTGCGCGGGCAAGTAACAAGCGGGGGAGAACCGGTGGCGGACGCCGAAGTGTTCGCCGCATTTCACGACCGTCAAGGCACGTGGCATTGGCGCAAGACCACGACATACGGAACTCAGCGTGATAACCCCTACTTCGGGCAGTACGCGCTTGCTTTACCCCCCGCAGCCGCAAGTGCGGAAGTCAACCTTCGTTTCACGAAGGATGGGCACGCCTCGCATTTCGATCGGGTCGCGCCAATCCGGTCGCAGACAACCATCATCGGCGCCAACCTGCAGCCGGCGAATGCTTAAGGAGATGTGAGCATGGCAGACGGAACCCCGTACTTGCACCCGGGCGTATATATCCAAGAACTACCGGGCACGCCGACGATTTCGAGCGTATCGACGTCGATTCCGGTGTTTATCGGTGCTACGCAAACGCTAGCCCAAACGGACCTCAATGTCGCGCGACTAGTCAATGGCTGGGCGGATTATCGAACCCGATACGGTGATTACGTTTGGGGCTCCGAGGTTTCCAAGGCGGTCTACGAATTTTTCGCCGAAGGCGGGACCAGCGCTTACGTCGTCGGCGTGGTCTCCACGACTCAGTCTACGCCAGCAGGGAATGCGAGCATTCCCGATAAGGCGACCGGCACCTATTCGATCAACGCGGCCAGCGCGGGCACGTGGGGAAAAAACCTCTATATCTCCATCGTGGATGCTGGGCCACCACCGCCAAACGGCAAGGCATCCAACTACTTTTCGGTGAATGTGCAGGTGAAGGCATCCGATTTGACGGGCACAACCCCCAGCGTTGCAATCAGGCTTATTAAGCAATATGTTCAAGACAATGCGATAAAACAGACGGGTGACTACTATGTACTCGAGACATTTGGTGCCTTTACTTTTTCGAGCATAAAAGAGGGAGGGGGCGCTTGTAAGCTGGCGATGCAGATAAATGCTAAATCGATATTTATCCGTGTGGTGAAGGTAGTGCCGAATACCAGCGGGCAGAGCATAACATCAGCCCGAAGTGTGAATGCGGTCAAATTGTCAGGCGGTACAGATTTTCCGCTTGCGAGCTATTCGGCGGCATGGCCTGCGCTTGCGTCCGTCTCGGACGCGAGTCTGGTTGCAACGCCGGACGCGGCGGTTGCCGACATGACCGTGAGCGCGACCGATGTGACGAACTATAAGGACGCCATTATTACCAATGGCGTATTGCAGACCTGCCAAAATGCAAATCTCAAAAACCTGTTTTACATTATCGACGCGCCCTATGTCGGTATCAATACAGACCCGAACGGTGTGATTCTCCCCAACAACCAGAACGTCATCGACTTCGTAGTGAGCGGAACTAACCCGCTGGCTTCATACGACAACGCCGGCTTCTACTATCCGTGGCCGGTTGTGCTGAACCCGGTTTCCGGTACCAATGTGGCCGTTCCGCCGAGTGGCCCCGTCGCTGGATGCATGGCGAGGACCGACATCAGCGCAGGCGTACATTTTTCGCCTGCGGGCGTGCTAAACGGTCACATCCGTACGGCCACCGGAATGACCAAGTGGCTTAGCGAAATTGATCAAGACGCCTGCAATCCGCATGGTATTAACGTCATTCGCAATGTACCAGGCTATGGCATCACCATTTATGGTGCGCGTACGCTCGCGATCGCCACGGAATGGCAGTACGTGTCCGTTCGGCGCTTCGTGACGCAGTGCGAGTTGAGTTTGAAGGCTGGTCTTCAATGGCTCGTATTCGAGCCCAACAGCAACTTTTTATGGCCGACCGTCGTTCGAGAAGTGTCGGCGTATCTGAGCTTGCTGTGGAATGAGGGCGCACTCTTTGGTGCTTCGCCCGAAGAAGCGTTTTTCGTCACTTGTGACGAAACAAACAATCCCCCCGCACAGCGCACGCAGGGCATCCTTAACGTTGACATAGGTTTGGCTGTTCTCTATCCGGCGGAATTCGTAGTGATTCGGATCTCGCAGATCACTTCACCATCGGGTTCAGGATCTTGACGGAGGTATTTCATGGCTATCGATCCTTTTCGCGGATTTCGCTTTATCGTCGACATTACACCCAAGGTGACGGCGGCGTTTAGCGAGGTGACCATACCGGATATCACTATCGATACTGTCGAGTATCGGGAGGGCAGGGATAAGTACCCTAATAAAAGAGTTTTTTCCGGTTTGACATCGTACGGCAGCGTATCCCTAAAGAAGGGAATCACATCGTCTCGGGATCTGTATCTTTGGCATGCCTCGGTTGTGACTTCCGGAACTGCGGCGGCGCATGCCAAGCGTCACGGAACGATTATTTTGCTCGATGCCGACGGCTCTATCGGTGCAAAATGGACTTTTACTAACGGATTTCCGACTCATTTGTCAACAACTGGATTGAACGCGAGCAGCGCTGAAATCATGATCGAGACACTGGAATTGCACATTGAGCGCCTGACACGCGATGCGTGACCCGAGACCCGCGACTTACCGATCGATACCTTTACTCATTATTAAATACCGCCATGGATGACCCAATCAGCGTTGAATTCCCGTTCGTCTTGAAAATCGGATTTCGTGGCGACGACGGCGCCCTGCATCGAAACGGCATCATGCGGCTGGCCAACGCCGCGGACGAGATCTATTCGATGAGGGACAGCCGAGTCCAGGCCAATCCGGCCTATCAACCGGTTATCGTTTTATCGCGAGTGATCCTGAGCCTGGGTACGCTCGAGGTGATTACCCCGGCCGTGTTGGAAAACCTGTTCCTGGCTGATTACAACTACCTGCTTCGCTTCTACGAAGAGATCAACCAGCTGGATCCAGACTCAGGAGAGCAACCCTCGTTCGGCCGGTCTCCCGAGGCACTCCCGGGAAACGTCGAATCGCTGCCGTTTCCGGCCAGCTTTATGAAGAGATAGCGTTTATCGCGTATCACCTTCACTGGTCGCGTGCGGACATTTTATCGATGGCGCATGCGGAGCGGCGGCGATGGTGTGAGGAAATCAGCAAGATCAATGACAAGATCAATTCAACCGAGTCGAATGAGACGCGTGGGATCGATATTCGTGCGCTTGGGTGAATGCACCTAAGAAATTATCGATGCAAATGGCTATCACGGGGGAGGCATGAGTTTTTCGCTCGGCGGTGCCCTACACACACTCGAGAGCGGTCTAAAGACGCTCGAAAACCTGGCGGTGGAGCCGTACAAGGCCTACAACTTCCGCGTGATACTTCATCCGGATCTGCAATCCGGGGGACTTCTGAATTCGATTGCCACGGGGCTCCTCGCGAGCTTGGCGCTAGGCAGCTTCGCGACAGTCGAAGGCATTGGTTGGAACACGGAAGTCCATACGGTGCGAGAAGGCGGTGTCAACGATCGTGAGCACAAATTGCCAGGTAGGACGACATGTAACGAGCTGCAATTTTCCAAAGGCCTGACCCTGCTCGATCCCATGTGGGAGTGGTACCACTTCACGATTAAGGGAAAGGTGAAGCGTATGAACGGCACGATTTTCCTGATGTCGGATGTGCGTACACCCAGCGTCGGCCTGAAGGTCGGCCCGTTGCCCTCGGTCAAGCTGGCGCCATCGATTGGCCTTCCAACGGCAGCGTGGAATTTCTATGGCGCTTTTCCGAGCAAGCTCGAAGGGGTGCATTTCGATGCGTCACAAAGCGCGCTCGCGGTGCAACGCATGACGCTCTCGATCGACCGAATCGAAAAATTCAGTTTGAGTTCATTCTTTTAGCCATGCTGCGTAACCCGAAACGACTCTCGTTGTTCCGCGCGCGCGCGGCGTACGGCTTTTGGCGGCGTTCGCGTGCGCGGCTACTCTTGCGGTCGCATCGTCTGTCAAGTTACCCATGGCCGATGCAATTCAGGCCGCGGTTCGTTTTCGCCGTCGTGCTTACGCGAGGACAACGCCCGCAGGCCATGCAGGAAAGGGCACGGTCCGCTGGCCGTAGACGCGGTCATAAAGCGCTTCAACGAGAGGCAAAGACCTCGAGAAAAGCCAATAGGCCTCGCTTGGCAGACGGGTTGCGGCCGAGAGCGGGATTCGCTCAAAAAAGCATGAGCGCTCCCCCTCTTGTCAGCATCCGGGTATTCAAACCGACCCAGGTTTTTACGGCGAGAGCTGCGGCGGGATCGACGACCGCTGCGCACGCCGCTTGGCGCCCGCCGGCGCGAGCGGCGCGTTCGGTGCAGGCAGCCGTTGCGCTTCGAGCGCGGCATGATGGTTTTCGTCATCGCTCCCAGCGGCAAGCGAGCACGCGCTTCGTTGCGCAACGTATGCTTGCGGCGGGCAATCCCACGCCTGCAGTGCGTTGGCCCGCCGCGATGCGCGAGGCGCCAGTTTGGCGCGCTCCCGTTACAGAGCGACCGAGGCAAGCTCCGGTTGCGTGCCGGACGAGGTACCTTCCTGTCTCGTCGGTACACCGCAACTCCGTGTCAGTGATCGAACGGCATGTCCACGTGCAGCATCGGCGAGCGGTCAGCGGCGCCGAACGGCGCGTCGGTACAGACGGTCTGCGCAGTTTTCGTCCGTTCACGCCGTCGGCTTCGCCCTCGCGCATGGCCTCTTCTTTTAACAGGCACGAGCGTGCTGGCGTTTCCGCGCGTTCGCCGAGCGTGGGTCCGTTGGGTGAGCGCATTCGTACCGTTGCATCGGTTCCGGCCCGCCGGCTAGCCCCGACCGCGGTCGTCACGCGTGCGCAACGTTCAGCGCATTCCGAGGCGCCACCGCTTGCGGCTGTTCCCCGTCGCCTTCGCGCCGGCGTCACAAGGCCCGCTGGCATCGCCCAAGGCTCGCGACGGGCCGATGGCCGCGCCACCGCCGCGCTCGCTCACAGCCGCGTTCGTCAGGCGGCTTTGGCAACCCGCCAACGATTCGCCTTTGCACCGGAGGCTCCGCAGCGGCGTCGCGGTGACTGGGGGCGCCTGCGCAAACGTGAGCGTCTCGTAGAGGGGGGGGCACTCGTATTACGGCAACCTGCGGTGACGGCAGGCTTGCGGGAGCTACAACAGGCCGCACCGCGCCAAGCCTTCGTGATGCGTGAATCGCGTCGCGCGATTGCCCCCGGTCCAAGCGAGCCGTCGGAAGCGAGCTCGCAACGGGCGCCCGTAGTCGAGGAGGTGCGCCGAATACTGATCCCGCTCCTACATGAGACGCTTTTCTCCGAGGGCACGATGGGGCGCCTGGCAAATGGCGTAGTGACAGAGGTCGACCGACGCGATAGCGCCGAACAGTATCGCAAATCAGGAGGACGCTGATGCTTCCCCGCCAGAGTGAATCGAGCCTATGGGCAAAACTGATGCCGAGCAGTTTGCACCATGCCGCCATCCGTATCGAGAACCCGTACTGGAGTGAGTGGGAAATCCGGCATAACCCGATCAAGGCGATGTACAACCCCGAGTCGTTATCGCTCAATCAGAGTGCGCGTGTAACGGGCGAAGGTAACAAGGTCTGGTTCTCGCGCACGCAGCCAGGCGAGTTGCAGGTGGACCTGTTCTTTGACACGTATGAAAAACAGAGTGACGTGCGTGAAAAGACAAACGAGATTCTCGCGCTCACCGAGCCTTGGCATTCGAGAAAGGGAGGCAAGGTGCCTCCGACCGTGCGCTTCGTTTGGGCCGATTGCATGTTCACAGGCATCGTCACCCAGGTAGCGCAGAAGTTCACGCTGTTTTTGCCGTCGGGGATACCCGTTAGAGCAGAGCTTAGCGTGTCCTTCACTGAAGTGTTGACCGACGCCGAAGAGATTAAGGCTCAAGGGCTCGATAACTGCCGCGCGTTGGTGAATGTCGTGGCGACAGACCGCCTGGATTCGATCGCATACAACGCATTGGGCGATTCGACGCAGTGGCGTCTTATCGCCGATGCAAACGGCATCTATGATCCGATTGCGTTTCCGGGGCGCTTCTGGATTGGGCAGACTGTTGCGATACCGGATACGCACAACGAGACCTACGAGCCCCCGGGAGCATCGGACTATGTCTAATCTGATCGGGGGCGGGAGCACGATTCCGACCGCGCATAACGCAGCCGAAGGCGGGGCTCGGCAGGCGCGCACGGACGATGGGAATGCGTTGTTTGGCGTTGCGCGCAACGCGAACGATTTCCGTAATGTGACCGTGAGAGGTAACCCCATCACGCCTACCGCGAGTGCGGGCCAATTATCGGCCGTATTCGTGCAAGAAATCAACCTGCCCTCGATGTGCCAGGTGGCATACAGCGTGGACTCGCACTGGACTGACGACGATTTCAACCAATTCATCATCGGCGACGAGCTAAAGTTGTCCGATCCGGCGATCCAACTCGGTGGTCAAGGTGCCGGGCTGCCGACGATGTATATCAGCGGAATGACGTTCGAGGCGCGTCCGGAGTCAGGCGGGCAATCTTTGCTTACTGTCGTCGCTTTCGACGGGATGCATCGGCTCCGGTTTGGCACCCGCACCACGCCGTTTGTCAAGCAGACTGACAAACAGATTTTCGAATCGGTGCTGTCGTTGGTGCCACAGTTGACGCTTTCCGCGGACGAGATGCCGGACAAACAATATCCGTACGTCCTTCAGGACAACGAGTCCGGCTACGACTTCCTCATGAGACGGTGCGAAGAAGGGAACTATGAGTGCCTCGTCCAGGTTCAAGGCGGCCAGGAGAAGTTGATCGTTCGTCCATGCGCGCAGGGCAAAAATCCCCCAGCGAATCTCGCGCTGGTCTACAGGCAGGACATCGATGCGATATCGCTTGATTTGCGCGTGCCGACCGCAGGCTCTCCGGCAAACGCATGGGGGTACGACGTCGAGAAGGGCGAGTGGGTGGGAGGGACCTACGAGAAGAACGAGGACAAAGACAAGATGAAAGGCCAAGCGGCCGGCTTTCAGTTCACGAGCCCCTTTGCAACCACTGTGCCGCTGACGCTCAGGCGGCCGGACCTGAGGGACCAAGACACCCTCAACTATGCGGCGCAAGCAGCGCGAACCCGCCGACAAAACGTTTTTATCGAGGGGACAGCGACGCTGCGCGATATCAATCTGAAGACCACCGCTGGCGTCAACGTCGCACTGCAGGGGGTGAATGCGTTTGTCGACGGCCGGTATTACATCTACAAGAGTACCCACGAGCGGGACCGGCAAGGTGATCGTACGGTTCTCGGGTTGCGACGGAGCGGCATATGAGCGCGCATTTGAGGGTTGAACTGGCGCAAGTGGAAAGCGTTGCCGACGAGCTATGCCTCGGGCGTGTCACAGTCAAGTATGCCGACGGCTTTATATCGGATTGGCTGCAATTGGCGAGTCCCTTTGCGGGGCCCGGGTACGGCATGTTCGCTCTACCGCAAAAGGGCGCGCCTGCGTTGGTGGCCTTCGCGACGGAGAATCGCACATGCGGATATGTCATCGGTTTTCCGTGGGACGGCAACGCGAAACCAATAATCGGAGACAAGGAAAAGCAGCCGAAAGTATGGGTTCTCCAAACGAACAGCAAAAAGAAGATCGCCATTGACGATTCCGATCAGCCATCCATCGAGATCACGGATGAAAAGGGAAATTTTGTCAAAATCGACACGAGCAAGAACGAGATTTCGATTGTGAGTCAGGGTGACTTGTCGATCAAGGCAACGGGGACGCTGACGCTCGAGGGCAAAGACATCATCGTCAAAGGACAACAGAACATCAAGCTCGAAGCGAGTTCGATCGATCTCAACGCTTGATAATGCAAGCGACTCACGCAAGCGGAGCCAAAGATGGGACAGCGGATAGCGAAGGCGGGCGACGGGATAGGGCCGGTGATGGACACGCACACCGTGGTTAACGCGACGACTGGCGAGACACAGCCGCAGGAATTTCCCTTCAACGGGAATTTCGATCCGAGTACGCTCGAAAGCAATGTGAAGGTCAACGGCAATCCGGTGGCCACGATCGAGTCGAAGGTACATAACCTGGTGGTGCATGTTCCACCGCCTTCATATACGTTCGCGTCCCCGCCTTCGAACCTGGGCGTGATCACGTCATGCGACGTCAATGTGAAAGTAAACGGTAAAAACGTGGCGAAAGCGACTGATCCGTGCAGCACATGCACGGAGGTTCCGCAAGCGCCCACACCCCAAGTGCAGGTTCGCGATCCAGCGAACGTTTACATCGGCGCCGCCAGCCCTGGAGGCGTTTGATGCTTGCCAATAGCGATTTCTTGGGCAGAGGGTGGTCATTCCCGGTTGCGCTGTCGAGCTCGGCGCGGGTGCAGTGCAGCGCCGGCGAAGAAAAGATTCGCGAATCGATCTTGGTGATTTTGCGCACGGTGCCCGGTGAGAGAGTGTTGATGCCGACTTTCGGTTGCCGCATCGGCGAGCTCGTCTTCGCGCCGAATGACGGGACCACCCGCGCATTGGCGCAGACGTACGTGACGACGGCGCTGCAAACGTGGGAGCCGCGCATCAATGCGCCGCGCGTTACGGTCGGCATCGATCCGAAGATGCCGACTGTCTTACCGATCACCATCGACTACATCGTGCGGGAGACGAATAAGGCAGGGAACCTGGTCTACCCCTTCTACCTCAAATGAGGCGCGCATGAGCGTCCCGATTTTCGATCAGCGCACCGCCGCCGAATTTTTTGACGATGCGCTCGCGCTGGCTAAGTTGTATAGCCCCCAATGGGGTGTGCCCGATGCGGATGAGGTGACGGCGGAGGCGATCGCGCAGGATCCGGGGTTGGTGCTGCTCAAGCTTTTTTCTCTGCTGGGGCAGGACCTTGCAAACGTAGTCAACGCTATTCCCATTCAGCGCCAACTGGCGTTGTACCGCCTCTTGGATATGTCGTTGCGGCCGGCTGCGTGTGCGTCGACGCATGTGTCCTTTTCGCTTGCGCCGAACGCTGCACCTGTCACATTGGCGAAGGGAACGGCGCTCGTCAGCGCATCTGCCCTGCGCGCGCGTTTCGAAACCGACCGCGACCTGCAAGTGTTGCCCGCGACGCTGAGCGCCGTGCTGACAGTCGTGCCACGGTTGGATCGCTACTGGAATCTGGAATCGCTATGGCAAGACGGCAATGCGGCGCCGGCGTTTCCCGGCAATGATACGAGCACGGTGGAATGCGCTTTGGCGCACTGCTGGCTACTAGGCGACGCTGCGTTGTTTGTTCCACGGAGCGCGGCGAGTCCAATGACCCTCGTGCTGAAGGGCACGCGGCTTGATCCCGCCTACTTCGCATGCTGGTACGACGGCGCATTGAATCCGTTGTCGGTCACGGTCACCGGGTCTAGCAATCAGCGCACATGCACGATCGCGTTCAATGCGCTGCCAAGTGCCGAGGCTCGATCGGTCACGGCCTTGCATGCGGCGCTTTGTGCAAAGGCAGGTCGTCCGTTGGATATGACCGACCCATGCATGGCCGGCTACCCTTCGACAGCGCTCAATTGGCTCGTTTGCGCACCGGCCGCCGATACACGCGTCGTGCCCGCATTGAACGGATACCTGCCGCAAGTGGATTCCGTTTGGTGCGACTTCGGTACGCTCTCGGGGCTACCGCAGCAAGCTGCCGTCAACGGGATGCTGGTCGACCTCAAGAATGGAACGTATGCGTTCGGCAACACGATGCCGGTGCTCGATTACACGTTCAGCATCCGCTTCGACGCGGCGTTCGCCATGCAGGATGCGCCCATAGCGATGCACATCGGAGTGCGTCCGATCACCACTGCGCGGACTGCCCAGATTACGTGGCAATACTGGGGCGGCACGACGTGGATGCCACTGACGAGCGAGGGCAACCCATACGGCTTTATCGATGGGACAAACAATCTGATGCAGAGCGGGACGATCACGTTCACCTGCCCGACAATGGCACTCACCTCAGTGGCCGGAAGCCAGGGGTTGTGGATTCGCGCCGTTCTCAGTGGGGGCGATTACGGCGACATGAAGAACGGATTCGATCCGCCGTTTGTGCGCTCGCTTGTCGTCGAATACGAAAGTGGCGGCGTGCCGTCTTCGACATGGGCGCATAACGCATTCGAACTCGACTCGCTTTCCACGCCGGTCATGGAACCCTATCGGCCTCTCGCCGAGGAGGGGGCGTCCGTCTACCTCGGTTTGAAAGCACCTGATTTACTCGCGCATGGTCTTGGCCAACAACTAACCTTGTATATCGACATCGATCCGCAAGAAGAGCGCGTCGGGTACCGAGAAGTTGGTCAATGGCAATGGTTCGAAACGTCGAGCGGGACATGGCAGCCGCTCTCGATTAACGTGCCCGACACGGGCTTGGCGCGTAGCGGCGCAATTGGCTTCATGGTGCCGGCTGCTTTGCAACCGGCTGCGTTCTTTTCTCAAACGGCGTGTTGGCTTCGCGTCCTCTGCCCGCGTCGCCGCCACGCGCTTCGCTGGCGCGGCATTTATCCGAATACGGTGAGCGCCTCCAATCGAGCGACCTATCGGAATGAGGTTCTCGGCTCCAGCACGGGACAGCCCGGCCAACGATTCGTGTTGGGCCACATCGACGCGGCCTCGCCCACAAACGACCAAGTGCTGCTCGCCGTGAGCGGCGACGCGCAATATTCGGTCGCTGTCTCCATTATCGAGCCCGCGAGCGCCGATCCGACGGCGCTGTCTAGCAGCGAGGCGCAGCAACAGACGGCAACGTATCCGTGGACCCGTGTGGACAGCTTCATCGGATGTGGGCCGCATGACCGTGTTTTCGCGGTCGACGCGCTAGCGGGCGCGATCGTCTTCGGGGACGGTGTAACGGGAAAAATTCCGCCTCCCGGCGCGAATAATGTCATTGCCGCGTGCTATGCCGTCACGCAGGGCGGCGGCGGCAATATTGCGGTAGGCGCGCTGGCAGCCTTGTCGTCGGCAATACCGGGTATCGCGCAGGTGACGAACCCGATCGCCGCGTGCGGCGGCGCCGACGCTGACCGTGTCGACGACTTGACCTATAGTGGTCCGTCACGCGTGCGCGCAAACGATCGCGTCGTGAGCGCGGCCGATGCGGAGGCGCTGGCGTATGTGTCCCGTGCCGGCGTGTGCCGCGTGTGTGCGATCGAGCATGCGCTCGGGCCGGACCTCACCGGAGGCGTTGCATCGGGGGCCGCGCCCACGCTTGGGGAAGTTCGCCGCTGGCCCCAGCTCGAGCTCGTGGTGTTGGCCGCTTCGAGCGAGCCGGAACCGCTTACCCCCATGTCGATGCTCGATGATGTCCTGGCTTACGTGCGTGCGCGCAGCACCCCCTCGCTTGCTGCCCGCACGAGTGCTCGGCGTCCATCATTCAAGCGCATTGACGTAGCGGTGTTGTTGCAAACGAATGCGCCGAAATCTCAATGGCCCGACCTGCAGACGACCATTACCGCGCAATTGCTGCAGTTTTTGCATCCGGCGCGAGGCGCCGCGAATGGCCGAGGCTGGCTGATCGGCGAGCCGATGCGATATGCATCGGTGTATTCCTTTTCGCGTGGGACACAAGCATCCGTGACGGCGGTGATGGCGCTGACGCTGTGCGGGCAAACCACCGACATCGCGCTCGAGCGGCATGAAGTGCCGTCGGCGGGAACCATCGACCTGCGCTTCGCGGAGGCGCCCCAACTATGAGCTTCGATCTGCCCCACCTCGATGTGATGCAAGCTCGGAAGGTGCTCGACCAGTTGGTGCGCCGCATTCCAGGCTATGCGCCCGGCTGGACCGATCACAATCCGTCGGATCCGGGCATCACGCTGCTGCAGATGCTGGTCTGGATCTGCGAGGGCACTGCGTATACAGCCAACGCCATTCCTTTGGAAACTTATCGCAACATGTTGC
Source organism: uncultured Burkholderiaceae bacterium (assembly GCA_966212065.1). GTDB lineage: Bacteria > Pseudomonadota > Gammaproteobacteria > Burkholderiales > Burkholderiaceae > Trinickia. The sequence continues at coordinate 112,110 of CBIHOQ010000002.1, forward strand.
GGTGGGTGGTGGGCCTATCGAGTGCGCTATCGTTGCCGGGAGAGAGGAACTACGCATCCGATTTTCCTTACGCCGAGTATGCGGATACGGACTCGCAGGATCCTCCGTATGAGTCGCTGAAGGAAACGCTGGCGCAGATGGAAATGGGCTCGCGGCTGGGATATTCGGCGCTGCAGGAAGCGGTCGTCATGTGTCGGCGCACACCGTATTTGGCGATTACGCCCGGCGATCTGACGCAGCTGACGACCCAACTTGGTGCGTTCCTCGATGCGAAGGCCCATGAGGCCGCGGGGACGCTGCATGTTGCGCGCGTCTGCATACGGCAGCGTGGCGATGTCACCGACCTCTTTCTCGTGAACGATGGCGCCTTTGCGTACTCTGCGCCGACCGAAAACGACGATGGAACGTTCTCGATTGCGCTTTTGCCGCCGAAGGGAGACAAGCAAGCGACCGAGGAAGCGGCGCTGCTCGACAACGTCCGGCAGTATTTCGCCGCTCGCACATTATTGGGTGGTGTGATTTCGGTCAGCAACGCGCGGCTGGTTCCGCTCGATGTGCAATGTCAGGTTCGTTGCTTTGCACGCGAGCGTGCGGACGAGGTCGCGGGCGCCGTGTTGACTGCAATCGAGGGTGCCCTACAGCCGGTCCGCACCGACGGCGGCCGCGATTGGGCGTACGGGGCGCTAGTCGACGCGGCGGCGCTCATGCCGCTGATAGCTGCAGTGCCGGGCGTCGACCGAGTCGAGAGCCTGACCGTTCAATCGCCTCCTCGCCCGGGGCCGATATCGCGACTTCCCCGCCCATCGGAGGCAGACGACGTCGGGCTTGCGCATGGCCCCCACTCACCGCAAGCGATCGAGACGGGACTGCCTCGCCTTCATTGCGCGTCGGTGACTCCGTTGGAGGCAGACGATGACTCATGAAACCGAGAGCACGTTGACCTCGGTGGCTTCGACCTACCTGAGCTATCTACCGGCGTGCTACGCCAACGCCGAATCCGCCGCCGAGCTACCGTTTTTGGCGTTGTATCTGAAATTATTCGAGAAGCTTCTTTCAGGCATTGAGGACGCCGCCGCGCTCGAAAAAGCCGATACGACGCTCGATCCAACCGTTGCCTCTCGGGCGGGCATACGAGAGTTGCTCGACGCCACCGTTATCGGGAACATGTTCTATCCGCGTTGGAGCTTCTTGTTTCCGGACAGCGGCGCAGCAGTGTTCATGCCGCCGCTCTCGGAAGACACGGACACCAAGGAAAAAACGGCGCATTTCAATACGCTCGCCGATTACGTCGGCTTACCGGCGTACGTGAGCGATCCCCAGCACGGCAACCGGCTAACCCCGGTGGAGATGTGGGCGCGATCGTTTTTTGAATGGCTCGGCTCAACGATCGGGTTTAGCGTAGATAAGAACTGGTCGATCGACACCGCTCGCACGCTGATTGCCAAGGCCTTTTCGTTCGAACGCGCTCGTGGGACCCCAATGGGGATGGAGTGGCTGCTCGGCACCATCCTGCATGCGAATGCACAGCCGGTGCAAGGGGTGACGTTGGGTGACATTACCGTAGCAGCCAGTTCGCGCCCGGCATTTATCGTGCGCGAGACGGATACCGTTGCGCTTCCCGCGTTTCATGTTCGCGACAGCTATCCGGACCCGACAAAGGAGGTTGTCATTTCAGATGACGTGGGCCCGGAAATCGATCGCGAAGGCATCGGTTTCACCGTGAAAAATAACAGCACGGTCGCCCATGTGCCTTGGCGCTTCGAGATTGAAGTCAAGTTGACCGCAACGGCGGCGGTGACAGCAGACGACGAGGGGAAAGCGGTGCTGGCGTACTACCGTGCGATTCGCACCACGCTCGAAACGGAGAGGCCGGCGTTGACGGCCTATGTCGTTCACTTCGCAATCAGCGGTGCTGGTGGTCAGCATTTTTATCGCTTCAACGGACGGCGCGACTAGCGCTTCTTAAATACCGGGACGGCGTGGTTTCGACCGCCGAAGCTGTGACGTGCGATAGCGCTGCTCCGTTGACAGGAGGGCGTCGCTCAACAAGAGTTCTGATACCAACGGCACAGCGGGCATGGCGAAAGCCAACCGCACCATTTTTTTAACCACGATCAAATTGCTTCCGATCATTGATTGAGGTGACGATGACACCGGCAACTGTTTCTCGGGTGAATTACTTCGATGGCGAAGCGCTGCTCAGGACCGACTTCGATGCCGAGCAGGCGTATCACAAAGGGGCGCGCGAGCGCTTGAGTGCGGGCCTGCTGCGAGCCGGCGTGGTATCGGGCATGGACGTGACGTGGAGCGTGCAAACGCCCACGCAGGTGACGGTGGCTGCGGGCATGGCGCTGGACTGCAAGGGCCGCGAGATGGTGCTGCTCGCAGATCAGACGGTCCCGCTCGACGCTTTGGCCGATGGCAAGCAAAACTTTCTGACGGTGAGTTACCGGGAGCTGCTAGCCGTGGGATCCGAAACTGCCGAGATGGAGTTCAAACGTATCGAAGAGGCGCCGTGGTTTAACTGCACGCAAGACTACGACCCGAACGGTCCCGAGGTGCTATTAGCGGTAATCGAGGCGCAGGGCGGCAACGTGCAGGCGGTGCGCTACCAGTACGGCAATTACAGTCGCCGCCACGTGGGCGCGGCGTTGGGGGAAGTGGAGTTTGTGCTGGAGAGCGACACGGCGCCGCCCGGACCCGAGCACGGCGGGAGTGTGCCGCAGCGCATGGCGATATCGGCGCAGCAGGACGATCTGACGGGGGAGCGGTATTTGGATATTTCCGCGCCGGAGATTCGTTTTGATGGACATGTGCAGGCTGCCGGCGATTTCTCGGGGCAGTTCGACGGCACGGTCAACGGTCACGCCACGCTCGACGGTACGTTTAAAGGCAGCTTTACGGGTGATGGGTCGGGCTTGGTGGGCGTGAAAGCCACGGGCTACTGGCAACAGAACACGGACGGCAGCCTGTTCTACACGGGAGGCAATGTCGGCATCAACGATGATCAACCAACGGCGCTGCTGACGGTGGGCCAGCCGGTGAACTCGCATATTGGGCGAGGGCTGATGACGGCGATCAAGATCGATAACGGGATCGCGACGGTGCAGGGGTTCCAAACGAACTTCACCAACGACATGGTGGGAAAGATCCTGCAGTTCGGGGTGGTGCTCAGGCAGCAGGCGACGATCGCGTCGGTGGACGGGGACGATAGTTTGACGCTGGACGAATCGTTTCCGTTGGGATTGGGGCCGACGTCGTACCGGTACATCCTCGCGAGCAGCGGGCAGACCACTGAGGTGCAGGGCCAGGGAATGATTACGCCGGATGGCAAGACGGTGACGGCCAGCGGCGGGGCGCAGTTTAAAAGTCAAATGAAGCTCAACACGGGCGATGTGCTGGTGATCGACCGTTTCGTGCCGCAGCAGCAGGTGATTACCTCGAAGATTTCCGGCGCGCCGCAGACCGATACCTCATTGCAGTTGACGCAGGCGTTTTCGGAGGATGTGACCAATAGCGCGTATGTGTACAGTACCGAGCCCGATGGATGGATCACGGGGCAGGGCACGATCAGTTCGGTGGGCACGCAGGTGACGGGGGTGGGGACTACGTTTACGCAGTTGCCGGCGGGAGCGACGCTCAGGGCGATGGCGGCGTTGGATATATCGAGCGTGCCGCAGACGTGGCGGGTCGATAGCGTGACGGATTCGAACCATTTGACGATGCACAAGATTTCGATCGAAGACGGCTCGCCGCTGCTGCCGGCATCGTCGGCGTTTATGCAGACGACGTGGGAGTTGATGAGGGTGGGCGGAGAGGTGAGCCCGGCTACGCCGCCGGCGCTGACGGTGGTGCAGAACAACGGGATGGTGCCCAATACGGTGGCGATCAATGTTGATGACAGCGTGGTCAAGATCGATAGCCACTATGCGTTGCAGGTGAATGGGCCGGTTTATTTTGAAGGAGGGGCGCTTGATGTAAACGGCGATCTGATGGTTGAGGGAACGCTGGACGTCAAGCGCGCGTCGACGCTGGAATCGACGCTGGACGTTAAGGGCGCCTCAACGCTCGAGGGGACTTTGGAAGTCAAAGGCGCCTCGACAACGCTTGACGGGACTCTGGACGTCAAGGGCGCCTCGACAACGCTTGAGGGGACTCTGGACGTCAAGGGCGCTTCGACGACGCTCGAGGGGAACCTGGATGTCAAGGGCGCTTCGACGACGCTCGAGGGGAACTTGGACGTCCAAGGTGCTTCGACGACGCTCGATGGAACACTGGAGGTCAAGGGCGCCTCGACAACGCTCGACGGAACGCTGGAGGTGAAAGGCGCCTCCACGCTTGACGGAACGCTGGACGTCAAGGGCGACGTGGCCGTTGAAGGGAAATTGGATGTAAAGGGCGACACGACGCTCGAGGGAGAGTTGGAGGTCAAGGGCCAGACAGTAACCTTCGATCACGACGCGGTGGTCGAGGGCGATCTCACGGTATTAGGCAACCTTAATACGAAGAAGAAAACAGGCAGCATTTTTGGGACTCAGGAGACGGTCTACGACAAAGCGGTGAGCACTGGCCAAGATCAGGGTGGTCCTGTGTACCTTTGCGCATACAGTGCAAAAACAGATGGCTTAATTATTCTAACTACTGATAATAAAAATTCCACTCTCGCTTCTGGAAACAATTGGTTTTTCTATACGTTCGAGATAGCGGTGGCAGGCGGGGCGTCGGGTGTTGTAAATTTTTACTCGACGGCGTTCGAGACAAGCTATTCCTTCACGGTGGAGCCTTATCATAATCAGGCTGCCAGGGGGGCAGCGTTTATTTCAGTTCCGATTTCGGAGGGTAGTACGATTGTTGTTAATTATTATCAAGGGGGATTAATCGATACGGCTTTTAATGTAAAGGTCTATTTCACGCCTATGGCGACGTAACCGCGCTCGTCATCAATTTCGTGTTCAATGCATCTTCTTCTCTTCGAAGAGATACCTTACTTTCGCACTTTGCGTCAACGCGTTGGCCCTGGACACGACTTGCTGGACGGAAACGGAATTCGACCACCTCGATCTTGGCGATGCGCGCCCGAACAAGAGAGCGAGGACATTGATGGAACGATTGGCGGCCAAGCCGACAGTGGGCGTGCCTCAGGCCTGCCGGGGCTGGGGCGAAACGATAGCGGCGTACCGCTTCTTCGATAATGAGTCGGCCCTGCATAAGGTAAGCGAGGCTTGCGCAGCAGGGCGCTGGTGGGAGGTCGCGATTTAGCGAACTCCCAGAATCCATATTGATCTGAATGGTTTTCGGGGAGTTTGCGAGCCACGCCGATGAGCACGCCCGACTTTTTCCACAACCGTCTGAACGCGATGATCGATCTTCGCCACCCGCTGGCGGTATTGCCACGCGCATGCCGTGGGAGTCGATAGAAGCGACGTTGCCCTCGATTGCCGATTCGCTTGATGGTCGGGCTGCTGTATTTGAAGCACGCCTACAACGAGAGCGACGAGTCGGTGGGCGAGCGCTTGGCGCAAGACGTGTATTTCCAGTTTTTCTGAGGCGAGCAGTACTTTCAGGCCCGCGTGCCCTACGATCCGAGCAACCTTGTGCGCTTTCGGAAAGCCTTGGGTGAGGCCGGCGTCGAGGAGTTGTTGGCCACGACGATTGCCGCCGCCACGAAGATGAAGGCGATCAAGCCGGTCCAATTCGAGCGCGTGATCGTCGATAGCACGGTTCAGAAGAAGGCAATCGCCTATCCGACCGACAGCCGGTTGCTCGAGGTGGCGCGCATCAAGCTGATGTGCTTGGCGCAGCGCGCGGGGCTAGTGCTGAAGGAAACGTATGAGCGTTAGGGCCGGCGGTTGCGGCACCGCGCCGGTGGTTGCGCGCATGCTGAACAGTTCAAACGCCTGCGTCAGGTCGACGATTCACCGATTCCCGCCTCTGCAATCGCGCGATGGTGCCCCGGTAAGTGATTTTTCAGATAGCGAGACAACCTGCCAAGACGGCCGGCGAAACATCACAAAACGGCACGGTTTTATTGACAAGTCCATGCGGCCAAACAAGAGTCAGTCTGTAGACGGACAGCGTGATTGAAAAGGTGATCTATCGCGCGGTCAGCCGGAATACTGTCAGCAACGGATCCGCTTGTAATGACCGATCTCTCCACAGACACCACCCATCCCTACCCCGACAACGCCGCCTTCCTAGACGACCTACGCGGCTTCGTCGAATCGTTGCTCGCCCGACCGCGCGACGGGTTCCCGGATGTGATCGACGCATACCTGGACGACACCCCCTCCACCTGGAGCACCATCGCCGCCTGCATGGCCGCCACAGTCAAGGCCGAAATCTTCATCCCGCTTGCCCACGTCGCGCTCGTGTTCCATCTCGACGCACGCGACGTGCAGCTCTTGGCGCTCGCACTGATGGTGGAGACGGATCGATCGATATCTGCGGCATTTGCGGCACTCACGCACTCGCTGCTCGATAGTGAAACCGAGCGCGCCAACGACGACGCCCAGGCAGCCACGGCTCCCACCCGGCAGACATCGCTTAGGACCGCCACCCACCTCCTAGGCGACATCCGTGGCTGCCTATTCGCCGACAGCCCTCTCTGCCATCACCAATTGATCGAGCTGGTCGACGTCGACGTTTCGACGCTCGACGGGGGCTATCGCTTGGCCCAGGCGCTCACTGCCTACCTGCTCGGCCTCGCGGCACCTCAGCCTCGCGTTGCCGACTATCTGACCACCGATATCCTCGTCGAGGAGGGCTTGGATGATTTGATCGCCCACTCGACCGTAAAGACGCAAATGCGGCGCTTCGTCGACGTCTGCTGCGCACCGAGCGCCCGGTTCGGCACGATCGTGCTGCACATGGAAGGGGACGACGCGACGCTCGCCGGCGCATTGGCCGCAGCGGCATTCGCCAATTTAGGCTACGGCGTCGCGCAATTGGACGCGCGATGCATTCGCTGGGCGTATCAAGGCGCCGACCAACGGCTCGCGACCTTGCAGCAGCAGCTTCGCACCGCGGGCCGAGACGCCGCGCTTTCCACACAGATCCTGATGTTGACCAACAGCGACGCGCTGGTCGGCAATGACGAGCGCGATCAGATCGATCTATTCGACAGCACGCTGCAATCGTTGCTCAAGGCGACCACGTACGTGGTCCTGTTGAACGCGCCCGCACGTCGCATTGCCGATGTCGTTGCAAACGCACGCCAGCAAGGCGTTCGATTGTTTCATGTGCGCATACCCGCATCGACTTCGGATCTACGCAAGTTGGCCTGGCAAAAGCACGCCGCCTATTACGACCTCGCCTTCGACGAGGCGCTACTAACAGCTATTGCCGGCGCCTACGCATTTTCGGAAGCGCGTATCGCCACGGTGGTCGAAGCCGTAGCGGGGCGGCAAGCGTTGAACGGCGACGAGCACATTGGCCCCGTGCTGTGGGACGCGTGCCGCGCTGCAGCCGAGGATCAGCCCATCGGCGTGGCAAAGCGCGTCGACACCCCATATCGGCTCTCCGACCTGGTAGCACCTGAGCGGACGATGACGCTGCTGCATGAGGTGCTTGGACAAATGCGCTACCGGCCGCTGGTCATCGACGAGTGGGGGTTCGGCGCAAAGTACCCAGGGATCACGAACCTATGCGTATTGCTCCATGGCCCGTCGGGCACCGGTAAAACGATGGCTTCCTCGATCATTGCGAACGAGCTGTCGTTGCCGCTCTATCGCGTCGATCTTTCGACGATCCTCAGCAAATACATCGGCGAAACGGAGCGAAACATCGAGCAATTGTTCGTTCGAGCGGAGGCGTTGAACGTCGTCTTGCTGTTTGACGAGGCCGAGGGACTCTTTAGCAAACGCACGGAGTCGAAGGATTCGCATGACCGCTTCGCCAACTTGCAAGTCGGCTTCCTTCTGCAACGGATAGAGACCTATCCGGGCCTCGTGATCTTGTCCACCAACCTTCTGGGAAATATGGACAAGGCGTTTCTGCGGCGCTTTCGCGTCATCGCCGAATTTCCGTTTCCGACGCACGAGGAGCGACTGAGGCTATGGAAGCAAATCTTCCCGCCGCAGGTGCGATTGGATCCCGATGTAGACTTCCAACGGTTGGCGGACAAAGCTACGCTTGCGGGCGGGAATATCCGCAATTCCGCGATCAGCGCGGCGTTTCTTGCCGCGGAGGACGGCACGGACATAAAGATGAAGCATCTCGTCAAGTCGGTCGGACGCGAATACGAGAAGCTCGGGAAGCTCTTTTCCGAGGGCGACTTTTTATAGCATCCCTTGCTTGTGCCGCGCCGGTGCGTTCATTCGCTTTGCTCATTCACGAACGTTGAGTGCATCTGAGCTCGAACGACCGTCTGCGTTTCACGGCCGAACTACCGTTGCCCCTATAGCCTGCGGCATAATTGCATTTCCGCCGCGCAAGCGATTCCACCATGCTCCCAGCACTCGACACCGCCCGCTTGTTGATCCGCGAGCGTACGCTTGCCGATCTCGAAGCGTGCCTCGACATGGATCGCGATCCCGAGGTCACGCGGCATATCGCGGGGCCTTGGCGTGATCCCGTCGCTCACCGGCAGTTCGTTGAATATCGCATCACCCGCCAATATCCGGCCTGTCTTGGCTACTGGACCATCCGAGAGCGCAGCGATCCCGATCGATTTGTCGGTTGGGTGTTGTTGATCCCCGACCACGGTAGCGGTCCGGAGGTCGAGATCGGTTGGCGGCTTGTCCGCTCGGCGTGGGGGCGGGGGATTGCGACCGAAGCGGCGAGGGCGCTGGTTAGCCACGCGTTCCAAACAGCGGGCTTACCACGCGTTGTCGCCGATATTGCCGCAGAAAATGACGCCTCGCTGCACTTGGCGCAAAAGCTCGGGATGGAGTGGGTGGGGTATGGCGTAAGCGATGGCAAGCGGTATGAACGCTACCGCTTACTGCGTGACGACCTTCGGTAGCTTTGGCAATTCAGCGGGGACTCGATACGTGTGTCCCTTCAATATGTGGGCCAACGACAGGTCCTGAAACGCGGGTACGTAACCGATGGTTGTGCGCCCGTGCGCTCATCAGTTAGCGTACTCCTACGACACCATACCGATCGGCGAACACTGTATTTTGCTCGGAAGCCCGAGAGCCCGGCGTGTGATCAACTCGCTCAACGCCAGCATAGATCAAGTGTGTGCAACGTAATCAAGTGCCGAAGCCGTTAGTGTCACCAAAAACCACCGGGGCCCGCCAAATGATAGCGACCCATGAAACACCGAACAAAAAGCCGCCGAATAAAAAGCCGAAGACGAAGAAAGGGCGAAAGAAGCTTGAGCAGAGAATCCTCCGCAATCTGGGTCAGAAGCGCCCAGACCCGAATGAGCACACAAAAGCGCTTAACGAACAGGCATGGTATCGGGAGATCTCGCAGCCCACACTGTTCGATATCGTCCGCGCATTGCTGCAAGGGCAACATAGAGAGTCGCTCACCCTTCCAAGATTGGACGGGGTGGGCCTTTATCTATTCTTAATAATGATAATTAACTTTTTCGGCGGCGCTTATGCCAGCACGTGGGAAAAACCGTACCGCTTACCGAAAGCGCCCCCGGTGCCGGGTGGCAGCCCGAGCGGTCACAACATCGCGCCCTCGGCCCATAGCCGCGACTCATTGTCGGACCTCTTGAGTTTCTTTGCAACGTTACGAGGCGACGAAGGTCAGCCTACCCCCGAATCGATTTCTCGGCCTTTAACGCGGCATAAGAGAGAGAACCGATTCGGGCGTTATCAGGTTAGAACTTCGAACGCCGTAAACGCCCATCGTACCGGCACTGAGCATCACGGCCATACCCATTTAACAAATGCTACAGTCTATCCGGCCGAGAAAATAAGCCAATACATGCGGGATCTGATAAATTCGGTCGGATCGTTTGAAGACCTGATCGCTCCCGGGCTAAAAAAACTCGGGCTGACACCCGATTCACCGTTAGTAGTCACTACCGTTCATGATGGTGAGCTAAATTCTCAAACAAACAGTGGATCACAGACGAAGATAATCTCCGCGACAGAAGTCGTACAGCACTTCTGTACAACAGAAAAGAATGCGCTAACGATGACGCCGGATTCGCAGAACGCCGCTAAATTGATAGGTCGAATCAAACATATTTGGAAGCATCATCGGCAAAACTTTTTTGAGCATGAGGGGATTAAACCAATTAAACACAAGTTTAAGCATGAGGGCCTCGATATCATTGGTAAAAAACTCGAGGCATATGGAATTAATCTAGAGGACAGCGCGACCCTTTACTACGTCGACGGCACGGCGGCCAAAAGTTTCGTTGGTTCCATGCAGCCACATACAGGGCACCGAGCAACGCTTGGTTCGATACTGGAAGTGGAGAGAGACGGAGAAATCCTACGTTTTGCTATCGTTCCCCACACCCACAATATGGTAGTCAGCAATGTTCCCCGTGACGCCGGTCAGTGGGCGCGATGGATGAGATCGATAGGTAAACATTTGTTCTTTCAAGATCCCAGTGCAATACCCGAAAGAACAGAATTTTTCGTCACCCCGGCGATAGCAACCGAGTCCAATTCTCTCGATACGGTGAAGCTTGGCATCATACACACCCTTCGTCCGATTATCGATCAAACATTGAAAAGCATGGCTGACCTCGTGAGCAACGCATCGCCCGTTGCGAATGCTTTTCACGCGGTACTCGGCACCGCTATCCCATACTATGATTTTGGAAAAGCTGTTATCGAAGGGGATTTTAAAAACGCGGCGGTCTTTTTGGGCTTTGAACTCGTCCCCTATGTTGGCAGCGCGGCAAAATGGGTGGTCAGGGCTAAGTTTATCGGAAAACATCTCGGCGAGACGCCCCAGCGAATTGCCCAAGCAGTTGTTGGGGCTGGCGACAATATAGCGGCGGAAACGTCTTACGGAGTAGTACAGACGGCTAACGGCTTGGGCACTTTCAAGCACCTGGCAAAATCCGGTGCTAAAACAGCGGTCCGGACTCAAGACGAATCAGGACCGAACGAATAGCGCGCTTGTTTTCGGAAGGCAAGGAATGTTGCCGCAACAGTTGCCCTTGAGATCGCGTGCCCCCCGCAAAACTAAGCCGAACCTTCGGAACCGTATAACGCTCGCTGACGCGTGCCACCATGCGTGGCGTGACTTCGCGCACCCGGGGGCTTTCTCTGTCTTACGACGGCGTGAGCGATCGGTTCCGGGAACATCGCGCAGGCCGTAGGAGGCGCGAGCCACCGAAACTGTGCGCCACGATGTTAGCGGGGGCGATGAGGTCGAGGCAAACACTAGCGCGCCGCCAGCGCCTCGGACCGCACGCATGACACGAGCAGCGGCATGCGATAGGAGACGCTACCGTGCTGCTGCACGAAGACTTTAGATGCGTAGGCGAGGGCCGATTACGATTCCCGCTTTCTTACGGGCTGCAACCCCGTGCTGCGATTGATGTGAGCCGCGATATCTCTCGCAATACGGCCGTTCGAATAGCGTGGCTGCCAGCCAATCGCTAAAGATTCGTTGATCGACAGCACGTGCGGAAGCTTGAGCATAAGCAACTGTTCGCGGGCGAGCAGCCGGAACCCGGACATCCATGACAGGAAGCTCACCGGAAGCAGAGGGATAGAGATGGTTTTTACATCCCGCACCCCGAGCTCTGCCGCAATTTCGTCGATCCATCCGCGGATCGAGAGCGGATCGGGATCCGCAGCGTTGAAGAAGCCGCTGGACCGGGTTTCGGCGACGCGATAGATCAGGCTCGCCACGTCAATCACATGCACCATATGAATCTTGTGGTCACCGCGACCCGGAAACGCGACGAAGCCAAACTTCTTCATCATCTTTACGAACCCCCGGAACAATCCCTCTCGTCCTTCTCCACCGATGATGCAAGGAATAATGGTCGCAGCGCCCGGCACGGTATCGACGAACGTCTGCGCTGCCATCTTCGATCGACTGTAGACGCCTTCGCCACCCATCTCGCTGTGAATGTCGTACCTTTCCCGCCCGGTCTGCCGGTACATCATGCTCGTGCCGACATGAATGAAATGAGGCCCATGCCTGTAACGTTCGCAAAGATTTTTCGCGGCGAGCACGTTGTTGCGCACAAAAAACGATTTGCGGAACAGAATCGGCACACCCTTGGTCACGTACTGAACCGCTGCGCAATTGACCACGACATCACAGTCAGGAAGTGAAGCCGTGAACGCTGGATCGGCAAGATCGCCGAGCCAATCGACGGTACCAACCCTGTCGGTTGTGATGACCTCATGGGCCCGTGTTCGGAATAGCTTGACGCATTCGGTCCCGAGAAAACCTGCGGCGCCGGTTACAAGTACTCGCATGGTGTGGCTCCGTGATCGTATCTATGACTTGGCGACCAGATACACGCCGACAATAATGACGGAAATGCCGATCAACTTCTGGGTGGTGAGCAATTCCCCGAAAAAGTACCAAGCGGCCAACGCGTTGACCACATATCCGATGGAGAGCATCGGATAGGCGACGCTCACAGGCACCTTCGATAACGCCACGATCCAGATCGCGACACTCATTACATAGCACGCGAGCCCGCCCATGATGTGGGGCTCGAATCCCACTCTGAGAACGGTCGAGACCGCTGCATCGCCGCTGAAGCTGAGCGTGCCGAGCGCGTTGGTTCCGGCCTTCAGCCACAGTTGCGCCATCGCGTTCAGCAAGACGCCAGTCAAGATCAAACCAAAGCTAAAGATGGTCACTTATCCTCCGGGAGAAATCTATCAACGGTCGAGTGGCTTGTCCGGCCCGGGAAGGGGGCAGGACAAAAGATAAAGAAGATGCGAGCAGGGCGCTCCTTCGGGGCACGACAGGCCGGAGAAGAAAGAACGAAAGAGCCCCGCAGCGTACTTACGTGTATTCAGATCGAAATGATGACGGTGAGCACGCAGAGAACAATGATCGACAAGCTCGCGCGGTTCTTGATGGAAAAGACGATCGGGTCGTCATGCATTTGACCGCGGAACGCGATCATCCAGACGCGGCTGATCCAGAATAGGAGGAGGAAAAATAAAATCCAGAGCCTGTGCGGATGGCTATACAGAACGTGAATATCGGCAGAATTCATGTAGAGCGCGAGTATAAGGACCGCGAGGTAGCCTGCTGCGGTCCCGAAAGAGCGCACGATGCTCATGTCTTCGGTCAGGTAGCCCCGGCCCGCAGCGCAGGCCTTGCCTTCGCGCTGCACCTTGTCCAGTTCCGTGTAGCGCTTCACCATGGCCAGACTGAGAAATATCATCACCGAGAACATGATCAGCCAGTCGGACAGCACGACGCTCACGGCCGCGCCGCCGGCCACAATGCGGGCGGTGTACAGTGCAGCCAGCACGAATACGTCTACCAGCATAACGCGCTTGAGGCGGAACGAATAAGCGAGTGTCGTCGCGACATAGCCGGCGAGCGCCAGTTGAAATGCCGCCGGCAGCATGAGGGCAAGGCATGCCGATACGGCCAGCAGCACGAACATCAGGAAAATGCCGGCAGCAAGCGGAAATTCGCCCGAGGCGAACGGGCGCTGGCGCTTGCGGCTGTGGCGCCGGTCAGCATCCAGGTCGAGCATGTCGTTCAGCAGGTACACGGATGACGCACAGAAGCACAATGAAAGGAATGCGATCCCGTCAGCGATCAGCGCATCGGGATTCGTGAAGCGGTGCGACGCCAGTAGCGGGACGAAGATCAGTAGGTTCTTGACCCATTGATAGACGCGCATCTCCTTGATCGCCAGCCGAATAAACGACCGCTTGTTATCGAAGATAACGGTCGCCTGATTCACTTTTTGTGCCGCCGCTTGGATGCCCTTTCCTCCGACAACGATCGCTTTGCGGGCCTGCTTCCATACGGGAACATCGGCGCGCCCATTGCCGCAATAGTCGAAACCTTGCGCACCAAACTCTGCCGTCAAGGCCCCGGCCTTGTTTACGCTGGAAAGATTGCGCGTTTCATTGCTCGCCATCACGCCTTTGAAGAATCCGAAATGGGAAGCAATCTGCTCGGCGAACCGTTGATCGCTGGCAGTGCATAGATAAAGATCACGGCCGCTAGAGCGCTCCTGTTTCAGAAAAGCGACGAGGCGCGCGTTGTACGGGAGGAGCGATACATCGATAGCGACGCGTGCTGCGATCTGAGCCTTCAGATAGCCTTTGCCGTGCAGCAACCACGCGATGCAGTGAAACACATACAGCGGATTACGTTTGATCAACGCGAGAAACGACTCAATAAGAAGGTCGCTATCCGTCAAAGTGCCGTCCAGATCAACACACAGAGGAACAGCCGTCATGCGTCACCTCGATTGATCATTAATGTCTACCAACGCCAGTCGATGCACGGAAAGCTGTCATGCGATCGGCGCGGATGTCCGGGTATGGTTGGTGTTCTCCCGCGGGTGGCCGGGCCACGCGGCACGGGGCGGGGTCGCTATGAACGATTGGCCGCCGGGGCACGCCAAGCCGCGTATGAGGGCGATCGGCCTCAAGGATTATCAGTCGGCGGTGCCGTCACGTTCGAGACGCCGCTCAATTTGGCTCCGGTGTGCACCGTGGATGCGCAATGACTGTTATCGCTTGGTGCGAACGCTTTTCACACGCGGCTTCCGCATAAACAGGTCAAGTATAGTATTCGCCGACCTCGGTTGGCTTGGTGGTGGCTTAAACTGTGGTGATAATGGCCGATATTGTAGAGGATGCATCGAAATAGGCGATCTCGATGGGCGCGCCGCCGGTGATTGGTTCCGCCCCTTTCTAAGCGCTATCCACGGCGTGCCAACGATTTTCAACCAGCGGCCGTGCATCGGGAAATAACGTTCGCCTTGCGCTAGGCAGCACAAATCCCCATAATCAGGCCTGAGTCGTTTCATCTTTCTACCGCTGAGGGCGTGCCCGATATATCGAGCTGCCGCCGCCGCAGGCTTGCGTCACCCACCCACTGCATAGGTTCCATTAATCTCTGAAGAAGGATAGCCATGTCTACGACGGTGAAAACTACGACGGTGAGAAGCACCTTCTGGCATGTAAACGCGACTCAGTTGTGCGACCAGATCATTGTCTTCGTATTGGCATCGTCACTCTACGCCGCTATCTTGTATAACACCGGCACCAACAGCACACTCGTGGCCGGCATCGCTGGATTCGCCATTGTCGTTGGGGTAATCGTTTGGGGGTATCTGTCGAAGACCGAGTGGCGGACGACGATCTTTTCGGTTCTATTCATCGCGGTCGTGTTGTGGGCTTTTGGGTACTTGCGAGAGTTCAGTTACGATGGCCTAAATTACCACGTCGCGACGCCGCTGATTCTAGATCGCGCGTTGCATGGCATTGCCGGAGCGCCAGAGCCGGGAGGCATCTTCTGGGCGCTGCACTATCCGAAGGCTTTTGAGTACTTCGCCTATACGGCCAAAGCGCTGACGGGGCACTTCAACAGTGGTAAATCCTTCACGCTGTTGCTTAGCGTTCCGGCGATCTTTGCGCTGACGCAGTTGTTCCAGACCGCGGGGATATCCCGCCGGGTCGCGCTGATCGCGGCCGCTACCTGTATCTACAATCCCGTTGCGATCGGGCAAGTGACTTCGTTTTATATCGACGCAGCCCATTACTACTGCTGGACTATCTTCTCGGCCAATCTACTTTTTGCCATCAAACGCCTGCCGTACTCTAAAGCGCAACTCGGCGGTGCGTTAGTGCTTCTGATTGCATCAAAACTGACGGGGCCTGTCTTTGCCGCGATCTCGATACTTGTATTCATTGGCGCAGATTTCGTGACCGGAGAAAAGTCGGGTCTTTTTCGGAAATACCGAGGCGTAATGGCGCAGTTGGTGATTTGGTCGGTCGTTGCCGTTGCAATCGTGGGTTATTCGCCGTACGTTGAGAATGTGGTTGCGGGAGAGAATGTTTTGCATCCCGTCCTCGGAAAAAATAAGGTCGACGTAATGGAAGGAAAGGTTTCGGCGCACTTTCTTGGC
This sequence comes from uncultured Burkholderiaceae bacterium, assembly GCA_966212065.1. Classification (GTDB taxonomy): domain Bacteria; phylum Pseudomonadota; class Gammaproteobacteria; order Burkholderiales; family Burkholderiaceae; genus Trinickia. Next base: position 128,113 of record CBIHOQ010000002.1, read on the forward strand.
CTGAACCCGCTGCACAAGATGCTGCTGTCTTATTTCTCCATTCCCTTTAATTGCAGTTCGTGTGATGAAGCCGCACCCGTCTTCGTTCCCTCCAGGACGCGAGTGCGCGATGCATTTATTGCGCTGCATACAACCGACACGCGTTTTGCCGGGTTCGGTCCGTTTTTTGGAATCATGCTCATCGCTTGTCTGGCCTCCTTCTTCTGGCGAAAGCGGAATGCAGGCATCGTAAGGCTATATCTGCTTGCAACTGTGGTCCTGGTTTTGACCCATCCTCAGTCGTGGTGGGCGCGTTATGTGCCGATGTTTTATGTCGTTCCGAGTTTGGTGGTTGCCGGATTCTCGCAGAGCCGGAGACTATTTCAAGTGGTGATTGCCTTGGGCATCGCGAACTCGACCCTCGCCGTGGCGAGTGTCGGGGGGTATCTCATTCTTAAGGACGCTCACTACCACAACGCCGTCGCCTCGGTACGCGCAATGTGTGGCATGCGCCGAGTCGAATTGCCATCCTCTCCAATGAATTGGGAATCCGATCTGCGTGACGACGGTCTCGCGGTTGCGGCGAAAGGCGCTCCAGCGGAACCCGGGTGTCCCGTCAATTTCGACGAAATGATGGTGATGAAAAAGTAGCTTAATCAACTCCCAATCACCACATACACCTGCGCCATGGGCGCCTTCGACCCGCCCGGAACGGCCTTCAGAGGTTGTCCATAAGTCACACGCGCATTGACGAACCGCGACCACTGGAACCTCACGCCCACACCCACGCTGGAGAGCATTCCAGCTTGCACCTCGCCGGGCTGATCGATCTTGTCCCAAACATGCCCGGCATCGACGAACGCGAACGGTTGAAATGCGGGCCCGTCGTCACCGAAGAATGCAAACGCGGGCGTACGCAGTTCCGTTTGCAGATTCCATCCGCGGTCGCCTTGCACGCTGTACGGCTCATATCCGCGCAGCGTGTCGTCGCCGCCCAGCCCCATCTCCTCGCTGGGCAGCAACGTATTCGGTGTCCATTGGAAATGCCCGCGCGCCATGAAGGTAAAGCCCGCCCCAATGGCCAAATCGCGCTGGGCGAGAAGCTGAACGTATCCGTAACGCGCAGTTGCGCCGTTACGCGTAGCCTGAAACGCGTCGTCGCTGTTGTCGCCGTCGAGATGTCCAGGACTCCCGACGAACGCGACGTTCGCATGCGTCTGCCCCAATGCATCGCTTTTCGTCGCATCGTACGAGAGCAGAAACTGATGAACGTGGGTATTCGCATTGAAGACTTGCACGCCGCCGAACTCCAAGTCGTTGTTCGACCGCTTGAAGTCGTACCCGAACTGCAGCTGCTGCTGCCAACCGTCGACGAACGGCAAATGCCTGTCGTAACGCGCACTGAACTGCGCCGACACCCCGGTTTGATTGAAGCTGTTATCGAGCCGCGGCGTGCTCTGCGCATAAACGCCGAACAATTCCACGCGGTCGTACCACGGCAGCGGCGCCGAATAGCTGAATGAATGCGCCTGAAATCGCGGCCGATTCGGACGACCTTCGATCTGCGGGTTGCCGCCGAGCAGATCGTTACTGGCCGTGTATTGATAGGCGATCTGTTGATCGAGACCGAATAGGTTGCCGTAGTCAAAGCCTGCGAAGAATCTATCTCGGCCCAGCTGCCGCACACCCGCATCGTCATAGCCCACGTTCACGCGCAACGGGAAGCGATCCTGCGTCTGCAAGATCACATCGGTGGCGTTGGTACCTTGACCGGGCGAATAGACGACGTCGACGCGTCGATAAGGATTGCCGTTTAACAGCGCCAGTCCCGTCGAGACATCCGACTCGAGAATAGGCCCGCCGCTGCGCAACGGCATCTCTCGCACGAGTTGCGCTTGCGAGAAATAGCGATTGCCCCGCGCGGTCACTTGGCCCACGTGGAACTCGGCCACGGCGATGCGAACGATCCCGTCGCTCACGTCCTGCTCCGGGACGTAGACGTCGACGAGCGGCTGGCCCGCTGCGCGAAACTTCTCTATGACAGCGCGGCGAATCTCGGCAAGCCGCGCGAACGTCAGGGGCTGGTCGATATCGCTTTGGAAGCCGACGAGGAACGTGTCGTCTAGCACCGGCAACGCTATGGCCGCTACTTTCTTACCCGCGGGCAATGTTTGCGAACGCACGACGATGTGCCCGTCGTCTTTGACGAATACGATGCCGTGCAAGCTGCCGATCGCCACGTGCTGTGAGCCGGCCGCCGGCGCCGGCGGAAGAGGAGGCGAGGTCGGCCGTGCCGGCGCTGGAGGCGGCGTAGGTGCGACGTCGCGATACGATTGCGCGCCGGCCGAGGCACTGACGAAAGCCAGCGCGGCGCCGGTCCATCTCAGCTTGCCGCAGAATGTGCGCCTCATGCGCGTGCTTGCTGCGCCATGTCCGTTGCCCCCGTCGTTTCTTACCTGCCTGCCTGCAACGCCGGCGATGTCCGCGCAGGCTGCGTGCGTTCGATGTCTCTGATCTTGCGCGCAGGAACGCCGCCGACAAGGGTGTACGCCCGTACGCTCTTCGTGACGACCGCGCCCGCGGCGACAACGGCCGCCTCATGAATCGTCACGCCAGGCAAGATCGTCGCGCCCGCGCCGATCCAGACTCTATCTTTTACGCAAATCTCATGATGATCGAGCCCCCGGCCCACGTTGGGGGAGAAGACGATGTCGTGCGTCGCCGTCTCGAACGACACCCTCGGCCCGATCTGGACATCGGCGCCGATCGAAATCCTGCTGTTGCGGCAGGCAAGCCGCGTCTCCGCGTTCAGATACGCGCGGTCTCCGATCGAGATACCGCTGATCGTTTCTTCGTTCAGGCTCAACTCAACCTTCAACGGCCCGATGATCGTTACGTCTTTGCCGATCGACATGCCAGCCCTGCGATAAAGTGCCGGGCGCATCCGGTTGAACGGGCCGTACGTCGGCAGCGCGTTGCCGAGGCTCATGAAGAAGTGTCGTCTGAATGCCCTCAGTAGCTTCATCGTCTCAAAGGCTTGGCGGCGCATCGCGCCATAATCGCCAACCTTAATGCCGCCAAGGCGTTCGGGGCCTTCCGTGGCGCATAGAGGGGAGGTTTTGGCGCAAATCCGGGCGTCGGCTTTCGATGGCGGGCCTGGTCGCGTGACGGTTCGATCCCAGGCGCTGCGTCGCTAGCTAAAGCTGCTGAAATCGTCATCCGCGTCAAAAATTATTTTAATTATTTAGGGTCGTTCTCGATTTATGTAACCCGAAACATAGAAAACGTAAATGGAAAAATTTCCGAAATTCCTACAAACGCTTCCGTCACGTCAGGATTACGCTCCGCCAATCCGGTAAGAACGTGATGCTAAATGGTTGCAAATCACCCATAAGTTACTGGTTTCGGAAAATTCGACCGTTACCAATTGTCACGTCGGTACTGTCGGATTAATCCTACAGATTTCGCGTGCGCCCTACGCGATCTTCCTCCTACGCCGATTTCGCCAATCTGACCGTTCGGCAATACTTCGCATCAACAAGTTGCCGCCGCGATTCAAAACCCACCCCCGTGTGCTGATCGAGAGTCGAGCGTAGCTGGTCTTCCTAGGATGCCATGCGCAGGTTGTGGCTTGAAAGGTTGGTTGCTAGTTAGGACTCCTAACTAATCGTTTGTTGTGCCTTTGTTTGGGAAAGCTTGGTTTCGCTAGTAGAGCCGCCGCTGCCCCGTCTTCCACACGTTCGCTCGAGCGCTGCTCGATGCAATTGAGGTTTTGAAACATGAAACGACGTCAATTTATGGGCTGCCTGACGGCGGCGGCAAGCAGCTACGTTCTCGTCGCCTGCGGCGGCGGCAGTTCCGGTCCCGGCGCGGCCGCCAATTCGGCTGCCGGCACGGGCGCGGTTGCGAATGCGAGCTTGACGGCCTCGCCGGACGGCACGATCGTGCCCTCCGCTGCCTCTATCGTGGACAACAGCGCAAACGTTTGGACACTGTCCAACGGCTTCATTTACAAGAACGGCGTGAAGGATCCGAACTCGTACAACGTGATCGCGCTGTTGTGGATCGGCGGCTACGTGTACCAGGAAAACACGAGTAAGGCCTACTACAAGTGGACCGGGTCCGGCTGGACGCCATCGCTCGATCCGCGTCTGGGCGGCATCTCGGCGGACGGCACGGCGATCCCCCCGGCCCCCTACATCATCGATAGGGCGAACAACCAGTGGACGCTCGCTAACGGCTTCATCTACAAGAACGGCGTCAAAGATCCCGACTCGTACAACGTGGCCTTGCTGCTATGGTACGGCGGCATGATCTATCAGCAAGGGACGGGCGGTCAGTTCTACGTCAGAACGTGGATGAGCAAGTGGGTGCCTTGCCGCGACCCGCGCATCAACTTGGCGGCGACAGCGGGTTGTTTCTACGGGATCAACGGCCACTACGATTACGGGCTCACGCCGACGCAAGTCGTAAGCACGCTGCAAGCGCTCGGCTGCTCGACATACCGCGTGGGTTGCGTGAATACGTCGAGACAGTTGAACGTGCTCGTCGGCCTGGCGCAAAAATTCCAAACCTCGAACATGACGCTGTTCACGCTTGTCGACTACGGCCTGCGCGATCTCACCACCGGCACCCTGTTTTCGAGCGAATCGGCCGCCTATAGCGCCTCGTTCTCGGGTGCGGCGGCGATCGCCACGGCGCTCGCGCCGTACGGCGTCACGATGTACGAATGCGGCAACGAGTTGACGCGCGATCCGGCGATCATTCTCGATTCGGCCACGGCGGGCACCTACACGAAGGACTTCAACAACGCAAATTGGCCGATTATGCGCGGAGCAATGCGCGGAATGATCGACGGCATTAAGTCGGTCCAGCCGGGTGCGAAGGTGGGCGTGAACTTCTGCGTGGCGGACGTCGCGGCATCGGACATGCTGTGGGACGGTCAACAGCCCGACGGTACGGGCGGCCACCCGACGGTGCGCTGGGACATCACCACTTGGCATAACTACTCGCCGTACGGTGATATCTTCAGCATCGGAACGGATGGCAATGGGCCTCCCTTCAACCTGCCGTCGTACTGCAAGGCCCGCTATGGTGTGCCGTTCATGGTCACGGAGTGGAATGCCTCTCCCGGGTACGACGAAACGTACCGGTCGACCTACGTTACGAAGCAACTCGGCGAGTTCTACGCGGCGCGCAAGACGCACGGCATGCAGTCTGTGATGTACTACGAACTGGGGAGCGGCGACTTGACGTATGGAATCGTGATGCCCGATCTCTCGCCGATCCAGCCGACATACGGTTCGTTCCAAACGTTCGTGCGGAACAATCCGGACAAGTAATTGAAGACGCGGTCGATGGGGCGCGTTTATTCGCCCCTGGACCGCAAACAAAAAACGAAAGCTCGAAGCCGGGTGCGGCGCGCCCTAGGCTTCGAGCTTTTTTATTGGCGCGCGGCGGGCCGACCATAACGATGACCGCCGCCTCAGCGGCCGGTATTGGGGGAGGGCGCCGAGCCCACGATGCGCGGCTCGCGTCGTGGGCCACGTGGCCCGCGCGGCCCATGTGGCCCATGTGGACGGGACGGTGCGGGCGGTGTTGCGGCGGGCGCGATCGGCACGGACCGCTGCATGAACGCGGGAAGCGTTTGACGTACCCGCGATGCAAGCAGTAGGGAAATCACGAGCGCGATCGGCAGCATGTTCGACGGCGTCGTCAGGCGGTGCTCGGTTGCCGACATCGCGAGCAGGCACACGGACGCGAGCTCGACGAACCGATACGCAACGAAATTACGTCCGTTCTCGCGCATCGACGCCCATGCGCCTCGCTGGCACCAGGCGATAAGGCGCCAATAAAAACTGAGCATCAGGGCAAGGCCGACCACGCCCAGTTCGCCGAGGATGTTCAGAAACGAGTTGTGTGCGTGCGAATCGGTATGATTCGCCGTGATGCCGATCGCCTGCCCGAACACGCCGAAATAGCTGACGACGAGCGAGATGTTATCGTCGAACGAGCCGAAGCCCATGCCGAAAATCGGGCTTTGACGGAAGTAGGCCAGCGCACGCGGCCACAACCACTCGTAGCGGATGTCCAAGTTCGCTACCTTTTCGTCGGGGTTGTCGATGCTGAACTGATAGCCCATGTAGTCGAGCGAGCTATGCGTGTGATAGGCCGCGATCACGAGCGATGCGACGATGAGTCCGCCGACGAGCGTGACGAGCATCCAACGTTTTCGGCCGAAGAAAAGGTAGGGCAGTAGGACCAGAATACCGAACGCCGATCCACGGCTGTACGTCGAGAACAACATCAACGAATTCGCCGTCATCAAGGCCAGCATGCCCCGGCTTTTCTTCATCGAATAACACGTAATGCCGAGGCACAACAACACGGCCAGGAAGCCGCCGGCTGCATTGCGCGCGATGAAGTAGCTGCCGAATGTGTCGGAAGGGTGCCGGAAGATCGTCAACAAGCCGTTCTGCGCGACGTACCAGAGGTAGAACGGCACGTTCGCGAGCACGGCGAAGATATAAAAGCGCCGCAGGATCTTATTCAAATCCCAGCGGTGCATGTAGACGCAGCCGGCAAGGATCGGCGCGTATGAGACGAAGAAGTTGCCGTCGTGGCGATAAAAATCGAATTCGAGAAACGATTCGGGGTTGTAGTGCAGCGTCGAAAGCAAGGCGAACGCGGCGAACGTCACCAGCGGTGCGATAAAGGGGGGATAGCGGCGTCCGAAGAAGCGCCACCCGCATAACACCATCGGCGCGAAGCCGATCGCGCTGACTGGAACGAAATTCGTGACGCTGAAAATCAGCGCGATCAAGGAAACATAGGCCACGCTCGCTTACCCTCGACTTATTTGGTCACGATCGCCGCGGTCAGGCCGGCGTTGAGCGCAGGCAACAGCAGGTTCAACACGCGGTTGAAGCGGACGAGCGGGCCGTTGTCGACGTAGACCACATCCTTGGGTTGCAGGTTGAATTGATTCGCCAGCAGCATCGAGACGGGCGAGCGAGAATCCAGGTGGTACACCTGCGGTTTGCCGTTCTCTTCGCGAATCACATAGAGTTGGCGCGGGTCTGCCGTCCCCTGATTGATGAAGCCGGCTTGACTCAGCGCTTCGGCGAGCGTCAGCTTGCCGTCGGAGGTCGGTGTCGCGGCGATCGGTTTATTGACTTCGCCCATGACGTAGGCGGTGTTATCGTCTCGCGTGCTGATGCGTAGCATGTCGCCCGGCTGCAGCATGATGTCCTGCGGGTTCTTGCCGTGCGCGATCATCTGCGTGAGGTTGATCGGATAGGAGGTGCCGCTGCGCGTGAGCGTCAGATGCGCGCGATCGGCATTCGCCGTGAACCCGCCTGAGCGGTTGATGGCCTCGGTCAACGTCATGGGAACGTCGTTGATCGATTGTCCGCCGGGCGCGCGCACTTCGCCGTCCACGTAGACTTGTGCCGAACGGTACGAGGCCACGCGAACCGTCACCTCCGGCTGCTTGAATGTCCTTGCTAGATCGTTGTGCACCTCACGCCGCACTTGCTCCACGGTCTTGCCCGCAGCACGGATCGGATGCGAAAGATAGGGGAAATCGAGGTTGCCCTGGCCGTCCACGACGAAACCTTGTGTCGGGTCGCTGGACTTGGCGGATTGCACTTGCTGCCCGAGCGCCGCCGCGAGCTCGGGGTGGTCCCAAACGGTGATCTGCAGCACGTCGCCGGGGCCCAATTTGTACGGGCCGGGCTTGGCGAATAAGTTCAGGTGCTCGGCGATCTGCATTTGGCTCTCGCCGGTTTGCAGTTGCTTGATCAAATTCAGATCGATCGCCTGGATCGGAATCTGCTCCGCCGATTGCACCGCGCCGCTGGGCGTCGAAGATATGGGCAAAGAGGGGGGCGTCTCCATGTGCTGACCCGGAACGACAGAGCAGGCGGCGAGCAGCGTGGAGAGCACGGTGAGCGCCATGGTGCAGGTTCTGACGGCGCGCTCGCGCGTGGCACTACCGTTAGTGTCGTTCGGGTCGAGCAATCGTAATGTGGTTTTCATTGTCTGCACTCCATGCTTCAGTACGCATTAGTATGGCGCAGGCCCTTGAAGATCGTCGCAAGGATGATCCTCATGTCGAGCCGGAACGACCAGTTGCGCAAGTAATAAAGATCGTGGGCAACGCGCTGCTCCATCTTCTCCACGCGTTCCGTTTCGCCCCGGAAACCATTGACTTGAGCCCAGCCCGTGATGCCCGGTTTGATTCGGTAGCGATGGATATAGCCCTGAACGATCGGTTGATAAAGATTGTCGTGCTCGATGGCATGCGGACGCGGGCCCACGACAGACATCTCGCCGCGTAGTACGTTGATGAATTGCGGAAGCTCGTCTAGGCTCGTGCGCCGTAGGAAGGCGCCCACGCGGGTCACGCGAGGATCGCCGCGCTTGGCCTGTTCGACCACGCCGTCCTTCGGTTGATGCACGCGCATCGAGCGGAACTTATAGATTTCGAAGACGCGGCCGTCCACGCCTTTGCGCCTCTGCTTGAAGAAGACGGGGCCGTCCGAACTCAGTTTGACGGCGATCGCGATCACGATCATGACGGGCGCCAACGCAATCAGTGCGGCGGCCGCGAACAACCGATCGAAGAGCTCTTTCTTGATCAGCGCGGCCGGGGGTACCGGCGATGCCATCAGGTTGATCGTCGGCAGTCCTAACAAGTTGGTGACGCTGCCCTCGAACAGCGACAGCATGCGCACGTCGGGCATGAAGCGGACATTGACGAGGTCGTTGCGGAACTCGTTGACGAGCGCCATGATGGCCGATTCCTCGGCTAGCGGAAGGGCGAGCCACACCTCGTCGACCTCGTGCTCGCGCACGAACGAGGCGAACGCCACATGGTCGTCGAACACGGGAATCTCCGGGTGTGCGATCGGTGCGCCCCCGGACTTGATGTTGTAGATTGCCGCGGCGCGAAAGCCCGTGGTCGGAGACGTTTCGATCTTGCGGATCATGTCGTCGCAATGCGTGCCGCATCCGACAATCGCGACTTGATGCAAGTTCATGCCCGCGGTGCGCATGCGGCCCAGCAATGCGTGCATCCAGAGGCGGCCGGAAATCATGGCGGCGCCGGAAAGAAGCGTCCAATAGCCGAACCAAAGCCGGGACACGAGATTGACCATGTGCAGCGAGAACATCAGCACCATCGCGCCGACTTGGACGAGCGCCCATGCAAGGACGAGTTGCCGTACGAGCGCGCGCTTGGAGCGCCCTCGCCACGATTCGTAGACGCCAAACGCGGGAAAAACGAGCAGCGACAAGGTGGCCGAGAAGGCGACGAACGCCCAATAGAGCCGACCGTCGGCGACATCTTCGAATCGCAATCGCGATGCGATCAGGGCGCCCAGCGTGATCATGCCGACATCGAATACACGCGCCCAAAGATCTTCCAGTCCTCGCATTTCTTCTCTCCTAATCGTTTTTCGTTCGTCCGCAACGCTCCTGCTTTGCCGGTGCCGGCCCGGCACAGGCACGACGCGCGCGAGGTGGCTCGCGCAGCGACGAGGTCATCGACGACGCGATAGATCAGAAAGCCATTTCTCTATAAGTTGCACTCCCGAGCCGTCACGCACCCGGCGGGACACGCCGCGTTACTGGCTCAACGCATGCTTGCGATAAATGGTGGGCGACACGCCGTACCGTTTTCGGAACAATCGCCCGAGGCGATCGCCGTTACCCATGCCGCAGCGCCGCGCAATCTTGTCGACGGGCAGCTTGGTGCCCACGAGCATGGCGCAGATCGCCTCGAATCTGAGTTGCATCAAGTACTCGAGCGGCGTCACGCCGAATTCGCTCTTGAAGCGACGCAAATAATTGCGCACGCTCATGGCCGCGACGGCGGCCGCGTCGGAAACGGAGATGTCGCTGCCGAAGTTCTCGCGCATCCAGCGCGTCGACTCGTGAATCTTGTCGACAGTCGTGTTCAGGCTCAGGGTCTCGCCGCGCGCCTTGACGACTTCGCCGACAGACGGCGGCAAGCTGCTTGCGATCCTCAGCGACATGTCCTCGCCGTGATCGGAAGCGATCTGCGTCAACGCCATTTGCGCCGCTTTTTGATTGAGTGCCCAGGCCGGCATCGACCCCGAACCCAGCCAGAACACGGGGACGCTCGGACGTATATGCGAGCCGATAGCGACGCCGAACGCCGATGCGTGACGGTTCGCCGCCGCATGCGCCGCGTGGATCGTCGAGTTCGATCCGGAGAGCCAGCGCGCGAGTTGAACGTCAAAGCCCGATGTCACGCGAACGTCGTTGCTCGCGACGTATAACGCGTGGAAGTCCCCCATCGAGTAGGCGTCGAGCCGCTGCGTCATCACGGCGATCGAGGACGAACTCGTGACCGGCCCGCCGAGCTTGGAGAGCAGCGACACCCGATAAGGGGGTTGACCGCTCGAGAAGCGCATGAGCGCGTTGGCCAATTGAAAGACTTCGCTGATCACACCGGTGGTGAACAGGCAGTGACCATCGAAGATCAAGATCCCGATGTGGCGCGCGTCGGCGAGCGGGGTCATTTCCCGCCGCATGACGTGCGGTGTAGTAAAGACAGTGGCGCGATCCACGAAGCATTCCTCCGCACGGTAAGCACACGTTGAGTGTTGCGGTGCATCATCACAAACATCATGATGCCATGTCGATTTTTGGAGAAAAAGCTGGCGTAAATAGACGTGTATTTGGCGCGACACGTCGCCTCTCAAAAGATATTCACGCAAGTATTTTTGTATATTTTTGTTATAAAAATTTACAAATGCAGAATTTTTTCGTGCGCCCCCTCGGTAGCTCTGGGGCCAGGGCGCTAGGGGCTGTGGCGCCAGGGTCGGTAAAAAATATCGGCGATTAATCAGAACGACTACCGCCAACGCCAATTGCGTAGGTCTGCCATTTACCGATGTTAAGCGTTTGGCCATTCGTAATGTTTGTCCTGCTACGCCGAAATCCGCCAACAGTTCGGGGTTTTGCGACCTTCGGGATTTTGCGTGAAGTTGTCTGGCTATGCTTCACAGCAACATGAACGAAAGCGGTCGTCGGCGGGCTCATTTGCGCGCCGCTACCGCCTTTCATGCTTTCGGACCCGGATGATTAGGAGAACAACGAAATGAGTACTCCTGTTGAAACGAGGGAGCGACCGCGCGCGGTCGGAGCAGCGGCGCAATTGCGCGCGCCGCAGACGCTGGCGCCGCTGACGGCGCTTCGCACGAGGGCCGTTGTACTCGCGGGGGGCTCGGGCACCCGGTTGTGGCCTCTTTCACGTAAGCATTTCCCAAAACAGCTTGTCGATGTGTTGGGCGCGGGATCGCTGCTCCAGATGACGGTAGGGCGGCTGCAGCGCCTGGCTGACGTCGAACTCGCGATCGACCCGTCCCCGATCATTGTCTGCGGCGCGGAGCATCGCGCCATCAGCGCACAGCAGATGGCGCAAATGGGTGTCGGGGCACGCTTCATCATCGAGCCGACGGGACGCAATACGGCCCCGGCACTTTCGCTTGCGGCGATGCACGCGCTCGAGGACGGCGGCGATGCCGTGCTCGTCGTGATGCCGGCCGATCATATGATCGGTGACGTGGCGGCGTTTCAGCGCGCCGTGGCCGTCGCCACGCGTCACGCCGAGCGCGGTGCCATCGTGACGCTCGGCATCCGGCCGACGCGTGCGGAAACGGGCTACGGCTACATCGAACCGGGCGAGGACGTCGACGGTACGGCGCGCAAGATCGGCCGCTTCGTGGAAAAGCCGCCGCTCGAAGTGGCCCGCGCCTATTTGGCCTCGGGCAAATACTTCTGGAACAGCGGCATTTTCGTGCTGCGTGCCAGCGTGTGGCTCTCGACCTTGCAGCAGATGCAACCCGCAACGTATGCGGCTTGCATGGCGGCGTACGGAGCCGGACAAGACAGCGCGTCGGGCTTTAAGCCGGACGAGAAAATGTTCGCGGACGTGCCGTCGGATTCGATCGACTATGCCGTGATGGAAAACCTGACGCGCGGCGGCGACGTCGAAGGCGTCATCGTGCCGCTCGATGCCGCATGGTCCGATCTGGGCTCATGGGATTCCGTGTGGGATGCGCTCGGCAAGGACGCGAACGGCAACGTCGCATCGGGCCGCGTGCTGATGGAGGACGCGAGCGCTTGCTATGTGCGCGCCGAGAGCCGGCTCGTGACGTGTGTCGGCGTGACCGATCTCGTCGTCGTCGAGACGGCCGATGCGGTGCTCGTCGTCGATCGCTCGCGCGTGCAGGACGTCAAGCGCATCGTCGGGCGCATCGCCGATCAGCAGGGGCCGGAAGTCGATTCGCATCGCAAGGTGCAGCGGCCGTGGGGATGTTACGACTCGATCGACAAGGGCGAGCGTTTCCAAGTCAAGCACATCGTCGTGGAAGCCGGTGCGCAACTCTCGCTTCAGCTTCACCATCATCGCGCCGAGCACTGGATCGTCGTACGCGGTACGGCACTCGTGACGCGCGGAGAAGAGCAGTTCCTGCTTGGCGAAAACCAATCGACTTATATCCCGCTTGGCGTGAAGCACCGGCTCGAAAACCCGGGAAAGGTAGCGCTCGAATTGATTGAAGTTCAATCCGGCGCCTATCTTGGCGAGGACGATATCGTCCGCTTCGAGGATGTCTATGGACGCGCGAGTTAGCGTGCGCGTGGCCGCGTGCGGCAGCATCGCACGCGGTCATTTGCACGTTCGCCGGGAGGGCGTACGGGGCAACCGATTTTGATCTCGACCCATGAACGTTTATGACGCTGCGCTGGAGCATGTCCGTAATTCGATCGGGACGGCCGAAGTGTTGGGCCTGAAATCCTGCGCGATCCTTGTCTCCGACCTGAAGCTCTTGCTCGAAATGCTGGAAGACGCCATGCGCGACCAGCAGTCGGGCACGCAACCGAAGGCCGAATGAAGGCGGACGCGATCCACACAACGCTACATTTTTGAGGACGACGCCAGTGAACAACTTGGCTCAGAACTCGCTCTACGTGCAGACAGGCGGCGAACGCAGCCAACTGTCCGGCCGCGATATGTTAAAGCTGCTGCGCGACCACATCTTCGAGGTGCTGGGCGTAGCCCTCGCCGTGACGGCGCTCGCGTTGGCGTACCTGTTTATCGCTACGCCGTCCTATGAAGCGGACGTGCTCATTCGCGTCGATCCGTCCGAACCCAATGCGCTCGGCATTTCGTCCGCGGGGCCGCAGTACGCTCCGCCGACGCCGTCGCCGTCGGCCGAGATGGCGATCATGCAAAGCCGGTCGGTGCTCGAGCCGATCATCGAACGCTATCGGTTCGATGTGACGATCACGCCGAAGACGCTGCCGGTCATCGGGCGCCTCGTGCAAAAGCTCGCCACGCCCGGACACCCTGCGGGTGCATGGTTCGGCATGAGTTCGTACGCGTGGGGCGGCGAAAAGCTGCGTATCGGCCAACTCGACGTGCCCGCCTCGCTCGAAGAGCGCCAGCTCACGTTCACCGCGCTCGATGGCGGACGCTACGCGTTGCGCGGCCCGAGCGGCGAAAACATCTTGACGGGCAAGGTGGGCGAGCTCGCACGCTCGAGCGACGGCGTCTCGATGCTCGTGACGGAGATGGCCGCACGGCCCGGCACGCAGTTCGAACTCAAGCACTGGGCCATGCTCGATGCGGTCAAGCGCTTCGCTAAGGATCTGAAGGTTAGCGATAAGGTCAAGGACACGGGCCTCGTGGAAATCGCGTACATCAATCGGAATCCGGAAAGGGCTGCCGAAGTGGCCAACGCGATTTCTCAGCAGTACATGATGACGGCCGTGACAAGCAAGCAGCGCAACGACAGCGCGACGCTCGCCTTCATCAACAAGGAGCTGCCGCGTCTGCATACCGAGCTCGAAAAGGCCGAACAGGCACTATCGAGCTATCAAACGACGGCGCAATCGATGCAGCCGACGAACGAAGCGCAGGCCTACTTGCAAGGCGGGATCGACTTCGACCGGCGCATTGCGGATCTACAGATCCAGCGTACGCAGTTGCTCGATCGCTATACGCCCGATAGCCGCTGGGTGCGCAATATCGACGAGCAGTTGCGTCAACTGCAAGCGCAAAAAGGCTCGTTCGATTCTCGCTTTGCCGCGATGCCCACTTCCGAGCGCAAGAACGTGGATTTGACGCGCGACGCGAAAGTGGCCGAGCAGGTCTACCTCGGCATGACGCAGAAGGCCGAAGAGCTGTCGGTGCGCCGTGCGAGCACGACGGGCGGTGCGCATATCGTCGACGATGCCGCCGTGCCGTTCCGCCCCGTCAAGCCCGATCCGCTGATCATCATGCCGGGCGGTGTCGTGCTCGGTCTGCTGCTCGGCGTAGGCTCGGTGTTCGTGCGACGCCATGTCATGCTGGGCGTGACCGATCCGCTGTTTGTCGAAGCGCGCCTTGGCGTGCCGTTGATGGGCGAAGTGCTGTACAGCCCGCAACAGGCTCGTCTGAACGATGAAGTCAGTGCGCTGCAGCGGCGCTCGCTGTCCTCGCGCAGCGTCGCCCCCGGCCTGCCGGGACGTTTGCAGGTGCCTGTACCGGCCGCCGCCATACCGGCCGATGGGCGCATCGCCGCCGCGGGCACCGGCGTATCTAAGGTGCTCGCCGATCGCTATCCCGACGATCCATCGATCGAGGAGCTACGCGGCGTGCGGACGGCCCTGTCGCTAGACCTGGCGCATGCGCCCAACAACATCGTCATGATGGCGGGGCCGACGCCTTCGGCCGGCAAGAGCTTCGTTGCAGCGAACATGGCGGTGCTGCATGCCGAGGTCGGCTCGCGCGTGCTGCTCATCGATGCCGACATGCGCAACGGTCATCTTGCATACTATTTCGGCCAGCCGAACCGCGGCGGTCTGTCGGAAGTCCTCAAGGGCGCGATGCCGCCGCACGAGGCGCTGCGCCGCACGAGCATCGAAGGGCTAACGCTGCTTTCGTGCGGCAGCCGCATCACCAATCCGGCCGCACTGTTGATGCGCCATAACTTCCGGGAACTGCTGCAACGGTTCTCGCACGAGTACGACCTCGTGATCGTCGATACGCCGCCGTTCCTCGTCGTGACCGACGCTGCGATCATCGCGGGCGACGCCGGCGCGACGGTGCTCGTCCTGCGCTCGGGTATGCAAAGCGAGGAGGAGATCGCCGAGACCGTGAGGAAGCTCGAGCGCTCCGAAGCGCGCGTGACGGGCGCGGTATTCAACGCGATTCCGCTTACGCGAAGCCGTCGCTATTACGGCTATTACGGGACGGGCGACGACACCGAGCCGATGTTCGACGCGACCGCATGACAACGGCGGCCGCCTTTGCGCGGCCGCGTCGATTCGTTTATTCGGGGAAATTATGCATTTCGTGGTCAATGGTAAGTTCACCGCGCAACGCCTGACGGGCGTGCAGCGCGTGGCTTACGAGTTGATGCGCGCCGTTCGCTCCACGTCCTCTGCCGCGGACGAAATCGAACTGGCTGTACCGAAGAATGCGATCGAATCGGCGTCGCCGCTCGATCGCTTGCGCCGGGTCCCCTGGTTGAAGGGCGATCTGTGGGAGCAGATCGCGCTCCCACTCGCAACCCGCGGTGAGCTTCTGCTTAGCTTGTGCAACAGCGGCCCCGTCTTCAAGCGGCGCCACGTCGTGATGGTTCACGATATGGCCGTCTACGATACGCCGCATACTTTCTCGTGGCTGTTTCGCACCTGGTACCGCATCAAGTTCGCGCTGCTGATACGGCATGCGCCGATTCTGCTGACGGTGTCGAAGTTTTCCAAAGCGCGCATCTGCGAACGGCTCGGCGCGGACGAGTCGCGCGTGCGTGTCGTGCGTCCGAGCGTCGATCATTTCGGCCGAATTGTGTCGGAACGCGCGATCGTCGAGCGGCTCGGGCTAGCGAAGGTCAAATACTGCGTGATCGTCGGCAGTCTCGATCCGCGCAAGAATCTGCAGCGCGTGCTCGAAGCGGTCGAGGGGCTCGGTCATCTGCGCGGCGTGAAGTTTGTCGTCGTCGGCGGCGGCAACGCTCGTGTGTTCGCACAAGCGGGCTTGAAGGAGCGAGATGAGCCAGCGCGCGAGTCGAAGGTGGAGATCGTCCGCGCGGGCTACGTGTCGGACGGCGAACTGAAAGCGCTCTACGAACATGCCGCCTGCCTTGCATTTCCTTCGTTGTACGAAGGATTCGGATTGCCGCCGCTAGAGGCGATGTTCTGCGGATGTCCCGCCATCGTTTCGACGCACCCCGCGGTGGCCGAAGCCTGCGGGGACGCCGCGATGTATTGCGATGCGCACTGCGTCGACGACATCGCCGAGAAGATCGAACAGATGCTGACCGACGATGGGCTGCGCGCGAGCTATCGGGAAAAAGGTCTGCGACATGCGCATGCGCGCGGCTGGGACCGGGCCGCGCTCGAGCTCATAAAAATATTGAGGGGAGAGGCATATGAAACGGAACCTGCGATTGCAGTGCGTTCTGCCGCGTAGTGCACGAGCGGCACCAGCGGCAAGAGCGGCACGCGCGGCGAAGGGGCACCTAGCATGACGGAGCGTGCTGCATTTTCACGTCGGCGGCGCGCGATGCTGGCTGCGATGGCGGCCGCCGGTGCGGCATCGAGCGTCGGCGTATCGGTATCGGCAGCCCAAGCCGTGCGCAAGGCGAACGCATCGAGTGGCGAGCGCCGCATGACCCAATTGATCGGGTCCAACGGATGGGCGGTGCGACCGGCGGACGTCGCCATGTGGAAGGAAATGGGCATCAGTTGGGGCCGCGATTCAGTCGGGCCCGGGCAACGCCATTCGCCGGACGACCCGGTCATCGTCGATAAGACAGGCTTCGCGTTCGACCACGACTTGCCCTCTACGATCCTGGCGAACAACCGCAACGGCATCCACTCCTTGCTGCTGCTCGGGTACACGCCGAAATGGAATGCCTCGGTACCCGGTGACGGCAGTTCCGCACCGAAGGACGAGAGCGTTTGGCGGCGCTATGTCGAGACAGTCGTGCGCACATATCGTGCGCCACCGTACAATGTTCGACATTTTCAGATCTGGAACGAGGCGGCCGGCAAGTTGTCGGGCGGTTCGCCGCAAGCTACGTTCTGGCACGGCCAGAACTACAGCGCGCATTGGGAGCAAGCCAAACCGTACGATAGGGCGATGCAGGATTACGTCGAACGCGTGCATGTGCCGGCCGCACGCATTGTGCGCAAGTACGGCGGCTATGTCGTCTACGGCGGATGGCCCGATCAAGGCGGGCTCGAGACGTACATGAGGTGGCTCGAGTACCGCAGCCCCGTCGTCAATGCGCGCATGATCGACTGGGTCGATTACCTCGACACGCATTACCTGGGCGTCGATGCGATGACGCCGCTTTACGCGCGCTACGTCGCGAACGGGCCCGCGCGCGGCATCTGGCAAACCGAGATCGGCGATCGCTACATGAGCGATCCGCATTATCTGCCGATGTATTTTTTTAAGTTCGCGGTGTGGGCGCTCGATCACGCATGGGACGATCCGAACAAGTACGTCTCGATGGTGTACCACTGGGACGGGTATGAGCCGTTTCGCCTCACGCATCGCGGTAATCCGCGCACGTACAACGTGTCGGGTGAGTCGCTCGTCGTACTCAATAACACGGCTGGCGGTGCGCTGGAGCGCTTCGGCGGGCAGCTCGGATTCGGTCGAAACGCAACGGGACTTGCGTTGCGCTCGGGCGGCGATCTCGTCATTCAGGTGCGAGCCAGTCCCGGACCGAGAACCGTGAATATCAGCGGCTTGGCGGGCATGGCGCCCGAGCGTCTGGGCGTAGCGATGATCGATGCGCTGACGGGCGAAGCGGCAGATGCCGGTGCAATCGACGCACGAGCGAATACCGACGGGTTGTCGATCGCGTTTCGGATTCCTGAGGCGGTCAATGGAGGGGGACATGGCGCGCCAGAGCATCTCGCCTACCTAGTAGTCGCGCAGCGCGCGTGACGGCCGGCAGGGCGCGCGGCAAAACGAGGAGGGTCGACGTGAACGAGGTTCAAGCACAACGTTCGCATGACGTCGCCGCCGGTCGGGCTGGGCGCGAATACAGCAGCCGCAATCGAGCGTACGGCACGGGCTCAGTTGGGCCCGGCGGTTCAGGTGCCGCCGGCCACGGGCATGATGGGCCGGTGGACCAGGCGACGCTGCACAGCGCGATAAAAGCGTTTTGGCAAGGCGCGAAGCGCCTGTTGCCCGATTACGCATTCATGCGGCTTCAACATCGCAGGCTCATCGGGCGTTGGCCCAACTTGCGTCATCCGGTTGCGTTCAACGAATCCATTTTGGTTCGATGCCTGAACCCCGACATGCGATGGGTCCAGCTCACCGATAAGCTCGCCGTGCGCGACTACGTGCGGGAAAAGGTGGGCGATGAGCATTTGATTCCGCTGGTCGTGGCACCGGAGAGGTTTACGCGCGAAGTATTCGATGCGCTGCCCGAAGCATTCGTGATGAAGGCCAATCACGGCTGCGCATTCGTGAAACTCGTGCGCGACAAATCGACGACCTCATTCGAGGAGTTGAGCCGCCTGGCCAAGAAGTGGTTGGCGATCGACTTTTCTCGATCGTCGCGCGAGCGGCATTATCGCTTCATTGAACCCAGGATTTTTTTCGAAGCGCTATTGCTGGACGAGAAGGGTCGTGTGCCGTCGGACCTCAAGCTGCATGTTTTCGGCGGCCGCACCGAGGGTGCGCGCATCCACACGATGGTGATTGCGGATCGCTTCGGCGATGCGCGAGGCGATGCTTACGACGAGCACTGGAACCGCATGGACGTCCGCTTCGGTCCGTATACGCCGAGCGAGAAGCCCTCGCCGCGGCCCGAGAACTGGGCGGAGATCGAACGCGTCGCCTTGCGCCTAGCTGAGGATTTCGATTACGTGCGCGTCGATCTCTATTCGGTGGGTCAAAGCGTGTATTTCGGCGAACTGACTTTCACGCCTGGCGCGGGGGTGCTGCGTTTTACGCCCGACAGTTACGACTACTGGTGGGGAAATATGCTGAAGGAGTCGGCCGAAGGATTCAAGCGGATGCGGCGCGCAGGATGAGTCGGGGTCCACCTCGCGCGTAAGCAGGGGCGCGCTATTTTACTGCTCCGTATCAGTGCAAAGGGGGCGAGACTATCGACGTAATCGGTCAAGATCCCGCGATTTTCAGCCCGGTCCGTACCGTACCTTTTTTTGTCGATTAATCTGCAGAGCAAACAACAGGGCTGCGAATTATCCGCTTGGCGAGGAGCGCGAGCGCGGCGACGCGGAGACTGCCGACGAACAACGCCTTTAGTCACTGATTGCCAAGAGGAGTAGCACACAGATGAAGCCAGTCACGATCGCGATCTGTAACTATAATTACGAGCGCTACCTTGCCGATGCCATCGATTCGGCGCTTGGGCAGGACTATCCCGGCACGCAGGTGCTCGTCGTCGACGATGGTTCGACCGACAGATCGCGCGAGATCATCGGGAGTTACGGCTCACGCATTCGTGCGGTACTCAAGCCTAACGGCGGCCAGTTGTCGGCATACAATCGCGCGCTGGAGGAGGTCGACAGCGAGTACGTGATTCTGCTTGATGCGGACGATCTGCTGTACTCAAACACCGTGACCGAAGTCATGCGGCGCTTTAATTCCGGCGACTACGTCAAGGTGCAGTTTCGTCTCGACGTCATCTCCCGGGACGGCTCCGCTACCGGTGTCACCGTCCCGCATACCGACGCGCCAACCAATTGCGGCACGCTGCTGCGCGAGGGCTGGCTCTATCCGTCGCCCCCCGCATCGGGCAACGCCTACCAAACCAGCGCGCTTCGCAAGATCTTCCCGATTCCCGAAATATCGGAAGGCCGCTACGGTGCTGATTTCTTTGCGATTTATGGCGTCGCGCTTGTCGGTAACGTCGCCTCGATTCCTCACTCGCTAGGCGCCTATCGGGTCCATAAATCCGCTCCGCAAGACGTCTCGTTTGCCAATTCGGAAAAAAACAGCAAGGCGCCGAAAGCCTATACGGCGCGCTGGAGCGCATTACGATACGTGGCACGCCAGCGGCTCGACATCGAGTTGCCGCTGTCGTTTCACGACTTCTCGCACGAGAAAGCGATTTTTTGCAGCGAAGTCTATGGCGCACCGCTTGTCGATCGCTGGCGCTGGTTCGCCTTCGAGTCGCGCGACTATCTGCACTCGATCGTCGCCAATCCATTCTGGAGTCTGACGAAAAAAGCCGGCACGCTCGCGCTATCGTGCCTGTGCCTTCTCCCCTACGCACCGCTGTCGAACTATGTGGTGCGCTTCATCTCCAATCCGTTGGCACGCCGGAGCAGCGCTGCGCACTGACGCCGGCGCCGAGGGCTTCCTGCGCGCTCTCGTCGCTTTCGAAGGGCGGCGCACTATGACATATTGCTATGGACAAGAAAGAGAACACCCGCGTACTCGTTTTCGTGTACGGCGGCTACATCATGAGGTACTTGTACCTCCTGGTGGTCATCCCGTTCTATGGGCGTGTGCTCGGCGTGACCGAGTACGGCCGCGTGCTCGCGGCTATGTCGTTGATGAACGTCATTTGGATGCTCGTAAGCTACGGCTTCACTTTCGTGGGCATGCGCGACGTATCGAGAGCGCATGAAACGCGCGAGTTCAACGACATCTTTTCTTTGCATTTGAGCGCACGCTTGATGATGGGGACGATCGGCGCAATCGTCGGGGTCACCGCCACGTTTTGCTCGCCCGTGCTGTCGCAGCGCCCGCTCATCGGCCTACTTGCGATGCTGCTCGGGATCATTAACGGATGGAATCTGGGTTGGCTGTTTCAAGGGCGTCATCAATTTCGCACGCCGATCATGCTGGAGGTGGTCGGCTTCGCGCTGAGCCTCGTGCTCGTGCTCTCGATCGTGCGCGGGCCCGCCGATTCGACTTGGGTGCTCGCGAGCCTGTTGATCGCAGGCTTGTGCTCGACGGCCATTGCCTATGGGCTGACGCTTAAGGACATCGGGTGGCCGCGTATGAACTTTCGCGGTGTGCCGGGGCTCATGCGCGATTCGACGATGTTGTTCCTCTACTCGACGGGATCGGTCGTGCTGACGTCCGCGTCGACGTACTTGCTGACATTGCTGTCCACCCCGACGCAAGTGGGGTACTACGGTGCAGCGGAGCGTTTCGCGACGATAGGGCTGAGTCTCATGGGCCCGGCCGCACAGGTGTTTATTCCGACGATTTCTCGCCAAATCGCACAGAACGATCATCAAGGCGCGAGATCGACGACGCGCCGCGGCGCCGCATTCCTGCTCGGTTATGGGTTTCTGGCGCTAGGCGGTGCACTCGCGCTTTCGCCGTTCGTGCTGCCGCTTATCTTGGGCCATGCCTTTGCGCCGAGCGCGCAGGTGCTCCAGCGTTTCGCATGGATGTTTCCGTTCGCGGCGTTCAATCAGTTCGTCGGCTTCTACGTCTTTTTGCCGCGCAAGAAAGATCGCCTGATGGCAGTTGCCGGGCTGATGTCGGCGGCCGCGAATCTCGGCTCGGCGCTCCTGCTCGCGCCGCCGTTCGGCGCCATGGGCATGGCGACGGCCCGCGTGATCGGCGAGGCGACGCTTTCGGCGACGCTGCTCGTGTTCGCGTGGCGCACGGGGCTGCTGAGTCCGATCTTCGGCCGCGGCACACCCGGCGATGACGTCAACAAACGGCAGCAGGCCCCCAGCCGAGCCGCCGCGACAATTGACGCGCCGTCTGCAGCAGCCGCTGCACAGGCAGCGCCCCCTTCGGGCGCTCAAAGCTACCGGTCGATCCAATAAGCGCGATCACGAGGCGCACGGTGTTCATATGATCGAACACCGGCGCCGCCAGTGCGCCGATTCCTCCAGTGGAATGACAGTGGCCCCAATGGGGCGAGCGCCGCGGCGGCGACCGTTAGCCCCGTATCGGCGGCATGGTGTGCGATTTCATGATCCGCATCGCGCTCGGACGGGCACGCACAGGCTGCTGACCGACGGAGTCGGCGCATCGATGCCGCGCTCCGACGGGACGGCCGGCACGATGTTATTTGTTTATGGCAAATACGCTTGCTGTTGACAAACGGATTGAGCGGAGCCTACCATGGTCGTCATTCGCGCCCCCATCTCATCGATAGCGAGACAACCATGGCAAAAGCATTTGCATCGCAGGCTGACCTCGAGCAAAAGAACATCACGTTCACCCAGCTTTCGGAGAACGCCTACGCCTATACGGCCGAAGGCGATCCGAATTCAGGTGTCGTGATCGGCGACGACAGCGTGCTCATCGTCGATACGACGGCCACCCCGGCGATGGCCCGCGATTTGATCGCGAAGATTCGCTCGATCACCGACAAGCCGATCAAGCACCTCGTGCTTTCGCACTACCACGCGGTTCGCGTGCTGGGCGCTTCCGCCTACTTTGACGAAGGTGCGCAACACATCATCGCGAGCCGCGGCACATACGAGATGATTGTCGAGCGCGGCGAAGCCGACATGAAGTCGGAGATCGAGCGTTTCCCGCGTCTGTTCGCGGGCGTGGAGACCGTGCCGGGGCTCACGTGGCCCACGCTCGTTTTCGAGCGCGAGATCACGCTCTATCTGGGCAAGCTCGAGGTCAAAATCATGCATCTGGGCGCGGGGCATACGAAGGGCGACACGGTCGTCTGGCTGCCTTCGCACAAAGTGCTTTTTTCGGGCGATCTCGTCGAATATGAGGCCGCTTGCTATTGCGGCGACGCACAACTCGCCGCCTGGCCGGCGACACTCGATGCCCTGGATGCCCTCGGTGCCGACAAGCTCGTTCCGGGGCGCGGCCCCGCGTTGACCGATTCGGCGCGGGTCAAAGCCGGTATCGGCTATACGCGCGATTTCGTCACGACGCTGCTCGACCGAGGCCGTGCCGCCGTGGCGCAGGGGCTCGATTTGAAGGGCGCGATGGCGCTGACGCGCGAAGCGATGGACCCGAAATTCGGGCAGGTGTTCATCTACGAACATTGCTTGCCGTTCGACGTCACGCGAGCCTACGACGAAGCGAGCGGTATCGTTCATCCGCGCATTTGGACGGCCGAGCGCGACAAACAGATGTGGGCTGCGCTGCAAGACTGAACGACGCGACGGCGGAGACCGCAATAATGGCAATCGATTATCAGACCCTGCGATTCGAGTATCGGCGTCATGCCGAGCAGGAAACCGGCGCGCAGACGCCGTTCGCGCAAGTTCACCCGGTGGTGGTCGTGGGCGCGGGGCCTGTGGGGCTGGCGGCGGCGATCGATCTCGCGCAGCGTGGCCTAAGCGTGGTGCTTGTCGACGACGACGATGGCCTATCGACGGGGTCGCGCGCAATCTGCTTTTCGAAGCGATCGCTCGACATCTTCGATCGGCTGGGCTGCGCGGAGCCAATGGTTGCAAAGGGCGTTCGCTGGCACGTGGGAAAAGTGTTTCTCAAAGACGAACTCCTCTATTCGTTCGACTTATTGCCTGAGAGCGGACACCGCCGGCCGGCCTTCATCAATTTGCAGCAGTATTACGTCGAAGGCTTTCTGATCGACCGCGCGCAGCAGTTGCCCAATTTACAGATTCGCTGGAAGAACAAGGTCGCCGGCATCGAACGGCGGGACGGTACGCAAGACGAGCAAGCAAGCGTCGCGCTGACGATCGAGACGCCCGACGGCGAATACGTGCTGCACGCGCGCTACGTCGTTGCGGCCGACGGCTCGCGCAGCGCGATGCGTCGCCTGATGGACCTCGAAAGCAAGGGCCGCACGTTCAAGGATCGTTTTCTGATCGCCGACATCAAGATGGAGGCCGATTTTCCGCCCGAGCGCTGGTTCTGGTTCGATCCGCCGTTTCATCCGAATCAGTCCGTGCTGCTGCATCGGCAGCCCGACAATGTGTGGCGCATCGATTTTCAACTCGGATGGGATGCCGATCCCGTGCTCGAGAAAGCGCCCGAGCGGGTTGTTGCGCGCGTGCGTGCGCTGCTTGGCCCCGACGCAAAATTCGAAATCGAATGGGTGAGCGTCTACACATTTTCATGCTTGCGCATGGACAGCTTTCGTCACGGGAACGTCTTGTTTGCCGGCGACGCGGCGCACGGCGTATCGCCGTTCGGCGCGCGCGGCGCAAACGGCGGATTGCAGGATGCCGACAACTTGGCATGGAAGCTCGAAATGGTGCTGACGGGACGCGCGCCCGATAGCCTGCTCGATACCTATGCGCGCGAGCGCGAGTACGCCGCCGACGAGAATATCCTCAATTCGACGCGCTCGACCGATTTCATTACGCCTAAAAGCCCCGTCAGCCGTGTGTTTCGCGACGCCGTATTGATGCTCGCGCGTCATCATCCGTTTGCTCGGCAGCTCGTCAATAGCGGGCGGCTTTCCGTGCCGGCCGTCCTGCATGAATCGACGCTCAATACGCCCGATCGAGATCCGTTCGAAGGCGAGATGATGCCGGGGGCATCGTGCGTCGACGCGCCGGTGGTCTGCGACGGCGCGCAGGATTGGCTGCTCGCGCATATCGGCGGCTCATTCAACGTGTTGCTGTTTGCCGCGGCGGACGGGATGAGTGCGGACGAGAAAGCCGCGATCGAGCGCGTGCGCGCACTCGGGGTGCCGATCGACATCGTCGTCATCGGACCGTGCGAAGCATCCGAAAA
Organism: uncultured Burkholderiaceae bacterium; assembly: GCA_966212065.1. Lineage (GTDB taxonomy): Bacteria > Pseudomonadota > Gammaproteobacteria > Burkholderiales > Burkholderiaceae > Trinickia. The sequence continues at coordinate 152,759 of CBIHOQ010000002.1, forward strand.
CGGCGCGCGGTTGATCGCGGATGCGGCGGCGGTGGGCGGGCAAGTGCTGCGCGATGTGCAGGGTCTCGCGGCGCAGCGCTACGACGCGAAGCCTGGAACGATGTATCTCATGCGCCCGGATCAACATGTTTGTGCGCGTTGGCGAGACGCGCAACCCGACGATCTCGACGCGGCACTGAACCGAGCACTGGGCGTGGGCGCAACGGCCTGACGCGACCGACGCATTCGACGCATCGAGCGCTTACTGATCCATTAGGATTCCTAAATTCTTGATAAAGAGGCCAATATGGCGCTCAATACTGATCCGAATCTGACGCGGCCCGACGATTTCTACGAGGCACTGATCGACATGCATCGAGACTTGACGGACGAGCAGAGCCAAAGCGCGAACGCGCAATTGATTCTGCTGCTGGCGAACCACATCGGCGATCAAGCCACGCTTGCCGAGGCGATTCGGATCGCGCGAGAAGGGGTGCTGGGCGCGCCGTCGAACGATGCGCCGCCGCGGGCTGACTGAGCGTTAGCTCACCGAGGCTTGCCGGGGTTTGCCGAAGCACGACGCGTGACCGTGTCGTTCTGACGCTTGATCGAGCGGTCGGCGTCGAACGCCAACCGCTCGATCAGCCGGCTATTTGACTTCAAGCGAAACGAAGTTGCGGGCGTTGTCGCGCTCGATCAGTAGCGCGACCTCCTTTCCGGCGCGCGCCATCAGCGTCTCCAACGCATCGCGCGTATCGATCGTCTCGTTGTTGACGGACAAGATGACATCGCCCGCCTGAATGCCGGCGTCTGCGGCGGCCCCCGTCGCGGAATCGACCATTACGCCGTGGGGCAGGCCGCTCGTGCGCCGCTCCTTGTCGCTGAGCGCATGCACGGCAAGGCCCACGTGTTCCAGTACATTGAGTTCGATCGCCGCTGCGGTGGTGGGGATAGCCGCCGGAGCAGGCGTCGATGCGGCATTGTCGGTGCGCGCTGTGACTGCGACCGTCAATGTCATCGGCCGCTTGGCCCGAACGATGGTCAATGCGACTTTCGAGCCGGGCTGCAATGCCGATACATAGTCGGCGAGGTCCGCTTGATGTTCGATGGTTTTGCCGTTGATGCGCGTGATCACATCGCCTGCTTTTAGACCATTTGCGGCGGCGCCATGCCCTGCGGGCACAACGGCTGTCACGAGCGCGCCGGTCGCGTGCGGTAAACCGAACGCCGCGGCGAGGCCCGGATCGATATCCTGCGTTTCGATTCCCAAGCTGCCGCCGGCCACCGTGCCTTGAGCTTGCAATTGCGTCCGCAATTTGAGTGCTGCCTCGATCGGGATTGCCAAGCTCAAGCTTCGATATCGCTCGGCATCGGGATAGACCTGCACGCTTACGCCGATAACGGCGCCGTTCCGATCGAGCAGCGGGCCGCCCGAGTTGTCGGGTTCCGCTGCGATATCGGTCTCGAGGAACGGAAAGGCGTTGCCGTCCGGCAGCGCGTGGGGTGTCACGCTGACGAGCCCGGATGTGGCGGCATTTTGCGGGCCGTCGGGCGATCCGATCGCGAGCACGCGCTCGCCGACGCGCACGCGCGACGAGTCGCCAAGCCGCACGGCCGGCAATTTGCCGGCGCCTTTGATCTGAAGCAGTGCGACATCGGTTTGCGGATCGACGCCGAGCACATCGGCCTTGAACTGGCGCCGGTCGGTCAACGTTACGGTGACTTGCTCGGCCCGGTTGATGATATGGGCGGTCGTCACGACGATGCCGTCGGGGCTGATGATGAAACCCGATCCCGTGCCCCATACGACGCGCGGCGCATCGGACACGGTCGACGGTGTGCGAGGCGACGCGGCTGTCGATCGAAGCAGAGCGAAGACTGGATCGTCGGCATCGAGCGCATCGAGGCCGGGCGCGCCGGCTGGTTGGCCGGTTTGGTCGGCCGGCGTTGCGGCGCTGATATTGACGACGGCGGGCCCGTAGCGCTCGACCATCGTTGCGAAATCGGTCTGCGCGGGGCTCAGCGCGACGGACGCCGGTGCATGTGCGGCCTTGACGGGCGGCGCAACGACGGTACGTGCGCTGGATAACGCAGGGTGAAGAAGAAGTAACGCGCCGCCGAGCAATGCGATCATTGCCACGGTGCGGCGCACGGTTAGGGCTGCGGCCCTTCGGGTCTGGTTACGCACGGCTTTCCCCCATCGAATGGTTGTTACGCGGGCGGCCGCCTCAACTAATTATAGAATGGTCTATTGGGCGTGGGTCACCAGCGAACTCATTGTCATGCGGTGGATGCCGGTCCGCTGTGAGCGAGCGAACGGTACGGCTGTAACAACGAACCGAGACGTATGCCAAGCACCGCATAGCCGTCCAATGACCGGAATGGGCGCCGCGGTTCGCGCATGTCTGAATTGCCGTGGGCTTAAGCCTGGCTTAAGCGGCCCACGCGACATTACCAAACGTCAGGTTGTTTGCCGCCGGACGCCGCCCCCGACTCTCGAACTAACCGTCATGCCCTATTTTGGAATCGGTCTTAACGTCATCGTCGCGCTTTGCTTTGCCGTGCATGCCGTGCGCCATCGGCAGAACATCTATTGGCTGTTCGTGCTTTTTGCATTCCCGGCGCTGGGCAGCCTCGTCTACTTCTTCGCCGTCTTTCTGCCCGGTCTGCGCCAGTCTCGCGGCGCGTACGTTGCGGCTCGGGCGATCACGCAGTTTGTCGATCCCGATCGCGCCGTTCGCGAGAGCCGCGCCGCGTTCGACAATGCGCCTACCGTCGCCAACCGGATGCGGCTCGGCGCCGCGTTGATGGAGGCCGGCAATGTACAAGAGGCGATGCAGCACTACGAGGCGGCCGCGAATGGACCGTTCGCCAATGATCCCGCAGTTTTGCTCGGTTTGGCACGGGCGCAGTTCGCCATGAATCGCTATCAAGCTGCCGATACGGCGCTCGCGAATCTATTCGCGGCTCATCGGCAGATGCGTCATCAAGCTCAGAGCGCGCTGCTCTATGCCCGCACTCGGGCGGCACTTGATGCCCCGGATGCCCGCGCCGCGTTCGAAACAGCGTTGGCGTGTGCGAGCGACGCCGCACCGCGGTGCCTGTTCGCCGATTGGCTGGCGGCTCAACCGCAAGAGGCGGATCACCGGCGCGCGGCGGCGCTGTATCGCGACATCTTGCAAGACGGGAAGCACTGGCCGCGCCACGCACGCGAACACAACCGAGAGTGGCTGCAACGTTCCGAGACGGCACTCGCGTCGATGGCGGCGCATTAAAGATTCACCGCTCATTCACCGCTCAAATACTCGACTTAACCAATCCCCACTAGGGGAAAGCACGCGGTCGGCGACGATGAAAGGCCGGTTTCAAGCCGATATACGCGCTGCGACATGAACGGCATGCTCCTCCCGCGATAGGACGCGATTTCGTGTTCGCCTAATCTTCGCTACGGCAAAGTGCCAATGACGAGGAGCAAGCTCATGAGTGATTCCCAGGCGCAGCCGGTCATCGGCATTGGCGCGACAGATGGCGTTCGCAACGCGGGCGTGATCGATCGATACTTCGACATTTCTTCGCGTGGCAGCACACGGCGCACCGAAATCGTCGCGGGCATCACGACCTTCCTGGCGATGGTCTATTCGGTGTTCGTCGTGCCCGGCATGCTCGGCAAGGCCGGTTTTGACACGAGCGCCGTGTTCGTGGCCGTTTGTCTCACGACGGCCTTCGGTTCACTGTTGATGGGGCTCTGGGCCAAGCTCCCGATCGCGATCGGCTGCGCGATCTCGCTTACCGCCTTCACCGCGTTTGGCCTCGTGCTCGGCAAAGGGATCGCTCCGCCGGTCGCACTCGGCGCCGTCTTCTTGATGGGGCTCGTGTTCACCGCCATTTCGGTCACGGGCGTGCGCTCGTGGATCTTGCGCAATCTGCCGTCGGGGGTCGCGCACGGTACGGGCATCGGCATTGGCCTGTTCTTGCTGCTGATTGCATCGAACGACGTCGGCCTCGTCGTCAAGAACCCGGGAGGCGGGTTGCCGCTCGCGCTCGGCCATATCGGCTCGTTCCCGGCGATCATGTCGGTGATCGGTCTCGCTGCCGTGTTCGGTCTGGAAAAGCGGCGCATCCCCGGCGGGATTTTGCTCGTCGTCGTCGCGATTTCGGCGATCGGCCTTGCCTTCGATCCGGGCGTGACATTCCACGGCGTCTTTGCGCTGCCGTCGCTGAGCACCCCGGGACACGCTTCGCTGATCGGCGCGATGGATATCAAAGGGGCATTGTCGGTGGCCGTGCTGCCTAGCGTGTTCGCGCTCGTGATGACCGCGGTGTTCGACGCGACGGGCACGATTCGCGCCGTGGCGGGGCAGGCAGGCCAGCTCGATGAAAACGGACGCATCATCAACGGCGGTCGTGCGTTGACTGCCGATTCGCTGAGCTCGATCTTCTCCGGGTTCCTCGGTGGCGCACCGGCCGCGGCCTATATCGAATCGAGTGTCGGCGCAGCCGCCGGCGCGAAGACGGGCCTCGCCGCCGCCGTGGTAGGCGTGCTGTTTCTCGTGGTGATGTTCTTCTCGCCGCTCGCGGGCCTCGTGCCGTCTTACGCGACCGCTCCCGCATTGATGTATGTAGGTTTGCTGATGCTCTCGAGCGTGAGCAAGCTACACATGGACGATAGCGTCGATGCGATGTCGGGCCTCGTCACCGCGGTGTTCATCGTGCTGACGGCCAACATCGTGACGGGCATTATGCTCGGCTTCGCAACGCTCGTGATCGGCCGGATCGCGAGCGGCGAGTTCCGCAAGCTCAATGTCGGCACGGTGTCGATTGCAATCGTGCTCGTTGCGTTCTACCTCGGGGGCTGGGCGATCTGAAACATGGGGCGTTCCGGGAGCCCGAACCTGCACCGCTCGGCGGCTGGGATGGCGTTTAGAATAGGACCGCAGTCCAGTGCGGTCCTTTCCATGCAGGATTCGATTTGCTCAAGGATCTTCTCATGCGATTTCAAACCCCATTTCTGTTCGATCTAGACGGTACCCTCGTCGACAGCGTTTATCAGCACGTGCTCGCCTGGAAAGCGGCACTAGATGCCGAAGGGATTCCGTTGTCGGTTTGGCGGATCCATCGAAAGATCGGCATGAGCGGCGGCCTTTTTACGGCGCAGCTCTTGCGCGAAACGAGCGCCGAAGTGAGCGAAGCAGCCATCAACCGGCTTCGCGACGCGCACGCTGCCGCGTATCGGCAGCTTCGGGGCGAGGTGCGTCCGCTGCCTGGCGCGATAGAACTCTTAAGCGCGCTCTCGGAGGCCGGCATACCGTGGGCCATTGCAACGAGCGGCCGCATGCAGACGGCGGCGCTCAATCTCGAAGCGCTGGGCGTCGATTCGGCGAAACACGTCGTCGTCACGCGCGACGATGTGAAGTATGCGAAGCCGGACCCGGACCTTTTCATGGCTGCCGCGGAACGGCTCGCCGTGCCGATCGAGCGTTCCGTCGTGGTGGGCGACAGCATTTGGGACATGCTTGCAGCTAAGCGATGCCGCGCGTTGGGCGTGGGTTTGCTGTCGGGCGGGTATGGGACGGACGAACTCGAACGCTCGGGCGCGCTGAGGGTGTACGACGACCCCGCGGACTTGCTTTATCACCTCGACGAGATCGCTGCGCGTCCGTAACAGCCGCTTCAGGTCACGATGATGCTAAGCAGGTAATGCAGAGCCTGCATTACCGCGTTCTGCATCGCCTCGGGCTTTAGTTCATACGCAAGCAGTACAGGGCTGCTTAGCAGTGCAATCACTAGAAATTTCATCTTCGCCTCCTCACGGATAGGGGGATTTCGTGAGGTTGCCCCGTAGGGTGAGCCGAGAACAGCAGAACTCATGCCATTAGCCTCTAGCCCATGTGGGACGTGGCGTCATGCAGGTGCAAGAAGGGAGGTTGTGACAGAATCCGATAGCGGCTCATAAAAACGTCACAGGACTGAAACGGCGATGTCGTTCACGCCGAAGACGACACCCGAGCGCGCCGGCGCTGTAAAAAACTGCGGACGGCTGGATCGGTCGCGAGGCCGATCGCGATATCGTAAGACGTGAACGCCTCGGCGATTGCGCCGGAACGTGCGAGCAACTCGGCGCGCGCAGCCCAATAAGGCTGATAGTCGGCGAGGCGCGGATCGTCCGCATGAGGCGCGAGCGCAGCTAATGCTGCCTGCGGGCCGTCGCGTTCCGCCAGCGCCAGCGCGCGGTTCACGGCAATCACGGGCGATGGCGCGATCGCAGACAGCGCATCGTAAAGCTGCACCACTTCATCCCAATTCGGTTGACGCGTTTGGCAACGGTGCACGTGCGCCGACTGCAGGGCGGCTTCGAGTTGAAAACGTCCGATCGCGTGATATGTGCTCGCCCGTCGCAGTAGCCCCTCGGCCGCGTCGAGCATCGGCGTATTCCAGATCGCTGGATCTTGCGCCGACAGCGGCACGTAGTTGCCCTGTGCATCACGCCGTGCATCGCGCCGTGCGTGCGAATAGAGCATCAGCGAAAGCAGGCCGAGCGCTTCCGGCTCCTCGGGCAGCAGATCGACGAGCAAATGCGCGAGAAACAGGGATTCGCCGGCGAGGTCGTGCCGCACCGTGTCGTCGCCGACCGGGTCGGTCCATCCTTGCGAGTAGACCGCATAGACGGCTTCGAGCACCGCAGCCAGCCGTTCGGGCAACGCCTCGCGCTCGGGTACGGTGAACGGCACGCCAGCGTCTCGAATCTTGCTCTTCGCCCGCCCGAGGCGCTTGCTCATTGCGGCCGGCGACATCAACAATGCGGAGGCGATCGTCTTTGCATCGAGCCCCAGCACGACCTGCAGCATCAGCGGCGTGCGGATGGCGGCGTCGAGGGCGGGATGCGTGCAGGCGAACAGCAGCGCGAGGCGCCGGTCGGGCAGGGCGCGGGCGTCGCTGTGATCCATCTCGTCGGCGAGCAGCACGAGCTCGTTCACCAGTTCGTCGCCGATGCGGCGATGGCGCACGGCGTCGATCGCGCGACGCCGTGCGACCGTCATCAGCCAAGCCTCGGGATTCGCGGGGCACCCGCGCTCGGGCCAATCGGCGAGCGCGGCCGCGAACGCGTCGGCCAACGCGTCTTCGGCCGCTGCCACGTCACGCGTGCGCATCGCCAACAGCGCGACGAGCTTGCCGTAGCTGCGGCGCGCGACGGCTTCCGCGATCGAACGGGCGGTGCCGTTCGGGTCGCCACCGCGACTACACACACTCATGCCGAGCCCGCGGCTTCGTAGGGCATCGTCCAAATCGGGCGTACTTCCATGACCCCGTGGCTCGCGCCTGGGCAGCGCGCCGCCCATGTGATCGCCGCGTCTAGATTCGGCGCATCGATCAGATAGTAGCCGGCGAGCTGCTCCTTCGAATCGGAGTACGGCCCGTCGAGTACTTGCGGCTTACCGTCGATGAGCCGCACCGTTGTGGCGGTACTCCCGTGCTGAAGCCGATTCATGCCGACGACCACGTCCGCTTTCTTCAACGATTCCGTATAGGCTTGGTACGCGGCGACTCTGTGCTGCCGCTCGCCGTCGCTCAGTTGTTTCCAGTCACTTTCGGCCGCATAGATCATCAACAGGTATTGCATGTAAGCCTCCGATTTTTGGGGGGCGGGTCGATGGATATCGGCCCGCTGTGACAATGACGCGCGAGCGGCGGGCGGACGGACACCCCGCGACAAAAATATTGCGCTCGTTGGCGGTAATCTGCCAGCACAAGCCCGTAATCGGCGTAAACAGGCTGGCTAGCGGGCGATTGAAAAGCACGCGCTTACGGCGCCTCGGCATGGGTTAGAGCGCGAGGCCATCCGGCGCTGCCGTCAAACCTTGCGGCGACCTTTGGCAGGACGCTTGCGATCCACGCGCAACCGATACTGAAACGCATCGCCCTTGAAATACAGATACTCGAAGTCGATCGGACGATCGTTGCTGTCGCGCGTCAGCCGCTCCACACGCAGTACCGGCGCGTCCCGCTTGATCTCGAGGACGCGGGACACCGGTGGGCGCGCGGAAATCGCATTAATGCTCAGATCGGCGCTGCCCAGCGCCACGCCGCAGTCGTTTTCGAGAATGAGAAAAATGTCACGTGTGACGAGGTCGGCTCGCAGTAGCTTCTTGCCCAGGGATTCAGGCAGGAACGTGATCTCGTAAGCGGTAGGTTCGCGGTTCAGCAGGCGCACGCGATGAATCTCCGCCACCTTTTCTCCAATATCCAGCCCGAGGTTCGCGGCAACCGCGGCAGCGGCCGGAACGAAGTCGAAAGAGAGTACGTGATTGACGATCTCGTGCCCTTCGCCGGACATTGCCTCGGCAAAGCCCTGCAAAGACGTGATGTTCTGCGCGGCCTTCGGCTGCGAAACGAACGAGCCCTTGCCGTGCACTTTGAAAATCAACCCCTCTTTCTGCAGATCGCCCAGCGCCTGCCGAATCGTGATCCGGCTGACCTCGAACATGTCCTGCAATTCGCTCTCCGAAGGCATCCGGCTGTGCGGAGGGTACTGACCGTCTAGAATCCCACTGCGCAATGCCGCTTTGATTTGCTGATACAGCGGAATAGGCGAGTTGGGTTCGAATGTAGGCGGATGGGTCTGCATGGTCGATGAGCGGGGTCGCACGGAGGCCGCAATCGTGCTGCTTCGATGATGGGGGCGATTATAGCGCCGCATACGTAGGGGCGCGATGTGCGGCGATCGGCTCGTGACCTTCGCTCACATGGCATCGTACTTGCATACACCTGCACATCATATCTTGTCATGACGAGTGATTCGCGAGACGCCGAATGGTGTCTCGCGGTGGATCGTTCGCCCCACGGGACGGAGAGAACATTGAGCACTTTGCCCGAATTGGTGGTCACCGCGACGGCGGCCTATGCATCGACGAACGTCGACGGCTATGCGCTTTTGCTGGGCTTCTTCAGTAACGAGCGCTATTGCGCGACAGAGATCGCCGCGGGGCAATTCGCAAGCGTCGCGGCGCAAGTGGCGATATCCGCCGCAATTGCCCAATCCGGATGGGTAGTGCAAGCGCCGTTCATCGGCCTCGCGGGCGTCGTGCCGCTGATCGCGGGGCTGAAACGAATCGCCGAAATGCGTCGGCGCGGCTCTCCTCGAATCGATAGTGCCGCCGAGCAGACCGATTCGGCACACGGTGCCTTCGGGCGCGCCGCGACGGTGGCCGCGGTCGCGACCTCTAGCGCGATCGACAACATCGTGGTGTACGCGAGCCTTTTGGTCGGACGCACCGCGTCCGACGTCTCGTGGATATCGTTCACGTTCGCATTGCTGACCGGCGTTCTGTGTCTCTGCGCTTGCGCGACCGCCGGCTCGCGCGCGCCGGTAGCCGCGTTGCGGCTTGCAGCGGGGCGAGTCGCGCCGTTCATGACGACGGCCATCGGCGCGTTGTTGCTGATTCGCTTCGATACGTTGCCGTGGATTTATTCGCTCGCCTGACAGCGGCAGGCATGCACCAAGCCGACACGATCGTGCACCGCGCGCCGCAGCCAAGTGCAGCGATGAAGCGAGCGGTGGCGCAAAAAGCACGTCAACCCCCCGGTTTTTCGAGCTAAGCGCTTGGCACAGGTCTTGCCTTAGTCCTAGCCAACTTGTAATGACGAGTTATATCTACTGACATGCGTGAAACTGATTGCAACTCATTCGCTGCAAGTGTGACGCCCGAAGGCGGGGCGGCCATCCATCTCGGTGGACCGACTCCGCTTTATACGCAGATCGCCGACATCTTGCGGGGCCGCATTCTGCAGCATGCGTATCGCCCGAATGAGCAGATGCCGTCCGAAAGCGAATTGATGAGTGCCTTCGACGTGAGCCGTATCACTGTGCGCCAGGCGCTTGGCAATCTGCAAAGCGAAGGGCTCATCTTCCGCATCCACGGTAAGGGGACGTTCGTGTCGCGTCCGCGTGCGTTTCAGGACCTCGGGAGTCTGCAAGGTTTTGGCACCGCGATGCGCGAGAAAGGCTATGAAACGCACTCGAAGGTGCTGTCCGTGCGCACGATCACGCCGCCAAAGCATGTTCGCGAGCGCATCGAGAGCGGCGCCCGCGTGATGGAGTTGCGGCGTCTGCGCTTTCTGAACCGCGCGCCGATCTCGCTGGACGTGTCGTACTTGCCGTCGGAGATCGGCGTGCGTGTCGCGCGGGCCGATCTAGCTAATCGCGACGTTTTCGCGGTGCTCGAGAACGACTGTCAGATCGCGCTCGGGCATGCCGACTTGCGGATGTCGTCGATGCTCGCCACCGATGAACTTTGTGAAGTGCTCGCGCTGGAAGCGTACGCGCCGATTCTATTCATCGAGCGCGTCATTCATACGAGCGCGGGTGCGCCGATTGAATACGAAGAACTGTATTACCGAGGAGACGCTTTCCAGTTCAAGGTCCGCGTCGAAAGACAGGCGGCCGGTGCCGTGCGTTGACGTTTTTTGGCTGGATTACACGCGGGTGCCGGTTCGGCGTCCAGGTTGTCACTGTCTGACATGAGCGGAATAGCCGGCCGTTTCGTGTCACCCATTCTCAGGGTTACATCATGCGAATCAGAGCTTTGGTAGGCCACGCGCTATGCAGTGCTTCACTCGTTGCGATCGGCTCCGTACTGGCGTTTGGAAAAGCCGCGCAGGCGGAAACGATCAACATCGGCATCGGGACGCAAGATACGACGACGAACACGGTCACGGGCGGCATCGTTATCGAGCAATTGCACTTGCTGGATAAGTATTTGCCGCATACAGGCCAATACAAGGACGTCACCTACAACGTGACGTGGCAGAACGCGACATCGGGGCCGCCGATCACCAACGGCATGATCGCCGGCAAGCTGCAGATCGGCATGATGGGCGACTATCCGCTGCTTGTGAACGGCGCGACCGGACATGCGACGAACAACGACACCGAACTCGTCGCGGTGATCGCTTATAACGCGCTGGGCGGAGGCAACGGCGTGGTCGTGCCGAAGCAGTCGCCTTACTACGACTTGGCCGATCTGAAGGGCAAGCGCGTATCGGTGCCGTTCGGTTCCGCGGCGCACGGCATGCTGCTCGCCGCATTACAGAGCCGGCACCTTCCGAGCGATTACTTTGCCCTCGTGAACCAGTCGCCGGAAGTGGGCAGTACCAGCATTCAAGAAAGCCGCGTCGATGCCCATGCGGACTTCGTGCCGTTCGCCGAACTGCTGCCCTATCGCGGCTATGCGCGCAAGATTTTCGACGGCGTCGAGACGGGACAGCCTACGTTTCATGGCGTGGTGATCCGCAAGGATTTTGGACAGAAGTACCCGGAGATCGTCACCGCTTACATCAGAGCGTTGATGGATGCCGACGATTGGGTCCGCAAGAACCCGCAGGCGGCCGCGGAAAAGATTGAGTCGTGGACCAAAGTGAATAAGGAAGTGGCCTACATCTTCCTGGGCCCGGGCGGTGTCGACACGCTGGACCCGACGATCAAGCCGCGCTGGATAGTCGCGTTGAAGACGGACTATGCGGTGCTCAAGAAGCTCGACATGATCAAGGAACTCGATATCGATAAATGGGTCGACGATTCCTTCGTGCGCAAAGCCTTCAAGGAATCCGGCCGCGATTATGACGCGCGGCTTGCGAGCTTCTCCAACTATCAGGTCCAAGGCAACGATCCGCTATGCAACGCGCCGATCGGCGATCCGTCGCAGGCGGGGCAAATTTGGGTTCAAGGCGGAGACATCGTTTCGTTCAGCTCCGCTGCATGCACGCTCGAAGGCGTGAACGAATATCGCGCGCAGGGCAAGAAACTCGACGCCGTGTATTTGATGGACAAGGCCCTCGGCGTGAAGGTTTTTGCTGACGACGCGTTCTATACCCTCGCCGGCGCCGACGGAAAGAAGCCGGACATCGAGCCGTTCCTGCTTAAGCGCGATGCGCAAGCGAGCGCAACGAAGGCGGGGGCGAAAGTCGTTAGCTACACGCAAGCGTTGACCGCGCTAGGCAACGGAGGGAAATGACATGGAACGGTCCTTCGATATGGAAATCAAGCACGGCGCATCGGCACTGACCGGGCAGTCCGCAGGCGAGCCGAACGAGCGCCGCCGCATGAAGATGCCGACCCCGAGCCGCGCGCAAGCGATCGTTGTCAGGTTCGTGTTCGCAGTCGTGTCGGTTGCCGTGCCAATCCTGCTTTGGTATCTCGGCACGCGGTACCGGGTTCAGTTCTACATCCGCTTTCAGAACGTGCCTACGCCGCTCGAAGTGTTTCATGAGGCGGTGCACGTCGCGGCGTCCAACGCGTTCGGCGCAAACATCGTCAACAGTTTGAGGCGTATTTTCCTGGGCTTCTTCATCGCCCTTGTGGCGGGCGTCGGATTGGGTTTGCTGATCGGCCGATATCGCGTCGTGAATCAGTTGCTGATGCCGGCCATTGAAGTGCTGCGTCCGATTCCGGCCATCGCCTGGGTGCCGATGGCGATCATGCTGTGGCCGACGACGGAATCGTCGATCGTCTTCATCACGTTTATCGGCGCGTTCTACCCGATTCTGCTCAACGCGGTGGGCGGCGTCGAGTCGCTCGACGGCGTGCTGCTGCGTGCCGGCCGCTGTCTCGGGGCGAGCGAAGCGCAACTGTTCTGGCATGTGATTCTGCCGGGCGTGTTGCCCAGCATCTTCACGGGGCTCGCGGTCGGCATGGGCGTCGCGTGGGTGTCACTCATCGCGGCCGAGATGATCTCGGGGCAGTACGGCGTCGGCTACTACACGTGGGCAGCGTACTCGCTCGTCGATTATCCGGCGATCGTGCTCGGCATGATCACGATCGGTGCGCTCGGCCTGCTATGCAGCGGTGCGATCCGGTTGGCCGGTCAACTGTCGATGCCATGGCTCGCCTACGTCAACGGAGCGCGCAAATGACGAATACAAACAAAGGACGCATCGATTGCCGCAACATCGGTGTTGTGTTCGGCTCGGGCAATGCGCAAACCGAAGCGGTGAAGGATGTTTCGATCACCGTCGAGCCGCATGAGTTCGTCTCGCTCATTGGTCCGTCGGGCTGCGGCAAATCTTCTTTGCTGAGCATCGTGGCGGGCTTCGCGAAGCCGACGCGCGGCACCAGTACGCTCGACGGCGTGCCGATCAAAAAGCCCGGTGCCGAACGCGGCGTAGTGTTTCAGCAGTACTCGCTGTTCCCGTGGCTGCGCGTGCGGGCAAACGTCGAGTTCGGCCTGAAGATGGCGGGCGTGTCGCGTTCCAAGCGCGAAGGGACCGCGCGCACGCTGCTCGGCCTCGCGGGGCTGCTTGCTTTCGAGAATCACTATCCGGATCAGTTGTCGGGCGGCATGAAGCAGCGCATCGGCATCGTGCGAGCGCTCGCGGCCAATCCGCAGGTCTTGCTGATGGACGAGCCGTTCGGTGCGCTCGATACCCAAACACGCACCGTCATGCAAGAGATCCTGACGAACATGTGGCAGCGCTTTCGGTTGTCGGTCCTGTTCATCACGCACGACATCGAGGAAGCCGTCTTTCTGTCGGATCGCATCTACGTGATGACGGCACGGCCGGGGCGGATCAAGGCCGAGATACGGGTGCCGCTGCCGCGCCCGCGTACGGCGGCGATGTTCGATACCCCCGAGTTCATCGAGCTGGTCCATCGCCTTAAAAACCTGATTCGCGAGGAATCGCTCGCAGCGATGGGCTCCGAACTCGAAGCCGGCGGCGTCGAAGGTTTCAGCATGGAGATGGGGCCGAACGGCGTCGAAGAATTGCTGTGAGCCTGTGAAGAAGGTAGTTCCAGCAGTACGACACAACGCAAATGAGCGTCCCTAAACCGAGGGCGGGGGATAACGTTCTCGATACGATGGAGTTTTGCAATGAGCAAGAAACCGAACATTCTGTTTTTCCATGTCGATAACCTGGGCATGGGAGAACTCGGCTGCTACGGCGGCGGCAAGCTGCGGGGTGCGGATACGAAGCGCATCGACACCTTCTCGAAGGAAGGCACCAAGCTCACGCACTATGTCGTCGAACCGCAGTGCACGCCGACGCGCTCTGCTTTGATGACGGGCCGCTATCCGATTCGCTCGGGCAATCACACGATCGCACTCGGCGGCAATGGCGGAGGGCTCGTCACGTGGGAGGTCACGATTGCCGAATTGCTGGCCAAGGGCGGGTACAAGTCGTCGTGTCTCGGCAAGTGGCACATCGGAGCGGAAGACGGCCGCTTTCCGACCGATCATGGTTTCGACGAATGGTACGGCCCGCTGCGCACTTACGACGAATGCATGTGGCTGGAAGATCCGCATTACGTGCCCGAGCGCGACGGCTACTCGTACATGCACGAAGGGTTCAAGGATAAAGGCACGAAGCCGCTGCTCGACGAACAGCTCACGATGGAAACGAAGAAGACCTGCGATCTGGCGTACCAAAAGCGCGGCATCGACTTCATGCAGCGGTGCGTGAAAGACGACGAGCCGTTCTTCCTGTACTTCAATCACTCGCTGATGCACTTTCCGATGTCGCCGCGCGACGAGTTCGTCGGCAAGAGTACCAACGGCGATTGGGGCGATTGCCTGCTGATGCTCGATCACGACTTTGGTGTGCTGCTCGACGAACTCGATCGTCTCGGCGTGGCGGACGATACGATCGTTATTTTCTGCGGCGACAACGGCGCGGAAGATCATCTGGCGGGCCGTGGCACGGGCGGTTTCTTCGACGGGTCGTACTTCAGCTCGGCGGAAGGTGGAATTCGTACGCCGCTGCTCGCGCGTTGGCCGGGCCGCATCCCGGTGGGCGTCGAAAGCAATGAGATGGTCCACGTCACCGATCTCTTTACGACGTTGCTGAAGTTTGCCGGCAGCGATGCACCGAACGATCGGCTCATCGACGGCAAGGATCAGACCGCGTTCTTCCTCGGCGAACAGGCCACTTCGAACCGCGAGTCGTGCATGGTATGGCTCAACGACGAACTGCACGCCGTGAAATGGAAGGACTTCAAGATCAACTTCAAACGTCAGCAGCATTTCCACGATCCCGAATTGCCGCTCGGCTTTGCTCGGATCACGCATCTGCAGGAAGACCCGAAGGAACGTGAGGCAGTCAATCAGCGCTATGTACGCTGGTGGGTGATGCAGCATGCGCATCGTGTGGTGCGTGAGTTCGACGACAGCGTGAAGCAGGAAGCCCTGATCCCGCCGGGCTCCCCGCTCGAGTTCGTCCCGAAGTCGGCCCTCAACGCGTAATGCCATGGACGCGCCGATGACGGACGCACGACCCGCGAAGCGAGTATGCTGCTGCTCTTCCGAGAAATCGGCGGCACCCGAGCCATCGATGGAGGCGACCCGTACCGAAGGCATGGTGCGGATCGCGGGCGGCGATTTCGCGATGGGTTCCGATGTTTTTTATCGCGAGGAGCGTCCGGCGCGGCGCGCCACGGCATCGAGTTTTTGGATCGATGCCCACCCGGTGACGAATGCGCAATTCGCCGCCTTCGTCGATGCAACCGGCTATCGCACGCTCGCCGAGCAACAACCCGATCCCGCGCTGTATCCGGATGCCGATGCGGCACTGCTGTGCCCCGGCTCGCTTGTGTTTACCCAACCGCCATCCCGTGTGGGGCTGGGTGATTATCGGCAATGGTGGGCCTATGTCCCCGGTGCGAGTTGGCGGCACCCGCAAGGGCCCGAAAGCGATCTAGCCGGTCTTGCCGACCATCCGGTGGTGCATGTCTCATTCGCCGATGCAACCGCCTACGCGGCGTGGGCCGGCAAGTCGCTCCCGACCGAGATCGAATGGGAGTGTGCGGCGCGCGGGGGACTCGAGGGCGCGGCCTATCCCTGGGGCGATGAGTTTGCGCCCGGCGGGCGGCTGATGGCGAACACGTGGCAAGGCGAGTTTCCGTGGCAGAACACGGCGATCGACGGCTACGAGCGCACTTCGCCGGTCAAGTCCTTCCCCCCGAACGGCTATGGTCTTTACGATGTGGCCGGCAATGTGTGGGAATGGACCGCCACCCGTTACGGCAACCCACCCGGCGTCGAGGAAACGAAATCGTGCTGTGTTCCGTCGTCCGGTCTCGATGCTGTGGACGTACGCAACGTGGTCAAGGGGGGCTCGCATCTGTGCGCGCCGGGCCATTGCCTGCGCTATCGGCCAGCAGCACGCCAAGGGCAGACGCTCGACACATCGACGAGTCACATCGGCTTTCGATGCATTGTGCGGGTGTGACCGATACGTTTTAAGGTTTTACGGCTAACGTGCCAGTCACGTGTGCCGGGTCTTACTTCACAAACAAACCGAGTACCGATATGACAAATCCCGGCAGCAGGATCGATACGCCGCGCGCTCGATCGCGTATTCCATTGCCCGCATCGCGCGCTGAGTGGCTGCGCGAGATTCTCGCGGGCTTGGTCACGAGCCTCGCGTTGATTCCCGAGGTCATTTCATTCTCCTTTATCTCAGGCGTCGAGCCGCGTTCGGCGCTGTTCGCGTCGGTCGTCTTGCTCGTCATCACGTCGCTGTTCGGTGGACGGCCCGCGATGGTGACGGCGGCCGCGGGGTCGGTGGCGCTCGTCGTCGGGCCGATGGTGCATGCGCACGGCGCGGCTTACATCCTTCCCGCGGTGGTGCTCGGCGGGCTCGTTCAGGTCGCATTCGGCGTGCTCGGCTTCGCGCGCATCGTGCGTTTCATCCCGCGCTCGGTGATGCTCGGCTTCGTCAACGCGCTCGGTATTCTGATCTTTTGCGCACAGATACCGCATATCGTCGACCAGCCGCTAGCGGTGTATGTGCTTTTCGCGGTTACGCTCGCCATCGTTCTAGTCGGCCCGCGTTTGCAGGGTTCCGTGCCTTCTCCGCTGATCGCGATCGTCGTCGCGACCGCTTTGGCCGTCGCGCTGCAATGGAGCGTGCCGACCGTCGGCGGAAATCACCCCCTGCAAGCGGATTTGCCGGGACTCACGCCATGGACCGTACCCTTCGATCTAGGCACTTTGAAGATCGTATGGCAGACGGCGATCAGCATCGCGTTCGTCGGTTTGCTGGAGACCTTGCTCACCACCAAGCTGGTCGATGAAATAACCGAGACGCGCTCGAACAAGACGCGCGAATCGTGGGCGCTCGGGCTCGGCAATCTTTGCGCCGGTGCCTTCGGCGGCATTGCCGGTTGCGCGATGATTGGTCAAACGGTCGTGAACGTCGGCATCGGCGGCGCTCGCACGCGTGTGTCCACGCTAGCCGCAGCATTCACGCTGCTTCTTTTAATGACCGGCCTGAACGCGGTGATGGCGCGTATTCCGATGGTGGCGCTCGCGGCGGTGATGATGGTCGTTGCGGTGAAGACGATCGATTGGCACAGCTTGCGCCCGGCTACGTTGAAACGCATGCCGCTGATGGAAACGTCGGTGATGTTGGTCTCCGTCGTATTGACCGTCTATACAGGCAATCTCGCACTGGGCGTGGTGGCCGGCGTATTGCTTGCCATGGTGCTGTTCGCACGCCGCGTCGCGCACGTGATCAGCACGGCGCGGACCGTATCGGCGGACGGGCAAAGCGTGCGCTACGAGGTGCACGGGCCGCTCTTCTTCGGCAGCAGCAACGACTTAGTGGACCGGTTCGAGTATGCGAGCGATCCGCGTGCTGTGGTCATCGATTTCTCGAAGTCGCAGATCTGGGATGCATCGACGGTTGCCGCACTCGACGCGATAGAAGTGAAGTACCGGCAACATAAGATCGCCGTGCAGTTCGACGGCCTCGACGACCGCAGCCGTGCGTTCCATGCGCGACTTAGCGGGAATCTCAATGTCAACTGATTGACAACTGATTGCGCCGCACACGCACACGGCAGTGACTACTGCTGCCGCGCGGATCAATTTTTGTTTGCGATTCAACTAGGCTGGCCGGGTTTGCGAGCCGTTATCCCAGCGAGCTGGCGGTCAAGCCGTTGAGGGGGGGGAGGGTGGAGATGTGAGCCCGATATCCTGCAAAGCATTGAACAAATGCTTGTTTGTGTGACGATGCAGGGGTGGCTAGAGTCGAGGAATACCACCTACATCGGGGCTCCTCATCATGACCAGGAAGTTGAACGTCGTTGCTGTTTCCGGCGGGCTGCAGCGCCCATCCCGAACCCTCGTGCTGACGCAGGCCTTGCTGAGTGCGCTCGGCGAGGCCCTACCGATCGAGACGCAATTGATCGAACTCGGCGAGATAGCCTCTCGGCTTGCCGGGGCGATACACCGAAAACAGTTGCCTGCAGACATCGAAACGCAAATACGCCATATCGAGACCGCAGACCTGCTGGTCGTGGCGAGCCCGGTCTTCCGCGGGTCGTATACCGGTCTTTTCAAACATCTCTTCGATTTCGTCCATCACGAAGCGCTGATCGACATACCCGTGCTGCTCGCGGCAACGGGCGGTAG
Source organism: uncultured Burkholderiaceae bacterium (assembly GCA_966212065.1). Taxonomy (GTDB): domain Bacteria; phylum Pseudomonadota; class Gammaproteobacteria; order Burkholderiales; family Burkholderiaceae; genus Trinickia. The sequence goes on from CBIHOQ010000002.1 coordinate 171,142, forward strand.
CGACCGGCATGCGCTCGTCATCGATCACCAACTGCGTCCGCTATTCAGCTTTTTTCAGGCGCGTACGCTGCCCATTGGCGTCTATGCGTCGGAGCAGGATTTCAGCGGGTACGAGATCAGCAGCGATGCGTTGCTCGAACGCATTGAACTCGCGGTGACGCGCGCATTGCCGATCGCGCTCGCGGGGCGCTCCGAGGATACGTCGGCACAGGTCACGCCGCTCGCCGCGTAGGCGCCTCCTTATCTACCACTCAGTCGTTTCGTGTCGAAGGCGCTAAAAGAGCGCCGTGGAGAAGTCATGTCTTCAAAGAGCAAAGAACCCCGTTACCCGGCGCGTCGCCGCTGGCTCGAGGCGGCGGCCTGGAGCGGCGCCGCGCTTGCCGCCGGCACGCTGGGCATCGGATACGGGCAAGCGGCGCGCGCGCAAGGTGCCTCTGCCAAGACCTTGCGCATCGGCTACCAGAAGTACGGCCCGCTAACACTGCTCAAGGCGAGCGGCTCGCTCGAAAAGCGTCTCGCGAGCCAACAGGTAACCGTGTCGTGGCTCGAGTTTCCCGCGGGTCCTCAATTACTCGAAGGGCTGAACGTCGGGGCTGTCGACTTCGGGACGGTGGGCGAAACCCCCCCGATCTTTGCGCAGGCCGCGGGCGTCGATTTCGTTTATGTCGGCAATGAACCGCCCGCGCCGACTTCCGAGGCGATCGTTGTGCCGCACGACTCGCCGATCAAGTCGGTGGCCGATCTTCGCGGAAAGAAGGTGGCGCTCAACAAGGGGTCGAACGTTCACTACCTGCTTGTTCGGGCATTGAAGCAAGCGGGCCTCGCATACACGGACATTCGCCCCACGTATCTCGCGCCATCCGACGCGCGTGCTGCATTCACGCAAGGCAGCGTCGATGCGTGGGTCATCTGGGATCCCTACTTTGCGGCGATCGAGAAGCAAACGGGCGCGCGGGTGATTGCCGACGGGGCGGGACTTGTCGACAACTTGCAGTTCTATCTCGCATCGAGGCGCTTTGCCACGGCGCAGCCGCAACGCGTGCATGCGGTGCTCGACGAACTGGCAAAGGCCGATGCGTGGGCGAAAGCCAATCCGGCTGCGGTTGCTCGCCAGCTTGCGCCGCTCGTCGGTCTTGACGCGGCCATCGTAGAGGTGGCCGCGCGCCGCGCATCCTATGGCGCCGCTCCGGTATCCGCCAAAGTCCTGGCTGCGCAGCAGACGATCGCCGACACGTTCAGCGAGCTGAAACTCATCCCGAAGCAGGTTTCGGTCAAAGACGCGCAGTGGCTTGCGTGAGACGGAAGAGCATCGCATGAAAGTTTTCTGGTTTATCCCCACGCACGGCGATTCGCGCTATCTCGGCACCGCCGAGGGCGCGCGCGCCGGAACCTACAACTATTTCCGGCAGATCGCTGTGGCTGCCGACACGCTCGGCTACGAGGGCGTGCTGTTGCCGACTGGCCGCTCATGCGAAGACGCGTGGGTTGTAGCTTCGAGCCTTATTGCAGCCACGCAGCGGCTCAAATTCCTCGTCGCCATTCGGCCTGGCTTGAGCTCGCCGGCGCTGGCGGCCCGCATGGCGGCGACGTTCGATCGGCTTTCCCAGGGCCGCTTGCTGATCAATGTGGTGACCGGCGGCAGCCCGGTCGAACTCGAAGGCGATGGTGTCTTCGTCGATCACGACGTACGGTATCGCATCACCGATGAATTCCTATCGATCTGGCGCGAGCATTTCAAGAGCGCTCACGAAGGAGGAACGGTCGACTTCGAGGGGCGCCATCTGGCGTCGAAGGGCGGCAAGCTGCTCTACCCCTCGCTGCAGCGGCCACACCCACCGTTATGGTTCGGCGGATCGTCGCCGGCGGCGCACGATATCGCGGCCTCGCACGTCGATACCTATCTGACCTGGGGCGAGCCGCCGGACGCCGTTGCGAAGAAGATCGCCGAAGTGCGGGAGAGGGCACAAGCCAAGGGCCGGCAACTCAAGTTCGGGATTCGGCTTCACGTAATCGTGCGTGAGACGGAGGACGAGGCGTGGGCCGAAGCAGATCGGCTCATCAGTCGAGTCGACGACGAGACGCTTGCAAAAGCGCAGGCCGATTTCTCGAAAATGGATTCGGAAGGACAGCGGCGCATGACGGCATTACATCAGGGCAAGGGCCGCGCGCGCGCGGAGCTCGAGGTATATCCGAATCTATGGGCGGGCATTGGGTTAGTGCGCGGCGGAGCAGGCACCGCACTCGTCGGCAGTCCTAAACAAGTCGTCGCGCGCATGACCGAATACGCCGACCTTGGCATAGAGACGTTCATCCTATCGGGCTATCCGCATCTAGAGGAAGCCTATCGCTTCGCCGAGCTTGTCTTTCCGTTGCTGCCTCAACGGGTCCGTGAGCGGGGTCGACTCGCCGCTGCCTGGGCCGTTCGGTGAAATAGTCGGCTTAACGCATCTACCTAGGGCATCGGCAGCGTAATGGCGACGGCCCTAAAGCAATGAGTTGTGCAAAAACGATCGGAAGGAGAAACACTGTGAAGATAGAAGCAGCGCTCGCAAGACGTGTCGTACCGTGGATCGTCCCGGTGCTCATACTCGTTTGTTGGGAGGCGAGCGCGCGCACCGGCTGGCTCTCCTCTCGCATCCTTCCCGAGCCGCTGGCGATTGTCCATGCGGCATGGGGGCTCATTCGTAGCGGCGAAATGTGGGCTGACGTCAAAGTTAGTGCACTGCGTGCATTAGCCGGATTCGCGATCGGCGGAGGGATCGGGTTCGCGCTCGGGCTCGGTACGGGGCTTTCGAAGTCGCTCGAGGCGGCACTCGATTCGACGGTCCAAATGATTCGCAACATTCCGGCGCTCGCGATGATTCCGCTCGTGATTCTGTGGTTCGGCATCGAAGAGCCGGCGAAGCTGTTCCTCGTCGCGCTTGGCGTGTTCTTTCCGATCTACATCAATACGTTCCACGGAGTGCGGTCGGTCGATGCGAACCTCGTCGAGATGGCGAAGAGCTATGGTGTGAGCGGATTCGCACTCTATCGCGACGTCATTCTTCCGGGGGCGCTGCCGTCGATTCTCGTGGGCGTGCGGTTCGCACTCGGGTTGACGTGGGTCATGCTGATCGTCGCGGAGACCATCTCCGCACAGTCCGGCATCGGCTACATGACGATGAATGCGCGCGAGTTCATGCAGACCGACGTTGTGGTCGTCGGCATCCTGCTTTACGCATTGCTCGGCAAGCTTGCCGATAGGCTCGCGCGCGGTCTCGAACGGTGGCTGTTGCCCTGGCATCCGGCGTATGCGGGCGCAGCGCCTGCGCGTGCGGCGCGCGGCATCAGCGCCCTATCCGCGAAGGCGGCCAAGCGGCCGGTCGGCTTCCGGGGGGCCAAAGCATGAGTGCCGACATAACGGAGGCGGTCATCGAGGCAACGGCCAACAACATAACGACCGGCGTCGCGGCCGATTCTGCGGTTACATTGCGATCGCTTTCAAAGCGTTACGGCGAGCGCGTCGTTCTCGACCATCTCGATCTTTCTATTGAACGCGGAAGCTTCGTTGCGATCATCGGCCGCAGCGGTTGCGGAAAGTCGACGCTATTGCGCTTAGTGGCGGGGCTGGAGGCGGCGGATGAGGGCGACTTGCATATCGCGGGCTTGCGAGGCAGCGAGCGGTCGGGGCCCCGCATACGCATTATGTTTCAGGATGCACGACTGTTGCCGTGGAAAAGCGTGCTGGGGAATGTGATGCTCGGCTTACCCGGGACGGCGCGGGACCAGGCTCGCGCGGCATTGAGCGAAGTGGGCTTGAGTGGGCGGGAGAATGACTGGCCTGCTGGGCTTTCGGGCGGACAACGCCAGCGTGTCGCGCTCGCCCGTGCGCTCGTGCATCGTCCCGATTTGCTGCTATTGGATGAGCCGCTGGGTGCGCTCGACGCGCTTACGCGCATCGAAATGCACGAGCTCATCGAACGGCTCTGGCGCGACCATCGCTTTACGGCGCTGCTGGTGACGCACGATGTGCAGGAAGCCGTGGCGCTCGCTGGGCGGATCTTGCTGATCGAGCATGGGCGGATCGCACTCGACCGAAAAGTGGACCTCGCTCGGCCGCGGGCGCGCGGTACGGGGGCGTTCGCCGCGATCGAGGACAGCGTGTTGCAACGGGTGCTGCAGCCGGCCATCGCATGACGCGACACCCCCTAAGCTACGGATTCGGGAGAAAAGAAATGTCATCTTGCAGCACCCGGTGGCCCCCGCGAGTCGTCACCGTGCCCGGCCTGCATGGCAGCGAAGACTTACATTGGCAGACCTGGCTCGAACGCCAATTCGCCCGGCCCATCCGAATCGTGCAGCGCGACTGGGACAATGCCGATCTGCAAGGGTGGTCGGCGGCGATACGCGGGCAACTTGCCTCCGAGCGTGGCCCTTTCGTTCTGGCCGCGCACAGCTTCGGGTGCCTCGCTACGATGCAGGCTATCGCGCAAGGCCTGCCGGACGTGGCCGGCGTGCTGCTCGTTGCACCGGCGAGCCCACAGCGCTTCGGCATCGAGAACCTATTGCATAGGGGCCGCCTGACGGTTGCGTCGATCCTTGTCGGTAGCGAAAACGACCCGTGGATGTCTGCCGGCGGTGCGCACGCGCTTGCGCGCGACTGGGGCTCGGCTTTTATCAATCTGGGCCCGGCCGGGCATGTCAACGTCGCGTCCGGCTTCGGCCCGTGGCCTCGCGCAAAATACCTCGTCGATACGCTGATTCACTGGGCGGCGCGGCGACGCCTCGGGCGCGAGGAGTCTCGCGCTCGGCAGGAATCGAACGACAGCAAACTGCCGGCGAGCGATAGGGCGGTGGCGTTGATCGGCGCTTGCCATTCTGCAGCCGGGTGACATCGCACGGCAAGCACTGACCGATTGCCTGCTCCGGCAGTTGATCCGCGAAATGTTCGGTCACCGCCTCTCAAGATCGAGGCTTACGCTCACGGCCGGACGCGCGTTCGAACGAAAGGCCGGCCGCATCAAGCGTATCGTGCAATCCTAGCTTCGGATACATCAGGTCGAGGGTGCTCAGTTCGGCGCGCATTTCCTCGATGAGCCAGTCGCGCATCTGCGCAACGACGGGACGCAGCGGGCGGCTCGCGGGCCAGACCAGGCAGCAGAGCCGGGACGTCGCGATCAGTTCTTCTTCCGCCGGCACGAGCGCGCCCTGCGTGAGCCAATGCGATAGCACATTGAGCCAGCCAAGTGCGATTCCTTGGCCGAGCAGGGCGGCCTGTACGACGATCGCATAGTCGCTGAAGCTGAGCACGCCCGAAACTTGACGCCCGTGCTCGGCGAAGGCCTTGAAGCGGTTGTGCCAGCCGCGCTCGCCCTCGTCCATCACCATCACGGTGTCGCCATGTTCGCTGCCCGTGCTGGCCGCCGCCGCATCGCGATAAGCGCGATTGCAAACGGGCAGCAGCGTCTCGGGCATGATCGCCACGCTGTTCTCGTCAAGCTCGACTTCGCGCAAGAAGCGCATGCCCAGGTCCACATCGCCGAGCGGACCGCCGATACGGCCGGAAATCAATTGGAATCGAATATCGACTGACGGAAACGTCTCATGCAGCCGGCTCATGCGCGGCATCAGCCAATGCGTCGTGAATGCCGTCGAAACCGAAAGCGTGACCGTTTCGACGCCGGTCGCGCGCGCCTCTATTTCGCGAATCGCACTCTCGATTCCATTGAAGCCCTCCGCGATCTTGCGATAGAGAATCCGGCCGCTTTCCGTGAGTTCGATGCCCCCTCGCACGCGTTCGAAGAGGCGTACCCCGATGTGGTCTTCCATGCGGGCAAGCATGCGGCTCACGGCCGGCTGGCTCACATAGAGTTCCTGCGCGGCGCGCGTGAAGTTGCCGCAGCGCGCGGCCGCTTCGAAAACGAAGAGGGCGTTGGCGCTCGGCAGTTTTCTTCGAAGGTTTGGCATGACCTGATGTTATACCTGATCCAACAATTGAGGAATTGCCGTTAAAAATATTGCCGCCTATATTGCATTCAACGTGAAGGCAGTCAACGAGGCGTACCGCAATGGATTCAAGAGCGAAGTCAGGGGTTTCCATTAGATCCGCAGCGAAGCGCTATGGCCCGGTTGTGGCGCTCGACGACGTTTCGCTCGATATCGCGCCGGGCGAATTCGTTTCGCTGTTGGGCCCATCCGGCTCGGGTAAGACGACGCTGCTCGGCATTCTCGGCGGCTTCGTGCAGCCGAGCGCGGGCAGCGTCTGGATCGGCGATCGAGACATTACATTCGCGCCGCCGCATAGGCGCAACATCGGCATCGTCTTTCAGAACTACGCGCTGTTTCCGCATATGACGGCCGGCGAGAACGTCGCGTTCGCCCTGCGCGCACGGCGCGAACCCAAATCGAGCTGGGCGAAGAAGGTGGCCGACGCGCTCGCACTGGTCGAGTTGGGCGGATTCGAGGCACGCCGTATCAGCCAGTTGTCGGGCGGCCAGCGTCAGCGCGTGGCCCTTGCGCGCGCGATTGTCTTCGAGCCGCAACTGATCTTAATGGACGAGCCCCTATCCGCACTCGACAAGCAGTTGCGCGACACGATGCAGATCGAGCTGCGGCGGCTGCACCGCAGGCTCGGCGCAACGATCATCAATGTCACGCACGATCAACGCGAGGCGCTCACGATGAGCGACCGCGTGGCCGTGCTCAAGGACGGCAAGCTCGTGCAGATCGATACGCCCGAAGGGCTGTACGACCGCCCGCGCGATGCGTTCGTCGCGAGCTTCATCGGCGAGGCGACACTGCTGCCGGTGAGCCGCGTAGACACCGAGGCCGTGCGTCTAGGGGAAACCGTGCTGCGCACGGCTCATCCGCTGCCGCCCGGTGACCGCCTGATGCTCGCCGTGCAAACCGAGCGCCTCGTTATCGACGACGGCCAGTCGCACGACGGCGCGAACCGGCTGTCGTGCCGTGTCACCGAGGTGCTCTATCAGGGCGAGAGCCTGCGCGTTTTCGCGGCGCTTGCCGATGGCACGGCCATCAGCCTGCGGCAGCTCAGCAGCCACCATGCGCGCCGATGCATCCCGCCGCCGGGTGAGTCGATGACCGTGCTGCTCGATCCGCACGACACGATCGTCGTGCCCGCCTGAATCGCTTACCGCCGCCCGGGCCCGGCTATCGCGCCCCCGGCATTTTCGTTGGTAGTAACCCGAGAAAACTGCAAGAGGATGACGCAATGAAGCTCACCGATTTCAAGGTTTTGACGTTCGATGTCGTCGGCACACTGATCGACTTCGAGCGTGGCGTGCTCGCGTCCGTGCGACGCCTGGGCGGCGCGGCGGCGAAAGATCTGAGGGATGATCAGATCTTCGAGCCGTACATGCGCGGACGTGCGGCTTTTGCCGGCCGCTCGAGCCAGGAAATGGCAAATGTCTATCTCTCGCTCGCCAACGAGCTCGGGCTGCCCAACGATGCGCAATCGGCTGCCGCGTTTCAACGCGATGTGCTCGATTGGCCCGCGTTCCCCGATTCTGTCGCGGCACTCAAGCGCTTGCGCAAGCATTTCCGCCTCGTCGCTATGACGAATGCGGACCGCGTGGCGCTCTCCGCCTATGCGCACACGCTCTCCGATCCGTTCGACGATACGGTGTGCTGCGACGAGACGGGTGTCGCCAAGCCGGATCCGCAATTCTTCGCCTTTAACCGCGGGCGGCAAGCGGCATTCGGCTATAAGTTCCACGAGATCTTACATACCGCGCAGAGCCAGTACCATGACATCGGCATCGCGACGAAGCTCGGTTATGCGACCTGCTGGATCGAGCGACGCCAGGGCATGAAAGGATTCGGTGCAACGCCGGTTCCCCAGGCCGTTACGACACCGACGTTCACGTTCCCGACGTTGGCGGCGCTCGCCGACGCCGTCGACGCCGAACTGCGCGTGGCAGCCTGACGATGCTCGCCCCAATCACCGCGGCGCGGCCGCAGCCCGACTCGCTCTGGCGCGACATGGCGGCGCGCGAGCCGGTGACGGATGCGCCTGCCGCGGTGCCTTCGCCGCTCGCGCGCGATCTGATCGTCGACGTCGCGGTGATCGGCGCCGGCTACTCGGGCTTAGCGGCAGCCTATGCGTTGCACACACGCGGCGTGAACTGCGCCGTGTTCGACGCCAATTGCGTCGGCTGGGGAGCGAGCGGGCGCAACGGTGGCGTGGTCTCGTCGAAGTTCCGGCTCTCGTTTCCGTCGATCGCACGCACCTACGGGCTCGACACGGCGCAACGCATGCACCGGCTCGCGCACGATGGCGTGCGGGCCGTCGAGGCGTTCGTCGATGAGTTCAAGCTCGCACGCGCGCAGTTCGAACAGACGGGCAGCCTGCGTTGCGCGCATACGGAACGTGCGTTCGCGGCCCTGCGCGATGAGGCGCAATGGGTGCGGCAGACGTTGGGCGATAGATCGATGACGGTCCTGTCTCGCCAGGAGGTGACCGACGAAACCGGCTCGCGTGCTTTCGTCGGAGGTGTGCTGAGCGCGGATGCGGGCACCATTCTGCCGCTCGAATATGTGCTGGGTCTTTCTCGCGGGCTCACCGCGCGCGGCGTGCCGATCTATGAAGCCACGCCGATCCTCGAGATCACACGCGCACCGGGCGGCGCAGGCAGGATATTGCGCACCGCGGGGGGCACCGTGCGCGCGAAGCAGGTCATTGTTGCCACCAACGCCTATTCGAATCTGACGTCGGCTACAGCGGCCTTCCAGCGTGAGCTCGTGCCGTTTCGCAGCGCGATGATCGCGACGGCGCGCTTACCTGCCGAACTCGATGCCCGGCTAATGGTCAATCGCCGCAGCTACACCGAGACCCGGCGCATGATGAAATGGTTTCGTAAGGTAGACGGGCGCATGCTGTTCGGCGGGCGCGACGCCTTCGGCAAGGAAGGGCAGACGGCCGGGCTGGACGCGTTGCGCCGTGCGATGGTCGCGCTCTTTCCCGATCTGTCCGGCATCCCGATCGAATTCGGATGGTCCGGTTATGTCGGCATGACGTTCAATGCGCTGCCGCATGTAGGCCGCAGCGACGAGGCGACCACATTCTGTCTCGGATACAACGGCGCGGGTATTGCGATGGCGAGCCTGATCGGACAGCACGCGGCTGCGCTCGCGCTCGGCGATAAACCCGAACTGGCGTTGCTCGCCCAGCCAGGCCTGCGGCCCGTGCCGTTCCACGCGTTGCGCGCGCCGGGTGTCCGGGTGGTCGCCGCGTGGTATCAGTTTCTCGATGCCGTGGGGGCGTGATGGCGACAAGCAAACGACTTTATCCGGCCCACGCCGCAATCGGCGTGTCGACGGCCGACATTGCGCAACAGCATCGACGCCGCGGCGATCGGACCATGCTGCTGCTGCTCACACCCGCGCTCATCGTGATCGTTGCGCTACTCGTCGTGCCGCTCGCTTGGCTCGCTTGGCAGTCGATCCGCCAGGACGGCGGCTTCACGCTAGCCAACTACCGGCGCGTCTTCACGGGGACCTACCTCGACACCTTCCTGCTTACGTTCAAACTAAGTTTCATCGTGACTGGCGTGACGGTGCTGCTCGGTTATCCGGTGGCTTATCTGGCCGCATCGGTTTCGTCTCGCTGGAGTGCATTGATTCTCGGCATGGTTATCTTGCCGTTCTGGACGAGCGTACTTGTGCGCACCTATGCATGGCTGGTGCTTCTGCAGCGCACGGGCGTGTTCAACAAGTCCCTGCTCGCGGCGGGCCTCATCGACCACCCGCTTCAACTTGCCTACAACCAGTTCGGCACCATCGTCGCGATGGTGCACATCCTGCTGCCATTCATGGTGCTGCCGCTCTATTCGGCAATGCAGAAGATTCCGCCGAATCTCTCGCAGGCGGGAGCGAGCCTCGGCGGCTCGCCGTTCTATGTTTTCACGCGGGTGTTTCTGCCGCTCTCGCTATCCGGCGTCATGGCCGGCGTCACGCTGGTTTTCGTGCTATGTCTTGGGTTCTATATCACGCCCGAATTGATGGGCGGGGGAAAGTCGATCATGGTGTCGATGGTGGTCAGCCGCAATGTCGAAATCTACAATAGCTGGGGCGCGGCCAGTGCCGTCAGCGTTGCATTACTCGTCTGCGTGTTCGCAATCTTCTATGCCGCGAGCCGCATCGTTCCACTCGAGAAGACCCTGAGCGCGAAATGAACAAGCTCTCGTTTGGCCGTATTTGTCTCATCGGGGGCGTGGCGCTCATCCTCGCCTTTTTGATGTTGCCCGTGCTGATCGTCGTCCCGCTGTCGTTTTCCGATACGCGCTTCCTGACGTTCCCGCCGCCCGGCTATTCGTTGCGCTGGTATCACGCGTTCTTCGACAACGAAACCTGGCTAGCGGCCGCCCGCACGACGCTCATCGCGTCGACGTCCGCGGCTTTGATCGCCACGCCGATCGGCGTGGCGGCAGCCTATGCGATCCAGCACGGCACGCTAAGCGTGATGCGCTACCTGCGGATGTTGCTGATGCTGCCGCTGATGGTGCCGATCATCATCGTCGCCGTCGGCGTGTTTTTCGTCTTCACAAAGGCCGGCATGGTCAACACGTTGCCAGGCCTGATCCTTGCCGATACGATGCTTGGGCTGCCATACGTGCTGATCTCCGTGGGGGCGGACTTAAGGACCTTCGACCACACGCAAGAGATGGTGGCGCGCAGCCTGGGCATGAATCGTGTGCGCAGCTTCCTTGCAGTGACGCTGCCGCAAATCCGGTCGAGCGTCGTCTCGGCGGCTGTTTTCGTTTTCATTCAGGCACTCGACGAAACTGTCGTCGCGCTCTTCATCTCGGGCGGCGACAACCAGACGCTGACGCGGCGCATGTTCGTCACGCTGCGCGATGAGATCGATCCGACGATCGCCGCGATCAGCACGATGCTGACTGCGCTCACGTTATGCCTCGTCTTAAGCGTTGTCGTTAGCCGCCGTTCGGTCGCCGCACGCGCGTGATGCCGCTTCGCTCGGGCGCGATAGGTTGGCGATGCGCCAGCGGTGCCTATGCCGATTGATATTCAATTCCGATTCCCCATCCCGATAAAGATACCGATACTGATACCCATACCGATGAAAAACGCTCTGAAATTCTATATCGACGGCGCATGGGTAGCGCCGTCGGGCACGGCGCGCCTGCCCGTCGTCGATCCGTGCACCGAGGAGCCGTTCGCCGAAGTCGCGCTCGGGCACCCTGACGATGTGGATCGCGCCGTTGCCGCGGCCAAGCGCGCCTTCCCGTCGTTTTCTCGCACGTTGCCGAGCGAACGGGTCGCGCTGATTCGGCGCATTCTTGAACAGTACATGCTCCGCTACGACGAAATAGCGTCCACGATCTCGCGCGAGATCGGCGCGCCGCGTGCGCTCGCGCAGAACTGGCAGGCGGGGCTCGGCAAGCGCCATCTCGAACAGTTGCTGCGCACCTGCGAAACGTTCGCATGGCAGCGCCCGCAGGGCACGACGCTAGTCAATCACGAGCCGGTCGGCGTCGTGGCGCTCATCACCCCGTGGAACTGGCCGATCAATCAGATCGCCTGCAAGGTGGCGCCGGCGATCGCCGCAGGCTGCACGATGGTGCTCAAGCCGAGTGAAGTCGCGCCGCTCAACGCCGCGCTCTTTGCGGAAGTACTCGATGCGGCCGGTGTGCCGCCGGGTGTGTTCAACCTCGTGCACGGGGAAGGGGCGAGCGTCGGTGCCGCGTTGGCGCGTCACCCCGACATCGACATGGTGTCGATTACGGGATCGACGCGCGCAGGCGTAGAAGTGGCGATGCTGGCTGCGCCGACGGTCAAGCGCGTGCATCAGGAATTGGGCGGCAAGTCGGCCAACCTGCTGCTCGACGATGCGAACTTCGAGGCGGCCGTCACCGCGGGCGTCAATGCATGCTTTAGCAACAGCGGGCAGTCGTGCAATGCGCCCACGCGGATGCTCGTGCCGGCGGCGCGCTACGAGGAAGCTATCGAGCTAGCCCGGCGTGCCGCGCTAGCTCATCGCGTTGGCCCCCCGGATGATGGGCAGGCGACGATGGGGCCTGTGGTGAGCGCCTTGCAGTATGCGCGCGTGCAACGGCTCATCGCCGTCGGGATCGAGGAAGGCGCCCACGTTGTAGCGGGCGGCCTCGGGCGCCCGGATGGCCTTGTGCGCGGCTATTACGTCAAGCCGACCGTATTTGCCGACGTCACGCCGCAGATGACCATCGCGCGCGAAGAGGTTTTTGGCCCCGTGCTCGCGATGATGGCCTATGGTGATGAAGACGAAGCGATTGCCCTGGCGAACGATACGCCCTATGGCCTTGCCGCCTACGTGCAATCGGGCGATATCGAGCGGGCGCGCCGCGTGGCGCTGAGGCTGCGCGCGGGCAGCGTTTATCTGAACCATCCGGCTTGGGATGCGGCCGCCCCGTTCGGCGGTTACAAGCAGTCGGGCAACGGTCGAGAATATGGGGCATGGGGGCTTGATGCCTTCCTCGAAGTCAAGGCTGTCGTCGGCTATGGCAACTGAAATCGGGGGGCGTGCCGCGCAGCGGCGGGCCGACGACAAAGCGAAATGGCAGTTGCCCGCTACGCTTCGTGCGTGAGCGGGCAAGTTGTCGGAAGCGATGCCTCGTTTTTATTGCATGAACTTAAGCCAGCGTGCCTTTGCTTGCACGCCGGCATCCGACGCCCACCATTCTTCGGACATCAGCGCTTGTTTCGCCGCATTCTCCGGCGAGCTCGGCAGTTCCTTCGCGCGTTGCGCGGTGATCTTGCCGGTCTTGAACGCGGCCGGGTTGCCGGGGCCGTAGTCGATGTAAAGCGGCAGGTTGGCTTGCAGCTCGGGCGAGACGGCGACGTTGACGAACTTGATCGCCTCCGGCAGGTCCGGCGCGTTCTTGAGAATGCACAGTTGCGTGTTCTGCAGAATGCCGTCGTTAAATGTGAAGTCGACGTCCGGATCGTCTTTGCGCACCGCGCTCGCGCGGCCGTTCCAGATCATCTCCATATCGACTTCGCCGTCATGAAGCAATTGCGCCGACTGACCGCCCGAGGTCCACCAGACCGAAATGTGAGGCTTGATCTGTTGCAGCTTCTTGAACGCGCGGTCGACTTCGAGCGGATAGAGTTTGTCGCGCGGCACGCCATCGGCCATCAAGGCCGCTTCGAGCACCGTCTGGGGATCGTTGCGCAGTGCGCGCGTGCCGGGGAAAGCCGCGACGTTCCAGAAGTCGGCCCAGCTTTGCGGCACCTTCTTGAGCGTCTTCTTGTTGTAGGCGATGACCGTCGAATAAAACTCATACGCGACCGAATACGGCGTGCGATATTTTTCGGGCATCGACGCGCCGTTCGGGATCTTCGCGAAGTCGAGCTTCTCTAGCAGCCCTTCACGCCCGCCGCGCAGACAGTTCGAAGTCGGCGTATCGACGACGTCCCAGATCGGTTTGCCCGTTGCAGCCTGCGCCTTGATCTGCGGCCATGCGTCCGGAACGCTGTCCTGATTGATCGTGATGCCGAGTTCCTTTGCTGCGGGATCGAGAATGGCTTTGGTTTGAGCCTCCTGATAGACGCCCCCTTGCGAGACGAATGTGACCTTTCCGGCCGCCACGGCGGGCGCGGTTGCAGCGGTGGCGGCAGCAGCGATGACAGTGAATGCGAGCGGGCGCAACGTGAAGATCTTGATCACGACTTTTCCTCGACAGGATTGAAGCGAAATCGAGCACCGTCCCGCTAGCCGACAGGCAGCGGCGAACAGCGCGTTCGTACCGATCCGGGCTCCGCGGTCTCCTCCACCGCGCCATGCATACAGATCATGCAGAGCCTCGTTCGGAGGCGCGGGTCGATTTCAATATACTGAGCCAAATAAGGCAGAGCAATGCCCGAATTGTTTGAGTCGTTATGACATGAGGTTATGCCGGCATTCGCAGAACGGGCCTGATTTGGCCTAATTTCGCCCGCTTTTACCTGCCTCAGCGCGCGGCCGTCCCACCCGGACCTTACTCCGACGACGCGGTTAATTCCTCTTCGAGCGCATCGAGCAGATCGTAAATTTCGGAGAGGTTTCTCTTTAATGTCTTCAGCGCCGCGGGCGAAAGCTTGCTGACCGCGACCTGCTCGAAGTGCCGAGCGATCGGCATCAACGCTTTCAGAACGTCCGCGCCGGTATCCGTCAGGTTAATCGCCACCGTGCGCGCATTGTTCTCTAGCCGGCTGCGCGAGACGAGCTTCATTTTCTCCATCGTGCCGATCAGGCGCGACAGCGTGGACAACTCGACAGTCGTCATGGCCGCCAGGTCGTTGAGCCGCTGATCCGGTACCTCGCTAAGCGCCGCCATCACCCGATACATCGGCAACGTGATGCCGTATGACGCGATCCGGCGCGAGAACAGCTCGCCCATCCGCACGCCGACGCGGTTCAGCAGGTAGGGGAAGGAATCGGTGAACGTGTACACGGCTCGTACCTCTCTCAAGATTGAGCGATTCTATCAAAGCAACAGTTCCATCAACATTATTTGCATTGAAAACATTTGCAAATGAAACTATAGTCTCCTCAACACGGAGCTTCGAAGCCCGGATCCTCAGGAGACGTCATGGACGCGCTAGCCGTACCCCACCCGCAGATCGGCTCATCGTTCCGCGCCGCGATGCGCGGCGTCGCATCGACCGTCACGATCGTGACGGCCTGTGACGGGAGCCGTCGTCACGGCATGACGATGACGGCGGTCAGCTCGCTATCGCTGGACCCGCCGTCGATGGTCATCTGCGTCAATCACTCCACGCTTTTGCATGACGTACTCGTTTCCGCGCGGCACTTTTGCGTGAACGTGCTCAAGCACGATCAGGCTGAGGTATCGGCGGCATTCAGCGGGGCGTCTTCGCCCGAGGTGCGCTTTTCCGTGGGGGACTGGCTGACACACGCGGCCGGCATGCATTACCTATCAAGCGCGCAGGCCAATATCGTCTGCCGAAAAGTCGCGGCCATTCCGTTCGGCACGCACACGATTTTTATCGGCAACGCAGACGACGTCATGCTGGGCGACGACGATGCGCGGCCGCTCCTTTATCGCAACGCGGCTTATTGCTAGGCCGCGCCCCCAGTCCATCTTCAGTGGAGGCAGCGTGTAAGCGGCTTCCGGGGCACCGATAGCGATGGCAACAAAACCGACAATGGGAGGTGACTTCATGATCGTTGTAGAGAGAAGCGAGATCGGGGCGTCCGCGCAATGCGATGACGACTGTTCCTCAACCGCAACCGCAACCACAACCGCAACCGCAACCACAACCACACCCGCCGCCCTGCGTGCGCGCATCGCGGCGCTTGCTGCATCGATCAAAGCGCGCGCCCCTCAGGTAGAAGCGGATCGTCGCGTCCCAATGGACACGATCGACGCACTGCGAGCGGCGGGCTATTTCGATGTCGTTAAACCCAAGGATTTTGGCGGCTTCGAGTGCGATTTTTCCGTCCTGGTCGATTTAAACGTCGAACTTGCGAAGGCGTGTGCATCGACCGCATGGGTCGCGGGCCTGCTATCGGCGCATCAGTGGCTGGTTGCTGCATTCCCGGCTGCCGCCCAGCATGATGTTTGGGACAGCAATCCGGACGCGCTCGTTTGCGGCTCCTATGCACCGGTTTGCCAAGCACAGGCCGTCGATGGGGGGCA
This sequence comes from uncultured Burkholderiaceae bacterium, assembly GCA_966212065.1. GTDB lineage: Bacteria > Pseudomonadota > Gammaproteobacteria > Burkholderiales > Burkholderiaceae > Trinickia. The sequence continues at coordinate 186,780 of CBIHOQ010000002.1, forward strand.
CTTGATCAGTGGGCGGTGGAGCTTCGCGAGCGGCTGCGAGTGCGCGCAGTGGTCGCTATGTGCCGCCGTGTTGCCGCCGCAAGGCGATCGCGAGCGTCCGGCGCCGGCGTTCTTGCTTGTGCCGCAGACCGACTACACCATCGACGATACCTGGCATGTAGTCGGCCTAGCCGGCACCGGCAGCAAAACGCTCGTGCTCGACAACGTATTCGTCCCTGCGCATCGAACGCTGCTTTTTGCCGAAACGACGAGTGGAGAGACGCCCGGTGCGAAACAGTACCGTCATCAGCCGGGTTTCTCGATCCCGATGTTGAGCACGATTCCGTCGTGTCTCGCGTCGGTCGCCGTCGGCGCCGCCCAAGGCGCGCTGGAGGATTACCTTGAACGAACGGCGCGCCGCGTGACGCGTGGCGCCGTGGCCGGTGGGCAAAACCGAATGGCTGAGTTTCCGACGATTCAGTTGCGCGTCGCGGAAGCGACCGCGAGTGCCGACGCGGCGAGAAAAGTGCTGCTTGCCGACCTGCGCGAGCGCGAAGCCACGGTCAAGGCGGGCGAGAAGGTGTCCGTCGAAGACCGGATTAGAAGCCGCCTCGGTCAGGCCTTCGCCGTCTCCCTCGCCATTCGTGCGACGGAAGCGCTCAACGCCTCGACGGGAGGGCAGGGCCTCGACCTCGCTCATCCGGTGCAGCGCGCATGGCGCGACGCGAATGCGGTAGGCCGGCACATCAGCATGAACTGGGATACGGTGGGAACGATGTACGGCCAGATGGCACTCGGCCTGGAACCCAAAGGTCAATACTAAACGCAAGGGAGTGCTTATGCCATTCAAGGCAACCAGGAAGATCGCGCTCGAAGAGCATTTCGCGATCGAAGAAACGGTACAGGATTCGGCAGGCTTTGTGCCTCAATCCTATTGGGTCGAACTCAAGAGCCGGCTGCTCGATATCCAAGACCGTCGTATCGACGAAATGGATCGCAACGGCATCGAACTCATGATCCTGTCGTTGAACGCGCCTACCGTACAAGCCGTGCCCGACACGAAAGCGGCCTATGACCTATCGCGGCGAGCGAATGACTTTCTGGCCGCACAGGTTGCCAAGCGTCCCGATCGTTTCCAAGGATTCGCGGCTTTGCCGATGCAATCGCCGGAGCTTGCGGCGCGCGAACTCGAGCGCTGCGTGAAGGAATTGGGCTTCGTCGGCGCGCTGGTGAACGGGTTTTCGCAAGTGGAGGGCAGCAATGGCGTGCTTTACTACGACCTGCCGCAGTATCGGCCATTCTGGGCGACGGTCGAGAAGCTGGATGTCCCTTTCTATCTGCACCCGCGCAATCCGCTTGCGGCACACGCGCCGATTTACGACGGTCACCCGTGGCTGCTCGGGCCCACCTGGGCGTTCGGTCAGGAGACGGCTGTGCACGCGCTGCGCCTGATGGGATCCGGTCTCTTCGACGACCATCCGCGCTTGAAGATCATCTTGGGCCATATGGGCGAGGGGCTCCCGTACAGCATGTGGCGCATCGATAATCGCAACGCATGGGTGAAAACAAAGCCGAATTATCCGGCGACTAAACCCATTGCCGAATACTTCCGCTCGAATTTCTGGCTGACGACCTCGGGCAACTTCCGTACGCAGACACTGATCGACGCGATGCTTGAGATCGGCTCGGATCGAATTCTCTTTTCTGCCGACTGGCCTTTCGAGAACGTCGATCACGCGGCGCAATGGTTCGATGATGCGTCGATCAGCGAAAACGATCGGATCAAGATCGGCCGAACCAATGCTGCACGGCTCTTCAAGCTTGAGGAGAGTTGAGCGCTAACGCATGGCGCGCGCTGTCGACACGGCGCAATCGACGAGGGGTGGCCGACGCGATCGAAGCTGCCCCCGCCCAAAAAAATGAATGGAGCGAGACACCATGCAGGACGCACTCATCGACGTACACAAGGAGCTATCGGACGCGCCGGTCGGACCGATGCATGTCAGGCTCGGCATCTTACTGGCCTTGCTGACGCTGTTCGACGGGTATGACACGTTCAATCCGGCCTACGTCATTCATTACGTACGAGGGCCGTGGGGATTATCGCTGCAGCAGGCGGGGATGCTCGTTTCCAGCGGCCTCATTGGCTTTCTGATCGGCGCGGCCGTGCACGGCGCGGTCGCCGACCGAATCGGGCGGCGCGTCACGCTGCTAGCGGGGCTATGGATCACAACGGTCTTCTCGGCCGCTACCGCCATCACGGCCGATTCGTTCACAAGCTTTTGCGCGCTGCGCGTCTTGACGGGATTGGGACTCGGCGTCTTGTTGCCGCTGTCGACCACCTACATCAACGAACTTGCCCCGCAGCGAATCGCCAATACTTTCGCGCTCTGGGGCGTTGCGCTGGGGTGGGCGACGGGCGGCGCGGCGGCCGGTCTCGTCGGTGTCTTCGTCACGCCTCACACGGGCTGGCAGGGGCTTTATTGGGTCGGCTCGCTATCGTTCGTACTGATTCCCTTCGTGCATCGCTACTTGCCCGAATCGCCGAAGTTCGCGCTGCTGCAAGGGCGAGAGATAGAAGTCAAGGCGATCCTCGCAAGACTGCGTCCCGACCGGGCTCACATTTATCGTGACCGTGCCGTGGCGCGGCCTTCTTCGACTGCGCGAACGCCTGTGTTCGCCTTGCTCGAGGTCCCGTACCGAAGCGTGACGATTGCCATCTGGGCGACGAGCTTCCTCAGTCTGTTTTGTATCTTCGGGCTGTCCGGATGGATTCCGACGCTCATGCAAGGACGCGGGGAAACGTTCGGCGCGAGCTTCGCTTTCGGCGCGTTGATGCAGGTGATGTCGTTCGTCGGCGCGCTTGTCTGCGGGCGTCTCGTCGATCGCTCGAACCGTCCCCGCCAATGGCTTTGTATATGGTCGGTTTGCGGCGCGCTATCGGTAGCCGCGCTGATTTTTTTCCACAGTCACTGGCTCAACCTCGCGCTCAGTGCCATGGCCGGCTTTTGCATCATCGGCGGCCAATTCGTGCTCAATAACTTCACGGCAAGCTCGTACGAGACGCAAATGCGAGCGACGGCGGTCGGGATGGAGTTGGCCGTGGGGCGCCTCGGCGCTATCCTTGGCCCCTTCGTCGGGGGCGCGTTGCAGCAGGCGTTTGGCGGCGCGAACGCGCTACTGGCTGCGATTGCTGTCGCGGCAACCGGTGCCGCGGTTTGCGTCGTATTCGCGACTAGAAAGGCGGCCGGCCAAACGCCACTGCCTGAGCAGGCCAATGGGCCCGTCGCCGGCGCCGGCGTCGCAGGAGGGTAACGACTTGAACTACCAAGCGATTTCTTTGCATTCGCCCTTCATGTACGAAGGGTTGCCGACGCGCGTGCTGTTCGGCGCGGGCACACGCTCGAGCGTGCGTGAAGAAGCGATACGGCTCGGCATGTCGCGCGTGCTGGTTTTGAGCGGGCCGTCGCATCAAGCGTTTGCGGATCAGATCGTAAGCACGCTGGGCGACCTGCATGCCGGCACTTACGACGGTGCACGGATGCATACACCCGTCGACGTGACCGAACAGGCCCTGGCATTACTGCGCGAGCTGCGTGCCGACGGCATTTTGGCGATCGGCGGCGGCTCGATCACGGGCCTTGGCAAGGCGCTCGCGTTGCGCACGGACCTGCCGCAGATCGTGTTGCCGACGACTTACGCCGGATCGGATATGACGCCTATCCTCGGTGAGACGAAGGACGGGCTGAAGACGACCGTACGCAGCCTGAAGGTGCTGCCCGAGACGGTGATTTACGACGTCGATCTAACGATGGATTTGCCGGCAGGGCTGAGCGGTGTCAGCGGCATGAATGCCGTGGCTCATGCTGTCGAGGCGCTCTATGCGCGCGATGCGAATCCGATTGTGACTGCGCTTGCACTTGAGAGCATCGGCTCGCTCGCGAAGGCACTGCCGGCGGTATATGCGAACCCTCGAGACGCAGTGGCTCGCGCGGGCGCGCTTTATGGCGCTTGGCTCGCCGGTATCTGTCTCGGTTCTGTCGGCATGGCGCTGCACCACAAGCTTTGCCACACGCTCGGCGGAACGTTCGATCTGCCTCACGCGCAGACGCATGCGATTGTGCTTCCGCACGCGTTGGCTTACAACGCACCGGCGATACCCGATGTGATGGCCCGCCTTTGCGCCGTGCTCGGTGCCGACGACGCACCGCGTGCACTCTATGAGCTCAACACGGCGATCGGAGCGCCCAACGGGCTGCGCGAACTGGGCATGCCCGAGGACGGCATCGACCGATGTGTCGAGCTGGCGATGGCGAACCCGTACTGGAATCCGCAGCCACTGGATCGTGCGCGGCTCCGCGGTCTCGTCGCGCGAGCCTATGCAGGCGCTGCACCGTCCAGCGATCCAATTTGAAACTGATGGGGATCATCATGAGTGCATCCGGAAAGGGCCGTTTTCCTTTGTTCGAAGAAGCGCGCTCCGCGGAGATCGTCAACGCTCGCATCGGCGCCGATGTGGACCCGCGCACGCGTCAGATTGCCGAGACGGTCGTGCGTCACCTCCATGCCGCGGTCAAGGAGATCGAGCCGACCCATGAGGAATGGCTCGCGGCGATACGGTTTTTGACCGATACGGGCCACATGTGTACCGATTGGCGCCAGGAGTTCATCCTGCTGTCGGATATTCTCGGCGTGTCGATGCTCGTCGATGCAATCAATCATCGTCGGCCCGGCCGGGCAACCGAAAACACGATACTGGGCCCCTTCTTTGTCGAAGGTGTGCCTGTGCTGCCCCCTGGCGCGAACGTATGTCTCGATGGGAAGGGTGAGCCGCTCGTGGTAGAGGCAGAGATTGTCGATATTGAAGGTAACCCGATTCAAGGTGCGATCGTCGATGTCTGGCAGACGAACGATGATGGCTTCTACGATGTTCAGCAAAAGGGCCAGCAGCCGGACGGGAACTTACGGGGCAAGTTCGAGAGCGACGAGCAAGGCCGATTCTGGTTCAGGACGGTTAAGCCTCGCGACTATCCGATCCCCGACGACGGGCCGGTCGGCAAGCTGCTCGCCAAGCTCGGCCGGCATCCCCACCGCGCGGCTCACATTCATTTCATCATCGAGGCCCCCGGGTACGACACCGTGATCACGCATCTATTCGCCCCCGACTGCCCTTACCTTGGGGAAGACGCCGTTTTCGGCGTGAAGAAAAGTCTCATCGCACAGTTCGAGAAAGTCGAAGACGCAGCACGCGCGCAATCGCTCGGCGTGGCGAATCCTTTCTGGCACACGTCGTGGTCATTCATTCTTCAACGATCTGAAGGGGAAGGTGACCTGGACGCGACAAGGTAGCACCAAGAAAAGGGCATAAAGCGCCGAGCCTTTATTGCGCGGCATCGCGGCGAGGCCCTTCTCTCTGGGCCATCGGCGCGCAAATCGCTGCCTGTAGACGGAGGAAAATGAAACATACGCCATACGCCATGAATTAATTTAGGATTACTAAATAAATAAGGATTGGGACAAGGAATGGAGACTTCTTCAATGAAAAGATTTTTTGTGGGCGCCGCCGTGGCGATGGTTGCCGCTAGCGCACATGCTCAAAGTACCGTGACGCTGTATGGCATCGTCGACGTGGGGATGAGTTACCAGAACAGCGCACAGACGGGCAAAGTGGGCGGTCAATTGAAAGGCGCCTCGCTAACGGCGCTCACCGATGCCCACGCGACCGGGCTCTCCGGTAGCCGGTGGGGCGTGCGCGGCATCGAAGATTTGGGTGCGGGGCTCAAAGCGGTGTTCGTGCTCGAGAACGGATTCATGGTGAACAGCGGGACCCTTGCGCAAGGCGGCGCCGAGTTCGGGCGGCAGGCTTACGTCGGCGTGTCGTCGGCGCGGGCGGGCACCGTGACGGCCGGGCGGCAATACGACCCGCTGGTGGACGCCATTCAACAGTTCTCGGCGCCGTATTGGGCCGGGTACGTGTCGTCGCACATCGGCGACATCGATAATCTTGCCAACACCAGCCGGATCAACAACGCCGTCAAATATACAACGCCGACCTTTCATGGCTTCAAGGCCGGCGCCTTGTACAGCTTCGGCGGCGTGGCGGGCAGCCAAGCGCAGAATCAGATCTGGTCGCTCGGCGTCAGCTACAGTTCGGGCGCGCTCGCGCTCGGCGCGGGATACCTGAACGCGCGCAATCCGAACGTGTCGTTCTATGGGAATACGCCCAATAAGGGACCGGCGACGGTCAACAACATCGGCTCGCTCGGTTCGGTCACGACACCCGAATCGTCGCCGGCGTTCGCGGGCTACGCTTCCGCGAATACGTTGGAAATCTTGGGCGTCGGCGCTTCCTACGCTTTCAGTCGTACGACGGTCAGCGCAGTCGTGACGAACGCGCGTTTCGACGGCCTCGGCTCCGCGTCAGGTCCGAACCCTTTCGGCTACTCGGGTAAGGCCATATTCACCAACGCGGAACTCGGGGTGCGGACGATGATCGCGCCGACACTGATGACCGGGCTGGCCTTCGACTACACGCAGCGCAATTCCGTGAACGGCGACGGTGGAGCGAAGTATCTGCAGCTCGACTTCGCATTGGATTACTTGCTGTCGAAGCGAACGGACGTGTATGCGCTTGCGGTTGTGCAACGGGCGACGGGGCACGACTCCCTCGGCCAGCCGGCAGTTGCGACGATCAGCGGATTCACGCCTTCCGCAACCGATAAGCAACTGGGCCTTCGGATCGGCTTGCGCCACAAGTTCTGAGCGTAGGCCCGACATCGTTCGGATGGTGCCGTTAGGCGCCGCCCCCAACGGGGCGGGAGGTTTCACCTCGCAAGCATGCCGCGCGGCGTCTCGAAATCTTTCAACGCTGTGCCGCGCATTTCATCGGGTGTCCGCGGAAAGCCGGTGCGGCCCTCGTGCGCGTGCGCGTGGCCTGCTACGGTCACGGAGAAATGGTGCTGGTCACGGGCGATCAGGTGATGATTCTCTTTCCGAACGGCACGACGCACACGTTTCTTCCAGTTATGTGAGGCGCGAAGGGCGGTCGTGAGGGGCCCGCCTCACGCGCTTGCGGCTGGCCTGCGGGCTGCAAAGGAAGCCGTCACGAACATGAGGAAAAACCTCGATGCTTACCGACCTCGCGCTGGGTAACCTCAGGCCCCAAGCCCAGCCGCACAAGGTCCCTGGCCATGTGGCATGGGGCATGGGGCATGGGGCGCCGCGCGTGTACCATCGCGTGCGGCCGCGGCCAGTCCCCGACGCGAGGAGCGACGCTGGAGCGCAAGAGGGGGAAAGCTACGCGCCGACGCTGCTGCCGGCCGAAGTTGACAAAAAGTCAACTTCGGCCTATTCTTTCATCCGTGGACCGACATGCACGTCATATCCAGAAAGCCGTTCAGCGACGCAGCAAAGGCTTATCCGAACGACGCCGGGGCGATCGACCGCACCTACCGGGTGTTGCGGTCCGGCGATTTCGATACACCGCAAGCCTTGCGGCATGTTTTTCCGTCGCTGGACAACTTCAAGTACAAGGATAAATGGTGGGTGCTGGACATCGGTGGTAACAATCTTCGACTGATTGCCTTCGTCGAGTTCCGCGACAACCGCATGTACGTCAAGCACATTGCAACCCATGCCGAGTACGACAAGCTTTGCAGACGCTACCGGAAGGAGGGTGACTGAGATGGGATTTGCCGCCATCAAGGAGCGAGCCCATGCCTTGTTTGACGAGGCGGGTTTCATTGGCCATATCGCCAATGAGGACGACTACGCCCAGGCGCTGGCGTTGATGGATGAGCTGGTCGAGGACTACGAGGCTAACCGTCCGCTGATCGAGATCCTGGCCCGTTCCATCGAGAACTGGGAAAACGAGTCTGACGAGTTTGCGGCGTTCAACGCGCGCGTGGCTAATTTGAGTGGCGTAGATGTCCTGCGATTGTTGATCGAGCAGCATGGACTCGGTGTGGCCGACCTACCGGAAATCGGCAGCAAGTCGCTGGTGTCCAAGATTCTTAACGGTCGAGGCCGCAATCTGACTCGAGACCACATCGCGGCACTGAGCGAGCGGTTCTCGGTCAGCCCGGCGCTTTTCTTTTGAAATGTCCCGAGGCCGAGACTAGGTCCTGGCAGCTTGGCAGTACAGTGTCGCTCAATGTCATTGAAAGTAGCGAGCTCTTTCGCACTCGCTGAACCGCTGCGACGTTGTCTATCTATAACAACATGGCCAATGCCATCGCGGGTTGCCGCTGCGGTTGGAGGTCTAGACGTGAGTAGCGCTCGATCGGTTTCATGACGCCTCCTCGTCTCTGGCAAACGACGGCGTTGAAAACCTTCGCAGCATCCGCGCTGTTTTCCACTTCAAAAACAACGTATGAACGCCCTCGGCGAGTCATATACGCGCTCATTGCCGGAGAGGAGTTGCTGTCAATGGCGTCGCCGTACTCCACCCGGATTGCATTATGGACCCCCGGAATCTGCCCCGCTACCTCTTCGAAGCAAGGCCCGCCATGTTGGTCGCCATCATGGTGTTCAAGGTGCTGCCCGCGTCGTACCGGGAGGCACGCTTCCTCGGCGAGCGCGAGAAGGAGCTCGTCGCAGCCGCGCTCGAGCGGGAGAAGCCGGAGCACGCGGAGCACTCGCAGCCCTGGAAGGCGCTGCTCGATCCGCGCGTGATGCTGTTTGCCGCAACCTACATGCTGATGTCGACATCGCTCTACGGCGTGACCTATTGGCTGCCCACGCTCGTCAAATCGTTCGGCGTGTCGAGCCGCACGAACGGCATGTTAAGCATGTTGCCTTGGGCGCTCTCGGTGCTGCTGCTCCTGTACCTGCCGGCCAAGCTGCGCCGCGCGAAAAGCATCCTGCAGGCGATTGCGATTGTTGCCGCGCTTGGTGCGCTCGGCTTTCTTCTGAGCCTTGTCTTGCACTCGACGCCGCTGCGCTTCATCGCGCTAGTGCTCGGCGGCTCGTGCATTCCGCTGCTGTATCCGTGCTTCTGGTCGATGCCGCCGCGCTACTTCACCGGGGCACGCGCCGCGGCGAGCGTCGCGGCGATCAATTCGATCGGCAATCTCGGTGGCTTCTTCGGCCAGAACCTGATGCCGTATGCCGGCAAGGTCGCCGGAACCGCATTCGGTCCAATGATCGTCCCGATCGTGTGCCTGACGGTGCTGGCGGTGGGCAGCCTGGTCACATGGGCCCGCTCGGAGCGCGCGATATCGGCCGTGCCGGCTTGAGCGAGTTGGAATAACGGTTCGGGCTGGCGTGTGTGGCGTGCAGCGCGATTTCGCCGGGTGAGGTGTTTTAACTGCGCGCGTCGAGCGCGTCCTGCAGCGTCTGTTCGGAAGGCGATGCCTGCTCATGCCCGCCGTTGCGCGAGGCGGCGGTATTGCCAGGCCTGATCTTGAACCAGATGGAGTACATGGCCGGCAGGAACATCAGCGTCAGAATCGTCCCTGCAAACGTGCCGCCGATCAGCGTGTAAGCGAGGGTTCCCCAAAACACCGAATGGGTCAGTGGGATGAAGGCCAAAATCGCCGCAAGCGCCGTCAGGATCACGGGTCGGGCACGCTGTACGGTGGCCTCGACGACCGCGTTGAACGGATCCAGTCCCGCCTGCTCGTTCTGGTGGATCTGCCCGATCAGGATCAGCGTGTTGCGCATGAGGATGCCCGACAGCGCAATGAGGCCGACCAGCGCATTGATGCCGAACGGCTGCCGAAACAGAATCAAGGTGGGCACCACACCAATCAAACCGAGCGGACTGGTCATGAACACCATGACCATCGCGGAGATCGAGCGGACCTGAAAGATAATAATGACCAGCGTGATCGCCAGCATGATCGGGAACAGCGGCAACATGGCGGTCGTCGCTTTGCCCGATTCTTCGATGGAGCCTGCCTGCTCGATGCGATAGCCACTGGGCAGCTGTTTCATGATGGGCTGAAGCTGTTTGGTGATGGCGGCCGATACGTCCGGCGGCTGCAAACCATCGGCGATGTCGCCCCGTACGGTGATCGTCGGCACTCGATCGCGCCAGCGCATGATCGGTTCCTCCATGCGCACGTCGACCTTGCCTACCTGCGACAGCGGGATGCGCTGCCCGCCCGCGCCGGCCAACGTGAAGTCGCCGAGCCGGGCCGGGTCTAGTCGAGACTCGCCGGCTGAACGCGCCATGACCTGCACGGTTCGAATGTCTTCGCGCACGGCGGTGACAGGCACGCCGGTCAGCAAAAACTGCAACTGCTGCGCGACCGCGCTGGAAGTCAGCCCCACCGCCTGCAATCGGTCCTGCTGCAACGTGAAGTGCAGCGCGGGGGTGCGTGTGCCCCAATCGGCGTTGACCGTGCGCATCATCGGACTGGCGTCCATGACGTGCTGAACTTCGGTCGCAATACCTCGCAGCGTGTCGGGGTTCGGACCGGTGACGCGGTAAGCCACCGGGTACGGCGAATACGGACCGAACACGAGTTGCGTGACCCGCACGCGGGCTTCCGGAGCAAGACCGTCGGCAATGGCCTGACTCAGTCGCAGCTTCAATGCATCGCGCTCGTTCTGGCTGTCCGTGCGCACCACGATCTTGGCAAACGAAGGATCAGGCAGTTCCGGTCCCATGGCCAGGTAGAAACGCGGTGCGCCCTGGCCGATGTAGGCGGTGACGATCCTCGCTTCTTTCTCTTTGGCGAGCCACGCTTCCACCTTCGCCGTGGCGGCGCTGGTTTGCGAGATCGATGTGCCATAGGGCATCTGCACCTCGACCAGCACTTCAGGACGGTCGGAGATGGGAAAGAATTGTTTCTTGACGACCGCCATGCAGAGGATGGCCAGGACGAAGAGCCCCACGACCGAACCCGCGACCAGCCATTTGCGCGCGATGACACGCGCGAGCAGCTGACGGAAGCGGTTGTAGCGCGGTGTGTCGTAGATCGCGCCGTGGTTACCTCCCATCTTTTTGAAGTCGGGTAGCAGCTTCACGCCGAGGTAGGGTGTGAAGACCACCGCGACGACCCAGGATGCGATCAATGCAATGCCGACGATCCAGAACATGTTGCTCGTGTACTCACCGGCGGTGGAGCGGGCGAAGCCGTTGGGCATGAAGCCGACGGCCGTGACCAGCGTGCCCGCGAGCATTGGCGCGGCCGTGTGGCTCCAGGCATAGCCGGAAGCGGCGATGCGGCTGTAGCCTTCCTCCATCTTCACGACCATCATTTCGATGGCGATGATGGCATCGTCCACCAACAGCCCCAGCGCCAGGATCAGGGAGCCGAGGGTAATGCGATCGAAATTTTTGCCGGTTGCCGCCATCACCAGGAATACCGCCGCCAGTGTCAGCGGCACGGCTGCGGCGACCACTAGGCCCACGCGCCAGCCCATGCTCACAAAACTCACGAGCATGACGACCAGCAAAGCGGCGAAAAACTTGACCATGAACTCATCGACCGCCGAGCTGATGTTCACGGCTTGATCGGTGACTTTGGTCAGGCTCATGCCCAGCGGCATTTCGGCATTGATCGCACCGACCTCGTGGTCCAGCGCCTTGCCGAGGTCAAGCCCGTTCCAGCCGTCGCGCATGACGATACCTAGCAGCAGCGCGGGCTCGCCGTTATTGCGGATCATGAACGTCGCCGGATCTTCATAACCTCGCGTGACGGTGGCAATATCCGAGAGCTTCAGTGTGCGACCTTGCACAACGACGGGTGTGTCGCGGATCTTCTGCAGTTTGTCGAAGGCGCCGTCCAGGCGAATGAACACCTCCGGCCCCCGCGTTTCGACGGAACCCGCCGGCGTCAGCGCGTTCTGGCCATTGAGCGCGGCGAACACGTCCTGCGGGCTGACGCCGAGTGTCGCGAGCCGGTCATGCGAGAGCTGGACATAGATCCGCTCCGGCTGCTCGCCGATGATGTTGACCTTCTTCACGCCGGGCACATGCAGCAACCGTTGGCGGAAGGCTTCCGCGTCGCGCACGAGGAGGCGCTGCGGTTCACCCTTGGCCTTGAGCGCGAAGAGTGCGAACGTGACGTCCGCATATTCGTCATTGACCATCGGCCCGATCACGCCGGACGGAAGGTTGGCTGCCTCGTCGCCGATTTTCTTCCGGGCTTGGTAGAACTGCTCCTGCACTTGCGACGGCGGGGTGCTATCGAGCAAGGTCAAGGTCGTGAAGGCTAGGCCAGGTCGTGTGTACGTCTCGGTCCGGTCGTACCAGCGCAGCTCCTGCATGCGCTTTTCGATCTTCTCGGCGACCTGATCGTGCATTTCCTGAGCGGTGGCGCCCGGCCATGCGGTGACGATGGTCATCACCTTGACCGTGAACGCGGGGTCTTCCGCCCGGCCCAGCTTGAAGAACGCAACGAGCCCGGCCAGCGAGATGAGGCAAATCAGGAACAGGGTGATGGCGCGCTCGCGCACGGCAAGCGCCGATAGATTGAAACGGCCTTCGCTCACGGACGGGCTCCCTGTGCAGACATTGCGACGGCTTGACCGATCACCCGCACCTGCTCGCCTTCGCGGAGCAACTGCGCGCCGAGCGCGACGATTCGGTCGCCCTGCTTGAGTTCGCCGGCGATGCGGGCGCTATCGTCGTCCAGATGCTGGATAGACACCGGCCGCAACGAAACCTTGGCCGGCTCGCCGTTGACGACCCACACGCCAGGTCCGTTGCCCGCGTCGAACAGGGCACCGATCGGCACCTGCAGACCGCCTTGCACGGAGGCATGCAGTTCGGGAATCTGGATCGATACCGTTGCGCCCAAGGGTGCGTCGGCCAATTCTCCCTGCAGCACGTATCGCGCTTCGAAGGTGCGCGTCCGGGAATCCGCCGCATCCGAGAGCTGGCGCAGCGTGGCGGGCACGCTCCCGCCAGTTTGGCCGAACAACGTGGCCTGCGCGACCGAACCGATGCTCGGGCGCAGGGTTTCGGGCAACTGAATCACAGCCTCGCGACGCCCGGCGTGAGCCAGGCGCACGACGGTCTGTCCCGCGCTGACGACCTGGCCCGGTTCAGCCAGCGTTTCCATGACGACACCGTCGGCGTTCGCTACCAACTCGGCATAACCCGTCGCATTGCCGGCAACATCGGCCTCGGCTTGCGCCGCGCTGAGTTGGGCTTTGGCCGCATCGGCCGCCGCCTTGATCCCGTCGTACGCCGACGCCGATATTGCACCGGTGCCGCGCAGGTCCCGGTAGCGGTGCTCATCCTCTGCGGTCTGCTGCGCCCGCGCTCGCGCAGCCGAGACCGCCTCTTGCCGTGCCTGCGCAGCGAGCTTCAGATCGACGGGGTCGATGCGCATCAGAGGCTGGCCACGTTTGACGGTTTGCCCAGCATCCACGAGCCGCTCCACCACTTTGCCGGAGACGCGAAATCCCAAGTCGCTTTGCACGCGCGCGGCGACGGTGCCTGTAAATGAACGGGATGCCGGGATCGCCACCTGCACGATTGCGGTACGCACAAGCGGCGCCTCGGTGCGGGGGTCGGAAGGCGCTTTTCCGCCGCACGCGACTAGCGCGAATGGCAGTGCACAGACAACTGCAGAGGTAGCGAGGCGACGCCGGAGCATGAAAGTCCCACTGACTAAGTGATCGGAACTTTCATTGTGTATCAAGTGACTAAATTAGTCAACAGTCACAGCCGCAGCCGCAATCCCAACGGAAGAACAGAAATCGTGTTAGGGCGACAGACTGCGGAGCACAAGACTGGACAGTTGCGCGGGCGCCACGTCGGTGTAATCGAAGCTGTACTGCAGAAGTAACGGGTTGAGATAGGGCCGCATTACCAGATAGATCGCCTTCGCAGTTTCATCGAGAGGGGTCTTGCGTTCGAAGTCCCCGCTGTGCCGTCCCTCCTGGAGGACATCGCGCAGCAGGATTTGGACGCGCTCCTCATAAGCCAGCACCGACTGCCAGTTCTCCGTAGCCGCGGATGCGGCTATCTCGTACAGCTTGCGGTCCTGAAAAAACAAACGGAGGCTCGCCTCGGTGAAGACCTTGAACATCCGTCGCAGTTTCTCCGGCGGCAGATCGGTTTCTGCGACGGCCGCCCTGACGTCGGCTTCGATTTCGCGCAGACAGTTCGCGCAAATCATCTCGCCGATGGCCTGCTTGGACTCGAAGAACTTGTAAATGTAGGCCTTCGAAAAACCAATTGCCCTGGCGAGGTCGGATACCGTCGTTTTCTCGTAGCCATACCGGCTGAAGTGCTCGGTGGCCGCGGCGACGATCTGATCACGTACTTCGTGGTCGGCCGGGCCGCGGGCGGAAATTGGGGAAGGGGTGGCTCTTTTCATGGTTACAGCATACAGGAGTGGACAACTAGTGACCATTTGGTATTATAGTCACACACGGAATCTTGCGAAGACGCTCATGCTACCCAAACACATCCTTGCCGCGGTCATTGTCTCTAGCCTTTCGGCAGCCTGCGCGGTGGGCCCCGACTACGCCCGGCCCGATGTACCCATGCCGGAACAGTTCCTGGGCCAGGCTGCGGTGGCCCGTCGGCACGTGGCCGCTAGCGCCGATCTTGTCACGTGGTGGACGGGTTTCGGTGATCCGCAACTGGCACGGTACGTGACACTTGCGCTGGAACAGAACCTCGACCTGGCGCAGGCCGCCGCGCGTGTAGCCCAAGCGCGCGCAGGGCTTGGCGCAGCGACTGCCGCCCTGTTGCCTTCCGGCAATGTCAGCGGCCAGGCGGCGCGAGTCTATCAATCTGTTGAAACCCCGTTGGGACGAGTCCTGAATTCGACGCCCGGTTTCGATCGCTACGGTAACGACTATGAGGCCAATTTCAGCGCGAGCTGGGAGTTGGACGTGTTTGGGGGGCTGCGCCGCGGACGGCAAGCGGCACTGGCCGATTATCAGGCGTCCGACGCGGGTGCCGTAGCCACGCGTCTGGCTGTGGCGGCGCAGACCGCCGACATCTATATCAGCATTCGTGGGCTGCAGGCCCGTCTGAACGTTGCGCGCAAGCAGGTGCAAACGCAGCAGCAACTGCTCTCGACGATCAATCTGCTCTATGAAAAAGGATTGGCGGCCGACCTTCAGGTGAGTCAGGCCGAAGGTGCGCTGGCCCAGGTTCGGGCATCTGTCCCGGTGCTCGAAGCGGGCCTGGATGCAGCCATGAATGCGCTCGACGTGATGCTGGGTTCACAACCTGGCACGCATCGAGCGGAACTCGTGGAAGCGGGCGACATCCCGGTTGCTCCGCAGATCGCGGCCATGGGATCGCCGAGAGCGTTGCTTAGGCGGCGGCCCGATCTGATCGTCGCCGAGCGTCATCTGGCTGCCTCCAGCGCGCGTATCGGCGTGGCGATTGCCGAGTATTACCCCAAGTTCTCGTTGAGCGGATTAATCGGCAGCGCGACATCCATGGCCGCCGGCAATCTTTTCAGCGGTGGCGCGAGCCAAGCTGCCGGGGTGCTGGGCTTGCGCTGGCGTCTGTTCGACTTTGGCCGTATCAATGCGCAGATCGAGCAGGCCAAGGGGCAGAAAGCCGAAATGTTGGCTGCCTATCGGCTTGCCGTCCTGCACGCAACCGAGGATGTGGAAAACGCATTTTCGGCGCTGGTCAAGCACGAGGAACAGGCTGCCGTGCTTGCCCAGGGAGTGGATTCGCTCGGCCGGGCGCGAGCTGCCTCGTTCGCGGCCTATCAAAAAGGTGTCGTCAGCCTGATTGAAGTCTTGCACGCCGACGAAAACCTGCTGCGCGCCTCGGATGAACGTGTGCAGGCGCAAACGGAATCGGCACGCGCTGCGGTCGCCGCCTTCAAGGCGCTCGGTGGCGGATGGCAAGCCAGCGCATCGGACGCGGTCGCACTCAAGTGACGACGGAGCTGAGGGCACTTCTCTGGAAAGATTGAAGACACTCGACTCGAGTGCGGTGCGCTCGGAGCGGCGCGGAAGCCAGCGGGGGCCGGCATGGGATGGACAAATTACGTAAATTACGTAAAATGCGTACGATCCTGTATCAGAGTTCCTCATGACTACTGTCACCGCCACCGATCTTGCCCGGCGCACGAACCAGGTGCTCGACGCCCTGGCGCGCGGGGAATCGATCACCATCACCCGCAATAACACCGTGCTCGGCACGATCAACCCGCCTGCGCGGGCTGTCACGCTTCGCGAAGCCTTCGAGCGCATTCCCAAAATGTCGCCCGATGCCGCCGACCGGTACATGGCCGATATCCGTCATGCTGATTTCGACGACGAGGTTCGTGACCCGTGGCAGAAGTAATCGTTGATACGTGTGTCTGGATCGATCTCAGTAAAGGCGCTCTTGACACCGAAGCAATCTATAACCTCGCTGGGTCTCAATTGGCCCACGTCTCGGCTATCTCGCTTGGCGAATTGGAGTTCGGCGCGCAACTTCCAAACGATGCCCGGGAGCGAGCGCAGCGCACCGCATTTCTGCGTGCCATGGAACGGATGTCGGTGCTCGCGGTGACGCGTGAGACCGCTCGTTCATTCGGGCTGCTCGCAACCATGATGAAGGCGGCGGGTCGTAGCCCGCGCCCGCGTTATAACGATCTCTGGATCGCGGCTCAGGCTCATGAACATCATCTGCCGCTTCTCACTAGCAACCCTGATGATTTCCGCGCGCTAGACGTGATCGAAATCATCGAAGCCGCGAAGACGGCTCATTGAACACGGGTGTCGCACCCGGTGTTGCCGTGTACTACGTTCACGTAGTCGTGTATCGAAGATGCGGCAGGCCGAAATCGCGCGTCGTTATCGCGGCGTCACGATGGCGCGCGCTGTTGCGGCGCCCACCCGTTCGGCGAATTGATGAGCGGTTTCGGTGGCGATTTCGACGAGATGCTCGGCTCGGTGGGTGCCGGTACGCCAGGTAATCACGAAGGGCAACGGCGCCGGCGTCTCTAGGCCATCGAGCCTGCGAAGCACACCCTGATGCAGCAGATCCGTGATGAGCGCGGGCGGGATAGCCGCCACACCTAATCCGGCCTGGGTGAGCTGAATCATCGCGGTGAGCGAGTTGACGCAACTCACGCGCGCTTCACCGATACCGTTGGACTGCATCAGCCGCAGCATATCTTGATGGGGGCGTGAATGACGAGAGTAGGTGATGAGCCGCTGGGCGCTAATCCGGCGCAACGCCGCAGCCATTGTTTCGTCAGGTTGCTTCGCGTGTACCGCCGCTTCGGCGGCCGCGATCCACTCGACGGAGAGTTCGAGTAATTCGACGCTGCGGATCGTCTCGTCGCGAATCATGTCTGTCTGGATCACTAGATCGAGTGCGCCGCGGCGCAACTGCTCGATAAGATTGAACGCCGTATCCGAGGTGACTTCGATATCGAGGTTAGGATATTGACGCATCGCGTCGGCGACGAAATCGACGAACCAGGAATGGATTGCGCTATCCATCGCGCCGATCCGGATCGTGCCGGCTACCAAGCTCTCGGCGTGCAAGGAGGCATAGAGTTCGGTCATCGAGCGGCTCACTTGCT
Source organism: uncultured Burkholderiaceae bacterium (assembly GCA_966212065.1). Taxonomy (GTDB): domain Bacteria; phylum Pseudomonadota; class Gammaproteobacteria; order Burkholderiales; family Burkholderiaceae; genus Trinickia. Next base: position 204,218 of record CBIHOQ010000002.1, read on the forward strand.
CTGCATGATGCAGGACGCGCTCGCCGGCGCGTGTAAGCGTGACGCCCTTCGGGTCACGCTTGAAGAGCTTCGTGCCGAGTTCCTGTTCGAGGACGGAGATACGGCTGGAGATGGCGGCTTGCGTCGAACTAAGCTTGTCGGCTGCTAGGCTGAAGCTACGCAGCTTGGCGACCCAGATAAACGTTTCGAGGAACTTGAGGTTCACCTTTTACTCCCCGGTCCGGTTCGCGCCCGGTGCGGCGACCGTTGAATTTTTTAAAGCGCGCGCCAGCAATTGCATCGCTATTCGAGATGCTATCCGTCGGGAGCGTCGCGGTACCGCCCGCGCGGATGTTGACAGATATGTTTTGTTTTTTCAACTGCGAGGCGATCGTCGGGCGCCGCTCTGCGCGCGTATTGATGCCGTGCGGTGACGCTGTGCGTTGGCGTGATGCGGCGTGATGCGGCGTGATGCGGCGTTATGCGGCGTTATGCACACCGCGGTTATTCCGTTTTCCGAAGCGCGAAGCGCCCTATATCGCTGCCAGGAGGTGAAATCGTTTTCATACAAAATCGTTATACGTCGAACAAAAATTGATTGTTTGCATAGCTGTTCCTCAAATGTTAATTTACGTCTCGGGCCGACATGACGATATTTGCCGTTAGCGCTTCGTCGAACCATCTCGATCAAATAAAAATCGTATTCGTTGAAGCTGCGGAATTGTCATGAGTGATGATGTGTGTAATTCGGTATGGTATTTTGCCTATGGATCGAATATGGATCCTGCCAGGTTGGTCGATTCCCGGCTCATGCCGGCGGGTGCCGCCTGTTTCGAGCGTGTGCTGGGGCGGCTCGACGATTGGGCGTTGACGTTCGACAAGCCGTCGGCTTATTTCCCCGGTGCGGCGGCCGCCAATTTGGTGGAATGCACCGGTGCGTATATTTTTGGTGTTCTAAATCGCATCTCTGCGCACGGGCTCGACGTGCTCGACCATTACGAAAACGTGGGCAGCGGGCAGTATGAGCGTGCTCTCGTCCGCGTTTTGCGCCCGGAACGCGATGAATACGTCACCGCTACCACGTATGTCGCTCGCAACAACCTCGATTCGCAACTGAAACCGCGGGCCGCGTATCTCGCTCATCTGCTTGCCGGAAGCGATATTCTTCCCGCCGCTTACGTCCAGCAACTCAAGTCGCTTCCGGTATGCGCCGAAGTGGCCGCTCGCCAGCCGGCGTGAGCGCTAAGCGTCAGCAAGCCCGTTCAACTGTTTCACCCAGGATTTCCATGTCATTTTTAGCCGAACGTTTGTCTTCTGTTAAACCGTCCGCGACGCTGGCCATCACACAGAAGGCGCGCGTGCTGCGCGCCGAAGGCGTCGATGTGATGTCGCTATCGACGGGGGAGCCCGATTTCGATACGCCCGAGAACATTAAGGATGCGGCCATTGCCGCGATTCGGCGCGGTGAGACTAAGTACACGACGTCGGCTGGCATTCCGGAGTTGCGCGAGGCGATCGTGCATAAGTTCGAACGCGAAAACGGGCTGATCTATAAGTCATCCCAGACGATCGTGAGTACCGGGGCCAAGCACGTGATTTTCAACGCGTTGCTGGCGACACTTGGGCCGGGTGACGAAGTCCTGATTCCGAGCCCTTACTGGGTTTCGTATCCGGAAATGGTCTCGCTGTGCGGGGGGACGCCCGTTGCGGTCCCGACCCATAAGCGTCATGCCTATAAGCTGCAAGCGGAAGACCTCGATCGCGCGATCACGCAGCGTACTAAATGGATCATTCTCAATTCACCGTCGAACCCATCGGGGGCTGCCTACACCCGCGATGAACTGAAAGCGTTGACCGACGTTCTCGTCAGGCATCCGCAAGTATGGATTCTGACGGACGATATGTACGAGCACCTCGTCTACGATGATTTCGAGTTTGTGACGCCGGTGCAGATCGAGCCGTCGCTGTATGACCGCACCTTGACGATGAACGGCGTGTCGAAAGCGTACGCAATGACCGGCTGGCGGGTCGGTTACGCCGCCGGCCCGAAGGTGCTGATCGATGCAATGGACCTGATCCAAGGTCAGCAAACATCGGGGACGTGCTCGATCGCGCAATGGGCTGCGGTTGAAGCGCTGAACGGGCCGCAGAGCCATCTGCCTCACTTCAGGAAAGCATTCAAGGCGCGCCGCGACCTCGTTATCGGGCTGCTCAATCGCGCGCCGCATTTGCAGTGCGGCACACCGGAGGGGGCGTTCTACGTTTATCCCTCGTGCGAGGGTGCAATCGGCAAGCGGACGTTGAAAGGCAAGCTGATCGCGACCGACGAGGACTTCGTCACAGCGCTGCTTGAAGACGAAGCGGTGGCTACCGTGCATGGCGGTGCGTTCGGTCTCGGTCCGAATTTCCGCATCTCGTACGCGACATCGACGCAAGTCCTCGAAGAAGCTTGCGGCCGCATCCATCGGTTTTGCGAAAGCCTGCGGTGACCGCTTCCGCTACATCCGGCAAGACACATCCAAAGAGAGCGACGGAAATATGATAAGTGCCCCACCCATCGCGGTCGTGCCGTTGGCCACGTACTATATGATCATGTCTATTACGCCGGGCCCGAACAACGTGATGTTGACGACCTCCGGCGCCACGTTCGGTTTCAACCGGACGCTGCCGCACATCAGCGGCATCGTCTCCGGGTGCGCGATCCAAACGTTCTTGCTCTGCATCGGATTCGGCATTGTATTTACTTACTTCCCTTGGCTTCAGGGTGTTCTGAAATGGTGTGGCGCGGCTTACCTGATTTATCTCGCGTATAAGCTCGTCGGGGCGAGAGTCGCGAAGGCCAACGCGGTAGTGAAGCCTTTGACCTATTTCAACGCCGCGTTCTTTCAGGTCGTCAATCCTAAGGCATGGGTCAAGGCGGTTACGACCGCGACGCTGTTCCTTCCGCCCGGGACGTCGGCTTGGTCGGCTGGCATTCGCATCTTCACGATTTGCGCACTGGTGAATTTCGTCTCCGGCTCGATTTGGACGTCTTTCGGTGTGGGGATCGGCAAGCTATTGACCAACGAGTCTCGGCTGAGAATGTTCAACGTGGGGATGGCGCTGCTGCTGGTTGCCACGGCGATCATCGTGATCGTCTGAAACAGACGACAATCCACGCAAGCATCAATACAAAATAAAGAATCAATACAAAATAATGAGAGAGCGACGTGCGAATTCTGATACTTGATCTCCTCGAAGACGATTTGGCGAATCATGTGTTGGCCAAGAACGTGATCTACCGTCCCGACGTGCTCCGCAAAGGTCAAGCGGCGCTTCGCCGCGTCCTGATGGAAAGCGATGTCGATGCGGTGGTGACGCGTGCCTTATTGCCGAGCGACATCGTTGCGAATTGGGCCGGTGGCCGGTCCGAGCCCTGCTACTACGTCGCGATCGGCATGCAGGACGACGAGCAGAGCCCCGGTGAATTCGGGAGCGCGACTGTGCTGAGAGTCGCGGTCGCAGGCGAAGACGCGCACATCGAGGCGCTGAAGGCGCTGGAACGCGCTTTCGCGGCCCAGCAAGACGCGCGTTACTACGCAGGTAATCGTCGAGTTTCGGCATCACGACGGGTCACGTTGATCGGCGGCGGTCTCGTCAACCTCATCACGGCGCACTACCTTTCGGAGCGCGACTACGAGATTGAGATCGTCGACGCCCGGCCTGACCCGCGCACGGCGGCGGATTGGACGTCGTTTGGGTGCAGTCGCGGTGGCGACGACGCGCGGATGTTCACGTTGTCGGAGATGGACAACTACAACTCGCGCGAAATTCACGAGTCGATGAATACCGCGTTCCAGCGCTCGGTATCGGAATTCGGTTGGGCAACGCATCACGCCGGCAGTCTGTCGCAAGAGGAACACGCTTGGGTTGCGGAGTTCGAAAGCATTCCGACGTGGCTGGCCGATAGCTACAACGACGACATTTTTTCGCTGACACGCGAAAGCAGGGCGCTGTGGGACGCGTGGATCGACAGCGATCCTCAGCTTTTCGAAGATAGTCTGATCCGTGAAGGCGTGTTGCGGATCTATTCCGATGGGGCCAATTTGGACGCGGCGGTCGCGCGGCAGAGGCGCATCGGTGCGGCGCGCTCGATACTGTCCGCCACGGACGTTGCGCGCGAACAACCGGCGCTCGCCGCGGCGGTCGATGGCGGCCATGTTGCCGGTGGCGTAGAGGTCATCGGATTTACGATCAACGCGCATAAGTTCATGCGGCTCCTGCTCGAGCGACTGGAGGCCAAAGGCGTTCGCACGCACTGGAACCGGCGTGCGCAGCATCTGGTGTTCGACGGACGCGGCAATGTGGCCGGGGTGAGGCTCTCCGATGGAATGCTGACTACCGAAAATGTCGTAATCTCGCCGGGCGCATACGGCAGCACGTTGTTGAAGGGCACTGCCTCGGAAGGCAAGATCAACGGGGTGCTCGGAGGCTGGCTCAGATTGCCGAACATCGATTCGTCGCTACGCAATTCGCTCAAGCTCGCCCGCAAGGGCCATGTGACCGAGGACGCGAACATCACCGTGGCGACCGACGAGCAGGGCGAGCCCATCATGATCATCGGATCGGGTTACGGCTACACCGGTCTCGATGCGACCAATATCGATGCGCGTCTCCTCAAGGTCATGTACGAGGGGCTGATCGACACGGCGCAAAAGTATTTCCCGGCCGCCTATGATGCTGCGATGGCGGCGGGCGATCTCGAAAGCCAACTCAAATATTGCGTCCGTCCGTGGACCTCGTCGAGCCTTGGGGTGTTCGAAGCAATTCCGACTGCGGCCTCTGGACATTGCGTTATCACCGGCGGCCATAACACCGGCGGGTTCGCGCAAGCGCCGGCTGTCGGGAAGGCGGTCGCCGCGCTATTGGGCGGAAAGGCGCACCCGATGCATACGCTGTATCACCCTAATCGGGCGACCGCATTTCTCGCTAACGCAGGAACGGCACGGGCCACGTTGCGCTATGCGTGACAGTCGGAATGAAGCCTGATTCGGGCGGCATCGAAGCGGTAGTGTTGCGCGGGCGTTACGTGAGCCTGAGTCCGCTCGATCCCGCCGTTCACGCCGAATGCTTGTACGCCGTCTGCCATGGCCCGGCGTGCGAGGACGCGTGGCGTTTCCTTCGTGACGGTCCATTTGCCGATGTGCCGGCATACCGCGCGCATCTCGAAGCCATCGCTCGTCTAGATGGGTTCATGCCGTTCGTCATCATGGACAACGAATCCGGCGATGTGGTCGGCAAAGTCAGCTTGATGCGCTACAGTCCGACGCATCGTTCCGTCGAGATCGGCTATGTGCTGTTTGCCCCCGTTTTGCGAAACAGCCGGGGTGGGACCGAGGCACTTTTTCTGGCCGCGCGGCACGCCTTCGAGTATCTGGGCTGTCGACGCTGCGAATGGCGATGTGATTCGGCCAATCAAGCTTCCGTTCGCGCGGCCCTGAGGATCGGTTTTCAGGCGGAGGGTATGCTTCGGCAACACATGATCGTCAAGGCACGAAGCCGCGACACGGCAGTGTTTTCACTTCTCGACGTCGAATGGCCGGCGCGCAAAGCGGTGCTCGATGCGTGGCTCGAGCCCGCGAACTTCGACCCGGCGGGGCGGCAAATCGTTGCGCTTAGGGCGTCAGCTTAGGGCGTCAGGAGAACAAATCGCGGCGTGATACGAGGCGTCGGGTTTCGCAGGCATCGCGTTCCGCAGGGCGTCAGTCGGATCGTGTCGCGACCTCACCCCGTGGTTGCAACTGCGATACCCCAGCCGACGAGTAGCATCGCCTCCGCAAAAGGAAGCCATCGCGCTTGCGGCAGCATTTTTTCGAGCATCACGTAGATCGACAGCGCGGCCACCCAAAGCAGATTTGCGACGCCGAAGACGAAGAGCAACGTCATGAGTAGCCCGCAACAGCCCACGCAATAGGTCCCATGGCGGAAACCCATGATCCAGGCGCCGAGCGTGCCGTCGCGCCATTCCGTCAGAACAAAACGCAGTGGCGATGCGCACTTGCTAAGGCATGCCTGCTTTAACGGTGTCAACTGAAAGACTCCCGCAATGACGAGGAGGGCGCCACCAAGCAGCGGGGTGGCGCTCATCATCATCGGTGCAACGAGACGGGCTTCGAGTAAGCCCCATTGCGCGAGCGTCGCCAACAGACTGAAGCCGGACCACACGGTCAGGTAGCCGAGAACAAATACGCTCGTGTGGGCATACGGTAGTCGTTGCGTACGCCGCCGGCGGCTCAAGAATGCGAAAGTCAGCACCATTGGTATGATCGACGGGAGCATCATGGCGGCCATCATGATGGCCCACATCGCCAGCGCCGACAGTAGGTCAATGGGGCCCCAATCCGTCATGCGCGGCATGATGGCCATGGCTACTCCCGCGCCCATATGCTCCATGCCCCGGCTCATGTACAGCAAATAGGCCCACGCGAGCGTTGCGGCGGCCGTGAGTCCCGAGAGTACGATCACTCGGTCCCGCACGGGCAGCCGTTGTGCCGCGAATCCGCCCTGAAAACCTGACTCAACCATGGTAGGCAAACGGAGCATAGAAACCGTTTCGGTCTGAGACTTCTCTCGAGAAACCGTGGTCGGTGAAGCGAAAGCGCGTGGATTTTCCGATTACCGCGGCAAATCCTGGGACAGGGGTGAACGGGTGATTGTTGATGGTGACGTCGCCTCCATTTTGACCAGACAACGCTTCAATTTCGACATCCGCCACATTCGGTATGCGCAGGCTGCGACGCTTCCCGTCGAGTTGGTAGTCGATCGCCGCCGGCTTGATTCCCATGACTTCGCCAATCATCGGACCCAGCGCCGAAAGCGGGCCACCGGCGTGACCGGAAAAGATCTTACCTAATGCTTCTTGCTGCTCCGGTGTCGCGCGTTCGTCCAGATAAAGGGCCACCTTCCACTTGTTTTGCAGCATGTGACCCGGCGAATACGCAAAGAGCGCGGTGTTGAGTCCGTCCAGATTAAGGTCGGCAAACTTACCTTGATCGACGTGCCAACCGATCAGCACCGCGCAGTCTCCATCCGACGGCGGACTGAGACAAACGCAACTGCACGGAGCGTAGCAGTTGCAGCTTTCGAAATACGTCCCGGCAACCTCCCAGCTCTCGGCCATGGCATTGACCTCCTTCGTTCGAACCTGGACAGGGTGCGCGCGCTTATGGCACTTGGGTACTGCGCATTTGCGCGCGTTGGTGGCGATTCGGCTCGCTGAACTTGGCGAGCGAATCGATACAAGTCTAGGTCGAAATAGCGGAGGTGGGGGGCGTATGCCGCGCGCACCTGTTGTGCGTGACCCCGGGCGCCGGAGGTTCGCAAACGAGGTGTTCGCCGAGTTCCGGTGCTGTTCTGGCAGATGATCGCGGTGCTGCTGGTGCTGCTAATGGCGTCCTTGATGCTGCATTGAGCGGGGCGGGAAAGCCTACGCAATCCGGGCTGCGCTTTAATCGGGCAAAGGCTCGAACAGGTGGAATTGCGCCAATACGTCTCGCGCCATTTGCACGAGCAGGGAAGCATCTTCACCCTCTTCGTCGCGTGCGTAGGAAATGTAGTAAGTGCGCGGCGCGAGCGCCGGCCGAGTAGGCAGCACCTGGATCAGGCCGCGCTCGACATCGTTCCGCACCACCGAGCGCGGCAGCACCGAAATGGCGTGGCCGGCCGCCACCAACTGCGTGATGAGCGAGATCGAATTGCAGGTGCTGTAATTCTCGAGCGACACGCCGCCCGCCCGGAACCATTCGGCCACCGCGCCGAAAAGCGCGGACGGAGGCGGCGTGAGAACGAGCGGCAACTCGAGCAGATCCTCCGGGCCCAATATGCTCCGGGGCGGTACGAAGCGGGCCGATGCAACCCAGCAGAGCGGCGCCTGGCCGATCGGCACGTCGACGATATTGGGCGCCGAGACGGGCTCCATGAGGATGGCCACGTCCAACTCCTTGCCATTGAGCTTGCGGCTGAGCGCGCTGCCTATGTCTATCGTGAGCTCCGCGCGCAACTCGGGATAACGCGCCTTCAATCGAGTCAATAAATCGATCAGGCCGCCCATGGCCGTCGATTCGTTCGTCCCGAGCCGCAACAGCCCCCGGAACGGGTTCGACGCGCGCGCGGTGTCGACGAAATCGTCGGCGAGCCGCAAGATTCTCTCGGACTGTGCGACGAGCCGGCCGCCGAGCGCCGTCAATTCCGTGCGGTACGCGCCGCGCTCGAACAGCTTCGCACCCAGCATGTCCTCGAGTTCGTGAATCCTCGCGGAGATGGTTGGCTGCGTGAGATGCAGACGCCGGGCCGCCGCGTGGAAACCGCCCAGCCGCGCTACCCAGTAAAACGTCTCTATTTGCCGCAGGGATGCTCGCATGATCGGTTTTTTTTATCGAGTTGATCTGCCATGTTCGATTATCTTCAATCAGTGGCGGATTATAGACTGCGGCGTAGCGGTGCGGCAAATGCCCACGCCCACGCCGCCTGTACCGGCCGGCCGAGCGTTCGCCCCGGCCTTCCACACTTTTTTTGGTCGCACACGAAAAAACCATGACTCTGGAGATCTCGGGTTTTCAATCCCACACCCCTGCCCAACTGCGTGCCGCCATCCGCGACGGCCAATGGAGGAAACCCACGGCCGGCCTCGCGCCCCGCTATGTGCAGGTCAATCTCGCGATTCTGCCGGCCGCCGACGCGGCGGACTTCCAGCGCTTTTGCCAGCGCAACCCGAAGCCGTGCCCGCTGATCGCCGTCTCGGAAGTGGGCGATTCGCGCATGGCGATGCTGGGCGCGGATCTCGACATTCGCACCGACGTGCCGCGATACCGTGTCTTCGAGCACGGCCAAGAAGTGGCGCAACCGAATAACGTGCTCGAACATTGGCGCGACGATCTCGTGACGTTCGCCATCGGCTGCTCGTTCACGTTCGAGCATTCGCTGATCGAGCATGGCATCGGCATCCGCCATATCGAGCAGCAACGGAACGTGCCGATGTTCTGGACCAGTATCCAGACCACGCCGGCCGGCAAGTTTTCCGGGCCGACGGTCGTGACGATGCGGCCGATGAAGGCGGCGGACGCGATCCGCGCGATCCAGATCACGTCGCGCTTTCCCGGCGTGCATGGTGCCCCCGTGCACATCGGCGATCCTGCGCAGATCGGCATTTCGGATCTGAGCAAGCCCGAGTACGGCGACGCGGTGGACGTGCGCGAAGGCGAGATCCCTGTGTTCTGGGCCTGCGGCGCCACCCCCCAAGCCGCATTGCTGCAGGCCAAGCCCGCGTTTTGCATCACGCATGCGCCTGGGTACATGCTGATCACCGATCTGCTCAACACGGACTACGCCGTGATCTGACATCGGCACGGGCACGAATGGGCCGCACCGGGGTGCGCCGCCTAACCGGCGCACCGGTGCAGCAGCCCTTCCAGGTGCTCGTCGTCGATGCCGTGCGCTCGGAGCGCCGTCACCGTCTGGACCAGATAATCCAGCGCACTGCCTTGGGTTCCCACGGCATGCCGCAGCGCATGCCGCACCAGCGTCTCCGGGATCTCGCCCGCATGGTTGAATGCGCCGCGCCGGATCACGAATGCCAGCGCCGTTACCTCCCGCCCGTCGGCGAGCGTACAGCCCAGCCAGCGAGGCCGGTACGAATCCATGACGAGCTCGCGCCTCCACAGTGTTGCCAGCGCGGCCTGCGCGTGAGCGGGATCGATGCGATGCGCGACCCCTTTGCATCGGCCACCCTCGTCGAGCGCCAGCACCAATCCGGGCGCCTCGGGTGTCCCTCGACTCAAGCAGGACCACAGGCATAGCCCACGGTGATACCCGTCGACCACGGCGCCGACCGTTTCGACAACGGGTAGCGCCGGACGCCAGATCAACGAGCCATACGCGAAGATCCAGAGCGCCGCGTTCGGCGGACGGGACGCCAGCGTCTCTCGGAGCAACCGTTCGCGCTCCTCGTCGCTCAAATAGCGCAGCGCACCGAGTGCAGGCGGATAGATGAACGAAGCATCGTCAGTCATGGCGGTATTGGCGCTCGAGTTGGCGAGCCAGGTGCCGCGCGCAAGCCACGAAATGATCGACTTGCTCGCGTCGCGTCCATACGCAGGCGTTGGCACGGTGGGGATGGGCCAAAGGCGTGGGTGTCAGCCCGTACGGATCGCGATTGGGGATCGTGCCGGCCTTGAAGGCGCCGGGCGGATCGTTGGCTAGAGCGGGCCATCCCGACGGCCCCAGCGCCCCGCCTGAAATCCGTATCCGGTGTTGGGCGAAAAGCTGTTCGCGGAAGGCCTCGTTCAACGCGAGACTCTCCCGATGCACTTGCTCGGAGAACGGAGTGAAAGCGACGATGCCGGAGGCGAGCGTCGCGTCGCGCGTCGGCGCAAGCAGCGATCGCGGGCCGAACGCTTCGGCGATGCGCCAGCGCATATGGTCGGCCAATGCCAGGATCCAAGCCTCGATGCGGGGGCGGCCGATTTCGTCCCAGCGGCGGCAGACATTCGACAAGGCGCGCCAAAGGCCGCCTTCGGGCGCGCCGGACAGCGTCAGCGCCGCGCCGATATCGAACCCATCGGGACGAGACCCATCGCGAGGAACGTCGCGCATGGCGGAGCTACGAACCAGGTGCAGGCGCGGCAACGGGTTGGGATTCGCATCGCCCACCCGGTTGCGCACATACAGCAGACCGGTGCCGCCCGGCCCGCATTGCCACTTGTGGCCGCTCAAGGCCCAAAAGTCGATGCCGCTGGCGGATAGTTCCGGCGTCAGCATGCCGGCGAAGTGTGCGCCGTCCACCACGGTGATGACGCCATGCTCCTGAGCGAGCCGCGCCAGCGCGCGCTCAGGCATACGCATGCCGTTGGGCCATAGCGGCGAGGAAAAAAACAGCAGCTTCGTGCGGCCCGGCACGATGCGCCGCGCCACAGCCTCCACGATCGCCGCCCCCGTCGCTTCGGCGGGCGCCGGCAGGCCGAATTCGCGGATGGCCACCCCGTAGCGGCAGGCAATCCTCGAGAGTGTGGCGATGCCTGCGGGGTGCTCCAGCGGGCTGACGAGTACTTCGTCGCCCGCCTGCCAGTCGATGCCCATCAATATCTGCGTCAACGCATCCGTCGCATTGCGGGCGATGGCGATCTCATCGACATGCGCGCGATAGCTGCGCGCCAGCACCTCGCGCGTGGCGCTCGGGTCTTCCACATAGGGGTGGAATGGATCGCGCGCCAACGCGTCGACGTCCTCCTTTAAGCCCCGCAGTACAGGCGCGGGCATGGATCCTTTTTGACCCGCCATGAGATAGACGACGTCCGGGTCCAAAACGAACTCGCGCGAGAACGCGCTGAAGAACGGTTCTTCTCGGTCCAGTAAGCGGGAAGCGGAATCGGAGAGGGCGCGCGGATGCATACCGGCTACGTCACGCGATGCGCTCGAGCAGCGCGTCCAGGATGCCCTCTTCGCTCAACGCTGCGCGTACGGCGGGGCGTTCGAGCATGCGTGCGATGAACGCTTTCAAGTGAGGGTAGGCGCCGAGGTCGATATCGAAGCGCGGCATCCAGTTCAAGACCGTGAACAGGTAGGCATCGGCGACCGTAAACGATTCGCCGGCCAAGTACGGCACGGTGCCGAGGCGTTCGTTCGACTCGGCCAGACGGCGGGCAATCTTGCCGCGCGCCGCTTTCGATGTATCGGCTCCCATCTCGGCGCGGGCGTAGAAGCATTGCTTGTGAATTTCGGTGGCGATGAAGGCCAACCACTGCCGCACGCGATGGCGTTCCATCGTGTCGGACGGCATGAGATCCTCGCCCCGCGCCTCGTCGGCCAGCCATTCGAGGATCACGGTGACCTCGGTCAGCAACGCGCCATTGTTCAGTTTCAGCGCCGGCACATAGCCGCGCGGGTTGATTCCGAGGAAGTCGTCGCCGCCGTCGGTCCGATGGGTTTTGAGGTCAACCTTGACGAGTTCGAGCGCAATGTGACCTTCTTTGGCGGCAATGTGGGCTGCGAGAGAACTGACGCCGGGGCAGTAGTAAAGCTTCATAGGCTAGCGACTCCTTGGTGGGTGGGTGAAACGAAGGGAGGGCGCCCGCCGGCGCTATTCGCGCGCGGCGGCGATACCGCGCAGCTCGGTTCCGATGCGCTCGGGCGCAATCAGGCGGCGAATGAGCGGGGTGGCGATGAGCGTGCTCGCGGCGGCCATGACCACGAGCGCGGTAAACAGCTGCCTAGGGAGCACTCCGAGGTCGTACCCGATGTTGAGCACGATGAGCTCCATCAGGCCGCGTGTGTTCATGCATACGCCGATAACGAGTGCGCAGCGGTGATCCTCGCCCGCCACGCGGGCCGATAGATAGCCGCCGCCGAACTTGCCGGCGAAGGCGATGGCGCAGATCAGCGCGCCCTCCAGCCACGCTTGCGGATCGTGTAAGGCGCTGATGTCGGTGCGCAGCCCGGTGTAGACGAAGAAGAGCGGGAGCAAGAGCGTGTCGACGAGGCCACTGACCTTCTGCTTCCAAAGTTCGCAGAAGACCCGGTCTTCGTGCAGCGCGAAGCCGACGATGAAACCGCCGATGATGGCGAACACGCCAAGGCGGCTCGTGATCTCGGCCGATGCAAGCAGACCGATCAGCACGACGCTTACCGCGCGCGACGATAGGCGGCGCGGTGCGCTCACATGCAGCTGGATCTGCCGGGACACAATCGGTTTGATGACCCAGAGTACGAGACCGATGTATGCCGCGAGTGCGGCGATTCTCAGGACCAACCCGACGGCGTCGAATGCCGAGCTGACGATGGCGCCCGCCACGCCGAGAACGAGCCAGCCCGCGATATCGTTGGCCGCTGCGGCGCCGATAGCGAGGGCTGCGGTTCGCGTATGCGATGCGTGCAGTTCCATCATGATGCGGCCCAGAATGGGAAGGGCCGTGATAGACATCGCCATGGCGAAGAACAACCGGAATGCCAGTAGGTCCGGCCGGACTTCCGGCAGCCGGGCCCAGAACCAAGGCGCCGCCCAGTAGCCGAGCGCGAAAGGCAAGGCGATGCTGCCGATGCTGATAATTGTCAATGCGCGCCGCGATTGCGCGAGGCTGCGCTTGAATTCGAACTCGAGCCCGATCTGGAACATCAGCAGGATCAGCCCCAACTGCGAGAAGCCGACGAAAATCGTGGAGGTCGACGGCACGAACAACGCATGCATCAGGTCGGGAAACAACGCGCCGAGCAGGCTCGGCCCCAGGACGAGCCCCGCCAGGATTTCCCCGGCCACAGCCGTTTGTCCGAGCATGCGCGTGCCGCACCAGACCACCAGGCGAGTGACGATCAGTATGACGATGAGCTGCAGCAGGAACACGCAAATGAGTTGTTCGGCACTGCCGCCCACGACCGATGAGGATGCCGTGATAGCGTGCGCGGCGGCCGCGTAGGCGGTACTCCAGATTTCCTGCATGTCGATTTTTCCGCGGTACGTGGTGAAGGTGGGCTGAGAACGCGTCAGACTCGCTCGGGCCGCAGTAGTGCCCGAAATGCGGATTTCATGAAAGGCATGGCGCCATAGTCGAAGTACTTGCGGCGTACCGTTTCCGGTGCCCCCACCTGTCGCCACCAGAGGAATTGCATGTGCGAGAGGAAGGAGTTGGTCAAAGTGTACCGGCGATCGCGGTTGTGCAGGTTCAGTGTGGGCGGGACGGACTTGGCGCTCGCCACCCAGTCGTGAATGGCCTGCGCAGCCATGCGCGGACTTTTATGGCCCTGGCGGGCCGCGTCGATCTCGGCTTCGCAGGCATTGAATATCGTCTCGTATTCTTCGTTGTCCGGCGCGATGGATCCGGGCCAGGCCGCGCGATAGAGCCCGCGGTAATGGCCCTTGTCGCCCGTGCTGGAAAATTTGGCCATCAAGCGCCCGATGCGCAGACTATCGATGGTGACGCCCAGCAGCCACACGCGCGACCAGGCATTCCACAGCTCGAAATCCATGAAGGACCCGTAGGAGCCGTTGACGAGCCGATCGTTGTACTCCACCAGGTCGGCCTGCAGGTCCGCCAGATCCGCAAAGAATGCGGAGGAGAAGTCGCCCGCGGCGACGGCCTGCGGAATGCGCTCGGCCAGTGCATGCACCATATAGAACGTATTGGCAATGCCGCGCGAGTGCAGGGCGTCGACAAAGCCGCCGGCGTGTCCGAGCAGGAAGAAGCGCTCCCCAGCGTGGCGCTCCGAGTTGTATTGCAGCCGCCCGGTTGCGACCCAGTTACGTACGGCGCGCGCGTCCTTGAATTGGCATTCCATGGACGGAAACTTTCGGACGTACTTCCAAAATTCTTCCTCGGCGCTCAGCGAGGGATCGCGTTGAAACCGGGTCCCGTCCAAGTTGACGCCGACGCTGCACAGCGGATTGGTCGCCAAGTCGTGATTGCCGAAGGGAATGATCCAAAACCACCCACCATCGAAAATATGGTGCAGCGTGCCTTGCGACCAGCGCTCGGGCATCCCATGATGCTGGCCTGGCGGCAGGCAGGCTTCGAACGGATGGACGTCGATCATGTGCGAGAACACCGACCAGGAGTTCGTGCGGCTGCGCACAGGGGCCTGGCGCAACTGGAACTTGTCGGCGAAAAGCGAGCGAGTGCCGCTGGCATCCACGACGTATCGGGCGCGCAGCGTTTCTCCCTTGTCGGTCACGAGACACACGCCATCCGGCTCGATCTCGACTTCCTTGATGTGCGTGTTGGGCCTCAACTGAGCGCCGTGCCTGACCGCCGCGAACGTGAGGTAGGCGTCGATGTCCTGTCGGTAGAGATGCGACTCGGGGCCGTGCGGCAGACGCGGGATGGGCGCCTGGGTGGCTTCCTCGACCCTGTGCGCTTCGTCGGGGCGATGGTAGATGAAGCCGAAGTGCTTCTTGACGCCGCACGCCGCGCTCACGTGTTTTCTGAGCCCGTGAAAGCTGCTGCAGTGGAGGATCTCGGGCACATCGTACTGCTGACCGATGATGCGCAGCATCTGCGAGGAGCGCGGAACCATCGATTCGCCGATAGCGAAGCGCGGATGACAAGCGTTGTCGACGATCAGCACGCTCAGGTTCTGGCGAACCAACGCGCACGCCAGCACCGAGCCGGCCAAACCGGAGCCGAGGATGACGACGTCATACATGGAGGGAGGGTGGCTCATGGCGGTGTTCACGGGAGGAAGTAGTGGACTTCGAGTAGAAGGCAGCCGTGCTCCGATTTGAACGGACCGTGATAGACACCCGGAGGCCGGCAGGCATAGGTGTTGGGCGTGAACGGCGTGCCCCCCCGTCCTTGCTCGTCGCTCCCTACAACGAGATCGCCGCTCAGCAGGTAGACCTCTTCGTAATAGTTGTGAACGAAGGGCCGATCGGTATGCGTGTCGGCCTCGAAACGCAAGAGCCGCGTGCGGTGCCCGGTCCCAGCCTGTTCGTCGAGGCTGCCGGCGAGGATTTTCTGGGTAATGCCGGCCGGATAGCCGGGAGGCGTCGCCCATCCGGTCGAAAGATCGATTGGATGGAACTCCTTGTGCTCTGACATGGGCGTCTTCTCGTTGTAGTGAACTAGGGTCAATCGAGTGTCTGAACGCCGTAGCGGCATTCAATCCGCCGGTTCAGCACGGGGTCGTGCAGTTCGCAGATGAATTCGTCGGCGCGGGTCCAGCCCGATAGCAAAGGCACCGTGCCGCAAAAGACGAGGCTCTCGTCGAGGTTGACGTCCTGGGCCTCGCACAGGCCGAGCAACGTGTCGGGCTGCAAGATGGCTGCCACGGACGCACCCTGGTAGGGCATGCGATGCCCTTCCAGCACGGCGTACGATCGCAGTTCAAGGCGATCCCAATGGGCTTGCAGATCCGAGAACCGCCATAGCGCCGGGCCGATAGGCTTGGCGCAACACTGTTTGGAGGCCGGCACGCTGATCGCCTCGAGCGCGCGGCACGTATGGTCGGATCCGACGCCGACCCACAAATGGCCGTCGTGCCGCAGCAGGATGAATTCCACTTCGCCGCTCGTGTGCGTGCCTTGCACTTGAATGCTGTCGTCCTGCGTGAGCAGCGAAGCGGCGACGCGATAGACCAGTGGCGTCTTTGGCGGTGGGGGCACGCCCAGCGCCGCCAGCTCTTCGATGTGGGCGCGCACCATGGCCGGGTCGCGCCCAGTCCAGCCGGCGATCGCCAGCTTGCGCGGCGCCAGCGCCACGCACGTCGACTCCCCTTCGCGAGGTAGGCAGTGCAATGTGAGCATCGTCAAATTCCTCGAAGGATGGCTGTCGCCTCATCCAGGGTGTCGTCTTTCTTGGCAACGCAAAAGCGCAACTGCCGCGATGCGCGCGGACATGCGCCGAAGCCCGACAAAGGCAGGGCCGCGATGCGATGGGCCTTGAGCAGGTATTCGCTGAAAATCGCGTCCGTGTCGTTGCTGATGCCCGTGTAGTCGAGCAATTGGAAGTACCCGCCCTGGCTCGGCCGCCAAGCGAAACGCGAGCCTTCGAGCCCCGCCAAGAATCGGTCGCGTCTTTGCCGAGCAAACGAGCCGAGCGCGCGATAGCTGTCGGCGTCGGACAAGACTGCGGCCGCCGCATGTTGCAACGGCGTGGACGAAGCGTAAGTGACGAATTGATGCAGCTTGCGCAGTTCGTCCGTCACGGCCGACGGCGCCACCGCATATCCCAGGCGCCAACCCGTGACGTGAAGGATCTTCCCGAGCGAGCCCACTATCGCCGAGCGGCCGGTCAATGCCGGCTGCGACCACGCGCAAACGTGCCGCTGCGGCGCAATGGTCATGGTGTGGTACACCTCGTCGCTCAACACCTGGAATCCGTGCGTTTCGGCCAACGTCGCCAGCATGTCCAGATCGGTTTGCGGCCAACACGCGCCCGTGGGATTGTGCGGGCTGTTGACGATAACGAGGCGCGTACTAGGACGTAGATGCGCCCGAAAGGCGTCCCAATCGGGTAGGTGTTCGACGCTCAGCGGCACGCACACAGGCGTCGCGCCAGCGAGCCGGATGGCCGGCTCATAGCATTCGAACGCGGGCGAAAAGAAAATCGCTTCGTCCCCCGGACGCAGCATGGCTTGCGTCGCTAGGAAGATGGCCTCCGTTGCCCCCGCGGTAATCGTCAATTCGGTGATCGGATCGATCTTTACGCCGTACAAGTCCTCCAACATGCCGGCCACGGCTTCACGCAACGCCAGGATGCCTTCGGGGGGGCCGTATTGATGCGCTTGCGGCATGCGCGCCGTGCGCTCCAACGCTTCCAGCAAGCACGCGCTCGGAGAGAAATCGGGAAAGCCTTGTGCCAGATTGAGCGCATGATGCCGGAGCGCTTCCCTGCTATAGCGGGCAAAAATGGAACCCTCGCTTTGCGGTAATCGAGACCAATCCGTTCGTTGCGGCATGTCGCGCTCAATGGGTATGAGTAGTCGAAACGAGCCACGCGCGCGTCGGGACGACGCCCGGCGATGCGCGAAGCGATGGGTTCGGGGGAAATCCGCGAGGGAATCAGCGTGCGCCTATTTGGGCGAGGTGCTGGCCGACACCACCGGTGGCGTGACACCGCGCACCTTGGCGATGAGTGACCACGCGAGGCCCGCCGCAATAGAGGCGGTGCCGAGCAGAAGCGGCAACGTGGCGGACTCGCCGAGCAGCACGACGGCCAGCCCGACGCCGAAAGGCGGTACCAGTGCGGTAAACATCGACGCCTTCGCGCCCAACTCCCTGACGGCGAGGTTGATGAGCGTGACCGCGCCGATGCTCACGCCGACGCCGAGATACAGCGCCTGCAATGCCAACTGCCGCCAGTCCGCGTGAAATACGGACAAGCCCGTCCACGCCAGATACGGCAGCACGTAAAGGACAGCGCTCATCTGCACGATGCCCACCACGGCGAGGGGATCGGCTTTCCAGCGGCGCACGAGGAGAAGATAGACGGCCCAAACGAGCGCCGCGAGCACGAACAGCAGATCGCCGCGCCATGCGTGCGGTAACGGTTGGGCGTCATGACGAAGCATGTTGGCCAGGCCGATGATGACGACACCCCCGACCAACAACACTAGTCCGGGAAGCGGGATGTGCTCGGAACGCCCGGCGAGCCGCTTCATCAGCAAGGCACTGAAGACGGGCGTCAGGGCCGGATAGATGAGCGCGCTGTGAGAAGCGGGGGCCCAGGCAAGGCCGCCGATGAGGATGAGGCTATATAGCGGGCCGGCCACCAGCATCAACACCGCCGCGCGCCCCCAGCCTAAACCGAACGCATTGCGACCGCAGCGACGGAAGATGAACGGCAGGAGCAGCAGGCCGCTGGCCGTATACCGCAGAAAGGTCTGATCGACCGCAGTGATACCCGCGTGATAACCGAACTTGGATACAACGGGCTGTCCGGCCCATATCAACGCCGCTAGCACTCCATACAGTACGGAAAGCCTCATTTTTACTCCTTTCGGCAACGCATATTCGACATGGGGTGGCAAATCGAATGACCAGGAGCGAGGTCATTAAAACGTTATGTCGGATTCTAATTAAGCGAGTTGATTGAAAATAATCGAAAATGGGCGGCGCACATGATCGGGGATTTCTATTGGCGCTCCGCCGATGCTTGCCTTTGCGCGTGCTCGGGCGAAGCGCCTCGATCAGGGGACGGGTGGCGGATATCTCGCTTGCTGCGGGGGAAGGCTAACCCTGGACTGCGGCATAGGCGCTCGCCTGTTCGAGGAGCCATGCCCGGAATAACTCCAGAGGCTTGCCGTGGCTGAGCTCGGTCGGATAGACGAGATAGTAGGCTGAAGCTGAATCAACCGCGGACACCACGTCGAACGGGATGACAAGGCCGTGCTGTTTCAGATGTCCATCAACGAAGAACTTCGGAACAAGCGCGATGCCGAGCCCCGCGGCGGCAGCGGCAATGAGCATCGTGTACAGCTCGTAACGCACACCCTGCATCGTCGAACTGTCTTCGACGCCAAGGTCGGAAAACCATCGAGCCCAGGCGTCGGGGCGGGTCGTCGAGTGGAGGAGCGGATAACCAAGCAGCTCCTGTGCTTTTTTTATCGGTTTAGACAGCAACGACGGCGAGCAGATCGGCACGACTTCTTCGCCAAACAGATAATCCGCCGACGTGCCGGGCCAGGTTGGTTTCCCGTAATGGATGGCCGCCTCGAAATGCGACTCCTTGAAGTCGAACATGTCCGTCTGCACGCCCATGTTGACCCGCACGTCCGGCGTGCGGTCGCTGAAGTCCTTCAGCCGGGGAATCAGCCAGTGCGAGGCGAAGGTTGGAAGCACGGCAAGCTCGAGATAGCCACCGCCACTGCCGTGCGCGATGATTGAAAGCGTGTCCCGGTCCAGACTTTCCAGCGCCCGGCGCACCTGCGTGCTGTACAGCCGGCCTGCGCGGGTAAGGACCACGCGCTGCTTCGCGCGAACAAAGAGGCGCACGCCGAGATTCGATTCCAATGTCGCGATCTGCCGCGATACCGCGCTCTCAGTGAGAAACAACTCCTTGGCCGCATGCGTGAAGCTCTCGTGCCGCGCCGCAGCTTCAAAAGCCATGAGCGCACCCATGTTGGGAATCTTGAACTTGCGCATGGTGGTTCCAAAAGCTCATCAAGTGACAATTTTATATCGCTTTACGCAGTGCGCAAGGATTCCAATAATGCAAATCACGTAAGGATGGCCTTCACCTGGAAGGCCGACGGATGACCCATTCCCGCCCTTCCAGCGGTTTGCTCTGAGAGATCACGCGATGCGCAATGCGAACGTAGAACGCCTGTTGACGAAGCTGCTCGGCCTCGAAAAGATTGAATTCCTGTTCTCGACGCTCAATTTCCCGGCGATTCTGCAGGACTGGGAGGACGGTACGGTCACGCGTGCTGAACTGGCCCAGGCCATGAACATGGCGCTTTTCGAGGACCTGCTGCAACGCTCGCCGAACGCACGCACGTACACGCATGACGCGATCGCCAACGGTGGCTCGGTGTACTTCGACCATGGCGCGCTGCGTACCGTCCGCTGGCCGCATAACGGCGCATTACCCCCGGGCGAAGGCGCTTTCACCCGAATCCTGCGTCCGCTGGGTTTCAGGCTGAACGGACGCTACCCGCTGGACAAGCTCGGTATGACGGGCCGCGCCTACGCGCATGAAGATGCGCCGGACGAAATCGCTCAGTTCTTCCTCAGCGAACTGCACCCGGAACGCTTTTCGAAGGAATTTCAGGCTGCGGTGACCCACGTCGTAAGCTCGTCGAAGGATCCGCTGACGCCGCTCGCCATTTCGCAACTGTCGGACCTCGAGCGCGATGGTTCGCTGCCGCTCGAGACGGCTCAGGAACTGCTGCCCGTTATTGTTCGCGCATTCGCCCGCCAGCACGACATTCCGACCGAAGCAGACTACGAAACGCTGTTGCTGGAATCGGCCGAGATGGCGTGGATTTCAACGGAGGGCAATGCGTTCAATCATGCAACTGACCGCGTGGAAGATGTCTTCGCATTGTCCGACGCTGAAAAGGCAAAAGGTCGTCCGATGAAGCCCGAAGTCGAGCGTTCGCGTTCGGGCCGGGTTTTCCAGACGGCGTATCGTGCGGATACGGTCAAGCGTGAGTTCAGCTCGGCCGACGGCAAGATCGTGACGCGGGACGTGCCGGGCTCGTTTTATGAATTCATTACGCGCAGGCGCGAATTCGACCAGAAGGAGCGCCGCTGGCAGACCGACCTTCGCTTCGACGCCGGCAACGCGACCGGTATTTTCAAGATGACCGCCAACGCAGCAAGGTAACGTGAAAGCTGCCACACCGTTTCAGGCAGGCGAAGGCCTGCTTCGGGAAGTCGAAGCCGAGCTTCGGACGTCGATTCGGGGAGAAGTCCGCTTCGACGCCAGTTCGAAGGCGCTCTATGCTTCCGATGCGTCGAATTATCGGCAGATTCCGCTAGGCGTCGTCATACCAGCCGACGCCAATGACCTTGTTGCGGCACTGGACGTGTGCCATCGTAAGGACGTTCCATTTCTGACCCGCGGCGGCGGTACGTCGCAGAACGGCCAGTGCGTGAATGTGGCGGTCGTGGCCGATGCAAGCAAGTATGTGAACCGGATCGTTTCAGTCGACCCTGAAAGCCGGACGGCCATCGTTGAGCCGGGCGTCGTGTGCGATCGGTTGCGCGACGCTGCAGAAGAGCACGGTCTCACGTTCGCGCCGGACCCCGCGACTCACAGCCGGTGCACGCTTGGCGGCATGATCGCCAATAACTCCTGCGGCGCGCATAGCGTGATGGCGGGCAAGACCGTCGAGAACGTCGAAGCGCTGGAAATTGTCACGTACGACGGCGCGCGCTTCTGGGTCGGGCCGACCTCCGAAGTGGAACTCGAAGACATCATCGCTCAGGGTGGGCGTCGCGGTGAGATTTACCGCAAGCTACGCGACCTTCGTGACCGTTACGCGGACCGCATCCGGCGCGAGTTTCCGCAAATCAGGCGGCGTGTGTCGGGGTTCAACCTGGACCAGCTTCTGCCTGAAAACGGATTTAACGTTGCACGCGCGCTTGTGGGCACGGAAGGAACCTGTGCCGTCACGCTGCACGCCAAGGTTCGACTCGTCCATAGCCCGTCATGCCGCGTGCTGCTCGTGCTCGGGTTCCGCGACATCTACACCGCAGCGGATGCCGTGCCCCATTTCGATCGTTTTTCCCCCATCGCCATCGAAGGCCTGGACCGCGGCATCATCCGGGGACTGCAGGCGCGCGCGTTGAAGTCCGAGGAAATCGCGCTGCTGCCCGCCGGCGATGCATGGGTCGTGCTCGAATTTGGCGCCGACACAGCCGCCGATGCTGTCAAACAGGCCAACGATGCGCATGCGTATTTTGCGGCGGGCGAGGGCGGTCCCGGCGTCACCGGGTTCGTCGTCGAAGATAAAGCGAAGCAGCGGAAAATCTGGTCGATCCGGGAGACGGGCGCCTCGGCCGTTTCGTTGTCGATTGACCCGTCCAGACCGGACCCGATGGTTGGCTGGGAAGATGCGGCCGTTGACCCGCTGCGTCTTGGCGACTATCTGCGTCAGTTTCAGGCGCTCGTCGACCGCTATCGCTACGAGACATGCCTCTACGGTCACTTCGGCGACGGCTGCGTTCACGCGCGTATTACCTTCGACATCCGTACCGCCGAAGGCGTGCTGAAGTGGCGCGGCTTTCTGCGCGAGGCAGCGCAACTGGTTGTCGATTTCGGCGGTTCACTCTCTGGAGAGCATGGTGACGGCCAGGCAAAAGCAGAGTTTCTGCCCATCATGTATGGGCCGGAAATCATGCAGGCGATGCAGGAATTCAAGGCCATCTGGGACCCGGCAAACCGATTGAATCCAGGCAAGGTCGTGAACGCCTATCGTGCAGATGAAAATCTGCGTATGGGGCCGTCGTACAAGCCGATCAAGCTGGCTACCCGACTGACGTTCGCGAGCCCTGAAGGCGACGGCATGCAGCGCGCGGTCGAGCGCTGCATCGGGATGGGCAAATGCCGTTCGCTCGACGGCGGCACGATGTGTCCGAGCTTTCGCGCTACGAGAGAAGAGAAGTACTCGACGCGTGGGCGTGCGCATCTGTTCTGGGAAATGCTCCAGGGCGAAGTCATCACGGACGGATGGAACAGCCCTGAAGTGAAGGAGGCGCTCGACGCCTGTCTTGCCTGCAAGGGCTGCAAGTCGGACTGCCCGACGCATACGGATATGGCATCGTACAAGGCCGAGTTTCTCTCTCACTACTACGAGAACCACCGCCGGCCCAGGCAGGCAATGTTCATGGGAAGGATCGGACAATGGGCACCCTTGGCGAGTCGTTTTCCGTGGCTGACGAACTTTTTGGTGTCAACTCCGCCCTTGGCTCGTATCAGCAAATGGCTCGCGGGCGTCGCGCCGCAGCGCAAGCTGCCCGTCTTCGCGCCGAAGACCTTCAGGGAACTGGCAAGCCGGCGCGGCACGGCGAACAGCCACGCGGGCTCGAAGCCGGCGGAGAAAGTCATTCTATGGGTCGACACGTTCAACGATCATTTCTCGCCGGAAATCGCAACGGCCGCATTCGATGTCCTGAGCAGAATCGGTTATCAGGTTGTGCTGCCGCGCAAGCGGCTTTGCTGCGGACGACCGCTTTATGACTACGGCCTTCTCGATGAAGCGAAAGCCCTGCTGCGCAGCGCCGTCGACGAGTTGGCCGACGATGTCCGCGCAGGCGTGCCGGTTGTTGGGCTCGAACCGGGCTGTCTGTCCGTCTTCAAGGATGAACTGCTGAAACAGTTGCCGGATGACGTCATGGCCAGGAAGCTGTCGGATCAGACGTTTCTCTTCTCGGATTTTGTCGCACGTGCGGATTTCGACTGGCCGCAACTTGACGCCGACGTGCTCGTGCATGGCCATTGCCATCAAAAATCTTTGTTCGGGATGAAGGGCGAGACAACTTTGCTGGACAAGCTTGGCGTGAACTGGAAGCTGCTCGATACGGGATGCTGCGGGATGGCGGGTTCGTTCGGATTCAACGCTGAGCACTACGACCTATCGATGAAAATTGCGGAAGACAAGCTCCTGCCGTTGGTGCGCAAGGCGTCTTCCAACGCCTTCATCGTGACGAACGGATTCAGTTGTCGCGAACAGATTGAGCAAGGGGCGGGAAGGACGCCAATGCACATTGCGCAGCTTGCGTTGGAAGCAATGGAGATCGGGAGCGAAGCTGGACGCGTCGCCGCGGGTATCTCCTGATGTCCCGCAACCGCTACTTCATGGGTCGCGCGGCCTTGTCAGGAAAGGCATGATGAAAAAAGCGCATCACGTCCTGCATAGATATCGTTTGATGCACATGTATTAGCTATACACAATCGGCTCACACCTTCGCCACCGATGCTTTTCGTACCTCGCGTGCGTGCTCGGCTTCCTAAAGCGGTTTTATTATTTCGTATCTGAAATTTGAAGAGGCATCAAGTGAAAGCATCGACCATCCTCTCGGAACTAGGCATCTCTCATCTTGCGGAAGCGGGCGACATCGCCGTGCATTCGCCCATCAACGGCGATCTCATCGGCCGTATTGCGAGCCAGTCGATCGCGGACGTCGATGCAGCGCTGAGGAAAGCACAAGACGCCTTCAAGGTCTGGCGTAATGTTCCGGCCCCCCGTCGTGGCGAACTGGTACGCCTGCTGGGCAACAAACTGCGTGAGCAGAAGCGCGCGCTTGGCGGCATCATCACGCTCGAGACGGGCAAGATTCTTCAGGAGGGCCTCGGCGAAGTGCAGGAAATGATCGATATCTGCGACTTCGCGGTCGGCCTGTCCCGCCAGCTGTACGGCCTCACCATCGCATCCGAGCGTCCGGGTCACCGTATGGCTGAGACGTGGCACCCGATGGGTGTTTGCACGGTCATCTCGGCATTCAACTTCCCGGCCGCCGTATGGGCGTGGAACGCGGCGCTGGCGCTGGTATGCGGCAATGCCGTCATCTGGAAGCCGTCGGAGAAGACCCCGCTGACCGCACTGGCTGTCGACAGGATTCTGCAGGACGCACTGAAGGAGTTCGGCGACGCGCCGGAAGGCCTGACGAGCCTCGTCAATGGCGGCCGCGATGTGGGTGCGAAGCTGGTGTCCGACCCGCGCTCGAACATCGTGAGCGCGACGGGCAGCACGGAGATGGGCCGTGCGGTGGGTATCGAAGTCGCGCGCCGCTTTGGCCGCTCGATTCTCGAGCTGGGCGGCAACAATGCGGGGATCGTATCGCAGACCGCGGACATGGACCTGGCGTTGCGCGGCATCCTGTTCTCGGCGGTCGGCACGGCAGGCCAACGTTGCACGACCCTGCGGCGTCTCTTCGTTCACGAAAGCGTGTATGACAAAACCGTCGAGCGCTTGAAGACCCTGTACAGCAAGGTCGCAATCGGCAACCCGCTCGAGCAGGGCACCCTGATGGGCCCGCTCATCGATGAGCCGTCGTTCAATCGGATGCAGGCAGCGCTTGCGCAGGCGAAGCGCGAAGGCGGCAAGGTGTCCGGCGGCGAGCGCCATACCGTGGCCGGCCATGAAAACGGCTTCTACGTGCGTCCGGCTATTGTCGAAATGCCGTCGCAGACGGAAGTCGTGCTGAAAGAGACGTTTGCGCCGATTCTCTACGTGCTGAAGTACCGCAACCTCGACGAAGCGATCGAAGCAAACAACGCTGCGGTGCACGGTCTGTCGTCATGCGTCTTTACGACGGACCTGCGCGAAAGCGAGCGCTTCCTGTCGGCGTCGGGCAGCGATTGTGGTATCGCGAACGTGAACATCGGCCCGAGCGGCGCCGAAATCGGCGGTGCGTTCGGTGGTGAGAAGGAGACGGGGGGCGGCCGCGAGTCAGGCTCCGATGCATGGAAGGCCTACATGCGTCGTGCGACGAATACGGTGAACTTCTCGTCGGCGCTGCCGCTCGCACAAGGTATCGACTTCAACATCGAATAATGTCATCTGCAATCTGGAGCAAGTCGTGAGTTCGCAAGTCGTTATCGTTGGCGGCGGAGTAATCGGTAGCTCAATCGCTTATTTTTTGCGCGCATCGGATCCGACGGTTGCCGTGACGGTCGTTGAGCGCGATCCGACCTACGCGAAATCGTCGTCGGCGTTATCGGCCGCGTCGATCCGGCAGCAGTTTTCCACGCCGCTGTCGATTCAGATGTCGCTCTACGGCATCGAATTCCTGCGCAACATCGGCGACTTACTCGGAGTCGATGGAAACAAGCCCTCTATCGACCTGCACGAAGGCGGCTATCTGTTTCTGGCTACAGCGGCAGGAGAGGCGACGCTGCGCGAGAACCACGCGTTGCAGAAGCGCCTCGGTGCGGACATCGACCTGCTTTCGCAAGACGCGCTGAGGGCAAAGTTTCCGTGGCTGAACGTCGAAGACATTGTTGCTGGCGCCTATGGTGTCAGCGGCGAGGGCTGGTTCGATGGTTATGGTTTGGTTCAGGCGTTGCGCAAGAAAGCGCAATCCCTCGGCGTACGGTATGTCGCAGCAGAGGTGACGGGCCTCGTTTGCGATGGTCGGAAAGTCACGCATGTGATCGCCGGCAACGGCGAGCGATACGCATGCGACACCCTCGTGAATGCGGCTGGCGCCTGGACGCGCAAGATCTCGGAAATGATGGGGATCGATATTCCCGTCTATGCTCGACGTCGCAGCATCTTCAATGTCTCGTCGCCCGCGCGCCTGACGAACAGCCCGCTACTGATCGACCCGACAGGCGTCTACTTTCGCCCGGAGGGAAAGACGTATATCACGGGCACGTCGCCGAGCGCGGACAACGACCCCAATGATCTGCCGCTGGACGAGGTCGATCACAACCTCTTCGACGAAGTCATCTGGCCGACGCTTGCCCATCGCGTCCCGGAATTCGAAGCGCTTCGTGTCGAGAACTGCTGGTCCGGGTACTACGAGTACAACGTCTTCGACCACAACGCCATCATCGGTTACCACCCGGCCATCGAAAACTGCGTGTTTGCCAATGGCTACAGCGGTCATGGTTTGCAGCAGGGCCCGGCAACGGGTCGTGGTGTGAGCGAGCTGATCCTAAACGGCAAGTACACCACGCTCGACCTGTCCTCCCTGAGTTGGGAGCGCGTCCTGGAAAACCGTCCCATCGTGGAAAAGAACGTCGTGTAGTGACCCAGACGACGCGACCGCCCGGCTCTCAGCCATCAATGACATGTACGAATTCACTGCTCCTTTTCAGACTCCATCGGGCTCCCCGATTCGAGAATTGTTCAAGTATCTGGGCGAGCCGGGAATGATTTTGTTCGCGGGCGGCTATCCGGCCAGCGACCTATTCGATGTCGAGGGCCTGGACGCGGCCCAGGCGCGTGCGTATCACGCGCCTAATCGTTGTCTGCAATATGGTCCGACCGACGGATTGCCGGAACTAAAAAGGGAACTTATTGCGCTGATGGCACGTCGCGGCGCGACTGTTTCGCTGGAGCAGCTTCTGGTCACCACCGGCTCGCAGCAGGGGCTGGATCTGCTGCTTCGTATCATGGTTGCACCGGGCGATGTGGTGATGACCGAGCAGCCGGCCTATCCGGCGACGCTCCAGGCCATGAAGCTCCAGCAGGCGGAAATCGTCACCGTGCCTGTCGACGAAAACGGTCTCGACGTCAACAAGCTTGCGACGCTGCTCGCATTAGGCGCAGTGGCACGTCCGAAGCTGATTTACACGGTCCCGACATTCGCCAACCCGACGGGTGCAACGCTTACGCGCGAACGTCGAATTGCGTTGCTGAAGCTTGCAGTGAAGTACAGGTTCCTCGTCGTCGAAGACGATCCCTATGGCGATCTGCGGTTCGCGGGCGAGGCCGTGCCCTCGATTCTGACGCTCGCCAATGAAGTGCCCGGCTCGCGCGATTGGGTAGTGCACCTCGCAAGTCTCTCGAAAATTGTTGCTCCTGGCCTGCGTGTGGGTTGGACCATCGCACCGGCGGAAATCACGCGTCGCTGCGTCATCGCCAAACAGACGGTGGACCTTTGCAGCGCCCCATGGACGCAGGCAACGGCCGCGGAATATCTGGCACACGGTGCGCTAGAGCGGCATCTGCCGCGAATCACGGCCATGTACAAGCGCAAGAGCGATGCGCTTTGCAACGCGCTTCGCGAGCAATTCGGCAATGCCATTCAGTTTCACCGGCCGGAGGGCGGCATGTTCGTCTGGGCACGCGTTGAGGGCATCGATGCATCGGCTCTGCTTCAGCGAGCCATCGGAAACAAGGTCATCTTCGTTCCGGGAAAGGCGTTTTTTGCGGATAAGGTCGACGCATCGGCGTTGCGTCTGTCATTCGCCGCTCCGGGCGTCGAAGACATTGTGGAAGGGGCGAGGCGGCTCAAGCGCGCCTATGACGAGGTGCTCGCGGGCGACACTTCACCCGTTCGATCGTAGTAGGTGAGGTACGCTCAAACTTACCGACGACATTCTGCGCAAGTCGTTACGCCAGATCTACGCCAAATGAAAAGGCCCAGCCTTGCGGGCTGGGCCTTTCACGGTAATTCTTGGTGCCCAGAAGAGGACTCGGTCACACTCGCGCGACCCCGGCTGCGCTTGCAAGCGCAGCCTTTCGAGTCCCCACGCAAAGTGCGCAGGCACTTTGCTTTCTGGGTGGAATAATGAAAAAAGGCCAGCTAAGCGCTGGCCTTTTCTTAAACTTGGTGCCCAGAAGAGGACTCGAACCTCCACGGTGTTGCCACCGCTAGGACCTGAACCTAGTGCGTCTACCAATTCCGCCACCTGGGCAGGTGTGCGTTTTGCAACAAAGACCGCTAGTATATCGGTCTAAACTTTGCTGTCAAGCAATTTTGCGTCACCGTGGTTTTCCGCCATATCCGGCCCCATTGGACGTACGTTTGGCGGCGGCCCGCAGAGCCGCGGCCCCCGGTTCGCCAGCCCGTTCGCCCCGTTATTGGCGGATGTTAGAATGGCGCGCATTGCCGTGTCAGACGTATCAAGCCGAGACCAAATCATCGACAAGCACCCCTTGAGCAAATATCCGTACCCGATCCCCAGCCGCGAGGAAATCCTCGGCGTGCTGCGCACGAGCGACGCACCGCTCACCGCCAACGACATTGCCGAGGCCCTGTCGATCAAGCGCCAGGAGCGCGAAGGATTCTTCAAGCGCCTAGGCGCCATGGAGCGCGACGGCCAAATCCTGCTCGATAAGCGCGGCTACTATCAGCTCACGCATCCGTCCAATTTCGTCGCCGGCCGGGTGCAGGGCCACCGCGACGGCTATGGCTTCATCATCCGCGACGACGGGCAAGACGATCTGTTCCTACCCAACGCCGAGATGCAAAAGGTCATGCACGGCGATCGCGTCCTCGCGCGAATCATCGGCTATGACCGGCGCGGCCGCCCCGAAGGGCATATCGTCGAAGTCACCGACCGCGCCAACAAGCGCGTCATCGGCCGCCTGCTCAACGAAAATGGCGCCCTCATCGTCGCGCCCGAAGACAAGCGCATCGGCCACGACATTCTCATTACTCAGAATACAAAGAAGGCGAAGGTCGGACAGGTCGTCGTCGTCGATCTCACCGATTTTCCGAGCCGGCACTCGCAGCCGCTCGGCCGCGTCGCCGAAGTGCTCGGCGACATCGACGATCCGGGCATGGAAATCGAAATCGCCGTGCGCAAGTACGGCGTACCGCACGAGTTCAGCGACACGGCGCTCGCGGAAGCCGCGCAACTGCCCGACGAGGTGCGCCAGATAGACATGCGGCACCGCGTCGATCTGCGCGACGTGCCGCTCGTCACGATCGACGGCGAAGATGCACGCGATTTCGACGATGCCGTCTATTGCGAGCCGACGAAAGTCGGGCGCGGCGACGGCTTCCGGCTCATCGTCGCGATCGCCGACGTATCGCACTACGTGCGGCCCAATACGTCGCTCGATACCGATGCGATCGAGCGCAGCACATCGGTCTACTTCCCGCGCCGCGTTATCCCGATGTTGCCGGAGAAACTGTCGAACGGTCTATGCTCGCTCAATCCCAACGTGGATCGCTGCGTGCTCGTGTGCGACATGCTGATCACCGCGCGCGGCGAGATCAAGGCCTATCAGTTCTATCCCGGCGTCATGCATTCGTCCGCGCGGCTCACCTATACCGAAGTCGCGGCGGTGCTCACGAATACGAAGGGGCCGGAGGCAGCGCGCCGCGCGGCGCTTGTACCGCAACTGCAGGATCTCTACGGCGTCTACAAATCGCTGTTGTCCGCGCGGCAAAAGCGCGGGGCGATCGACTTCGAGACGACCGAAACCTATATCGTCTGTAATGCGCAAGGCAAGATCGAGCAGATCCTGCCGCGCCAACGCAACGAGGCGCATAAGCTCATCGAAGAATGCATGCTCGCGGCGAACGTCTGCGCGGCCGACTTCATGAAGCGCAATAAGCATCCAGGGCTTTACCGCATTCACGCGGGCCCGACCGCCGAGAAGCTTGAGAATCTGCGTACGTTCCTGCGCGGCATGGGCCTAACGCTCGGTGGCGGCAATACGCCTCATGCGAGCGACTATGCGGCCTTGATGGCGCAAATCCGCGATCGGCCGGACGCGCAGATGCTGCAAACGATGCTGCTGCGCTCGATGCAGCAAGCGGTCTACAGCCCCGACAACATCGGGCACTTCGGCCTTGCCTACGATGCGTACGCGCATTTCACGAGTCCGATTCGCCGCTATCCCGATTTGCTTACGCATCGCGCCATCTACGCGGTTCTGTCGGGTCAAAAGTATCGCCCCGCAGCGCCGGAAGGCGTCGTGCTCAATACGGCGCTGTCGCCGCGCGCCCGCGCGCTGCAGCAGGCCGACGAAGAAAACCGCCCGCGCTCGCGCGAGAATACGGCCATCTGGGAAGAACTCGGGCTGCATTGCTCGGCCAACGAGCGGCGGGCCGATGAAGCTTCGCGCGACGTCGAAACCTGGCTCAAGTGCTACTTCATGCGCGATAAGCTCGGCGAAGAGTACGGCGGAAGGGTAAGCGGCGTGACCTCGTTCGGCATCTTCGTGCAACTCGATGCGCTGTTCATCGAGGGGCTGGTGCACGTGACCGAGCTCGGCTCGGATTACTTCCAATACGACGAAATCAAGAACGAATTGCGCGGCGAGCGCACGGGCATTCGCTATCGATTGTCCGATCGCGTGCGCGTCCAAGTCGGCCGCGTCGATCTGGATGCCCGCAAGATCGATTTCCGGCTCGTGCGCGAAGCATCGGCCAAGCCGGCATCGCCAGCAGGGCGCTCGAGCATTGCGGCGCGGCCCGTTGGCGAGCAGGAAGCAGCCGTGCGCGGCGCGCCGCACGTGCGCGCCCTGTCGGCGCCCCACGGTGTGCGGCAAAAGAAAGCCGCCCCCGGCAAGTCGGATACCGTTACCGAAGCGCGCACCGCACGCCTCGGGCGTGGGCAAGCGGCAAAGAAACGTAGCGCGGCGCAGAAGAGTACCGCACCGAAAGCGCACGCGCGCAAGAAGGGCTGAGGGCCCTATGCGGCGCGGCGCGCACGATAGCGTGTGCGCCGCCGCGATTGTTTTCCGGCACAGCGGGGTGCTTCAGGCACCGCTGTGCCTTCGCCTTTTCGGGCACGATATAACACCGAATTCATTCAGCTATGGCACGTCTTAAGATTCTGTATGGGTTTCACGCGGTAACCGCGCGTCTGCGGCACGATGCGTCGACAGTCGAGGAGGTGTTTTACGACGCAACGCGGCGTGATCGCCGTATGCTCGACTTTCTGCATACGGCGAAGGAAGCCGGCGCACGCTTGATCGCGGCCGATGAAACCCGTTTGTGGGGGCTCGCGCATACCGAGCGTCACCAGGGCGTCGTTGCGCGCGCAACCGATTTGCCGCTTGCCCAAAATCTTGCCGAACTGCTCGACGGAATCAATGGGCCGGCTTTACTGCTCGTGCTCGACGGTGTGACCGATCCGCACAATCTCGGCGCTTGCTTGCGTGTGGCGGACGGGGCCGGCGCGAATGCCGTGATCGCGCCGCGCGACCGTGCAGTGGGTTTGAACGCGACCGCCGCGAAGGTCGCGAGCGGCGCGGCCGATACGGTGCCGTACATCACCGTCACGAATCTGGCACGAGCGCTGCGCGAATTGAAGGAAGCGGGCGTGTGGATAGTCGGCACGGCCGGCGATGCACCCGCGAGCCTATACGACACAAAGCTCGATGGTCCCGTCGCGCTCGTGGTGGGAGCCGAAGGCGAGGGCATGCGGCGCTTGACGCGCGATACCTGCGACGAAGTCATGCATATCCCGATGGCGGGAACGATCGAGAGTTTGAACGTTTCGGTGGCGAGCGGCGTGTGCTTGTTCGAGGCGGTGCGCCAGCGCGGCGTCAAGAAATAATCGTTAATCGCGCTATAAGCGAGCGGCGAGGCGGCGGCGCGTTTCCGCGCCGTCCTCACGCCGGCAATCCACTCGTTTTTATCGCTCGATCTGCTGATTCCAGCGCGAATCCCATTGCGCGCGATGCGCATTGATTGCATCCCAGTCGACGACGGTCACTTTATGCACGAGGTCGTCGATGTTGCCGAGCCTTTGCTGCATCGCAGCCGGCATCTTCGCTTGGCGATTGGTCGGAATCTGATTGGCTAGTGCGCCTTTTTCTTGCGCGGGCGCCGACAGCAGAAATTGCGCGAGCTTTTGCGCAAGCTTGTCGTCGGGGTTGTTCTTGACCACGCAGACGTCAACCAGCAGCAGCACCGGGCCTTCCTTCGGGTTCACATAGGCAACCGGCAAACCCTTGTCCTGCAAGTCTGCCACGCCCGTCGGCGTTAGCGGGAAGAGGCCGGCTTCGCCCGTTTGCACCATCTCCGAAATCTTTGCCGAGTTGGGAATATACTCGACGACGTTCGGACCTACGGTACTCGCCCATTTCGTGAATGCGGGCTCGACGTTTTGCTCGCTGCCGCCCCACAAGCGGTTCATCGCTAGGAAGCCATGCAACCCGAAGGTGCTGCTCGATGCCGATTGGAAAACCACCTTGCCCTTGTACTTGGGATCGGCGAAATCGAGCCACGACGTGGGCGGTGCCCAACCCTTCTCGGTGAA
This sequence comes from uncultured Burkholderiaceae bacterium, assembly GCA_966212065.1. Classification (GTDB taxonomy): domain Bacteria; phylum Pseudomonadota; class Gammaproteobacteria; order Burkholderiales; family Burkholderiaceae; genus Trinickia. Next base: position 236,782 of record CBIHOQ010000002.1, read on the forward strand.
CAGTTTCTTGTTGTAGGCAATACCCGTCATGCCGAGCTGCACGCCCGCGCCGACATCGTCCTTCATGCGCGCGAACGGATAAAGCTGCTTGAGTTCAGCCGAATCGTCGAGCTTTTCGCAGACGCCGAGACTCACCGCACGCGCCATCACTCCGTCGTCAAGAAATGCCACGTGAATTTGCGGATGATCGCGATTAGCCAGCAGCTTCGCGAGGATATCCGACGACGTGCCGGGCACGACGACGACCTTCGTATCGTTGGCCTTCTCGAACACCGGCAGGATTTGCGACGTATAGGCCTTCTCCATCGGGCCGCCGTTCATTCCGATATAGATCGTTTTCGACTGCGACCAAGCCGGTGTTGCGCTAGCAAATGCGCCGGCCAGTATGGCGGCGATCGAAAGAGTTCGGAAAACTTTCATTTAGGTCTCCTAATGAAGAGGCGAAGCATTATGCGGGCACGGCCGAGAAGCGATTGACGTCGAATGCGTCGAGCGGCGTCTCGGTGGCGCCGTCGATGACGAGGTCGGCAATCACCTCGCCGACACCCGGCGCGAGCAAGAACCCCCCGCCGGAAAAACCAAATGCATGAATGAGGCGCGGCACGCTATGGCTCACCCCGATGATCGGGTTGTGATCGGGCGTGCAGCCTTCGACGCCGCTCCAAGTGCGGATCAGCAACGCCTCGCGCAGCGCCGGCAGCAGTGCGCACGCGTCGCGCATGACGGCACGCGTCGTCTCGGAAGACGGCTGCGCGTAATCTCCGTCGCCATGGCCCCGCCCGCCGCCAATCACGCAATTGCCGCGCTCGACTTGCCGCGCGTAGAGGCCGCCGCCGAATACGCCGAGGTTGTGCTCGAGAAACTGCGGCAGCGGCTCCGTCACCCACATGTTCGGATAGATGGGCTGCATCGGGACCGTATCGCCGAAGCGTTCCGCGAGCGTCCCCGCCCAAGCCCCCGCCGCGTTGATGAGCCAATCCGCCTCGAACCGGTTCTCGCCTGCTTGCAGCGTAAAGCGCTTGCCGTCGTAGTCGGCGTGGTCCAGCGCGGTCTGCTCGCATACGTGCGCGCCGGCTTGCCGTGCCGCGCGGGCGAACGCGGGCGAGACCAGGCGCGGATTCGCATGACCGTCGGTCGCGCAAAGCGAGCCGCCGACGGCCGCCGAGCCGAGCCATGGGTAGCGGCGCCGGAACGCTGCGCCCGACATCAACTCCAACTGCAATCCGTATTCGGCCGCCATCTGCGCATAGGCGTTCAGGCCTGCGAGATCGGCGTCGCTGCGCGCCAAGCGCAAGTGGCCGGAGACGACGAATTCGCCGTCGATGCCGATCCGTTCGCCAAGGCCATCCCACACGCGTCGGGCGCGCATGGCGAGCGGCAACTGTTCGGCGGGCCGCCCTTGGCAGCGCACGCCGCCGTAGTTCACGCCGCTCGCCTGCGCGCCGCAGTAACGCCGCTCGATCAGCAGCACGCGCTTGCCGTAGCGTGCGAGCGCCAGCGCGGCCGATGATCCGACCAGCCCACCGCCGATAACGGCGACATCGTAATGGCGAGTCGCGCTATTCATCTCGGGCATCCTCGGGTATCTCGGCCACTTGCTCGTCGCAGAGCGCGGCGGCCAAGGGAATGGGCTTGATCGGCGCTTGAGCCCGTAAGCGTCCGAGTGCCTCGGGGGCGAGCCCCGATTCATCGGCCAGGATGGCCAGTGCCGCTTCGCCGCAGACGCGGCCTTGGCATCGGCCCATTCCGACGCGAGTCAACGCTTTGAGGCGATTGATCTCGCTCGCCGCGCCCGATCGAATGCAACGGCGTATCGTGCCCGCATCGATCTCCTCGCATCGACAGACGATCATGGCGTCGGGCCACGAGGCTGCGCGGTCGAACGGTGCGGGAAAAGCCGCTTGAATGCCTTCGCGGAAGGTGGCGATGCGCCGCAGCGCTCGGCGTGTCGAAGCGGCCGAATCGACGCGCGAAGCGATCGATGCCGTCGATGATTGTGGCTTTAAATCGTCGAGCAAAGCCAATGCGGCTAGCCGCCCCGAGTGTTCGGCGGCATCGGCCCCAGCGATACCGGCGCCGTCGCCCGCGACGTAGATGCCGCGCATCGACGTGCGTCCGGCTTCGTCGCGCTCGGGCAGCCAGCAACGATCGAGCGCGTCGTAGCGGAAGCGGCAACCGGCGATATCGGCGAGCTGGGTTTCCGGCCGCAGGCCGAAGCTGAGCCCGATTGCATCGCATTCGAGCTTGCGCGCAGGCGCATCCGAGCCCGGTGCCTCGGCGCTTGGGCGCCAGGCGATACCTTCGACACGTCGTTCGCCGAGCACGCGCTCAAGCGAAACGCCATGCTCGATCGGAATGCCATGCATGCGCAGCCAGCCTACGTAATAGAGCCCCTTCGCCAAGACCGCGGGTTGCGCGGCGAGCTTCGGTAGTGCGGCGGCTTGCAGGCCCATCGTGTTCGTATCGAGCACGGCGAGCACCTGCGCACCGGCCTTCGCGTACTGGTAGGCAACGAGATAGAGCAGGGGGCCGGTGCCCGCGAATACGATGCGCCGTCCGATCGCGCAGCCTTGCGACTTCAGCGACGTTTGTGCGGCGCCGAGCGTATAGACGCCCGGCAAAGTCCAGCCCGGCATCGGCAGAACGCGGTCCATCGCGCCGCTCGCGATGATCAGATGCGTGAACGGCACCGCTTGCTCGTGCGTACCGCGTAATGTCGCGAGGTAGCCCCTATTCCCGTCGCGCCGATCGGGCGTGGAAGGCGCTGCTCCCGTCGTGCCCGCACGCCCGGTACGTTCGGCGTCTGCCTCAGCGTCTGCCACCGCATCTGCCACCGCATCTGCCACCACTTCGCAGGCCCATACCAGCGTATGCGGGCGGTAGTCGAGCTGCGGCAGCAGTCGTGCCATCGTTGCATGCAGCGCCACGGCCTTGCGCGCCTCGAAACCGTACAGCGCCCCTGGCCCGCGTCGAAAGCCCGCACCGGCGGGCGGTTGACGATAGATCTGCCCGCCCCAACGCGCGTTTTCGTCGAGAACGATCGGATGCAGGCCGGCTTCGACGAGTGTCTCGGCTGCTCGCATACCCGCGGGGCCCGCACCGACGATCACGATGTTGGCGGAGATCGTCATAGCGTGAGCACCCGCATGCCCGGTTCGATCGGCGTCGAACACGCGCGCAGCCGTTGCCCGTCCTCGGTACGAATCCAGCAATCCTGGCAAGCCCCGATGAGGCAGAAACCCGCGCGCGGTTCGCCGCTGAACTCCGAAGTGCGCAGTGCGTGGCGCTGCGTCAGGATCGCGGTGAGCACGGTATCGCCTTCGAGCGCGCTTGAGAGAACGCCGTCGAGCAAGAAAGAAACGGGCGCACGGTCGGCCTCGGCCAGGCGCACCAGCTGCGCTTGTTCATGCAACATGGTTAGTTCGGAATCCTAAATATTGGGCGATAAGGACGGCGCCCTCAGTGCTGGCCGATGAGGATGCGGTTTAAGCCATAGGCGCGATCGAGCAGCAGCATCGCCGCCGCCGTGACGACAATCACGAGTGTCGAGACGGACGCCATCATCGGATCGATCGATTCCGTCGCATACATGTACATGCGCACGGGCAGCGTCACCGTTTGGGGCGAGGTAACGAAGATCGACATCGTGAGTTCGTCGAAGCTGTTGATGAAGGCAAGCAGCCATCCGCCTGTGATGCCGGGCACGATCATCGGCAGCGTCACGCGGCGAAACGTCGTCCAGGCGCTGGCGCCGAGCGACTGCGCGGCATGCTCGACGCTGCGGTCGAGCCCCGTTGCGGCCGAGAGCACGAGCCGCAGCACGAACGGCGTGACCATGACCGTATGCGCCAGGACGAGCCACGGGAATGAACCCGTTGCGCCGATCAAGGCGAAGAAGCGCAGCAGCGCGATGCCTAGCACGAGCCCGGGAATGACGAGCGGCGACAGCAGCAACGCGTTCAGAAAGTCTCTGCCCGGAAACTTCGCACGCGCAATGGCGAGGCCGGCCGGCAGTGCGACGCCCAGCGAAAGCGTGGCCGAAATGAAGGCAAGCTTGACGCTCGTCATAAAAGCCGTAATGAAATCGGGGTAGTTCAAGATCGCGCGGAACCATCGCAGCGATAGGCCGTGTGTCGGCAGCGTCAGCGTTTCGTCGGGCGTGAAGGCCACGAGCACGACGATGACGAGCGGCGCCAGCACGAACGCAATGACGAGCGTGTGGAAGGCGAGGGCGAAAGGGCCATTGCGTCGCATGTCGATCTCCTGCGCTCAGCCCATGCTGCGGCCGTAACGGCGCTCGAGCATGCGGTAGTAGGTGAGCATGATGATGAGGTTGGCGGCGAGCAGGAGCAGGGCGATCGTTGCACCGAGCGGCCAATTCAGCGCGCCGAGGAATTGGTCGTAGACGGCCGTGGCGGCGACTTTCAAGCGGCGTCCGCCGAGCAGCCCCGGAATCGCGAACGCGCTGGCCGATAACCCGAACACCATCAGGCTCCCGGACAGCACGCCCGGCATGACCTGCGGCAGCACGATGCGGCGCAGCGTCGTGGCGGGCGAAGCCATTAAGGAGAGCGCGGCCTGCTCGGTCTGCGGATCGAGCTTTTGCAGCGCGGTCCAAACCGGAATCACCATGAACGGCAACATCACGTGCACGAGCGCAATCACAATGGCGAACGTCGTGTATTCAAGCTTGTAGGGGCCAAGGCCGATCGCGGCGAATGCTTGATTGACGATGCCGGCCGTACCGAGCAGCATGCTCCAGCCGAATGCGCGCACGACAACCGAGACGAGCAGCGGCGCGAGAATCACGAGCAGGCAGGAAGAGCGCCATGGGTCGCGCATCTTCGACAGCACGTAGGCTTCGGGCGCGCCGATGGCGACGCACAGGGCCGTCGTGATCGCGGCGATGCCGAACGTGCGCAGGAAGATCGTTTGATAGTAAGGAGAACTTAGGACATTGACGTAGTTGCCGAACTGAAACGCCGCGATCGGTCCGATCGACGGATCGAATCGATAGAACGTCATGACGAGAGTCATCGCGAGCGGCGCGAGCACGAGCGCCGCGAACAGCACGAACGCAGGTGCCCCGAGTAACCACATCGGTACGTAAGCGCGCCACGGCGCGCGCGAGGTGCCACGCGACGGCCGGTGATCCGCGGTGCGGGCGGTGCCCGCTTCGAGCGTCGCATTAGCCATGTCGTGCATCCTTCGCGACGAACCGCACCGCCTCGCTCTTCCAATCGATGCCGACGGTTTCGCCTTCGTCGATGGGCTCATCGCCTTCGTTCTGACAGCAGACGAGCACTTCGCCGAGCCGGCAATCGACGCGATAGAGCCACTGGCTGCCTAGAAAGAAACGGCTCGTCACGGTGGCGGGCAGACGGCCGCAGCCGGATGCGTCGAGGCGCACCTTCTCCGGGCGAATGCATACGGTGACGGCATCGCCGATACTTGGCGCATCGCCGTGCGACAGGTGCGGGCCGCGTCCCACCTCGATACGATCGGCGCCAAGGTCTACGTGTATGCGGGCATCGTCCGTCGATACGACAGTGCCCGAGAATAGATTGGCTTTGCCGATGAATTGGGACACAAAGCGATTTTCCGGCCGCTCGTAAGCGCGGTACGGCGTATCGACTTGCGTGATGCGCCCCGCCTCCATGACGACGACGCGATCGCTGATCGACAGCGCTTCCGATTGGTCGTGCGTGACCATGATCGTCGTTGTTCCGATGCGCCGCTGAATTGCCCGCAACTCGAACTGCATCTCCTCGCGCAGCTTGGCATCGAGATTCGACATGGGTTCGTCGAGCAGCAGCACGGGCGGCGCGATCACGATGGCGCGTGCGAGCGCGACGCGTTGCCGTTGCCCGCCCGATAGCTCGCGCGGAAAGCGATCGGCCAGTGTATCCAGATGCACGAGCGACAGTGCTTCGCGCACGCGCGCCTCGCTTTCGGCTTTGCCGATGCGCCGCATTTCCAACCCGAAGCGCACGTTTTGCGCGACCGTCATATGCGGAAACAGCGCGTAGCTTTGAAAGACGATGCCGAGCCCGCGCTGGTTCGGCTTCGTGTCCGTGATGTCGCGGCCGTCGAGGACGATGCGTCCGCTCGTCGTTTCGACGAAGCCCGCGATCATTTGCAGCGTCGTCGTCTTTCCGCAGCCCGAGGGGCCGAGCAAGGAGACGAATTCGCCTTTCTCCACCGACAAATTCAGATCGGCAACCGCATGTAAATGACCAAACGACTTCGAGACGTCGGCGAGCGTGAGGAACGACATGGTCCGGCTCCTATGAAGCGTGGCGCTGACGACGCGATCGGCGTCGTGCGTCTAAGCAGAGCCGATTCTGTCCAGCCAGATATCGCGAGTCAATTTAGAATTCCGTTCATCGATAAGAAAATCTAAATTATTCCGGTAAATGGAATCAAAAGATGGTGCGGCGTCATAGGATTTCACGGTATGTGTTGAGGGTTTGCCCTCGGGTTGCCGTTCACTGAGGCCAACCGCGCGGAAAACTGCGATACTGCGCCGACGAACAGACGACTTCAAACCATTCCGTTGAACGAAAAGGGAGGGTGGGCTCATGGGTAGCAGGGCAACGCGGGACGATAAGCTGGGGTCAAGCGACGAAACGGGAGGCCTCGAAGCACCCGGCGCCGCTGCGCCGGGCCTCGGAACGCTCGACGCGCCCGGTGTCGGGATGTTGCCGCGTGCGTTCGCACTCGTGCGGGCGCTTGCGGCGCTTCAGTCGAGCGGCGCACGCGTGACGCAGCTCGCGAAGACAGTAGGTTTGACGCAAGGCACCACACATCGGATTTTGCATGCGCTGATCGCGGAAGGCATGGTCGAGCAAGACCAGCTTTCGAAGCGCTATCGCCTAGGCGTCGACTTCTTCGCGTTGGCCGCGCAGGCAGGTAATCCCGGCGGGATGCGTGCGTTGTGCCGGCCCGCGTTACTGCGGCTCTGTGCAAGTCTTGGCGAAACGATTTTCCTGCTCGCCAAAAGCGGCTTCGATGCGGTATGTCTCGATCTGTGCGAGGGCCCGTTTCCGATTCGTTCGTTCACAAACGACGTAGGCGGGCGCATTGCGCTCGGCGTTGGGCAGGGCAGTCTTGCGATCCTGGCGTTTCTGCCCGAGGCCGAGCGAGAGGAGGTCATTCGCTTCAACGTGCCTCGCATTCGCGGCTACGGCGTGCTGGACGAAGTCTATCTGCGCACGGAAATCGAACACGTGCGGCGGCTCGGTTATGCCGCGCGCAACAGCGGCGTGCTTGAAGGCATGGCCGGCGTCGCCGTGCCGGTTCTGGATCGGACGGGCACGGCCGTCGCCGCTTTAAGCGTGGGTACATTGGCATCGCGGCTCGGGGACGACCGACTGCCCACGGTGGTCGAACTGCTGCGGCGCCAGGCGGATTCCATCGGGCCATTGACCAATCCCTTCGACGTCGCACTCAAGCGCCGTCCCGCGCATGGCCTCGCCGCGACGACGGGGGACGAACGCGTCGCGTAAGCGCATGGGCCGAGGGCGGATGCCATAGAGGGCCGTGCGTGCGCAGAACTGGGGCTAAAATTACGCCTTTCGCCTGCCTCTCCCCACGCCATGACTCAAGACGAACTGAAGCGATTGGTTGGCCAAGCCGCCGCCGACTATGTGAACACCCACGTTGCCGAAGGCGCCATCATCGGCGTCGGCACGGGCTCGACGGCAAACTGTTTCATTGATGCGATCGCCGCTCGAAAAGCGCGCTACCGCGGCGCCGTGTCGAGCTCGGTTGCCACCACCGCGCGCCTGATGCAGCACGGCATCAAAGTGTTCGACCTCAACGAAATCGAATCGCTGCCGGTCTATGTCGACGGCGCCGATGAGATAGATTCGAAAGGCGCCATGATCAAAGGCGGCGGCGGCGCGCTCACGCGCGAAAAGATCGTGGCGTCGGTGTCCGACGTCTTCGTCTGCATCGCCGATGCATCGAAGCGCGTGCCTGTGCTCGGCGGGTTCCCGCTGCCGGTCGAAGTCGTGCCGATGGCCCGCACCGCGATCGGACGTCGATTGATGGCGCTTGGCGGCGTGCCCATTTTGCGGGTCACGAAGGATGGCGCCCCGTACATCACCGACAACGGCAATGAAATCCTCGATGTCAAAAACCTGACGATCGACGATCCCTGTGCGCTCGAAGCCACGATCAACGCTTGGCCCGGCGTCGTCACGGTCGGGTTGTTCGCCCGCCGCGGCGCCGACTTGTGCTTACTCGGTACCGACAAGGGCGTCGAAACGATCGATTATCGCGAGGTGCGCTAAAGCCGGGGCCGTTTCTTGCCGTATAGACCGCCGCCGGCGTGGGCACTCAACTCAGTTCACGGTGTCCGTCTGATGCAGACTCGGCAGCAGGCGATTGAATTCTCGTTTCACGAGGCCATAGCACTCGCACGCCCGGGCCTCGAGACCTGTGCGGTCGAGTACCTTGATGTGTCCGCGGCTGTGGTGGATCAACCCTTGACTGTGCAGCTTGCCCGCCGCTTCGGTGATGCCTTCGCGCCGTACGCCCAGCATGTCGGCGATCAGTTGCTGCGTCACGGCCAATTCGTCCGTTGCGGCGCGATCGATCTCGATCAGCAGCCACCGGCATAACTGCTTACTCAGCGAATGATGTCGGTTGCACGCGGCCGTTTGCGCCACCTGCGTCAGCAGCGCTTGCATATAAAGCAGCATCAGCCGGCGCAGTAAATCGGAGCGCGCGATCTCGTGTTTGAGCTGTTGCGCGCTCATGCGATAGGCGAAGCCCGAGCATTGCACTTGGACGCGGCTTGGCATCGTCTCCCCGCCCGTGAGCACTTGAACACCCGTCATGCCTTCGCGGCCCACGGCGGCGAGTTCTACCGAGCCGCCGTCTTCCATCATCGAAAGTACCGAGATGATGGCTGTCGTCGGAAAGTAGACGTGATGAATCTTGTGGCCGCAGTCGCAGAGCAATTGTTCCGTGCGCAAATGGACCAATTCGAGGTGCGGCGTCAGCGCCTGCCATTCGTGCGACGGCAATGCGCCGAGGAGGTGATTGCCGTGGAGGTCGGATTGTAGGGTCAACATGGTCGGTCCTCGTTTGCTTTTACCGCGTCGTGCGCCAGCGCACGTGCTCTTGCGGCTTTTCGTTGGTGGGCCGGCGATCGCGGGCATCGATGACGGATAACGTTTCATGTCGTTATCGATCGGCTCGATACTCGCGTCCCGGCGTCGTTTTGGTCCATCTCCCTGGCCGTGGCGCTCTGTGCGGCAGCGCTCGGTCGTGCCCAATTCAGCGAGGATCATGCCAAGCCCTGCTGCACCGGTCGTTGACGCGGAACCGTCCGTGCGGCACCGCACTCGGTAGTGGCGATCTCAGCTTTTTGTTTCAAAACTGCACACGGACCGAGCGCGCCGACTTCTTTCGGAGTACTTTCAAATAACTGGCTTAAGTCGTTGAACGGCATGATCTTTAGTGCGATCGCCGGACGAGCGGCATGAATTTGCAGTACTGACGGCGGCGCATCAAAAAAGCCGCGCCGCGCGGGAAACTGATTCAGTTGTGTTGCATGCCGCACGCACCGTTCTGCCCTGCCTTATTTCGTCGGACCTGGCTCTGCCCTGATGGCTATGGCACTGCAACATGAGCGGATTAAGGCGCGGCAAAACCGCGCGCCGCGCGCCGCCCGAGCCGGCCGACGGCAGCACGATGCGTGCGTTGGGCGCCCCTGCAAAAGGACGCACGTCGTAAATGAATCATTCTTGAGACATGGCCGCGTGGGCGTATCGCTGAGTAATTACCCCCAATCGTGTGAAAAGTCCGCGATATGGGTGCGATGGCGAACGGTTGGGCTGTCGCGTGCGACGTACCGTGCGGTCATGGGCATTCGTCGTACGTTGTTTCGGACAACGAAGCGATTTGCCGATGATCAAGTTGGAAGGAGGCACGAGGCGTACCGCACGATAAACGGTTGCGTCCGTGAGATAAAGTAAGCGTCCGAACTCAATTCGAGCGCGTTGGCGCGATGGCCCGATGTGACGACGAAGCGCGTGCCGCGGGCACCGATTCGTCAGCGGGATAACCCTGTTCAGGCGTGTCCCAATGGCGCGCCGCCACAGAACCAAGCACCGTATTGCTTAGCTGCCACGGTTTGGCGGGAGGTGCGCAATGAAACAAGGCAAAGAAGCGTCGGACGGCGCATCGGGGGGGGTATGGAGCAGGGCAAAGATCGTTCGCTAGTGAGCAAGGTGATGGACGGGCTCGTCAGCGGCATCGTTGAAGAGAAATACGGCGCGATTCTGCCGCCGCAGGACGTATTGTCGAAAGAGTTCGACGTGAGCCGGACGGTCATGCGCGAAGCGCTTTCGATGCTGCTTGCGCGGGATATGCTCGACGTGCGGCCGAAGGTGGGCACGCGCATCCGGCCGATGCGCGATTGGCGCATGATCGACGAAGACGTCGTCAATTGGCGTTTTCGCGCGAAACCCGATCCGCAGTTCATGCGCGATGTGATTGAGTTCCGAATGGTGATCGAGCCGCGCGCGGCGGCGCAGGCAGCTTCGCGGGCCAGCGTGTCGGAGGTGGCGGTCATTCGCGAAGCTTTTGAAGTGTTTAAAACTCTTGCCCCAGGCGACGCCGGCTATCGAGGCGCCGAAGAAATGTTGCATACGCGCATCGTTCACGCGAGCGGCAATCAGTTTTTTCAACAGATGGCGGCCATCATTCGCGGTGCGCTATCGGCCACGCATCCAATGCTGAGCGAAAAGCCCGGCGCGTGGGAGATATCGGTGCGCACGCATGAGCGGCTTGTTGAAGCTATCGAGCGTCGCGATCCCAAAGAGGCCGAAGCGGCAGCGGTGGCAGTGATCGAATTCGCCGCTGATGAAATCAGCCGCGAATTCGCGGTGGAGATGCCCACTCGCCGCTAGAAAACCATGTATAGAATGAAAGGCCGGCGGCATTACTGCGCCGGTCTTTTCATTTAGCGCAAATTCTTATTCGACTTTCGACTTTCATCAAACGAATATTTGTCGTGGCGGAACGCGTCGCGGCGTGGCACGTCTTATCACGCGAGCACATCGGCAATGCCGAGGCGGATGAAGCAATACCATGCATGGCGCGATGCGATAAAAGAGAGGTGCGACGATGGATAACGGTGGGACGATCAACTGGGGCATCGTAGGGACGGGGCATATCGCAGGCCGATTCGCTGAGGGCCTGGCGCATGTGCGAGAAGCGCGAATCGCACGCATCTGGTCGCGCAGAGCCGAAAGCGTGGACGCCTTCGTGCGGCGATTCGGCGGCCAAGCTTGTGCGCGTTTTGAGGACGTTCTGGCCAGCGACGTCGATGCGGTCTATATCGCGACGCTCAACGACAGTCACGCAGATTACGCCCGCGCGGCGCTCGCGGCCGGCAAGCACGTGCTCTGCGAAAAGCCCGCGGCTTTGAACCTACGCGAACTCGAAGCCATTCTAGAGACGGCCCGCGCATCGCGGCGTCTGTTTATGGAAGCGATGAAGCCGCCGTTCTTTCCGCTTTACCGCAAGTTGCGCGCGCAACTTTTGGCCGAGCCGCTTGGGCCGATCGGCCTTGTACGCGCCGGCTGCGCGGCGGCCGGCGTGCCGCCCGATCATCCTTCGTTCTCGTTGGCACAAGGGGGTGGTGCGCTCCTCAACATCGGTATCTACGAGATGTTTCTCGCCGTCGATTGGCTCGGCGCACCGTTGGACGTACAGACGTTCGGGCGGCTCGGCTCGTCGGGCGTCGATACATTCGCGAGTGTGCATAGCCGGCATGAGGCCGGCATCGCGCAGCTTTTTTGCGCGCTCGATCTGCACGGCAGCGGCGATGCGCTGCTCGCGGGGCCCCTCGGCCATGTCACGATCCACGACAAATGGTGGAATCCCGCGAGTGCGACGATCCGCTATGCGGACGGCCGCGTGACCGAGCTAGACGAGCCTTTCGAAGGGGGTGGACTCAACTACGAGACGGCGCACTTTTGCGAGCTGATCCGTTCGGGCGCATTGGAAAGCCCGATCATGACCCACGCGAAGTCGCAGCAGATGGTCTCGATGACCGACGCGGCCCGCGCCGCGTTAGGCCTTAAGTTTCCTAGCGAGTAGGTCCGGCGCCGGCGAGCAAGAGGGCACACCCGGGCGCCGGCCGCCCAATGCGCTCGATATGGCCTACATCAATGCCGCGTCGGCAACGCGAGCCGACGTTCGTACCAACGCTGCGCCCACTCGAGCGCTTGGCAGAGTACCCAGTAGACCGCGGCTGCGGCGAGATAGAGCGGCAGCGGTTGATAGGTGGACGCGATGATTTCCTGAGCGCTGCGCAAGAGTTCGGTTACGGTGATAACCGAAACGAGCGACGTGTCCTTAATGAGGCTGATGAGGCTATTAGAGAGGCTTGGCACGGCGATGCGCAGCGCTTGCGGACCGATCACGTAGCGCAGCGTTTGGCGGCGCGAGAGCCCGAGGCTATAAGCCGCGAGCCATTGACCGCGATGGATGCCGTTGATCGCGCCGCGCATGCTTTCGGAAAGATAAGCGGCGACGTTTGCGGAGAGCGCGATGACGCCGGCCGGCGTTGGATCGAGCGAAATCCCGACGCTTGGCAAGCCGTAATAAATGACGAAGATCTGCACGAGCAGCGGCGTGCCGCGCATCAAGCTCACGTACGCGCGGGCGATCCAATTGAGGGGCTTGCTGTGGCTGATGCCCATCAACGCCAGCATGATGGCGGCGACGAGCCCGAAGATCATCGAGAGAACGGCGAACTTCACCGTCAGGACAGCGCCCTGCGCGAGCACGGGCATCGATTGAACGAGCAGGGTAGTCGTGGACATGACGTGTTGTTAGTAGGGGCCCTGACGAGTTGTCCAACAGCGGGCGTTCTCCGATAGGGGCCCCCGGTGCGCGAGCGCACATGATATACGCGACGAAAACCACGTGTGCGTTAGCGGGGCGGTATGGCGCCCTGAGGCCGCAAAAGCGAAGGGCGGCATCTACGCGATGCCGCCCTCGTGCGTCCAACGGTCCAACGGTCCAACCGTGCGGCCGATCGTTACTTGGCAGCGGGTTTGGTCACGTCGATGCCGAACCACTGGTCGGAGATCTTCTTGAGCGTGCCGTCGGCGTCAAGCTGTGCAATGGCGTCGTCGATCGCCTTCTCGAACTTCGGGTTGCCTTTCTTGAACGGAATCGCCGAGGGGGGCTCGCTGCCGACGATCGCTCCAGCCTTTAGCGGCAACGGCGAATTTTTCGTCAAGTAAGCCAGCATGAGCTTGTCGTTCAGCGCGGCGTCTAGGCGTTTCGAGGCGAGATCGCGCAAATACTCGGATGCGCCGGGGTACGTCTTGACGTCGATCCCGGGGACCGATTTCGCCATCTGTTCGTAGTTCGTGCCCAGACCGACGCCCAGCTTTTTACCCTTCAGGTCGTCGAGGGACTTGAAATCGCGCGTGTCGTCCTTGCGCTGAATCAGCTGTGCTCCCGAATAGGTATAAGGCGTCGAAAAATCGAGCACTTGCTTGCGCGCATCGGTTGCACCGACTTGATTGACGATCACATCGAACTTGCCCGCCTGCAAGCCGGCGATGATGCCGCTCCATTCGGTGGTTGTGAATACCGGCTTGACGCCGAGCTTCGCCGCGACGGCCTTGGCGATGTCGACGTCGAAACCGACGAGCTCCCCCTTTGCGTTTTTCGAATCGAACGGCGGGAACGTCCCTTCGAGCCCGATGCGCAGCGTACCGCGCGCTTTCACTTGGTCGAGCAGGTCTTCGGCGTGCGCGGTAGCGGCGACGCAGGTCAAGCCGATCAAGCCGGCCGTGAGGATCTTTTTGAGCGTTGCAACTTTCATCGTGTTCATCTCCTTTTTCGACACCCAAAAGCGCTTTAGCGCTTAGGTGTCCCGTGCAAAACTTGGCCGGAATCGCGTAGCGCATTGCGTCCGGTTTCGCCCCAAGCGCCCCGTTTTGCTTTCGCGCGTGAAGCCATGATAGCCAAACGGCAATCGCGCTAAAAATACCGTTTGCTCATGTCTATATGCGGGCCGCATGGTGGGCGATCGCATCGACGCATTCGCCGACGAGCGCCGGCCCGCGATAGATGAAGCCCGTATACACCTGCACGAGCGAGGCGCCTGCTGCGAGCTTCGCCACGGCGTCGTCGCCCGATGCAATCCCCCCCACGCCGATGATCGCCACGGCATCGCCCACTTCGGCGCGCAGTTTTGCGATGACGGCATTCGATGCATCGAATACAGGCTTGCCCGAAAGGCCGCCGGTTTCATCCGCATGCCGCATGCCCATGACGGCTGCTCGCGAGAGCGTGGTGTTCGTCGCGATGACGCCTTCGATACCGTGGCGCAGCAGCGTGTCGGCGATCGCCTTGATCTGTTCGTCGTCGAGATCGGGCGCGATCTTCAGCGCGAGCGGAACCAGCTTGCCGTGCAGATCGGCTAAGCGCTGCTGTTTGTCTTTGAGCGCGCCGATCAGCGCGTCGAGTTCGTTCGCGCCTTGCAGTTGCCGCAAGTTCTTCGTATTCGGCGACGAGATATTGATCGTTACGTAGCTCGCGAACGGGTAGACGCGCTCGAGGCAATACAAGTAATCGTCGGCTGCGCGCTCGATCGGCGTATCGGCGTTCTTGCCGATGTTCAAGCCGAGCGGCCCGCGATAACGCGCGGCCTGCACATTCTTGACGAACTGGTCGACGCCGCCGTTGTTGAAGCCCATCCGGTTGACGAGCGCGCCGGCCTCGGGCAGCCGGAAGAGGCGCGGTCGCGGGTTGCCTGGCTGTGCGCGCGGCGTGACGGTGCCGACTTCGATGAAGCCGAAGCCGAGCGCCGCGAGCCCGTCGATGCAGGCTCCGTCCTTGTCGAGCCCGGCCGCGAGGCCGACCGGGTTGCGAAAGGCAATCCCCATCGCGGTACGCGGCAAATCGGGCACGTGCGGCCCGAGCAGGCGGGCGAGCCCGGTACGGCCGGCGGCGCCGAGCATGCTCAGCGTGAGGTGATGCGCGTCTTCCGCGTCCATCCGAAAGAGGCGGGCGCGTACGAGCGGGTAGAGGGAACTGAACACTTGGGCGGGGGTGGGCGAAGAATGAAGACCGGCTATTTTAACGGCTTCGGCCTGCCAGCCGGCCGGCCGGGGCGCAAAACGTCTACCAGGAGTCTACGAGGGACCTACGAGGGACCTACGAGGGACCTACGAGGAGTGCCGTGGCGGTGCGACGCCGGGCGTGTATCTACCGGGTCGCGTCAAGCGTGATCGGCGCCGGCATCAAGGCGCTGGCGCCGCCGCATCGAGCGCTGCCCAACGCCCGTCCATCAGCCCCTCGAGCGGCCGAAAATTGGCCTTGTAGGCCATCTTCGCGCTCTCCCGAATCCAATAGCCGAGATAGACGTGCGGCAGCCCTAAGCTTCTCGCTTGCTCGATCTGCCAAAGGATGTTGTACGTGCCGTAGCTCGCGTGCGGCGCGTTCGGTTCGAAGAAGGTATAGACCGACGACAGGCCGTCGCCGAGGATGTCGATCATGCTGATCATGCGAAGCATTCCGGCATCGTGCTGCGCATCGGCCGGCTCGCGGAATTCGACGAGGCGCGAGTTGATTCTGCTGTGCAGAAGGAACTGTTCGTATTGATCGCGGCTGTCTCGGTCCATGCCGCCGCCGGCATGTCGCGCGGCCTGATAGCGCATGTAGAGCGCGTAATGCTCTTCTTCGTAGTGCAGCGGCGCGACCGACGCGACGAGCGACCCGTGCCGTTTCCAGATGCGCCGCTGCGTGCGGTTGGGCTTGAATGCCATCACCGGCACGCGCACCGGCACGCATGCGCGGCAGCCCTCGCAGTAAGGCCGATAAGTGAATACGCCCGAGCGCCGGAAGCCGGCTTTGACGAGTTCCGTATAGACGTCTGAATTGATGAGGTGGCTAGGCGTCGCGACCTGCGAGCGGGCGATGCGGCCCTCCAGATAGCTGCAGGGATACGGCGCGGTCGCGTAAAACTGCAGTGCGGAAAGCGGTGAAAGCGGCAACTCATTCGGGTGAGTCATGGGCGGCTCTCGATGCCTCGTTTATTGCGGGCCGCTTCGATCATGGGCGAGCGGCGCGAGCGTCTCTCTACGCCGCATGCGGCAGCACTTCGAGCAGCGCCGTTTTATCGAAGCGCCACGGAATGGAGGCCGCGGCGACAGCGTTGCTTACCTGAGCGACGAACGTCTTACGCGCGATTTCGCGCCCGCCAAGGGACGCCAAATGCGGCGTATTCTGCTGGCAGTCTATCATTTCTACTTCGTGACGGCGAAGGTGTCCGACGAGCGCGGCCAGCGCGATTTTCGACGCGTCGCTCACTTGCGCGAACATCGATTCGCCGAAGAACATGCGGCCGAGCGATACACCGTAAAGGCCGCCTACGCGCTGGCCGTCGAGCCAGGTCTCGACGCTGTGCGCATTGCCGACACGGTGCAGCGACGCATAGGCATCGATGATCTCGGCCGTGATCCACGTACCGCGCTGGTCGCGGCGAGGCGCCTGCGCGCAACTGCGCATGACGGCGGGGAAATCGGCGTCGACGCGGATTTCCCAGCGCGGATCGTCCAGTACTCGCCTGAGTGTTTTCCGAAAAGACGGCGAGACCTTGAATTCGCGCGGTAAGAGAACCATGCGCGGATCGGGGCTCCACCACAGCACGGGTTGGCCGTCGGAGTACCAAGGAAAAATGCCCTGACGGTAAGCGTCGACGAGCCGCCACGGCAGCAGATCCGAGCTTGCAGCGAGTAGGCCCGGCGCGCCGCTCGCTTGGCCGAGCGCGCGCTCGACCGGCGGAAAAGGATCGTCGGGGCCGAGCCAGGGGACCATGCTAGCGCCTGGGCTCGCTCAGCCGTCGCGCAGCGAGCGGAAGATGTCGCCCGTATGCAGCCCGTAGCTGCCGGCCGAGCGGTCGGCAAAAAAGAAGCGCAGCGTTTGTCCGACCGTGGGGAACGCAATGTCGTCCCATGGGATTTCGCCTTCGTCGAACAAGCGCACTTCGAGGCTCTCTTCGCCGGCCTCGATGTCGGGATCGAGCAGGCGAGCGAGGTAGAACAAGTGCACTTGATGCACGTGCGGGACGTTCAGCAGCGAGAACAGATGTTGCACTTCCACGCGGGCACCGGCTTCCTCCAGCGTTTCTCGCGCAGCGGCCTCGGCCGTCGTCTCGCCCATCTCCATGAAGCCGGCCGGCAGCGTCCAGTAGCCGTAGCGCGGCTCGATCGCGCGGCGGCACAGCAGCACCTTGTCTTCCCAGACAGGCACGGTGCCGACGACATTGCGGGGATTCTGATAATGCACGGTGCCGCAACTCTCGCAGACGAACCGCTCCCGGTTGTCGCCGGGCGGGATGCGTAAGCTGACTGCTTGACCGCAGATGGAGCAGAATTTCATAGGAAGCGTGCGCAAAGGAGTGATGCGAGTGTATCACCGGGCGCGCCGCCCGCTGCGCTTCGCCGAAGGTTCGGACGGCGCGCCACGCGGTGCAAAAAAGAGCCGGGCGCGCGGCCCGGCTCGGTGCGAATGCGGCGAGCCGCTTGGCTTAGCCGAACAGTTTCGTGGCTTGAGCCAGCGTATTGACGACGCCCCACGATAATGGGATGAGAACGTAGGTCCAAAAAACAATGAGGCTAGCGGTGCTCGTTTGGTGCGTGGTGTGCTTGGCGTTTTCCATGGGGTTTCTCCTAGCGCTTTAGCGCTCTGCCGCGAGTTGCGCGTCGCTCATGTGATGCTTCGCGTCGACGCGCTTGACGAGCAGATTGCAGACGAAGCCGACGACGAGCAGGGCGGTCATGATATGGACGGTCATCGTGTAGGCGTCGGCCTTGGCGACGCCGTGGGCCACTTCATAGGCGCGGATGTAGTTCACGAGGACGGGACCGGCCACGCCCGCCGCGGCCCACGCCGTCAGTAGGCGCCCGTGGATGCCGCCGACGAACGCCGTGCCGAATAGGTCGGCCAGATAGGCCGGCACGGTAGAGAAGCCGCCGCCGTACATCGACAGAATCACGCAGTAGGACAGCACGAAGAGGGCGATGTTACCCGAGGTCGCGAAGCTCGGCACGAAGTAGTACAGCACCGCGCCGAGTACAAAAAACACCGAGTAAGTGTTCTTACGGCCGAGCTTGTCCGAGGACGAGGCCCAGACGAATCGTCCGCCCATGTTGAACAGCGACAACAGACCGACGAAGCCGGCCGCTGCCGCCGGCGTGACCGTATTCTTGAAGCTTTCCTGAATCATGACGGACGCCTGGCCGAGAATACCGATGCCGGCCGTCACGTTCAGGAACAGCACGAGCCAGACGAGATAGAACTGCGGCGTCGTCAAGGCGCGGTCGATATGCACGTGATTGCGCGTGATCATCTTGTGCGAGGTGTCGGGCGCGACCCAGCCGGCCGGTTTCCAATTCGGGGCGGGGATGCGAATCGTCAAGGCGCCGATCGTCATCGAGACGAAATACGCGATGCCCAGCACGATGAAGGTTTCGGCCACACCGACGCTCGTTGCGCTCTTGAAGTGGTTCATCAATGCGACCGACAGCGGCGCCGCGATCATCGCTCCGCCGCCGAAGCCCATGATCGCCATGCCCGTCGCCATGCCGCGGCGATCGGGGAACCAGCGGATCAGCGTCGAGACGGGCGAGACGTAGCCGAGCCCAAGGCCGATACCGCCGATCACGCCGTAGCCCAGATAGAGCAGCACGATCTGATGCAGCCATACGCCGGCCGCCGAGATCAAAAAGCCGCCGCCGAAGCAGCATGCGGCCGTGAACATCGTACGGCGCGGGCCGACGTGCTCGAGCCATTTTCCGGCGAACGCGGCCGACAGGCCGAGGAAGACGATCGCTAGCGAGAAGATCCAGCCAAGGGTGGTGAGCGACCAATCGCCGGGTGCCGATTGGGTGATGCCGATGACTTTCGTCAATGGCCCGTTGAACACCGAAAATGCATACGCCTGGCCGATGCACAAGTGCACCGCGAGGGCGGCGGGGGGAACCATCCAGCGCGAAAACCCGGAGGCGGCGACGGTCGCTTGCTTCGAAAAAAACAGGGGCGCACCGGCCTGGCCGGTCGAATCGATTGTGCTGCTCACTAGGGTCTCCCATCACATGTCGTTGGGTGGCCGGCAAGCGGGGGTCATTACCGCCATGCTCGGCCGCTCGCTTCTGCTCGGGTTTCAGTTTTTCTTATCGTACTTATGCGGCGCGATCAACGATATGAGGCACGGCGATCGGGTGCAATAGGAAACCGGAATGCATAAAGGGTTGATACGAGGGGGTATGCCGGTAAGTGGGATCGCCGCGAGGTAGGCGGCCTTACGCAAGACACAAACGGAAAACAGACGGAAAACAAAAAGCCCGGTCGTGGGACCGGGCTTCGATGTTCTTGCGATGCTGATCGGCCGATCGCTCGCAGCGCGAGAACAAGCTTTCTTCAACAGCGGCTTTCCGTCTTCATCTCATTGCTGATGCTTCCATTCGGCAATGACACTTATTTGGCGCTTTGCTTTTTTTGCTTTGCTTTCTTTATTCGGCATTGGGTTGCGGGGGTAGGATTTGAACCTACGACCTTCGGGTTATGAGCCCGACGAGCTGCCAGACTGCTCCACCCCGCGTCCGTCGAAAGAAGAGATTATGGGGGAAACCATGACGCTGTGCAACTGAAATCGGACAAGCGCGCCAAACAGTTGGCGTGTTTGCGTACGCGCCCGCCGTTGCGCGTGCGCTAGAATCGTTTCGAATCGCCTGCCGACGGCCCCCCGGTTCTCGTCGGTGGGCCGTGCCGCCGCGTTTCGTGCGCTTGGCCTACCCGGCGCCGCGTCGCTCATTGCCTTTCCAGCCACCTATTTTTCGATTCTTTCTTTTGTCGCCTATGAATGTCGATCACGATCTGCAAGCCGTTGCCAAACAGGAACATGCACTGGTCTTTCCGCGATTCGACGCCGCGCACGCATGGAAGATCGGGGCGTTCTTGCGCGAGCTGGCTGTCGCGCGCAATCACGCGGTCGCCATCGACGTTCGTACATTCGGGCTGCCGCTCTTCTTCTGCGCGCTCGACGGGACGGCGCCCGACAATGCCGCCTGGGTGCGGCGCAAGAGCAACGTCGTCGCGCATTTTCGGCGCAGCTCGTACGCGGTCGCGCTGCGCTTGCAGCAAACGAGCGCGACGCTTGCGGACAAATATGGGCTGCCCGCTGCCGAGTATGCGGCGGCCGGCGGCTCGTTTCCGCTGACACTTGCAGGCGTGGGCGCGATCGGTTCCATTACCGTTTCCGGTCTCACGCAGCGCGCGGATCACGAGCTCATCGTCGAAGCGCTCTGCGCCGAGCTCGGGCACGATTTCGCCCATCTTGCGCTCGACAAGGTTTAAGCGATGACCGGCACCGGATACGTTTGGCTCGCGGTGGCGATCGTCGCCGAGGTAGTCGGCACATCGGCGCTGCGTGCGTCAGAGAGCTTCACTCGGCTCATGCCTTCGCTCGTGGTCGTGGCGGGCTATGCGCTCGCGTTTTACTGCTTGTCGATGACCCTCAAGACGATGCCGGTGGGCATCGTCTACGCAATCTGGTCCGGCGTAGGCATCGTCCTCATCACGCTTGTCGCGATGGTGATCTATCGTCAGGTGCCTGACCTTGCTGCGGTAGCCGGCTTGTCGCTGATCGTGGCAGGTGTCGTCGTCCTTAATCTTTTCTCGAATATGCAGGCGCACTGACGGCACGGTGCGCCCGTGCGGGTCCACGGAGATGATCCTCGGAGCAACTGAACTAGCGGGCATTACGCGAGCAAGGCGCGGCGGACCTCGCTGCCTGCACCGGAACGACGATGCCTCGCGAGCGGCGCGTGTGCGTGCTACCTTTTGCGTTTCCCTACTTCATCTACATTTCGCCCATGTCCCTGCCTGAATCGGCGCTCGTCGAAAGCGACCAGGTGCGCGTACATATCGAAAACCGCATCGGTTTTATCGAGCTCGACCGCCCTCAAGCGCTGAACGCGCTCTCTCTTTCAATGATTCGCGCGATACATGCCGCGCTCGACGCGTGGCGCGATGATCCGAACGTGTTGGCTGTGCTCGTGCGCAGTGCGCATCCGCGCGCGTTCTGCGCGGGCGGCGACGTTCGCTACTTCTACGAGGCGGGGCGCCGCGGCGACGTTGCCGCGCGCGATGCATTCTTCATCGAGGAATACGCGCTCGATCATGCGATCTTCTCGTACGGCAAACCCTATATCGCGCTCATGACGGGCGTCGTAATGGGGGGCGGTATGGGTATCTCGCAGGGCGCGCATCGCACGGGAGGGCTGCGCATCGTCGCGGAGACGACGAAGATGGCGATGCCGGAAACGCGGATCGGCTTGTTTCCCGACGTCGGCTCCGGATGGTTTCTCGCGCGCACGCCAGGCGCAATCGGGCGCTATTTGGCCGTGACCGGGGCGACGATCGATGCGGCCGACGCGCTCTATGCCGGATTGGCCGATGCCTATCTCGATACCTCGACGATTCCGTCGCTGCTCGATGCGCTCCGTGAGGCACAGCTAACCGAGTCGCGCGACGTGCTGGCGTGTGTCGAGCGCTTCGTAAGCCGAGCGGCGCCGGCTGTGCAACGCGCCGACGCGACGGGCGAGGGCGGCCATCCGCAAGCGCTTTCGCTCGCGGCGATTCGGCCGTGGATCGACCGGCATTTCGCTCAACCCGACGCCGCGGGCATCGTCGCGTCGCTCGAGGCCGAGCGCGAGGCTGGCGTGCGCGAGTGGGCACAAGACACGATCCGCGTCATGCGCGAACGCTCCCCGCTGTCGATGGCGGTTTCGCTCGAAGTCGTCGCGCGGGCGGAGGGGCCGATGTCCGATTGCCTACGGCGCGACCTCGATCTCACGCGGTCGATCTTCGATCATGGAGATGTCATAGAAGGCGTGCGCGCGCGTATCGTCGACAAGGACAATCGCCCTATATGGCGCATCGCTCGTATCGAAGACGTGACGCGCGCCGAAGTGGAGCACATGTTCGTGAGCCCGTGGACGCCGGATACGCATCCCCTGCGTCACCTGGCCGGCTGAGCGGACACCGGCCGCTTCGGCCGGTACGATCCGAGACCACGCACGCCATGCACGCCATGCACGGGCGGAGCGAATGCGAGCGAACTTAAGGTCCGTCGCAGTTGACGCCTGGTTCGGCTCCGGTCGGCCTAGCCGGTCGTATCCTGGTCGGCAGCCGTTGCGTGTGAATGCATGCTGATCTCCTGCTCATGCGCCGTCGAAACGGCCACGAGAATACTGCATGAGACGCGGTCGAGAAGCGGCGTATTGCCCGAGCCCATCCACCATCGCGATAGCCCGCTGCGGGAGCGATGACCGACGACGACAAGATCGACTTTCAGTTCTTCGGCCAGATTGGCGATCTCGTCGATCGGATGGCCGAACGCGAAGTGGCCGTGCGCCATCACACCGCGCTCGGTGAGCCAGTCCACGCCCTCTTGCAGAATCTCGCGCGCCGCGTCCTCGAAACGGCCGCATGCGACGTCCGTCAATAGCCCTGCGCTTTGCGCGATGCTTGTGCGCATATCGACGACGGACAGCAGGTGCGTTTCCGCCTTGAGGTCGAGTGCGAGGTCGGCGCCGCAGCGCAGCGCCTTGCGTCCTTCACGCGTGCCGTCGTAGCACAACAGGATTTTTTTGTAGCTTGCCATGTTGACCTCCAGCCCGCGTCGATCGCGGTTCGTCGCTTTTATCATGGTGCGACGCAATTAGTCTTGCAAGACTAGGAAAACGCCTAGCTCTCGTTCGTCGCTGCGTATGCACCGCCGCGGCGTCCGCATTCGTCGCTGCACCGCACCAGCGAAGTGCGCGCAGCCGGCCCAAGGCTTCGAGCCCGATGCAATAGAATGAGGCACCGTCAGCCTATCACTCGTGCGGTCCCGCTCATTGCTCCGTCTTCATGTTCAACAACACCATCGAATTTCGCAACGTGGTCAAGTGCTTTGGCGATCACACCGTCGTCGACGAGTTGTCGTTTCACGTCCGTGCCGGCGAATGCTTTGGCCTGCTTGGGCCTAATGGCGCGGGCAAGACCACGACCCTGAAGATGCTGCTTGGCCTCGCGGAGCCCGACGCCGGCGAAATCTCGCTATGCGGACAAACCATCCCATCGGGCGCGCGCTTCGCACGTCAACGGGTGGGCGTCGTGCCGCAGTTCGATAATCTCGACCCTGACTTCAGCGTACGGGAGAATCTACTCGTCTTCGGGCGCTACTTCGGGTTATCTGCGAGCAAGACCCGGGCCATGGTGCCGGAATTGCTGGAATTCGCGCGGCTTGAAGCCAAAGCGGACGCACGCGTCGGTGAGCTTTCCGGGGGCATGAGGCGGCGGCTCACGCTGGCCCGCGCGCTCATCAACAACCCGGACGTGCTCATCCTCGACGAGCCGACGACCGGGCTCGATCCGCAAGCGCGCCACTTGATTTGGGACCGGCTGCGCTCGCTGCTTACCCGCGGCAAGACGATCTTGCTCACGACGCATTTCATGGAAGAAGCCGAACGCCTTTGCCATCGGCTTTGCATCATCGAGGAAGGACGCAAGATCGCCGAAGGCGCACCGAGCGAACTGGTGGCCAGCGAGATCGGCTGCGACGTCATCGAGGTGTACGGCAGCGCTCCGTCGGCGCTGCGCGACGAGCTTGCGCCGTTCGCCGCGCGCACCGAGATCAGCGGCGAAACGCTGTTTTGCTACGTGCACGACGCCGCGCCGGTCAACGCGCGGCTCGCGGGGCGGACGGGCCTGCGATACGTGCATCGGCCAGCCAATCTCGAGGACGTGTTTTTGAGGCTGACGGGGCGCGAGATGCAGGACTGATCCGCAGGACCGATCCGCACTGAACGTTTGAAGAGAACAGCACAGAGAACCGCAAATGGATGCTCCCCCTTACCGCACCGACGCGCGCGCGCACCGTGCCGCACACGTTGGCCGCGCGAGCCGATTGGGGCTTGCGCTGCCTGCCAATGCGACGAATTGGATCGCCGTTTGGCGCCGCAACTATCTCGTGTGGCGCAAGTTGGCGGCCGCTTCGATGATCGGCAATCTGGCCGATCCGATGATCTACCTGTTCGGGCTGGGCTTAGGACTCGGCCTGATGGTAGGGCACGTCGACGGCGTCTCGTACATCGCGTTTTTGGCGGCCGGCACGGTCGGCTCGAGCGTCATGATGTCGGCCACGTTCGAGTCGATGTATTCGGCGTTCTCCCGCATGCACGTGCAGCGCACTTGGGAGGCGATCATGCACACGCCGCTCACGCTCGGCGACGTGGTCGTCGGGGAAATCGCCTGGGCGGCGAGCAAAGCGGTGTTGTCGGGCGCGGCGATCATGCTGGTCGCGGGCGTGCTCGGCTATGCGCAGTTTCCGTCCATGCTGTTTGCGCTGCCGGTCATCGCGCTAGCCGGCCTTGCATTCGCGAGTCTCGCGATGATCGTGACGGCGCTCGCCCCCTCGTACGATTTCTTCATGTTCTATCAGACGCTCGTGCTCACGCCGATGCTGCTGCTGTCGGGCGTCTTTTTTCCGCTGAAGCAGTTGCCTGGCGCCGTGCGCCATGCGGCGATGGTCTTGCCCCTCGCACATGCGGTCGAACTGATCCGCGCGGCCATGCTGGGACGCCCGGCCGCGAATGTCGTTGTGCACGTGGCCGTGCTGACCGCTTACGCGATCGTGCCGTTCTTCGTCTGCGCGGCGCTGTTCAGGCGTCGGTTGCTGCGCTGACGTGCTCCGCGTTCATCGTTCATACCTCGGGGCTTGGAAGCGCCCCCGGGCGCGCTTCGTCGGCGTCGCGCGTCTCGGGTAGCGCGGCCCAGACGAGCAGTACCGCAAGCGCGCCGGCTACCGCAAGCCCCATGAAGCTGACCGTGTTGCCGAAGTGATCGGAGACGAAGCCGGCCGCGAGCGTGCTCAGCGTCGCCCCGATCCCGGCCGTCAGCCCGAATAGCCCGATGCACAGGTTGTAATGCCCCTTGCCGCCTGCGACGTCGGCCGCAATGAGCGGCATCATGACGCCGAACACAGCAGCGCTGATGCCGTCGAGCAACTGCACCGGTACGAGCAGATAAGGGCTCGAGACGCCCGCGAACAGCAGCGCGCGCAGGGGCAACGCCGCAAATCCGAACAGCAGCAACGGCCGCCGCCCCCAGCGTTCGGCCGAGCGCCCGACCCACGGCGAAAGCGCGGCGACGACCATTTGCGGCACGATGATGCAGGCCGCAATGACGAGCTGAACGTTGTCGCTCATATGCGCTGTGACTTCGCCGGCTGCCAGATTGAGCATCGCCGCATTCGAGAGGTGAAAGAGCGCAATGCAGGCGGCGAAGATGAGCACGCGTCGATCGCGCAGCAGCGAGCCGATGCCTTCGCGATGTTCGGGTTCGAGCGCTGCCGCTGCCGGCGAGCCGGTGCCCATCTCTCCCGATGTGCCGAGATCTCGCATCGCATTGGCCGCGGCGCGGCCCGTATGCTCGATCATCGACAAAGCGATCAGGGCGGGCACCGACAGTGCGGCGGTCAGCCAGAATACCGCGCGGGCGGACGAATATTCGCCGAACGCACCCATTGCCGCGGCGGCGAAGGCGCTGCCGATCGAGGCGAACCGTGCATTGCGGCCGAGCCGGTCGCCTAGCGCGCGGCGGCCGACCAGCGCGAACGAAATGGCCGCGATCGCCGGCGTCAGCATACAACTCGCGAACCCGTGAAAGAGTTCGGCTGCGAGCACCGGCAGCAGCGTGGGGCTGGCCGCGAGCAGCAGCGCGCAAGCGGCGATCGCGAGGATCGCGGCCGCACCGGCGGCTTTCTTGTTGCGCAGCGCATCGATGAGCGCGCCGGCCGGCACCTGGCTCAGCATCGCCGTGGCGGTGCCGACGCTTAAGGCGACACCGATCTCGCCCTGCGTCCACTTGTTGGCGGTCAGATACGACGCGATGAATGGTCCGAACCCCGTCTGCACATTGGCGAGAAAGAAGTTGAGCCAGTCGAGCGCGCGAAGACTTCGTGAAATGGCCATCTGCGCGTTCGTTACCGTGTTGGATGAGCGTCGGAAGCCGCCGGATTGGCCAGATTGGCCTGCGCTGGTGCGACAGCCTTTACCGGTTGATTCGGGACATACGGTGGCGCCGCGTTGACCTGAGCATCGGATAGATCGGTTTGCAGCGAGAGCCCATCGTCCTTCGTCACAAAGCGCAGCGCCGACCAGTCGGCCGCGATGCTGCGCCGCTCGTGGATGAGGCTGCCAACGTCGACGATGGCCGCTTGCGGCTCTCCGCGGTTGTCGATTAGGACGTCGATGACGCGGCCGACGCGCTCCCCGTTGCCGCGTTGGGCTATCGCATCGATCATGCGGAGCAGGTGTGCATCGTTGGCGCCTGCTCCGGCCGTTTTACCGGCGGCTTTGTCCTTGGGCTTGGACGAAGCCGCCGCGGGCGGCTCGCCCGGCGGAATCGAAAGCGTGATGGGCGCTTTTATTTGGGCGGCGTTGAATTTGAAGTCCGTCCAGGGAAAGCGCATCTTGCGGTCGCCGATCCCCATGAAGCCGGCCAGATTGACGAGCATTTCGCGCGGCTTGCCGGCCGCATCGACGAACATGTCGATGGCGCGGCCGATGGCCTTGCCGTCGGGGCGCTGCACGCGCGCGTCCAGCAAACCGTGCGTGTCGCCGGCCGAAAGCGCGCGCGTCGAAATCAACGGCGGGGGCGCGGGGGCCGGCGTTTGCGCGGGCGGCGGGGCGGGGCGGGGCTTCGCCGGCGGCCGGTAAGCGGGCTTGGGCGCGACGTGCTTGGGCTCCGGCGCTTCGTGCGGCGGCGTGGCGACGACGGGGGCCGACGCCTGCGCTTCGGACGCGGCCTCGGGCGGCGTCTCTTCGACCGCCGAGGGCTCGGGAGCAGGCTGCTCGGGCTGCGGGGCCGGCGGCGCGAACCAGGTGCTGCAGCCGGCCAGCATGGACAGCAGCAAAACGAGAAGCAGGCGCTCGGTGACGCACTGACGGGTCAATCCGCCGCTCATTGATCGAAGCTCCCTTGTCTTGTTGCAGGTGCGGCACCGGTTTGGCGCGCCGCGGGTTTTTGCGCGGCCTCCATTCTATCCGCGGACATTGCCCGTGCGCGGTCCGGTCGACGCAGCGGTGCGCTGCAGTGCTGGCGCGGCACGTTACGGTACGGCACGAGCGAGCAGCGCAGGGCGCGCGATGCTGTCGATGCGGTAAAATTGCTGACTTGCCGTTTGCCCCCTCTGCCATGTCGCCACGCCCCCAACCCAGTCCGCGCCGAGTATCGGTGGCCCCCATGATGGACTGGACCGATCGCCACTGCCGCTACTTTCATCGCCTCATCTCGCGCCATACGTGGCTCTATACCGAGATGGTGACGACGGGCGCGCTGCTATATGGCGACGTCGCGCGCCATCTCGCGTTCACTGCTGACGAAGCGCCCGTCGCGCTGCAGTTGGGCGGTAGCGAACCCGACGATCTCGCGCGCGCGGCCAAGCTCGGCGAGCAATGGGGTTACGACGAGATCAATCTCAATTGCGGCTGCCCGTCCGAGCGTGTGCAGCGCGGGGCGTTCGGCGCGTGCCTCATGAACGAGCCGCGGCTCGTCGCCGATTGCGTACGGGCGATGCGCGACGCCGTTTCGGTGCCTGTGACTGTCAAACATCGGATTGGCGTCGATACCGTCGAAGACTATGCGTTCGTGCGCGATTTTGTCGGGACGATTGCCGAGGCCGGCTGCGAAGTCTTCATCGTGCATGCCCGCAATGCGATCTTGAAGGGCTTGTCGCCGAAGGAAAATCGCGAGATTCCGCCGCTGAAGTACGACTATGCCTATCGGCTCAAGCGCGATTTTCCCGCGCTCGAAATCATCATCAACGGCGGTATCAAGACGCTCGACGAGGTCGAGACGCATCTGCAGCACATCGACGGCGCGATGCTCGGCCGCGAGGCGTATCACAACCCGTTCGTGCTGGCCGATGTCGATGCGCGCTTTTACGGCGGCGATCCGGCGAAGACGCGGGAAGAGGTAGAGGCGGCGCTCATCGAATATTGCGCGAGAGAGCTTGCGCGGGGCACGTTTCTCGGCGCCGTCACTCGCCATGCGCTGGGGCTCTATCGCGGCGCGGCCGGGGCACGCGGTTGGCGCCGGGTGCTGTCGGACAACAAGCGGCTCGCTCGCGGCGACTTGTCGATTTTCGACGAAGCGCGCAGTCATCTGCGTGAACCGTCGGAAATTATTGGTTGAGGGGCTTGGCAAGCCGCGTTTCTATTCGTATAATCTCGCTTCTTCGTTGGCAGTGTCGGCGCAAGAGCACGCGGTAACCCGCGGTGTCAGTGGTGGCTGTAGCTCAGTTGGTAGAGTCCAGGATTGTGATTCCTGTTGTCGTGGGTTCGAGCCCCATCAGCCACCCCAAAAGAATCAAGCAAAAAGCCCAGTCAATGTGACTGGGCTTTTTGCTTTGTGGATTCGTTGTAACTGTGGTTAGGCGGGGCGGGTGTTGGCGCACCTGTTTCCGCCGCTTCTGTCGGATACCGTCAGGGCGGCGGCCTACTACTTGGTAGCCTCAAGGCGCACCACCGCGCGGCTTCCTGTCGCTTCGGCGTAGCGGGACAACGTGCGCAGCGACGGCATCGTGCGGCCACTCTCCATGCGTGCGATGGTCGATTGCGTCGTCTGCATCCTTTCGGCCACCTGTTCCTGAGTCAGTCCAGCACGCACGCGCGCGGCGATGAGTTCGCGCGCCACGGCAAATTCCGGCGCCTGCCTCTCGTACTCGGCCTGGGTAGACGGGTCCGCCAGCAAGCGCTTCTTCAGGGTTGCAAGGCTAATCATCGTTCGCTCTTCCTTTATCCGGGTACAAGCCGTCTCGATAGCCCGGCGCGGGGTCGCTCAGGCGAGCCGATTGTGATCCGCACCGTCGCGCCGTTGACCTTGCCGCGAAAAATATAGGACAGCGCGCCAACCCCAAGCGCGAGGGCTGAACCCGGCCGGATGCACCGCTGCTCAAGAGAAAGTCCACCCCAAGGGAAATTTCGCAAAAAGCCCAGTTCTTCGGACTGGGCTTTTTGCTTTGTCTTTGCCCTTCACGGGAGATTGTTGGTTAGCGTCCTGCATTGCGCTACTGTCACAGGATTGGCCATGGTTTCCGTTGCGGGCCCGATGGCACAGGCCGAATCGGGAACGCCGCGCAAAGCAACACATTGCATCGAGGAGGCCCGATGCCACAGTCGGCGACCCCATCGCAACACGGCGCTAAGCGGCGAAGGCCGCGGCACCACGCGTCCGTGGGCTGTTCGCCGCTGCGCGCCGTGCTACGCACGCTCGTCGGCCTGCTCCGTCGATGCGGCAGCTATGAAGTGCGCAGTCCCTATCCGAACCATGGCGTTTTAACCAAAGACAGCCAGTTCGAATCCCTGGGCTTACATCCGCACGAGAAGCACACGTTTCAAAAGCTCGCCGATCGGTATCGATACGACATCTTCGTGCGAACCGGCCACATTTCCCGCGTCGCGAACATCGGCCGTCCCGGGCTGCGTCCCAAGCCTGCCGGGGTCTATCAAAAGACGAGCAAGAATAAATTTCCAGGGCTGGTGCTCTACGAGCAAAAGGAGGCCGACAAGGCGCAACGCGATTTAGCAGATATCAGTCGCGCCGATCGGGCGGGCACGCCCTATGGCCTGCGCGTACTGGCCAACGAGGGCCTGCGGCTGCGCGCGTTAGGCCAAGGCGTGCTGGGCGTGCGTGACGGCGCGGGCAACTTCTTTTATGGCGATATCGATATTCACGGCGTCTACCGCCGCATCGCGCCCAACCGCGCCGAGCGCGTCGATGCCGCGACGTTCGTGCCGCTTTTCAATGCCGACCTCGTCGCGACGGGGCTGCACGAGGCGAGCTTACTCGAACATGGCACGCCGATAACGCCGAAGGACTTCGGCGTCCTGCCGCACTCGCCGATCCAGCACGGCGCGCACGATGAATGGCGCGAACGCAACGACGCTTCGTATTCAGGCGGTGTCAATATGGGGCCGCTGCCCGGCGCGATTCACTTCCGGCCCGGCCAACAGGCGTACCACGTGCCCACCGTCGCGCAGTATCGCGATATCCTCGCTTCATTCGGGCAGGAGCGTACCTACACGGAAGCGGCCTGGGCAAATGGGCGAAATCGGCTCGCCGCCGCACGCTATGTGCTGCTCCATTCAAGACGGCCATCGGACGCATCTGACGATACGCGCCGCTAGCGTCGAGCGGGCATCTTCGTTGCGCCAACAGCCGGCGACATCGGCTGATGCATCGCAGTGGTACGATTCGTCAATTGGGCGGCGCGCCAATGGTGCGCCGGCGACGAACAATCCGAGAATCGAGCACGTCACGACATCATCATGGGCACACACAAGACCCACCCTAAACTCGAACAGGCACTGACACGCGGCGATCTCGCGATCCGGCAAGCGAATTCAGTGCGAGCGACAACAGTCCTGCACGCGCTCGGCAAGATGGTCGTCGATGCATGCGCGACGATCGGCGTGGAAGCGTTCACGGCGATCCCCGACGGCGACCGCATCTATGATCCCGATGCCGGTATCTGGCCTCAAACGCTGCTGATTTCGCTCGACGGCCCGGTGGAAGAAGCGGATCCGGACGAGATCCGCAAGGTCTGGCTGCTGGCGGATACGCCGTCTGTCGTGTTTCGCGTCGAATGGCAACGCGCCGACGGCAAAATCGGCCGGCACGAGGCGCGCCCGTTCGCGACGGTCGCTTTTCTCAGCGACGTCGAGATTCCTTGGAGCGACGACGAAGAGTGAAGGATCGCGCGCTGCCGTATCGTCGCTAATCGTTAATTGCTTGCCGCTTGCTTGCCGCTTGCTTGCCGCTTGCTTGCCGCTTGCTTGCCGCTTGCTTGCCGC